>CACFJP010000007.1 GCA_902566635.1 uncultured Bacteroidota bacterium | reverse complement strand
CAGTTGGCAGCCCTGGGATGCTATAGCGCTGGTTGCGATTGATGGGAACATTTTTGGCATCAATTTCAAGGTAGCCTGTCAGCTGATATGGGCGAACGACGACTTCTTCGAGTGCCAGTGCCAGTGCTGTCAATTTGAACTCTGTTTTTGGAAATTTAATCAGGTCGTTTGTAACAGTAATTTTAATCGACTTAAAACCCAGATAAGATAGATATAAAGTATCATTGATTTCAGCATCAATGGCAAAAACACCATTGGCATCTGTGATACTCATCAAAACCTTATTAAGATTTAATACATGAACAGTTGGAATTGGCCTGTCGTCAGAAGCATTTTTGACAACCCCAATCAACTCTTGGGCTGCCAATTTTGTATTCCAACCTAAAAGTAAAACCAATAAAAAAAAATGTCTAGTCATTTTTTCTATTGTGCAAACTAAGTTGTTTCACAGCTATGACCACATATTTTTTACTAAATTTTAACAAAAAGTTGGATTTTTTTCTATAAAGGCAACCAATTTTTCTATCGCATTGGCTCTATGACTGATTTTATTTTTTTCATTTGATGAGAGTTCTGCAAATGTTTTTTGATATCCATTGGGTATAAAAACAGGGTCATAACCAAAGCCCTTGTCACCTTTGGGTTCATGTACGATTGCGCCTTCAACAATCCCTTCAAATTGAAGGGTGTCATTTGAGCTCATAAGTGTGATAACAGTTCTAAATTGCGCATTTCTGTTTGTGATTCCTTTGAGTTCATGAATTAATTTTTCAGTGTTTTTCTGATCATCTTTTTGCTCTCCAGCATAACGAGCCGAGTACACACCTGGCGCACCATTCAATGCCTTAACCTCAAGACCACTATCATCCGAAATTACAATATGCCCATACTGCCTAAAAATCGTATCAGCTTTTAAAAGCGAATTTCCTTCCAAGTCAGATGCTGTTTCAGTAATCTCCTGATCATAGTTGAGGTCTGCTAGTGTTTGCACTCGAAATTGAGGTAGAATTTGCTTAAACTCCTCGGCTTTATGTTCGTTGTGTGTGGCGAGAATTAACTTATTCATGCGTGATGATAAGGATGATGATTGATGATCGTATAAGCTCGATAGAGCTGTTCAAGGGCAATCACTCTGGCAAGTTGGTGAGGGAAAGTCATTGGGGAGAGTGAAACCATCCCTTTTGCACGCTTGCGTAAAGATTCGCTAAACCCATAGGCACCTCCAAGACAAAACACTAGTGTCCCACTCTCTAACATCGTCTGTTTGGAGATAAATTGAGCAAAAGCTTTTGAGTCCATTTGCTTTCCTTTTTCATCAAAGAGAATCAAAGCATCTCTGCTACTGACATGCTTTAAAATACTTATCTCCTCAGCCAACAGTGCATTTTCTCGATTGTGTTTGTTGTGTTTGATTTCTTTGAGTTCAATAAACTCAAAAGGTATGAAATGTTGGATGCGTTTCACATAGGTTTGTACTTCTTCAAGTCCATATGAGCCTAATGTTTTTCCAATGGCGACACATTTTATTTTCATGTGATAAAGATACAACCATTTAGGTGTTGACGAAGTAGAAATTTCTTACTTTCGCTATTCATAACCTAGCTTATTTTGGGAAATTTTGTAATCACAAATGAACATAAAGTCAATTTTAAAACAGTATAATTCATATGCCATTTTTTGTTGATTTGATTCTGCCATTGCCAATCCCAAATCTATTTACATATGCTGTAACCGAAGAAGAATACAATTTTATTCAGCCTGGCATTCGAATTGTTGTTCCCTTTGGCAACAAAAAAAAATACGCTGCTTTAAGTTATAAGACACATACAATTATCCCTGCTTATGAAGCTAAATCAATTGAGTATATTATAGATCAAACCCCAATTGTCAATCAAAAACAAATCGAGCTATGGGAGTGGATTTCAACATATTACATTAGTCCCTTTGGCAGTGTTTATCGTGCTGCCATGCCCAGTATTCTTTTGCTTGAAAGTGAGACAGAACTTCACTTTCATAAACTTCCTTCACCAGACGTCAAGCTGAGTGCTAATGCCGAGCAACTTCTTACTTCTTTGCAACAATATGGAAAAATTACCCTTTCTGAAACTTTCAAACTAGAGCTTTCAAAAAACACCTATAAACTCGCCCAAGAGTTGCTTAGCCATAACTTGATTCAAGTACGTGAGGAGGTTTATACAAAATTCAAACCCAAGCAAGAACAACAGTTGGTGCTTTCTCCCAAGTATAAAGGGGATGAGAACCTTCAAGCCCTTTTGAATGATGTGGTTAGTAATCCCAAACAACGAGAAACGCTATTGCAGTTTATGCGACAAAAACCACCTGTTCAAAAATCATCATTTTTGGAAATCTCAGGGGTATCTCCATCTTCTGTCAAAACACTAATCAATAATGGCGTATTGGATCAAAAGTCAGTTATTGTAGATCGCTTGGCAGTCAAAACAGCACCCGAAACACCTCCTCAAGTGCTTACAGATCCCCAACAAAAAGCATTGCAATCGATTCGAGATGATGCCAATGAAACGAATCGTATTTTATTGCATGGCGTCACAGCGTCGGGAAAAACGGAAGTGTACATTCATCTTGTGCAGGAGATGATCGACAAGGGAAAACAAGTTCTTTTTCTTCTGCCAGAAATCGCATTGACAACGCAAATTATCAAGCGTCTATATGTTCATTTTGGTAAGTGTATGTCTGTTTATCACTCTCGCTACACACCCAGCGAACGTGCTGAGGTTTGGAACAAGGTGTTGCAACAACACCCCAGTGCACAATTGATCGTTGGTGCTCGATCGGCAGTGCTATTGCCATTTTCGAATATTGGTCTTATCATCGTTGACGAATCGCATGAAGTGGCTTACAAACAGTTTGAATCAAACCCTCGTTATCATGCGAGGGATGTGGCTGTCGTACTTGCTGGCTTGCATCAGGCCAAAATTGTGATGGGGTCTGCTTCTCCTGCAATAGAGTCTACCCATAACAGTCATATCGGGAAGTACTCACTTGTCGAAATAAAAAAGAGATATAAAGGATTTTCGATGCCAACAATTGAATTAATCGATCTGAAGACTTTTCATAAAAAAAAGCAGATGAGAGGTCACTTTTCGGAGGCAATGATTGAAGCGATTTCAAAAACTTTAGAGGCAAAAGAGCAGGTGATATTGTTTCAAAACAGACGAGGATTTTCTTCTTATGTGAACTGTACAGCCTGTGGTCATGTACCTCAATGCCCCAATTGTGATGTGAGTTTAACCTATCACAAACACAATGAAAAACTCAAATGTCATTATTGTGGTTATGCAGTTTTGAGTCATGCACATTGTGTAGCATGTGGCACAGCTCATCCAAGGCCGATAGGCCTTGGAACCCAACAAATCGAAACTGAAATAAAGGACTTGTTCCCTGAGTCTCGCGTTGCACGAATGGATTCTGATACGACAAAAGGAAAGTATGGGCACAGAGATTTGATTCAGCGTTTTGAGCAGCATGAATTGGATATATTGATTGGTACGCAGATGCTGACAAAGGGGTTAGATTTTAATAAAGTTACTCTTGTTGGTGTTGTTTTGGCAGACTCACTACTCAATTTTCAGGACTTTCGAGCACATGAAAGAGCATTCCAGATTTTGTTACAAGTTTCAGGTCGGGCAGGTCGAAAAGATCGTCAGGGTAGCGTATTGATTCAGACCTATGACAGCAACCACCAAATCCTTCAGCAACTAAAGAAATATGATTATGAAAGTATGTTTTCAACCCAATGCAAGCAGAGAAAAGAGTTTTCATACCCACCATTTGTTCGCTTGATTCGTTTTGAACTCAAGCATAAAAATTTTGCAACGTTACAACAGTCAGCAGACTGGTTTACACAAGCGTTGAGAAATCAGTTTTCGATTGTTTTGGGGCCACAGTCACCTCCAATAGGTCGGATACGCAACCAATTTTTGATTCAAGTATTGCTCAAACTACCTACCAATCAATCTGTTTCATCAGCCAAAGAGCAGCTCAACCGCATCATCAAAAGGTTTGAACAAATACCCAACTTTCGATCTATAAAACTATTGGTTGACGTCGATCCATTGTAGATAAGCAGTCAATAATTGTATGATCGTTGCACTTCTTCATAACTCCTTTTCATGTAAAAAATTATAAAAGGATTGGAATTGATAAACAAAAGTAATAATTTCGCTGCCCAATTTATAAATATGAATCATTACGAAACTGTTTTCATTTTAAATCCCGTTTTATCTGAAGATCAGGTAAAGGAAGCAGTTCAAAAGTATGCTGATATCATCACTTCAAACGATGGTGAGCTTGTTGATCAGGAAGATTGGGGCTTGAAAAAGTTTGCTTATACCATCCAAAACAAGAAAAGTGGTTTCTACCATCTTTTTGACTTTAAAGTCACTCCTGAAATTGTCAATGCTTTAGAACTGGAATTTAGACGCGATGAGCGCGTAATGCGCTATCTTACGGTCAAGCTAGACAAACATGCCGAAGCTTGGGCCGAAAAACGAAGAGAACGTTTAACATCTAAAGTATAACTCATGGCATCATTAGAACAAGCGAGTAAAAGTGGTAAACAAGGGGAAGTACGCTACCTCACACCTCTAGACATTGAAACAAATGAACTAAAAAAATATTGTCGCTTCAAAAAGTATGGGATAAAGTATATTGACTACAAAGATCCAGACTTTTTATTGAAGTTTGTTAACGAGCAAGGTAAGATTTTACCTAGAAGGCTCACGGGTACTTCGCTCAAATATCAGCGAAAGTTGTCAGTAGCCATCAAGCGTTCACGTCACTTGGCATTAATGCCTTATGTTGCTGACCTTCTAAAATAATAAACAATGGAACTCATATTAAAACAAGACGTAGAAAACTTAGGTTTTAAAGATGACGTTGTTCAGGTCAAAAACGGATATGGACGAAATTTTTTAATTCCTCAGGGCTTAGCAATTTTAGCGACCCCTTCTGCTAAAAAAGTATTAGCAGAAAACCTCAAGCAACGCGCTTTCAAAGAAAAGAAGTTGGTTGACGATGCCAGTGCACTTGGAAAAAAGTTATTGGCTTCGGATATCAAAATTGTTGCAAAAGCTGGAGGGACTGGTAAATTATTCGGATCAATCAATAATGTCGATTTAAGCGCTGCTCTTATAGATGCTGGTCATGAGATCGAAAAAAAGTGCATCAAAATTAAAGGTGGATCTGTAAAGTTGTTGGGTGACCATGAAGCTGAAATACGTTTGCATCGTGAGGTTAAGATTCAATTACCGTTTCAAGTTACCAAAGCAGCAGAGGAATAATTTTTCTTTTACGAAACAAAACTTAAAAGCCTTTCTCTCAGTTCGGTTTTTTATTCATTACTGGTTCAATTTCTGCTCACTTGACTGAATTGGATGAACATAGTCTATCGCAGACAACTTCTGTGTCGTATCTTTACCGGATGCAGCAGTATGGGATTCATCACAAAACGACCAATCGACTTCCTTTTTTGACAAGTCGTTTGATTCATTCAGACCCTTTGCTCGATGGCTTTTATAGACCATTTCAAAATAGACCCGATTTAGCTCATATCAAACAACAGCAAGACCGATTTACTCCGCATCTCAGAGAAAATCTAGTCAATGTAATCTCACAACAGTATCAACATATTCAAGATGTGCCAAGACTAAAAATAGATTCTTTGCGTTCTTCAAACTGCTTCACAATCACCACCGGCCATCAACTCAATTTATTTACTGGGTCGCTTTTCTTTTTATATAAAATCATAGACGTTATTAAAATTGCTGCGAAGTGGAACGCACAAAAAGACGGAAACACCTATTTACCAGTATTTTGGATGGCCTCTGAAGATCACGATTTTGAAGAAATCAACCACTTTACTGTTGAGGGACAAACGATTCACTGGCCTAACAAAAGCGAGGGTCCAGTTGGTCGGATGTCAACTGAGGGTCTTATTCGAGTTTTAAAAACTTGGAAGCGGCATTTAGGAAAACGACCCCACGTAAAGGAATTACAAGAGTTGTTTGAGCAAAGTTATTGCAAGCACTCAAACTTAGCAGACGCCACTCGGTATTTGGTTCATCAGCTTTTTGGAAGTTATGGCTTGGTAATTGTTGATGGTGATGACCCCCAACTCAAGAAACAGTTTGCACCTTATGTTCAAAAAGAATGTGAAGAGCAACTCATAAAAACGACCAGTGAGTTAACAATGAAAAGATTGGAAAAAGCTTTTCAAAAAAAGATGAAGCCTCAAGTGAACCCTAGAAATGTAAATCTGTTTTATATGGGTGAGTCTGGCCGGCAACGAATCACCAAAACAAAAGATGGTTATGATGTTGTTCAAACAAAAGTTTCTTTTACCAAAAAAGAGTTTGTTGCAGCACTTCAAAAACATCCTGAGAGATTTTCGCCTAATGCTTTACTTCGGCCAATTTTTCAAGAAGTTGTTTTGCCCAATTTGGTGTATGTAGGTGGTGGCTCAGAGCTTGCATACTGGTTGCAGCTTGGCGAGGCATTTTCGTCTTTTGACCTTCCGCGGCCTATGCTGAAATTGCGATCTTCACTTTTGTTATTTTCAGACAAGCAACATCGAAAACTCAAGTCGTTGGGAATATCGCCTGCTGATTTGTTTTTACCTTCGAATGAATTAATCAATCGCCGTGTGCGTCAAATTAGTAATATTGAGATAGATTTGAGTTTTCTCAAAACGCAGTTGGGCGATCAATTTGGGCATCTCTATGACTTGGCAAAACAGACTGATGCTTCATTTTTGGGGGCTGTGAAAGCACAAGAAAAAAAACAAACAAAAGGTTTAGAGAATCTTGAAAAAAGGTTGCTAAAGGCACAGCGTAAAAAGTTAGTCAATCACATCAAACGCATCACCGAATTGCAACAACAGCTATTTCCCTTGGGAGATTTACAGGAACGCAGGGTTAATTTTGCAGATTTTATATTGCAATATGGTGATGATTTTATTCCCACATTGATTAAACATATCGACCCATTTAGCAAGGATTTCATGTGCTTATGCTTTTCGAAATAAAAAAAGCGAGTGATTTGAAACATAATGATGATAAATCGTATTTTTGACCATGCAAAACAAGGCTTTAATCCTAGATTTTGGTTCCCAATACACACAGCTTATTGCGCGACGAGTTCGCGAGTTGAACATCTATTGTGAAATTCACCCTTACAATAAGCTTCCAAAACAGATCGAGTCTTTTGATGCTGTCATCTTATCAGGTTCCCCATTTTCAGTGCGATCTGATGATGCGCCACACCCTGATCTGTCAAAAATTAAAGGTAAAATACCACTACTTGGGGTTTGCTATGGGGCGCAATATCTTGCCCATTTTGGAGGCGGAGAGGTTGCACCATCTGACACTAGAGAGTATGGACGTGCCAAGCTCATGACGATTATTCATGACCCATTATTTGAGAATATTTCTCAAGGCTCTCAAGTGTGGATGAGTCATAGTGATACGATCAAATCCCTACCTAATGCTGGTCTTTGTTTGGCAAGTACTGACGACGTGCATTTTGCTGCATATCATATCGATGGGGAAACAACATATGGGATTCAGTTTCACCCAGAAGTATATCACACTACAGATGGCAAACAGCTGTTGCAAAACTTTTTGATCTCCATTGCTGGCCTGACTCCAAACTGGACACCGAGCTCTTTTGCTGAAATTACAATTGCAGCACTGAAAGAGAAAATAGGAGATGATCATGTTGTATTGGGTCTTTCTGGAGGGGTGGATTCTACAGTAGCTGCGATATTGCTGCACAAGTCTATAGGCTCTCAACTCCATTGTATTTTTGTCAACAATGGGTTATTGAGAAAAAACGAATTTACTGATGTACTAACCCAATATGAAGGACTAGGTCTCAATGTAAAAGGGGTTGATGCGAGTGATCGCTTTTTATCTGCGCTGGCAGGGGTGTCTGAGCCAGAAGAAAAGCGTAAACATATTGGAAAAGTTTTTATTGATGTTTTTGATGATGAAGCAACTAAACTGAAAAATATCGCTTGGCTGGCACAGGGTACGATATACCCTGATGTGATTGAGTCTGTCTCTGTTAAAGGCCCCTCAGCCACAATAAAATCTCATCATAATGTTGGAGGCTTACCTAGCTATATGAAGCTAAAAGTTGTTGAGCCACTTCGGATGCTATTTAAAGATGAGGTAAGGAGAGTAGGTAGAACCCTTGGCTTATCTGCCCAATTGCTCGGACGTCATCCTTTTCCTGGCCCTGGTTTAGCCATTCGAATTTTGGGGGATATCACAGCTGAAAAAGTTCAAATGTTGCAAGAAGTTGATGCCATTTTTATTGATGGGCTAAAGCAAGAGGGCTTGTATGGTAAGGTATGGCAAGCAGGAGCCATTTTACTTCCAGTGCAAAGTGTTGGGGTGATGGGTGACGAGAGAACTTATGAAAAATGTGTTGCGCTGAGAGCAGTTGAATCAACAGATGGAATGACTGCAGACTGGGTAAATTTGCCATACTCCTTTTTGCAGGATGTATCCAATAAAATTATTAATCGAGTTAAAGGAATCAATAGAGTAGTTTATGATATCAGTTCTAAGCCACCTGCCACAATTGAGTGGGAATAGGGTTGCGTTTATCTTTTTTGGATTTATATTATGTCTAATGACTAAAAATCTTCAGGCACAAGACCCACATGAAAACTATCGAACACATTTTTTGATACATAAAGCCCGAAAAGGCGATACGATTTTTAGTCTAACAAAACGATATGAAATTAGTGATCAGCAGTTGTTGTATTACAACCCTGAATTAAAAGATGGATTGAAGCGCAAGATGAAACTCAAAATCCCACGATACAAAAAAATACCACCACCACCAAAGCCAGAGTCTCAAGCAAATACACATACGGTGTCCAATGGAGAAACCCCTTGGCGCGTTGCCTACAGATATGGTATCACCCTCGGCGAACTTAAAGCAGCAAATCCCGAAATGGGCACAGTGATATCGATAGGGCAAGAGTTGATCATACCACAAACTAATATTAAAACAAAAGCTTTTGACCCAAATTATAACTATTACACTGTAATGCCAAAAGAGGGATACTATCGCCTTGAGGTAAAGCTTGGCGTTAGCGAGGAGGAGTTGATCTCCCTGAACCCTGAGCTCACTGAAAAAGGACTCATCGCTGGGATGATTCTACGTCTTCCTAAGCGTGAATCTCATGAGTTTAAAATCGAAGACAACCTCATTGTTGAAAAGGTCAATTTGCGTGATAGTTTGTTCCGACAAAACAAATTGAAAGTGGCTCTGATGGCACCTTTTCGATTACCCACTGTTCCAATTGATTCGATTGAACAAACAAATCAAATTTTACAAAACAGAAACCTGCAAACAATCTCGTTGGATTTTTATGCAGGAGCGAGATTAGCCATGGAAGATTTGATTGAACTTGGTTTGACAATCGACTTTACAGTGTATGACACAGAGAACAATAACTTTAAGGTCAATCAGCTTATTGATACAAATGATTTTTCGAAATTCGATTTTGTTGTTGGACCTTTTGTCCCAAGACATTTTAATACTGTCAGTGCAAAACTTGAAAGGAAAAATGTTCCATTGGTATCTCCACTGACAACTAAGCCCTTAATAATGCGAAAAAATGTGGTGCATAGTTTCACTGATCGTAAACTGCTCAAAGAACGAATGCATCGATACATCGACTCGCTAAATAAGCAAGCCCAAAACCCTTGTATTGTGATTGTTGCTGATGCTGAAAACTTGGCTACTCAAAATCGATTGAAAGAACAGTTTCCATTGGCAGAAATCGTTAACCCTGATTCTGAATTCAATTTTGTAAAGCCTGAACTTATCGACTCTCTCACTTCCAACTTGGAAGAAAATTGGGTCTTTCTTGAAACAAAAAAAACCAATTTGATTATTAGTATGGTTTCGATGCTGAATGCCCAGCAAAATGAAAATAGGAAAACAAGACTGCTCACTCTAGATCGCTCATCGGCTTATGATGATGAAAATATCGATCAATCACATCTTGGTAATTTGTCTTTTACCTATGCAGAAAAATTCAATATCAATCCAGTCGCACTCACAGGCTTCTATGAACGCTATAAGGATGCTTATGGTATTGTACCCAACCGAGAGGCAATACGAGGATATGAGTTGATGACTGATCTTACGCTTCGAGCGGTAATACGTAAAAAATTGGTCGATGGGTTTTCGCTTGGAGAAACCCAATATCTTCAAAATAAATTCCTCTACAGAGAAGAAGCCAAAGGTTATCGAAATTCTGCGACATATTTGCTACAGCACAAGGGATACGAAACCATAGAATTAACTAATGAATAATCCAATCGATTTGTCATGGTGGTTTTGTACTTTTGTTAGCGAAGCAAGAAAAAGCAGCTTTTAATGCCAAATGCCAAATATGTTTTTGTAACTGGTGGAGTTACCTCATCATTGGGGAAAGGCATTATATCTGCTTCCCTAGCCAAATTGCTTCAAGCGCGAGGCCTACGGACAACAATCCAAAAGTTTGATCCCTATATCAATGTTGATCCAGGGACACTCAACCCCTACGAACATGGAGAGTGCTATGTGACTGAAGATGGTGCTGAGACCGATTTGGATCTTGGCCATTATGAACGATTTCTCAATATAAAAACCTCGCAGACAAACAATGTCACCACCGGTCGTATATATCAAAGCGTAATTGAGAAAGAAAGAAGAGGCGATTTTTTGGGAAAAACGGTACAAGTGATCCCTCATATCACAAACGAAATTAAAGATCGTATGTTGCTATTGGGTAATGGCAATGAACATGATGTTGTGATTACCGAAATTGGTGGTACAGTTGGGGATATAGAGTCATTGCCATATATAGAAGCTGTTCGTCAGTTGCGATGGGAGCTTGGTCGTGAAAATTGTGTTGTCATTCACCTAACGTTGGTGCCATTTTTATCTGCTGCGAAAGAATTGAAAACCAAACCCACACAACACTCAGTAAAAACGCTGATGGAAAGCGGTATCAATGCAGATGTATTAGTGTGTAGAACCGAACACGAATTATCTGACGATTTGCGAAAAAAGCTAGCATTGTTTTGCAATGTCGAGCAAGAAGCAGTCATACAATCTATCGACGTAAAAACCATTTATGATGTACCTATCTTGATGTATAAAGAAGGGCTAGATAAAGTCGTGATGAAACGCTTAGAAATCTATTTGGATACCAAGCCTGATTTGAAGCAATGGCAGAGCTTTTTAAAACGACATAAACACCCAAAAAGCAGCGTAACCATAGGTCTTATTGGTAAGTATGTGGAACTACAAGACTCCTACAAATCTATTTTGGAATCCTTTGTCCATGCAGGTGCTGCCAATGAAGTGGAAGTTAAGGTTGTTCCTGTGCATTCATCAGATTTGGACGAGCAAGATGTTCATAAAAAATTTGAGAGTTTTGATGGTGTCCTTGTTGCTCCAGGTTTTGGCGAGCGTGGCATTGAAGGCAAAATCAATGCGATCAAATATGTACGTGAACAAAAGATTCCATTTTTTGGCATTTGCCTTGGTATGCAAATGGCAGTCATTGAGTATGCAAGAAATGTGTTGGAACTGTCTAGTGCCAATTCAGTTGAAATGGATTCAGATACACCTCATCCTGTTATTTCACTAATGGACGAACAACGAAATATTGCCAACAAAGGAGGAACCATGCGCTTGGGTGCTTGGGCATGTGCAATCGGAAAAAATACCCTTTTACATAAAATATACAATTCAGTTCATATAAAAGAACGTCATCGACACCGTTATGAGTTTAATGACGCCTATTATGAGCAATTCAATAAGCATGGGATGATTGCCTCTGGCGTGAACCCTGAAACTAAACTTGTAGAAGCGATTGAACTGCTTTCACACCCATGGTTTGTTGGTGTGCAATATCACCCAGAATATAGAAGTACAGTTGCAAAGCCACACCCTTTGTTTGTTGATTTTGTGAATGCATGCAACAACTATGCACAATCTAAAAAATAAACTAAGATGGAAGAAAAAAGAATAGACCCCTTACAAATCATTGGCTTCTTTTTGCTTTTCCTCGTCCTTATTTGGATGATGTATGACCAGTCGGAAATGATGGAGCAAAATGCACAAGTGAAAGCCAATGTACCAACACAAACGCAAGCAGTTAACAACAACCCACAACGCGAACAGGCGGCTATAACAATTAATGCGCCAGTGTTGATGGATTCCATTCCAGAGCAAATCACAACAATTCAAAATGAATTATTACGCTTGTCAATCACTTCCAAAGGAGGGTTTATTGAAGAGGCCGAAATCAATGCGTACACCAACTATCTCGATGAGCAGGTTTATATTATTAAAGACGCAAACACTGACTTTAATTTGAGAATAGAAGCAAATGGTTCTTTAATTAACTCTAGAGATTTAGATTTTTTACCAATTCTAGATGGAAATCAACTGATCATGCGCTCTCAGGTAGCAGGTGGGATACTTGAATTTATTTACACTCTCTCAAAGGAAATAGAGGAAAGTGAAGCCTACCGATTCCAATTTGATATTCGTTCGAGTGGCTTAAATGTCCAATCTAAAACAAATCTATATTGGAGGCTTGATAGTTTTCGCCATGCACTAAGTGCAGATTATGAAAACCGATATACACAACTTACCTATCAGTACGAAGATGATAAAGTACAGGCACTATCTGCCATGGGTGATGATACTGATAGAGATAAAAATGTGTCTTGGATTTCATATCGACAGCATTTCTTTAGCATAATACTCATTCCATCCACACAATTTGAGTCGATTGATGTTGAGTCATCATCAATCATAAATGAAGACGTTAGCGACGCATCTATTTATTTAAAACGCTTTGAAACATCGTCAGCCATTGCTGCTCAAAATGGAGCACTGAATGCCACATTTGATTGGTTTATCGGACCAACCGATTACAAAATTTTAAAGACTTATGATGAGAATCTTTCAGGATCTATCTCCTTTGGCTGGGGGATTATTGGGTGGATCAATCGATTTTTGTTTTTCCCACTATTTGGATTGTTGAGTGGGTTTCTTCCCTATGGAATTGCCATTATTTTGATGACGATTATTGTACGATTGGCACTCTCACCAGTGACGTATAAGTCTTATTTATCACAGGCAAAAATGAAAGTATTGCGACCTGAAATCAATGCACTCAACGATAAGTATGGAAACGATCGAGCAAAAAAGCAGCAAGAAACAATGAAACTGTACAGCAAAGCAGGGGCAAACCCAATGGCTGGTTGTGTACCTAGCTTGTTACAGTTGCCTGTCTTTTTGGGGTTGTTTTATTTTTTCCCGGTTGCCTTTTCACTTCGTGGAAAGTCATTTTTGTGGGCGGAGGACTTATCATCTTACGACGCCATAGCCCAACTTCCCTTCTCAATTCCTTTTTATGGCGACCATGTTAGTCTTTTTCCTTTGTTGGCATCGATTGCCATTTTTGTGTATTCAAAAATGACGATGGGACAGCAAATGCAACCCTCTCAACCCGGCATGCCCAATATGAAGTTTATGATTTATCTCATGCCGATTATGATGCTGTTTTTCTTTAACAACTACGCCTCTGGTTTGAGTTTATATTATCTAATTTCAAACTTGATTACTATTGGAATTATGTTGGTGATAAAAAATTATATCATAGACGAAGAAAAAATCTTTTTACAGATTGAGGAAAATAAAAAAAAGCCTAAAAAACAAAGTCGCTTCCAGCGAAAGATGCAAGAGATGATGGAACAGGCCGAACAGCAAAGACGTTCAGGTCGCCGTCGCTAGACATCTTTTGGTTACCTTTGCTTCGCTATGGAATCCAATTCAAAACGTGTCGTTGTTGGGCTCTCTGGGGGAGTCGATTCGAGTGTTACAGCCTTTCTGTTGCAACAACAGGGCTTTGAGGTGATTGGCTTGTTTATGAAAAATTGGCATGACGATAGTGTTACGATCTCCAAAGAGTGCCCTTGGTTAGAAGATAGCTATGACGCAATGCTCGTTGCTGAAAAGCTTGGTATCCCATTTCAAACAGTGGATTTGAGTGAGGAATATAAGCAAAGAATTGTCGATTATATGTTTGCTGAATATGAACGTGGTCGAACACCAAATCCTGATGTTTTGTGCAATCGCGAAATCAAATTTGATGTGTTTCTCAAAATTGCATTGGAGTTAGGGGCAGACTACATCGCTACAGGTCACTATTGTCGAAAAGGGCAAGTTGAGAAGGATGGGGCTACTTATTACCAGTTATTGGCAGCAGTGGACAATAATAAAGATCAATCTTATTTTTTGTGTCAGCTCAACCAAGAACAATTATCTAAAACACTATTTCCGATAGGTGAGTTGACCAAACCTGAGGTGCGTACCATTGCCAAAGAGCAAGGATTGGTTACTGCCGAGAAGCGAGATTCACAAGGGTTGTGCTTTGTTGGGAAGGTCAGTTTGCCAGATTTTTTACAGCAGCAACTCGCAGTTAGGAAGGGTCGAATTCTGCAAGTGCCAGACGATCACCCCATGTATCAAACCAAGAGGGAAAATACACCAGAGAGTTTTGCTGAAAAATATACCTATACTTCTGCTGTTGGACTTCAAGTGGGCACTCACAATGGAGCTCATTTTTTCACTGTTGGACAGCGCAAAGGGTTGGCTGTTGGGGGCACCAAAGAACCTTTATTTGTGTTGGCTACAGATGTGGAAGAGAATATCATCTATGTAGGCGAAGGAAAAGCGCATTCAGGCCTGTTTCGCTATGGATTATGGATTGATCATGAAGATATTCATTGGATACGAACAGACTTGATTCCCCAAAAACCAATGGTGGTAAAGGCACGCATTCGCTATCGCCAGCCATTGGCAAAAGCAACCCTTCATCTAACAGCCAAAGGCTTGTATTTGGTCTTTGACAAGCCACAGTCATCCATAGCAGCAGGGCAATTTGCCGCCTGGTATCTTGATGATGAACTGATTGGGTCGGGAGTGATTGGGTAAATTAGAACTGCAACCCTGCTCTAAAATCAACTACGACATTAGTAAGTGTAAACAACTTTTTAACACCTAAAAGCGAAAATTGATAAATGAGAATTGTTCAGTAAATTCTTAAGAAGCCTTCAATACAGCGAGGTCTAACACAACTTGATTTTGGATTAAATCCTTAAACTGTTCTGCTTTACGAATCAATTTGGCTTCGCCTTGATGCCATAGAACTTCGGCTGGGCGAAAGCGAGCATTGTAGTTACTCGCCATCGAAAAACAATAGGCACCCGTGTTGTGAAAACATAACATATCACCCTCCGAAATTTCATTGATTCTACGATTGTTAGCAAAAGTATCTGTTTCGCAGATGTAGCCCACTACAGAGTAAAATCTCTCTCTTCCGTTTGGATTGGAAATATTTTTAATTTGATGTTGTGAGCCATACAGCATGGGTCGAATCAGATGGTTAAAGCCACTATTAACTTGCGCAAATACTGTTGAGGTCGTTTGCTTCACTGCGTTGACTTGGGTTAGAAAGTACCCAGCCTCACTGACCAAAAACTTTCCTGGTTCGAATACCAAAGTCAGGTTTTTGCCATAATCTTCACAAAACGACTGAAAACGTTCTCCTAGTTTTTCTCCCAGTTCTTCTACATTGGTCTCAATATCATTTGGGTGATAGGGGACTTTAAACCCACTACCAAAGTCCAAAAACTCAAGGTTATCAAAAGACTTTGCAGTTGTAAACAAAATTTCAGCAGCATGCAAAAACACATCAATATCAAGGATATCACTTCCTGTGTGCATATGAATCCCATTGATAAGCATTCTTGTATTTTCGACAATCCGGATAATGTGCGGGAGTTGATGGATGCTAATCCCAAACTTTGAATCGATATGCCCCACTGAGATATTTGCATTACCACCTGCCATCACATGGGGATTGATTCGAACACAAACTGGCACATCAGGGTGTTTGCTGCCAAACTGCTCGAGTGAGGTAAGGTTATCGATATTGATTTGAACCCCAAGTGCAGCTGCTTGTTCTAGCTCTTCAAGAGATACTCCATTGGGTGTAAAGATGATCTTCTGTGCTGGCACGCCTGCGTATAGACCCAACTTGACTTCCTGAATAGATACAGTGTCGAGTCCAGCACCCAAGCTGTGCATATAGCTAAGGATATTGACATTTGACAGCGCTTTCACAGCATAGTTGATTTGCAATTGCGATACATGCTGAAAAGCTTTAGATAAACGCGTGTACTGATGTTCTATTTTCTCAGTGTCATAAACATATATTGGACTCCCAAATTGATTTGCTATCGATGTCAATACAGAGTTTTCCATTATTTAAAATTTGCTACAAATCTAGCTTTGTCTTCACTAAAATCAAATTATTTTTTACTTTGTTATAAAAATACAACAAAATGTTATATATTTAACAAAAACAAAAATAGATTTGACTATTGTTATCGATCGTTGTTTTCTATTTTTGCACCAAACAAATAATACAATGAACGTACACGAATACCAAGCCAAAGAAATCTTATCTTCTTTTGGGGTTCGCATTCAAAGAGGCAAGGTTGCCCGTTCCACCAAAAACGCTTTAATACTTGCCCAAGAGCTGTCCGAAGAGACAGGGACCTCTTGGTTTATTGTAAAAGCACAAATACATGCAGGAGGGCGAGGTAAAGGTGGTGGTGTGAAACTGGCCAAAGGGATTGATAAGGTCGAGGAGGTTGTTGACAGTATTTTGGGTATGGATTTAGTCACTCCTCAAACCCCTCCAGAAGGCAAACGTGTGCATCAAGTTTTGATTGCTGAGGATGTGTATTATCCTGGAGCGTCTGAGCCAGAGGAGTATTATATGTCTGTATTGCTAAATCGATCGACAGGTCGTAATATGATTATGTATTCTTCAGAAGGAGGAGTAGATATTGAGACAGTAGCTGAGGAAACACCTCATTTGATTTTCAACGAACACATCGACCCAGCAGTTGGTTTAATGCCTTTTCAGGCTCGTCGTGTTGCGTTTAATTTGGGTCTTTCGGGCAATGCGTTTAAAGAAATGACACGTTTTGTAACAGCCTTGTATTCGGCCTATTTGCAATCTGATTCTTCACTCTTTGAAATTAATCCAGTCCTTAAAACCTCAGATGATAAAATCTTGGCAGTCGATGCCAAAGTGTCTTTGGACGACAATGCTTTATTTCGACATAAGGACTTTCAGGAACTTCGTGATTTAAGAGAAGAAAACCCTGTAGAGGTTGAAGCCAAAGAAGTGGGTCTAAACTATGTTTCTCTAGATGGCAATGTTGGGTGTATGGTCAATGGCGCAGGTCTGGCGATGGCAACAATGGATCTGATCAAGCAGGCAGGAGGTGAACCAGCAAACTTTCTTGATGTTGGAGGAACTGCCGATGCAGCCAGAGTTGAAACTGCTTTTCGATTGATCCTCAAAGACCCTAACGTAAAAGCCATATTGGTCAATATTTTTGGAGGGATTGTTCGATGCGATCGTGTAGCTCAGGGTATTATTGATGCCTATAAAAACATGGTAGATAGCATAGAAGTCCCCATCATTGTTCGCCTACAAGGTACCAATGCCGACATCGCTAAAGAACTGATTGACAACTATGGTTTAGATGTATACACCGCAGTTTTGTTTCAAGAAGCTGCTGATAAAATACAGGAAGCCCTTCATTAGATAGACATTTTGTCATATAAAATCATTAAATTGATGTCATTATGGCATATTTATTTATTTGGCTCATCATTTGATTTATAGTTACAAAACATAAAAATTAATATTATGAACATTATTCAAAGAAAAACACCTTATTTTCCATCGCTTTTTAATGATTTTTTTAATCGTGAATTTGGCATTGATGTCACTTCTAGAGCACATCAAACTCCAGCAGTTAATATCACAGAGAAAAACAATGCGTTTTTCATAGAACTGGTCGCTCCTGGTAAAGAAAAAAATGACTTTGAAGTAGTTTTAGAAAAAGATACGTTAACAATTTCAACTATTTCTGAAAAAGAATCAAATGAGGAAAATGCTCTATTTATGCGCAAAGAGTTTGATTATGCGTCATTTCAGCGAAGCTTTCTTGTTCCTGAGACAATTAATACAAAAAACATCAAAGCCAATTATAAAAATGGTTTACTATCAATTGAACTTCCCAAGCGTAAAGAAGCCACCGTTGAGCCTAAAAAACAGATCAAAATCAACTAATTGAAAACCAGCCCTCGGGCTGGTTTTTTATTTTTCTGTTTGTGATTTTATGGCAGTAGGGTTTCATTTATTTATTGTTTATTGTCAGCTTGACTTTTGCCTTGACATTTTTTTTCTGCTGGTTAAATCTTCAGGATTGGTTTTTTTAGCAAATGCATTCTCGTAGAAAGTCTATCTTATGGTGTCAATAAAATATCACGTTATAGTCCAGGTTCAGGCGTGATATCATATAATAGCCCTCTAATTTTGTCCAGTACATCCCATTTGGGATTTTGAACGATATAGTTCGAATTGTCTTCGTTTTTATTTAAACTCGTGAGAGGGAAAGCATATACTTTCCCGACCAAAAAGAATTCTTCATATATTTTAACTCTACCAGTACAAAAAACATTGCCCTTCACGCTCCCAAAGGTCATCAAGTTATCACAGATAACATCGCCAATTACGTTAGATGCTATTCCTACGATTACTTTGCTTTTAGTTTGAATCGTTCCATTAAATTGACATTCTAATCTAATGGATTTGATATACCCCTCAACAAAACTGTCTCTGGGGATAAGGATGGGTGCTTAGCTTGTTTTATTATTGTTCATTTGAATTAGATTTGGTTTTATTGAATTAAACATAATATATTTTGCGAAGCGTTGTTTCAACAAAAATAGATTACACTTTTAAGCTTTCAAATGATCTTGAAAACTTTTCATCAGATCACGAAGTCTTGCTGCTTCGATAAAATCGAGATCTTTTGCAGCTACTTCCATTGCTTTTTTTGTTTCCCTAATTTTTTTCTGAATTTGATCTACACTCATATATTCCAATTCGGGCTCTGCTGATTGCTGAATTTGTTCTTCCTTATCAGTATAATATCCAAAAACTCCTTCAACACCTTTATTCAATGGCGTTGGGGTGATGCCATGTTTTTCGTTAAAAGCAAGTTGTTTTTCTCGCCGATAATTGGTTTCATCAATAGTTTTTTGCATGCTTTTGGTGATTTTATCAGCATACATAATGGCTTTCCCATTCAAATGCCTTGCTGCTCGACCAACTGTTTGTGTTAGCGAGCGAGCAGAACGCAAAAACCCTTCCTTATCTGCATCGATAATGGCTACCAAAGACACTTCTGGTAAGTCTAAGCCCTCGCGAAGTAAATTGACACCAATTAAAACATCAAACAACCCTCTTCGTAAATCTTGCATGATTTCTACACGCTCTAGCGTATCAATATCACTGTGGATATAACGACATCTGATCGAAATACGAGATAGATATTTGGTCAATTCCTCTGCCATCCGCTTCGTTAGGGTAGTGACCAACACGCGTTCATCTGTCTCTGTACGAGCCTGAATTTCCTCTACCAAATCATCGATTTGATTTTGACTTGGACGAACCTCAATGATTGGATCCAAAAGCCCTGTAGGACGAATGATTTGCTCCACATAAACCCCTTCTGTCTGTTCCAGTTCGTAATCAGCAGGAGTTGCACTCACATAAATCACTTGGTTCTGAAGAGACATAAATTCTTCGTATTTCAATGGTCGGTTGTCCATCGCAGCAGGTAGTCGAAACCCATATTCGACTAGGTTTTCTTTCCGACTTCGATCACCTCCATACATTGCATGTACTTGTGAAAGAGTGACATGACTTTCATCAACAATCATAAGATAATCGTCTGGAAAGTAGTCCAAAAGACAAAAGGGACGTGTGCCCGGCGCTCGACCATCAATGTAGCGCGAATAGTTTTCGATCCCCGAGCAATAGCCCAACTCCCGAATCATTTCTAAATCAAAGTTGGTTCGCTCTTCCAATCTAGTTGCTTCCAAGTGCTTACCGACTTCTTTAAAGTAACCCACTTGCGCAACCAAATCATCTTGAATTTGATGAATTGCATTTTGCAACACATCAGGCGATGTGACAAACATATTTGCAGGGTATATGCTGAGTTTATCAAATTTTTCTTTGATGTTATTTGAAATGGGTTCAAAGCATTCAATGGCTTCGATTTCATCACCAAAAAAGTGAATTTTAAACGCATGATCGGCATAGCTTGGAAAAATATCAATAATATCCCCCTTTACGCGAAAGGTACCATGAAGAAAATCAGCTGTGGTTCGAGAGTATAAGCTTTGCACCAGTCGATGTAAAAACGCGGTGCGAGCGATGACTTGACCCACTTCGACGCCAATCACATTTTTTCGAAATTCGATTGGGTTTCCAATCCCATATAAGCACGATACTGATGCAACCACCAATACATCTCTTCGACCAGATAATAGGGAAGAGGTTGTACTTAGTCTGAGCTTTTCAATTTCTTCGTTAATCGACAAGTCTTTTTCAATATAAGTTCCAGTTGTTGGGATGTATGCCTCAGGCTGATAATAGTCGTAATAGGAAACAAAGTATTCAACAGCGTTTTCTGGAAAAAACTGCTTAAACTCAGCGTATAATTGAGCAGCAAGGGTTTTATTGTGCGCAAGCACCAAGGTGGGTCGTTGTACTTTTTCTATCACATTGGCAACAGTAAATGTTTTTCCTGACCCTGTGACACCCATCAGTGTTTGAAATTTATCACGGCTCTCCAACCCCTTTGTTAGTTGTTGAATTGCCTCTGGCTGATCGCCCGTTGGCTTGAAATCGGAAACAATATGAAAATTCATAGCACACAAAAATACCATAATTTTAGGCACTGCTCAATTGATGTTGTACCTAACATTGCGCAAAAGCCATTACTTTTGCACTATGGCATCCAACGAAAAATTAATTACAACAAAAAAACCAAGCTATCCAATTAGCCCTTTTTTAGGTGATTATTTAGCTCATTATAACCGAACTGTTCCTTTTCCAATTTCCTATTACGACTTAGAGCGATTTTCTGGTTCCGTTTCAGTGATGGACAAAAATGATAATGATACCTTGTGGGTTCGTGTTTTTTACAATGACAGTGAACGCCATGAGATTGATGACAATTTGAAACGTATTTACTCCCTTCTTTTGTCTGATGGAAGTTCAGAAATCGTAAGGTTTTTAAATGTTGATGCGATTGATTATTGCACTTTTGGAAATTCTAAACCATTTAGAATCAAAATTAGAAACATCTTAAACGATAATTTTGTTTATTTCTATGTAAAAAAAGCAGATGCCTCACGTGCATATGGTTTGGAGTTTGAGCACATGCTATCGCCTTATAATCTTAACTTTTTGGTTCATGAGGATACCTTGGTAGAGGAACATATTGCTGGAATTCCTGGCGATGAATTTATTTCAAACTATCTACCAAAGTGTTCCAACAGCGAGAAGAGTCAAATTGCCAAACAGTTTGTAAAATTTAATGAAAGATGTATGATTCGTCTCTTGGGCGATATGCGCTCCTATAATTATGTCATTGTGCCAACCCATGACTTTGATCAAGTTGTTTATAAAATACGTTCAATTGATTTTGACCAGCAGTCCTATGAAGCCAAGTTGAAGGTGTATCGCCCCCAATTTTTTAAAGAAAATTTTCCAATGGTTGAATTGGTTCGTAATCATTTGGACAAAAATGCCATTGATCAATATAAAATTGAAGAAAGGGCGATTATCGCCAAACGAATTTTGAGCACAGAGACTCGTCTCACACAACTGATGAAATGTATGCTGAAAGATGAACTCTCAACGCTTGAGAATGTGAAACAACTCAAGTCTGAAATCTATGCATATATCTCTGATAAAAACTTCAAAAACAGTTTTAATATGGGTGGAATTGTACGAGCAGCTTTTGAATTTGTGAAAAGGAATTACGAAAATCACGAGATGCTTCGCAGCGATTAATACCATTGGTCATCTTGATAGCTTTCATCTTCCCATCCCTCTTGGTCATTTTCAGACTGTACTTCCTCTGACTGCTCAAATGTTTTTAGTGGGGCCTGGTCTGGGACTACACCATGACTAAACACAAGCTGTGGGTAGCTTACACCAGCGATGGATTCAGCCTCTTCGACACATGTTACAAAAAAGGTCCACATGTTTAAAAAGTCATAGACGTAAAGTGCTGTTTTTTGATCATCTGTAAAAACATCATACAAGGCAGTTTGATGCATTAACTTTGATGGTTCTTCAAACATGTCGGTTAAAGTAATGGCTTCTCCTTGATTCCATTCTTCATCAGTAACATAAAAGGTAGCCATTTCGTGACCACTCATCCCAAAAGACTGAATGATTGTATTGTGTAAGTCTTCAAAAGTTGAATTGCTTTCCAGCTCTACATCTCTGAAAATATCATCTTTGGCGTCTAAAATAATTCTAAATCGATAAATCATTTGGTTTAATTTTTATGCGAAGCAACCAATATAATTGGGCGCTAAATAATAACACTGCAATGAGTAAATGAAGTGGCTGTGTACCCCATGGAAAATCAATATAATACATTAAAATTCCAAGTGCAATTTCTGCTATAATACATCCAATAATAAAATGAATATACTTTCTGTTAAGTCCTTCTTTCATTACCTGCCTGTAGATCATAATACTGACTGCCACCACAACCAGCGATAAGGAGCGATGAACATAAAATGAGATCTCTGGAAGACTAAGCCATAGCTGTGGAGCATCATACCCTGCTAGTTTGATTTGATAGTCGATAAATTGTCGCACATCAACTCCCAGTACGAATTGAAAGAGTGTTAAAATAAAAGCGACAATAATTAGGTTTGTACATTTTTTGGAGGGGAGCTGAATTTGATTTGCATTACTCTTCGCAAGTATAAATAGCAATCCACTGACAATGAGGAGTGCCATAATCATATGAATTGATATTTTACTTGGCAGTAGATTAGAGTCAACAACAGTTTTTCCCAGCCAGGCTTGTATACCCATACCAACAACTGTTAAAAATGAAAAAACAGCTAGTATTGGTGTACTTCTAATCCACCAAAGACTGCGAATAAACAGACCGAGCACAATCAAACCAGAAATTGCGCCGAGTAATCGATTGATAAACTCTACCCAGGTGTGAGTGGCATTAAAAGTCGTGTAATCGTGTTTATCATAAATCTCCCAGTTGCTTAAATCGATTGTTGTACTACTGTTGAAGTCTTTGGTTGCGACTTGTAATGTGTTTTCATAAATAATCACATTTCCTTTCTCATAGGTATTTTCAGGTTTCCAGTCCAGTTGACTCCGCTCAGTGGGAGGGATGAGATACCCAAAGCATTTTGGCCAGTCAGGACACCCCATGCCACTGCCAGTCATTCGTACAATTGCACCTGCAAGGATTACCAAATAAACAGATAGTAAGGCCCATTGTGCCCAGGAAAATATAGGGTTATTCATCTGTTTCTTTTAATGGTTTCAATCCGAGCTCGTGAGCCTTTTGCAGCATCATTTTTTGTGCTGCTTCAAACTCATTTGGGATCTCTCCATCAAGGATGGCTTCTTTTATATGCTCTTTGATCAATCCAATTTCTCGGCAAGGGCCTACGCCAAATGCTTGCATAATAAATTCCCCATCAACAGGAGGTTGAAAATTTCGAATGCGATCTCGCTCTTCAACATCAACGATTTTTTGACGAACAATTTTGAAATTGTTGTGATATTTTTCAAATCGACGTGGGTTTTTAGTTGTGATATCAGCTTCACACAAAAGCAATAGATCGTCGGTAAGTTCTCCAGCGTCAAAAACCAGCCTGCGCACTGCTGCATCAGTTACAATGTCTTGCGATATGACAATTGGTCGCGAGCTCATAAATACAAGTTTTTGTACGTATTTCATCTTCTCATTCAGCGGCATTTTTAATCGCTTGAACAATTTGTAAACCATTTTTGCACCAACAAACTCATGAGCGTGGAAAGTCCAACCGACTTTCTGATTGAACTTTTTGGTGGGTGCTTTTCCAATATCATGTAGCAATGCTGCCCAACGCAACCACAAATTATCAGTGGTTTCACAGATGTTATCAACAACTTCAAAGGTGTGATAAAAATTGTCTTTGTGGCGTTGGCCTTCGACTTCTTCAATTCCTTTCAAGGCACAAAGCTCAGGAAGAATTCGTTGGAGTAATCCTAATTTGTCTAGCAGCAAAAACCCAGTCGATGGTTTTGCTGTCATCAATATTTTATGAATTTCGTCAACTATTCGTTCTTTAGATAGGATTTCGATTCGATCAGCCATAATTGCGATCGACTTCATCGTTTGCGTCTCAATTGTAAAGTCAAGTTGACTTGCAAAGCGAACAGCGCGAAGCATCCTCAGAGGGTCGTCAGAGAAGGTTTGTGCAGCAGCTGTTGGGGTCTTCAGTATTTTATTTTTCAAATCACCCAACCCATTGAAAGGATCGATAAGTGTTCCAAATTCCGAGGGGTTTAGTGCAAAGGCTAAGGCATTGACTGTAAAGTCCCTACGCTTCTGATCATCTGCCAAACTACCAATCTCCACAACTGGATTTCGACTATTTCTTTTATAACTTTCTTTTCTAGCACCCACAAACTCAAGCTTAAATGCGCCAACGCGAATCATAGCAGTTCCATAGTTTTTATAGAAACTAAGTTTTCCTGCGTTTGGAAGCTGGTCAGCAACTGCTTTTGCCAGCGTAATACCACTGCTTTCACAAACGATATCAATGTCTTTGGTGTAATTGCGTTGCAACAATGCGTCTCGAACACATCCACCAATGGCAAACGCTCGTGTTTGCGTTTTTTCAGCGATTTCTCCAATCGCAGAAAATATGGGATCTGAAAACGCTTGATGTAAGTTTTTATCTGTAGTCAAGGACGAACTGTTTTGATTTCCCCATCACTTGTCACCTTCATAATTCTCGATGGTGTAACAGGGTATTTTCCTGACTTCAAAGGTACAACATAGTCTACTTGCTCCAAAATACGACTGCTTATTTTAGATGATTCTTCTGGGATTTGTTCACCACTAAGATTTGCAGAGGTAGCAATGATGGGTCTACCAAAGGACTTTACCAAATCAAGAGCAAAACCACTTTTTGGAATTCGAATGGCCATGGACCCATCATCAGCCATTGCCATAGGAGCCAGCTGTTTTGCTTTAGGATAAATAATTGTCGTAGGAACACTTGCCTTATCTAGGATGTCAAATACCTGTTGGGGGAACGATTCAACATATTCATTTAGCATTTCAAAATCGGAAACCAAGGCGACAAGAGATTTGCTGTGCTCTCTGTTTTTAGTCAAAAAAATCTTTTTAACTGCCTCCTCATCTGTTGCATCACAGCCAAGACCGAGAACGGTATCGGAAGGAAAGAGAATAACCCCCGAATTGTGAAGTGCAGCAAGGCTTTTTTGAAGAGTCATACCTCCAAATGTATGATTTACAATGGTTTATGCTGAAACATCATAGGTTCGCAGCGCATCGTTGAGAGATGTCTTTTTATCAGTACTTTCTTTGCGCTTGCCAATGATGAGGGCACAAGGCACCTGAAAGTCTCCTGCAGCAAAAGACTTGGTGTAACTCCCAGGAATCACAACTGAACGAGCTGGTACAATTCCTTTGGTTTCAACAGGTTTTTCACCTGTTATATCAATGATTTTTGTCGATGCAGTTAGCACCACATTGGCACCCAAAACAGCTTCTGTTTCCACTCGAACCCCCTCAACTACAATACATCGTGACCCGACAAAGGCATTGTCTTCAATGATCACAGGAGCAGCCTGAAGAGGCTCTAAAACACCACCAATTCCAACGCCACCACTCAAGTGAACATTTTTGCCGATTTGCGCACAACTCCCAACAGTTGCCCAAGTATCTACCATTGTTCCCTTATCGACATAGGCTCCAATGTTTACATAACTCGGCATAAGAATCGTACCTGATGAAATATATGCACCATGACGTGCGACAGCATGAGGAACTACTCGAACGCCTTTTTCTTTATAGCCTGTTTTTAATGGGATTTTGTCATGAAACTCCAAAGGTCCCGAATTCAGTGTTTCCATCCCCTTAATCGGAAAATATAGTACGACTGCTTTTTTTACCCATTCGTTAACTTGCCACCCATTTGCTGTCGGTTCGGCAACACGCAAATCCCCTTTTTCTAGCTGGTCGATTATCGAACTAATCGTTCTCTTTACATTTTTATCTTCTAACAATGCACGGTTTTCCCATGCTTCCTCGATGATAGTACGCTGTTCACTCATTTGCATTTTTTTTCAAAGATAACTGCATTTTATCAAAAAAAAGACCTGTTCACAAAATCGTTACAATAAGTGTATTTTTGCATCAATGGGCAGATTATTAGCAATAGATTACGGAAAAAAAAGATGTGGAATCGCAGTTACTGACAAGGACAAAGTCTTTGCCTTTGGTCACGATACCATTTCCACTGCAAACCTCTTTGATTTCCTAAAAGAATATTTCAAGCAGGAGATTGTTGAGGGCATTGTTGTTGGACTGCCCAAACGTTTGCACAATCAACCTTCTTCAATATCGGCTGAAGTTATGCGTTTTATTGAAGAGTGCAAGTCGTGGTTTCCCAAACTTCAAATCCATACCTACGACGAAAGATTTACATCCAAAATTGCTTCACACGAAATCTCGAGGGCTAGCACAAAAAAACAATTCCGAAAAGACAAACAACTCATTGATCAAGTTAGTGCTACTTTGTTGCTTCAGTCCTTTTTGATGAACCAGCAAACCAAAACATCATGATTCTTCCAATCTATTCTTATGGCCATCCAATTCTTCGTCAAAAAACAGATGAGATAGATGCAAATTATCCTGACCTCAAAGCATTGACTGACAATATGTGGGAGACCATGTATAACGCAAATGGCGTAGGTCTTGCAGCACCTCAGGTTGGTCTTGCACTACGACTGTTTATTATCGATGCTAGACCCTTTGCTGCCGATCCTGAAATTTCTGAAGTTGAAAAGCAAATCATCGAAAACTTTAAGCATGTATTTGTCAATCCAACTGTTATTGAATCTGGAGGAGAGTTGATTGATTTTAATGAGGGATGTTTGAGTATCCCAGATATTCGGGGTGAGGTGACGCGTGATGATGAAGTTACAATTTCGTACTACGACCTTGATTTTAATCATCATCAATTGCATCTCACTGGTTTGGCTTCACGTGTGGTACAGCATGAGTATGATCATATCGAAGGCAAACTATTTACAGATAAGCTCAGCCCTTTTAAGCGAAAGATTTTAAAATCGAAACTCACTCAAATTGAAAAAGGCAATATAAAAATTGATTATCCAATGGAGTTTGCAAAAACAATGAAACCAAACAATAATGGCAAATCGCGATAAACAATTACAGGCGATCGAACGTTTATTAACGATCATGGATGAGCTTCGGGAAAAATGCCCATGGGATCGAAAACAGACCTTTGAGAGTTTACGATATTTAACGATTGAAGAGACCTACGAATTGAGTGAGTCACTATTGGGTGGAGATCATGATGAGATCAAGTCTGAACTTGGAGATTTACTTCTTCATGTCGTATTCTATGCTAAAATAGGTAGCGAACAATCTTCATTTGACATCGCTGATGTTGCCAATCGTATTTGTGATAAATTAATTGAGCGTCATCCTCATGTTTATGGAGATGTTGAGGCAAACAGTGATGAGGAGGTAAAGCAGAATTGGGAAAAAATCAAACTTAAAGAGGATAACAAAGGGGTTTTGAGTGGCGTGCCAGCATCATTGCCTCCTTTGGTAAAGGCATATCGAATGCAGGAAAAAGCTGCTGGTGTGGGCTTCGATTGGCAACATATCAATGGAGTAGTTCAGAAAATTGAAGAAGAGCTACGAGAGTTTTATCTTGAAGTTAATCAAAAAAATCAAAAGCGAGCTAAAGATGAATTTGGAGATTTACTTTTCTCGCTAGTCAACTATGCTAGATTTATGGGAATCAATCCAGACGATGCTCTATCGAACGCAAACCAAAAATTTCGCAAACGCTTTATGAAAATGGAGTCAAAAATATCAGATCGTCAAATCGATATGAGCCAACTTGATCTTGATAAGTGGGAGAAATTGTGGCAAGAGGCCAAGTCAGAGAATTAAATTAAAGCCTCTTAAAAGCTTTTAATTTTTTCTCCAAACCTTCGATGATTTTCTTTTGCTTTTCAAGATCTTTCATCACCTTGGCAACCAATGGATTTTCTGACGAACTTTTCGTGAAAAAATCCATATTGGTCTCAAGCTGAATATATTGTTGCTTTGCGTTGTCTAGTCGCTGTTTTATTTGAGATCTCTCTTTTTGGACAAGATCGTTTCGATCGCCCATGAGCTTGAGCTTTACTTCGTATATGTATTCGTTAATGAAATCTTTGTCTTCACCACTTTGTTTCAGTGCATGTTCGACAACAGTATAAAATTCATTGTTGATCTTCTCCTTTTTTTGCCCCACAGATCCGATTGCTATCCAATCTTCAGTCCATTTATCAATGATGACTCTATCAACACTTTCTTCCGATTGTATAGTTTGAAGCAGCTTATTTTTCTGATCATACGCAAGTTGCTCAGCTTCAGATAATTTATTATTCTGACTGTCAAGTAAGTCAAAATAATTATTACATGCTTTGCGAAAATGATTCCAAGCTTTATCGTTTTGTTTTCTTGACACAGGTCCCATTTGTTTCCATTGCTTTTGCATGGCAATGACCTTTGGTGTAGAGGAGGCTAAATCTTCTGTTTGGTGTAATTCTTCCACTTGCTTCACTAATTCCATTCGCTTTTTCATGTTTTCAGCATACTCTTTTTTGAGTAATTTGTAAAAGGAGTTTCTTTTCCTACTGAATGCGCGCATGACTTCTTTAAATGCCGTCCAAATCTCTGCACTTTTGCTTCGGCTAACACTACCACAATCGAAAAACGAAGACCGTAGAGCCTCCATATTTCTAATCAATTTTTGCATCTCATTGTGAGTCTTGACCTCAGCTTCTTGGAGTTTTCGCATTTGTGCAATCAAGTCGGCTTTTTTATTAAAATTGGCTTTAAATATCTCTGTTTGATTTTTTTGAAAAAATTGTCTCTTTTCATGGATCACTTTAGTCGCTTGGCTAAAACGTTCCCATAATGATTCTTCGTGCTCTTTTGCGACAGGGCCAAGCTCATCTTTCCATCGTTTATGAAGTTCTTGCAAATTCCTAAAAGCTTTTTGGATATTATCAATTTTTGCCATCGCCTCAACCTCTTCGATGATTTTAATTTTTTCTTCATAATTATATTTATAATCCAGTTCTCTAAACTCTCTGTTAAGGTGAAGAAAATCATAGAAAATACCTACATGGTGATGATATGTTTTCCAAATATTATTTGCCTCTGATTGTGGAATATGCCCCGACTCTCTCCAACGTGTTTGTAAGTCTTTAAATTGTTTGTAGGTGTCTGAAATGGGGCGATCAACTCCAACAAGCCCTTTGAGTTCATTTATGAGTGATTTACGTATGGCCAAATTATTTTGTTGCGATTTTTCAAGGTCTTGATAATATCTTGCTTTTTCAGATTTGAACTTACGCATCAACTGGTCAAAAGTAATTTTTTCTGGGAGTTTGATATAAAAGTCATCAGGTGCTCCACCTGAATTGATGAAATCTTCTTTTTTAATTTTTAGCAGTTGATCTAAATTTCCTTCAATCAATTTTGAAAGTTTGTCAAAGTCTTTTCTATGCTGCATTACCTTCCCAGCATTTACTTTTTTCTCAAGGATATTGAGTAATTGATCTAGCTCAAGACCATCATAATTTTCATCCCCTTTTAAAGGACCAGCAGACTCTTTTTCTTCAACTGTAGACTCACTTTCAGCAGGCTCCTCTTTCAAAGGAGTATCAGGACTTTCTTGCCCTTCATCCACGGTCGACTGGTTTGGTTCTGCCACATCTGTTTCAGACTGAACTTCATTTTTAGTGAGTTTTTCGTCCACTTTGTCTTCATTTGCTTCTGGCAAATTGGCATCATTATCTAACATGGTTCAGTTAACTTAAGATATTCACAAGATAGTAAATCTTTGTGATTTAGTTATTTGTGTGCATTCATCCAAAGAGACCATGAGGCTTCTGCCTGCTCCACAAGCATTTGATAACCATTGAGCACTGTAGCTCCTTTGTCTATACCCATTTTCATAAATGTTGTTGTTTCTGGGTTGTAGATCAAATCATATAACAAGTGCGAATTATTGATTTGCTCAAAATCAATTGGTGGATATGCCTCTGTGTGCGGGTGAGTACCTAGTGGCGTACAATTGATAATCAATTTATGATCAATGTAATCTTTATTTGTTAGCTGAGCGTAGGTCTTTTTATCTTTCCCTTCATTACGAGAAACTTTAAGTACTTTTATGTTGAGTTGTTCAAGCACATAACAAATTGCTTTTGCGGCACCCCCAGTGCCCAAAACGAATGCTTGTTCTTGATGTATTTTTATATTTTGGAGAAGCGTTTTTTTAAACCCGATATAATCTGTGTTATAGCCAATTTTCTCACCGTCTCTAAAAACAATTGTATTCACAGCACCAATTGCTTCTGCGACTGGGTCAAGTTTATCCAAAAAAGGAATCACATCTTGTTTGTAAGGGATAGTTACGTTAATTCCTGAAATATCTTTTTTCATGAGGAGTTCTCCAAAATTCGACAAATCAGTGAGGTCAAAGTTGACATACTGATGCTTGAGATTTTCTGCTTCAAACTTTTTTGAGAAGTAATTTCTCGAAAAAGAATATCCGATACCTTTCCCTAACAATCCAAAAAGCTTATTGTCGTTTTCGATCATAAACGTCTAAAATAAAAACAATAAATAAACCAACACCAATCCATGCGACTGAAAAAAATAGATTGGGCTCTGTAGATTCAATTGTTGTCACAAGTTCATTTGGGTTGGTGAGCAAACGAAAATCAGACCATGGCCAAAGGATGGGAAGTGAGCCAATGATAAAACCAATAATCAATGCACTTAGCCTTTGCTCAAATCGAATGATGATGTAATGGAGTAGATTAGAAATACTCACCAATCCAACAATAGAACCAACGATAAAAATAACCAAAATGGTGAGTAGCTCATTATACTCTTGCGCCAAAGTACTGAATGCCGAGGGATTCTGAATCAGCTCTAAAACGAATTTCCAAACTGCGTTGACTGCATCGACCAACAGCAAGGCATAGTTGCCCAAAAGAATGAGTAAAAACGAACCAGAAAGTCCAGGAAGTGTCATGCCGATGATACTTACAAAACCACAGAAAAAAACAAAAAATAGATTCCTGTTTTCTGGAGCTGGATCTAGAAACGTTAGTGTAATGCCCACGAGAAGTCCAATAAAACTAAATAAAAGGAATTTCAACCCCCATTTCTTAAAATCTCTGATCAACACAAGAACAGACATGACAACCATGCCAAAAAACAGAGCTTTTACATACTGCTCATAACGTATCAGAGCGATATCAAGTATTCTAGACACTGTAAAGTAGCTCAATACAATTCCCAGAGCAATCAGAGATAGAAACAAAGTGTTTGTGTATCTATAAAATTGCTTAAACTTTCCGTTTATGAGCATAAAAAAGGCATTAAAATTCAGACGTTTCAAAGACAATAAAAACTCAGGGTAAAAGCCAGTGACGATGGCAACAATACCCCCAGAAACTCCTGGTACTTTGTTGGCAATGCCCATCGCCAATCCTTTGACGACAAGTAAGATATTGTCATAAAGCCCCCTTTGATTCACTTGTTTAGTTTTTGCTTAATCTGTGAAATACATAAATAGTTGAAATTCCAAGCATAATAAAAAAAAGGCCAATGCAAAAATCAGAGTTGCTAAGGCTTATTTTGGGCATAATAAAGGAACGATCAGTGGAGCTGTTGGGTAAGTGTTGTGTCCAAGGCCAAACTTTATACAAAGAACCAAACATGAACCCAGACATGGTTGTAAGTAATTTATCCCTTGCACTAGCAAAGAGTTTTTCTACCCAACTTGCAAATAGTTTTATGCCAACTAGTGCTCCAAGCCCAAAAGCTGCTAAGTTGATAAACCCTTGTATTTGAAAAGAACGAACCAGCTCGATAGTCGACAGTGCAGTTTCATAAGCACCCAAAAGAACTAATATAAATGAGCCTGAAATCCCTGGTAATATCATGGCAATAATCATCAACATTCCACATAAAATGAGGTAGGGCAGGGCTTGTATAGCCTCAGCTGGTGTTAGAAATCCGATTAAAAATGATGTGATGCCACCTAAAATCAAGCATATGACTGTTGTTGCAGACCACTGTTTGACATCTTTGCAGATTAAGATTGCACTTGCAAAAATTAATCCAAAAAAGAAGGACCAAAGCGATAGGGCATAATTTTCTAAAAAGAACTGAATAATAGAACTCAATAAAAGGATGCTAGTTGCAATTCCTAATATAAGGGAAAGAAGAAAATAACCATTGATGTTTTGCCAAGCCCTCTTTCGGTTTGACCCCATTAGCTCAACTATTTCTTTTCCAGTCACACGATTGATCGAAGAAATCAATTCTTCATAAATATTGGTAATCAAGGCAATCGTTCCACCCGAAACACCAGGAACAAGGTCTGCTATTCCCATGGCGATTCCTTTCAGGTATACAATAAAAGCTGATTTATTGGAAATCATTGTTGAAGCGAAAATACGAAATATGAAGGGCATTACACCTTCAATGAGAGACTTTGCTTTACAAAAGAAGAACTCTTGAATTGTGGAAAAGTTTCGAAGAAGTGGTTGAGTTGTTTTTCGTCTGCCATATAAGCGTTTTTTAGATAGAACCTAGCCTCAAGAGATTGTGAAGAAAGCAAATAAATACCACCTAGGCGAAAGTTGATCACACTGCTTTCTACATGGAATTCTAATCCATGCTGTAGGACTTCTATGGCTCTGGGATAGTCATGCATTTCTTTGAGAACATCTGCCCAGGTTACCCATGTGTCAACTTCATAATTTCCTAAATTGACACATTCTTGAAACCCAAGATTTGCTTCTTCGAAAAAGCCTAATTTGAAGTTGATTTCAGCATATTTTTTCCATGTGATGGCATTCACGTTATCGATTTGGATTGATTTTTTGGCATAATAAAGCGCCTTTTCATAGTCTTTATTGTCTCGATAGGCATCGATTAAAGCAATCCATGCTTTGTCATACAAAGGGTCTTCGTTTAAAGTCCTTTTGAAATACTGAATGGCAAGCTCGTTGTTACCTAGCTCAAAATGACAGAGTCCGATGTGCAAGATTGCAAAGGCTGTCGGGTCGTCTATTGACAAAGTTGTTTCGAAGGCGAGAATGGCTTCATTATAACGCTTCATTTTCTTAAGTGTTTTACCCATTTCGAAATAGGCGCCAATGAATTCATTATCACAAATGATTGCAAAATCATAGGACGACAAGGCCTGTTTGAGCAAGTCTTTACTAACATATTGACGACCCAATTGATGCCATGCGATTTCGTTGAAAGGATCTGCTTCTAAGTACCCATTGAGGAATTGAATGGCACCATCTGGTTGTTCCAGTGATTCAAAACAATAGATGATGTTGTACAATGCATTAGTGTCTTTGGGATTTTCGTCTATGCACTTGATAAAGTGCTCTTTGGCCATTGTATAACTATCTAAAAAAAGATATTCCATCGCCAACATGCTATGAAATTCAGCTTTGCTATCGCAATATTTTAACCCTTTCGTCAAAAACTGAATTGCCTCTTGATGTCTTTTAGTTTTTGAAAGTATAACTGCCTTGTGAATATAAACATTTTCGTTGTAGGGTTCCACACCCCTGAGTTCATCGATAAGTTCCTCAGCTTCCGAAAACTGATTATTGAGTAACATCAATTCGACGTGGAGGAGTTTTAAACCACTGTTATCTGGGTGTTGATTCTCACCAATTTCTAATGCTTTATAGGCCAATCGCAAACTGCCAGAGTCAATATAATATTGAACGATATCTTCAAATTCAGTTGCGTCGAAGAAAGACACTCGATTTGAATGTAACATCAACTCAAAACGAGCGAGTGGGGATTTGTGGTCTTCGTTAAAATTCGGGTTTTTCAAATGTTTTAAATTCTTACACATAAAATTAACCCCACGCTGGCTTAGAATTAAATAAATTTATTTTTTGTTTTTAACAATTTAATCAACAGATTTCATCAAGGATTTTTAAGATGGTATTGCAGCCTTTTTTTAACTCTTTTTTGGAGATTGTCAAAGGTGGTGTAATTCGAACAGCTCTCTTTTCAAACAGCAAAAAAAACAGTAATAACCCTCGTTCCAAAGCAATTCTTACCAGTTTTTTTGCAAGCTCTTCCGAGGTTATGATCAAGGCTAGCATGAGTCCCTTTCCACGAATTTCTTCGATTCCTTTGTGTTGCAGGCATTCCCGAATGAATCTTTCTTTTTCAAGCGTTTGAGGGATTAAATCACTTTGCAAAAGCGTTTTTAATGTAGCATGACATGCTGCTGCAATGACAGGATGCCCTCCAAAAGTAGTGATATGTCCCAGTATTGGTTTGTCTTGCAAAAGGTCCATAAGTTCTTTGGAAGAACAGAACGCACCAACTGGAAATCCACCACCTAAACCTTTCCCTGTAACAAATATATCAGGAACAATGTCGAAGTGTTCAAAGGCAAACAGCTTACCTGTTCGACCCATTCCAGGTTGAATTTCATCTAAGATCAGCAACGCTCCAACTTTGTCGCATTTTTCTCTGATTGCCTTCACATAGGCTTTGGATGGAACGATAAACCCTGCACCTCCTTGTACTGTTTCTAGTATGACTGCAGCAGTTTTGGTATTGATTTTCTCAATATCGTCAAAGTCATTAAACTGTATATAGGATGTTCCAGGGATTAGTGGTCGATAAGCTCTTTTTCTCTCTTCATACCCCATCACGCTCATTGCTCCTTGAGTGTTGCCATGATAGGCATTATTGGCAGCGATAATATTTTGCCTGCTAGTTGCCCTTTTCGCAAGCTTGAGTGCTCCCTCAATTCCCTCTGTTCCAGAGTTTGTGAGATAGGTGCAAGAGAGTTTTTTGGGCAATTGATCAGCCAAAAGTTTGACCAGTTGTACAGGCTCGTTTTGTACAAATTCACCATACACCATAACGTGGAGGTATTTTCTCATTTGAGAACGAACTGCACGAATTACTTTAGGATGACAATGTCCCAAGGTGCAAGCAGAAACACCTGCTACAAAATCGAGATACTTCTTATTGTTTTTATCGATGATATAACTGCCACGTGCCTTCTTTATTTCAAGCCCAATGGGATGTGCTGTTGTTTGAGCTTGATGTGTAAAGAAAAAATCTCTTATTGTTTTAGTCATCTTATTTTTGTTTAATATCAGCCATGATTTTGCTCGCTTCTGATGGTACTTGATTTTTCTTTGTCGTTTCAATCACTAAATAATTTTTTGATAAAATCATTTCATCACCACGCCAATAAAAACCCGGTAGTTTCTGTTCATTGAGTGGTAGTTCTTCGATTGGATAAACAGCCCCATCGGGTCTCGTTAAAAAAGATATAGACTGAATTTGATTATTCTCTATCTGAAGTCGCATGGCACTGCTAATGGCCTTATCTATTCCAATTAAATCTTTAGTGGTATCATCATATAAATAATACAACATTTCAGCATTTTTATCGATAACAATCGTCTTTAACTCATTGTCCTCAAAGTTACCAAGCAAATAAATACCCTTCATTTGATTAAATTGAAGGGGGTTGAGAGAATCTTGCTCAGCCACAACAGCATTGTTAAAAATCTTAAGCGAATCAATAGCATTCGTCGTAGAGTCTGTCAAAAGATGAATCAAATCACCACTCATCTGTGTTTTTCCAGACCACAAAACAGGATTTCTCTTTGTCATATCACTAGCAGACAAAAGCTGTGATTCTCGATCGCCAATAGGGTAGCGAAGCAGCTGTATAAGCCCTGATTTTTGATCGACGTGTATAGAATCGGAAACCCCACTTAGGTTTGTTTTATAAATGCGAACTCCATAATAGCCTGTGAGTATTCTGTTCTCTGCAGGACCTGTAGCCAAGAGGGTATCGGCGTGGATATACAGAGAGTCACTATCTACCAGTTTTATTGCAACAGGGTTTTGGGTTACAATTGCCGAATCCTTGAATTTAAATACTTCTCCAAACTCTCCACAAATGACATTATTCCCAATTGTATCAGAGATTTGCACGTTTCTAGTTGCTGCAGCATATTGAATATGATCATCGAAATAAATGCTGTCCCCTTTGATGTTTCTCAGGTTATAGTCAACAGTTGCTTGGTCTTGGAAATACCCTTTTTTAAGGTTGGAGTCAAAAAAACCTCGATTGCAATACACATCATAGCCCTCTCCGTTTATTGTTGTTGCCCCATAAAAATAAGCATGACGAACTTCAGTATAATAATCCATTCGCTGCGAAAAAATAGTGAATGAGGGGTCTGTGACAACGACGTCGGAGATGAATTCATATTTTTTATCTTCAACAACATAAGTACCAGATTGACTGCGAATCACTGTGTCCTCACTTGTAATTTCACCTGTGGTTTGGTAATATACTTCTTGTTTTTGCCGATCAAAAAAAAGCGAATCTGTTCGCAACATAGACTCATTGTTTTCAAGTTCTACTTTACGTTTGGCAATGGCGAGTTTTGTTGTTCCGCTATACTCTATATATTCACTGTTTAGCTCCAGGCTGTCCCCTTGTTTTACAACTACATATCCTTCTGCTTCAAATGAGTTTTCAGTTTCATAAAAGTATGCTATATCAGACCAGATATCCATTCCGTCATGATGAAGGTGCACACGAATCTCAGCGTTTGATTTTAGGATTTTGGCACCGGGAAACAACTTTTCATTTACTTCAAATGAAGCAGCCTGACGAATATCAACTTTTTTTGTTTCTTGCCCATAACCAATGGCATGTGTCAAAAACAAAAAAAAGATAAAATGTAGATGCTTTGACAATGTTCAATTGGTTTTTCACGTTTCTACTACTTATCGAAAAATAGTTTGCTTACGATCTGGACCAACAGAGACTAGTCGTATTGGCGTTTCTAGAAAATTCTCAATAAATGTAACATATCCCTTCAATTGAGAAGGCAGCTCATCAAAAGTTGTACATTGTGTAATATCTTCATGCCAACCATTCATCTCGATGTATTTTGGCTTAATGTTTTCTTCGTTTAGTGAAAACGGCAAGTGATGAATTGTTTCACCATTATAGTCATACGATGTACAAATCTTAAGTTTGTCAATTCCTGAAAGCACATCACCTTTCATCATCATAAGTTGCGTTACTCCATTTACTTGTACAGAATATTTAAGTGTGACCAAATCAAGCCAACCACATCTTCTAGGACGACCAGTTGTAGCACCAAACTCATTCCCAATTTTGGCAATTTGTTCTCCAGTTTCATCAAATATTTCTGTCGGAAATGGTCCACTGCCAACACGAGTTGTGTAGGCCTTAAAGATGCCAAAAACATCTTCAATTTTATTGGGTGCAACACCTAAGCCAGTGCATGCCCCAGCTGCAGTAGTGTTGGAGGAAGTCACAAAAGGGTAGCTGCCAAAGTCAATATCCAACAATGATCCCTGTGCCCCTTCTGCAAGGATTTTTTTGTTATCTGCTTGTGCATTTGCAAGAACAAATTCACTGTCTACAAAACTGAGTTTGTTTCTGACAAAGTCAATTGCAGCAAAAAAATCGGACTCTAATTTTTGAAGGTCATATGTAAGATCAACTTTGTAAAAAGCAATGAGCTCTTCATGTTTGTTTACAAGTTCTCGATACTTTTCTTTCCAATTAGGAAGCTCTAAATCTCCGATTCGTATGCCATTGCGACCTGTTTTGTCCATATAAGTTGGCCCAATTCCTTTTAGTGTTGAGCCAATTTTCTTAGAGCCTTTTGATTTTTCAGAGGCAGCGTCAAGAAGTCGATGTGTGGGTAGTATCAAATGAGCTTTTCTCGAAATGAGCAAAGATTGACGATAATCAATTTGAAATTTATCAAGATTTTCAAGTTCTTTTCTAAAGATCACAGGATCAATGACAACTCCATTTCCTATAAGATTCAATGCATTCGGGTGAAAAATTCCTGATGGGATAGTGTGTAAAACATGCTTAATTCCGTCAAATTTCAGTGTATGTCCTGCATTTGGCCCCCCTTGAAAACGAGCAATGATATCATAATTCTTTGTCAATACATCGACAATCTTCCCTTTTCCTTCGTCTCCCCATTGCAGTCCAAGGAGTAAATCTAACCCCATATTTATTTCTTACTGTTTGTTTTTGTTGCGTAGAAGTAAAGAGAATGGTTGTGAATGTCCACATCAAAAACTTCTTCAATACTTTTTTTAATCATTTGTATTCTAGGATCACAAAACTCTTTTACCTCACCTGTATCTGTAAAAATGATGTGATCGTGTTGACTGTCAAAATAAGACTTTTCGTATTGCGCGTGTTGAGGTCCAAACTGATGTTTTCGAACAAGGCCACAGTCGAGGAGTAACTCAATGGTGTTGTACAAAGTCGCTCTGCTCACTCTGTATTTCTTCTCTTTCATTTTTAAGTATAGAGATTCGATATCAAAATGATCATCACTTCGATAAATTTCTTCGAGAATGGCAAAACGCTCAGGTGTTTTTCGATGTCCGTTTTTGTCTAAAAACGCAATAAAAACCTCTCGTACAATTTCTTGATTTTTATCCATGATTTATTGCAAATTTACATAGCTTTTTTTACTCTCTAACAACTTTATGTACTCCATTTATATTTTGAAGCTGCTTAATCATCTTTTTCAGCAGAGCACTGTTCTTCACTTTTAATAAAACATGACCTTCAAACGTCCCATCATTCGAATCAAAAGACATGCGACTTATATTTACATTGTTTGTATTTGAAATGACTTGCGTCACCTTATTCACAAGTCCCAAATCATCTAAACCAGTGAGTTGTAGTTTAACAGAAAATTCGTCTTGAGAGGAATCAATCCATTTGGCATTAACAATTCGATAGGCATAGTTTGAGCGTAAAGTGAGGGCATTTGGACATTCATTTTTATGAACTTTAACGCCATCACTTACAGTAACGAATCCAAATATATCGTCACCAGCAATTGGATTGCAGCATGGACTGAGTTGATATTCGAGTTGTTCTTCGTTTTTTCCAAAAACAAGTTGATCGAATTTATTGGTTATTTTATCATCATCGATAAAAGACGAAGATGTACTCTTTTGTGTTTTTCTTTTAAATAAGTTTAGAAAACGATTATTTTGATCGGAACTAAATTTTTTAAGCTTTGCATTATCTATAGTACCTATGCCAACACGATAGTACAAATCCAAACTTGTTTTGAGTTTATAAAAGTCTAGGAGTTTTTGAACTGTTTTGCTGTTAAAGCTAATTTTTAATTGCTTGAGCTTTCTTCTCAATATCTCTTTTCCTTCTTCTGCGATTTGTTTTTTATCTTCTTTCAAAAACGATCGAATTCTCGAGCGCGCTCTTGATGTAATCACATAATCCAACCAACTTGGATTAGGAAAAGCCTTGTCAGAGGTGATGATTTCAACTTGATCACCACTTTTTAGTCGATAGCTTAGAGGCACAATTTTTCCATTGATTTTAGCACCTCTGGTGTGCATCCCAATTTCAGTGTGAATATGAAAAGCAAAATCGACTGGCGTTGAGCCTTGTGGAAGAGATTTTAAATCCCCCTCGGGAGTAAACACAAAAATTTCACTTGCGTAAAGGTTGAGCCTAAAATCTTTGACAAAATCAACAGCGTCTGAATTAGGTTGCTCAATTACTTCACGCAATCGGTTGAGCCAGACTTCAAGCCCTCTTTCGTCTTGCTTTCCATGCTTGTATTTGAAGTGAGCAGCATATCCTTTTTCAGCAATTTCATGCATGCGTTCAGATCGAATTTGCACTTCAACCCATCTTCCTTCAGGACCCATAACTGTGACATGCAGTGCCTCATAACCAGTTGATTTTGGGGCAGAAATCCAGTCTCTTAAGCGAAGGGGGTTGGGTTGATAGTGATCAGTGATGATCGAGTATATTTTCCAAGCCAAAAACTTTTCTTCTTGGGGGTCCGCTTTATAAATAACACGAATGGCAAAGCGATCAAAAATCTGATCAAAATCAAGTTTTTTGGAGACCATTTTCCTTCTCGTTGAATAGATAGATTTTGGGCGACCTTCAATTTTACATGTCAAGCCCTCACGACGTAAATATTTTTTGGTTAGCTTAACAAAACCATCAATAAACCCTTGTTGGTTTTCGAGGTTTTCCTGTACTTTCTTTTGAATATCACGATATATTTTTGGCTCAGTATATTTAAGCCCCATATCTTCGAGTTCGGTTTTGATATTATACATCCCTACGCGGTGTGCCAGCGGCGCATATATGTAAAGCGTTTCCGAAGCAATTTTGATTTGTTTATTTCGAGGCATGGCGTCCATGGTTTGCATATTGTGCAAACGATCAGCAATTTTGATGATAATCACTCTTGCGTCATCATTGAGAGTGAGTAACATCTTTCTAAAATTTTCAGCTTGAAAAGATATATCTTTATCTTTTTTCAAGTTTGAAATTTTTGTCAGACCATCGACAATTTTAGCAATTTGAGTGCCATGCATAGATTCGATATCGTCAATGGTGTATTTTGTATCTTCAACAACATCATGTAGAAGAGCTGCTGCAATTGAGGGGGCACCAAGTCCTATATCATCGGCAACAATTTTGGCCACTGCAATTGGATGAAGGATATATGGCTCACCCGATTTTCTTCTTTGGTCTTTGTGTGCATCGACAGCAGTATCTAGCGCCAGCCGAATCATTTTTTTATCAGCGGCAGTAAGCTTTTGATAGCTGATTCGTAATAAGTCTTTGTAGGCTTTTGCGATTTGCGCATTATCCGATACTGTTTCAGTTGCTTCTACCATATTATAAAAGTACTAAATTCCTTGTTCTCTGTAAAAATTGCGCTGACGAGTTGCTTCAAAAAGAAGTATTCCTGCAGCCACTGACACATTCATAGAGTCTAAACTTCCCAGCATTGGGATTTTTATATTTGATTTGGAGGCGTTCAGCCAAAATTTACTCAACCCTGTTGATTCAGCACCAACAACAACAGCTGAGGGTTTGGTGAAATCAATAGTTTCGTAAGAAACACTTGCTTCCAAACGAGCTGCATGAGGGGTAATGTGATGTTGATTCAAAAATGTATGTACCTCTTCATTTGTTCCAACTCCTATGGGGACTGAAAAAAATCCACCCACGCTTGAACGAATAACATTGGGGTTATATATATCTGTTTGTGGCTCGGCTATCAAAAGACAATCAATTTTGGATGCATCTGCCGTGCGAAGCATGGCACCTATATTTCCAGGTTTTTCAATATTTTCAGCAACGAGCACCAGCGGATTTTTATTTTTGAAAACAATAGAGTCAATACCCATTTTTTTCTTTTTTACCAACGCGACGATTCCTTCAGTTTTTTTTCGATAACTTATTTTTCTATACACATTTTCAGTTACGCGCACCATATTGCTGATGCCCAAGTTTTGTGTGCACCATTCTTCTATTTTTGGATGTTTAAATATTTCTTGACAACAAAATAATTTTTCAATTCTGAAACCACCTCTTACAACCAACTTGAGTTCGCGTTTTCCTTCAACAACAAAGACATTACTTTCCTTTCTTAATGATGCCTTACGAATCAATCCAGTAATGAATTTGATTGAGTCGTTTTGTTGGCTTGATATCGTTTTCATTTTGATTGTAAATTTAAATCAAGTTTTTCTTCTAAACGCACTATTTTTAAGTTTCAGTAAAATATTAGTTTAGTGGTTAATTCAAATGTAAAACGAAAAACTAGTAAATATTTTGATTAATAATTAGCTAAGAGATCAAGAATTGGTAAAATTTTTCCAAATAGCATTATATGTACCTTCACAAGTAGGCTTTTTTTCAAAATCATATAAGGCGGAAGACTAATTAAAAAATTATCACAAGGGGTCCAGAAGAAATGTCTTTTTTTTTTGCTTCAGATTTGACTACTTTCGTCAAAACTTTTGTGATGAAGTCTAAGATTGCATCTAAAACGGATTGTTACATAAATGATGAGCTTCAGTATGGGGCACATAATTACCATCCATTACCTGTAGTTCTGAACCGAGGTGAGGGTATATATCTTTGGGATGTAGAGGGGAATAAGTATGTCGACTTTTTATCTGCATATTCAGCAGTAAATCAAGGACATTGTCATCCTAAAATTGTAAAAGCTTTAAAAGAACAATCCAGTATTTTAACCCTAACTTCCCGTGCATTTCACAATAATATTTTAGGTTCATATGAAAAGTATGTGACTAGTTTATTTGGTTATGATAAAATTTTACCCATGAATACTGGTGTAGAAGGGGGTGAAACGGCCATAAAATTATGTAGAAAATGGGCTTATAAAATAAAAGGTATTGAGGAGAACAAAGCAAAAATTATATTCGCCGAAAATAATTTTTGGGGAAGAACTTTGGCTGCTGTATCTTCATCTACAGATCCAAGTGCATTCAATGATTATGGTCCCTATTTACCTGGTTTTGATATAATTAAATACAATGATTTAAAAGATTTGGAAAAGTCCTTAGAAGATCCAAACGTAGCTGGTTTTATGGTTGAGCCAATTCAAGGCGAGGCTGGAGTCATAGTGCCAGATGAAGGTTATTTAAAAAAAGCCTTCAGATTATGTAAGTCAAAAAATGTATTATTCATTGCTGATGAGGTTCAAACTGGTATTTCAAGAACAGGAAAATTATTTTGCTGTCAACACGAGAATGTTAAACCAGATATTTTAATTTTAGGAAAAGCTTTATCTGGTGGAGTTTTTCCAGTTTCTGCGGTACTTGCTGCTGATGAAATTATGATGACAATTAAAGCTGGTGAGCATGGTTCTACCTTTGGTGGAAACCCCCTTGGATGTAAGGTAGCTATGGCTGCATTAGAGGTAGCTGTAGAAGAAAATTTAGCTGAAAATTCAGAAAGGTTAGGGAAAATATTTAGAGAAAAATTATCTCATTTTGCTAAAAAAAGTAAGTTAATAAAACTTGTAAGAGGAAAAGGATTGTTAAATGCAATAGTAGTCAATGATTCTGAACATAGTTCAACGGCCTGGAATATTTGTTTGAAACTTCGAGACAACGGATTATTAGCAAAACCCACCCATGGAAATATCATTCGATTTGCTCCTCCATTGGTGATTAATGAATCGCAACTTTTGTCTAGTGTACAGATAATCATTAATACCTTTCGTGATTTTGAAACTCAATAAAACTTATCTATGGATTCCATCTATCTTGATAATGCAGCAACGACCCCTGTCTTAAAGGAGGTTGTTGACATTATAACACAAACTTTGTCATATTCATTTGGTAATCCATCTTCAATTCACAGTCAAGGAAGAAAAGCAAAAAGTATAATCGAAAATACACGAAAGTCGATAGCGAAAGAATTGGGTGCTGAATCAAAGGAAATTATTTTTACTTCTGGCGGAACTGAGGGCGACAATATGATTTTGCAGGGCGCTGTTCATGGACTTGGGATTGAAACAATGATAACATCAAAAATCGAACATCACGCTGTACTTAATGCGGTCGAAAACCTAGAAAAAAAAGCCGCAGTAACAGTCCAATATGTCAAGGTTTTACCTGATGGATCTCCTGATATTGATGACCTTGAAAGACTTCTACAAAACGATAACACTAAGAAATTGGTGAGCCTCATTCATGTCAATAACGAATTAGGAACGATTATTGATTTGGAAACTATTGGAAATCTTTGTCGAAAAAACAATGCGCTTTTTCACTCTGACACAGTCCAATCGATAGGTCACTATCGTTTTAATTTACAAGAATTACCAATTGATTTTTTAGTTGCAGCAGCACATAAATTCCATGGTCCAAAGGGTATAGGTTTTGTTTTTATTCGAAAAAAAACAGGCCTTAAAAGTTTGCTGTTTGGTGGAGGTCAAGAGAGGGGTCTTCGCGCAGGAACAGAGAGTGTTCATAATATTGTTGGGTTGGGGGAAGCTTTTTCACATGCTTACACGAATTTGGACCATGATCAATCACAAATTACTGATCTTAAAAGCTATTGCATAGAGCAACTTTCGAGCAAAATTCCAGACCTTTCTTTCAATGGTTGCTGTGACGATTTAACCAAGAGCACTTACACGATTTTAAATGTTCGAATCCCAATGAGTTTAGACAAAGCAAATTTACTTGGGTTTAACCTTGACTTAAAGGGAATTTGTTGCTCTAAGGGAAGTGCTTGTCAAGCAGGAAGTGAGACGGGTTCTCATGTGCTGAATCATATCCTTTCAGAAGAGCAATTACAATCTCCGTCGATTCGCCTATCCTTTTCTAAATTCAATACCAAAAAAGACATTGATCACCTTGTGAATGTATTGGAAGAATACATCAACTCCTAAAAACGAGTAGTCAATTTGATGTTAAATACTCTTGGGGTCATATAGTTTGGGATACCAAATTGTGACTTGCTGGAAACGTCTCGTACCCATGTCATTGTAATTGCATTTTGAACATCAAAGACATTGAAAATTTCAAAGCCAACCATCAGGTCTTTAAAAAAAGGCAACCTCTTTTTCTTTTCATCGTTAATTACATAAAAAAATCCTAAATCAGCTCGTTTATAGTCTCTCAGGCGACCAGTATAATTATATGGATCCACATAGTTTGGGGCACCCCCAGGAAGACCAGAATTATAGACGAGATTTAAGTTCATTTTTAAAAAAGGCATTGAGGGCACATAATCTTGGAAGAGCATGGCAAACTTAAAACGTTGATCATTAGGTCTTGGAATATATCCTCTATTGTCTCTGTTTTCTTTAGTTGACATCAGCCCTAGGCTAATCCATGATTCTGTTCCAGGAACAAAATCTCCATTTATTCGTAAGTCAAGACCATAAACATATCCATTGGCGTTGTTATTGGCCTCATAACGAATTCGAACATTCTCTACAGAATAGGCATTGATTTTATCTAAGTGTTTGTAATAGAGTTCAGATTGGAATAAAAATGGGCGATCCCAAATGGAAAAGCGATATTCATTTCCAAAAGAAACATGGATTGCTTTTTGCGCATCAACCTCAGGGTTAATGAGTCCTTCGCTCGTACGCAATTCTCGATAAAATGGAGGCTGTGCGTAGATTCCTGTTGCAAAACGATACAGCAAAAAGTCTTTATTTTTTGGCCGAAAACTCAGCTGCAACCTAGGGCTAATTATGTATTTGGACTTTTCATTATTCAACTGCCAGCGCTGTCCACGAAGTCCTGCTGTAAGCCAATAAAGTATGTTTTTAGCCAGACCCCTATGACTCCACTGCAAATAACCAGTCATTCGCTGGATCTGAGTTGCATTGGTTGCTCGGATATAGGCAAAAGGGACGAGTGGACCTCTAAAGGATGTGTACGGTTGGTCATTTGTAATCGTACCACTGGGTGGCCGAATTGAGAAACCAGCAGAATCTACAACCTCCCACTCAACAAGACGATCATCAATATTTTCTTTTTTAAGTCCAACTCCCCAATCGATTTGATTCTTTCCATCGATATGCTTTCCTTTGAGCTTTGCGCTTATGATTTGAGCAGCGTAATTGTTTCGCCCATGGGTTAGCTGTGAACCAACGCCCTCTGTGAATGTAACTTCTCCCAAGTCGTCACCACCAACGGATGTATTGGGTTCTCCAAGTCGGTATTGAGCCAAAATATCAAAATGCTCTTTTTCAACAGCTTGATAGTTTGACAAAATCAGCCGATAGCTATTGTTGTTATTTGGAATCCAAATCGATTTTAATGCTCCAGTGAAGGCCGTGTAATTATCATTTTCGTTCCCATCATAATAGACGACCAATGATTTTGGTTGTTCAATCGTACCAAAATTTGTTTGCCGAAGAATGGGTTCGTATCGATATTTATTAATAGAAAAAGCGCCGAGTACATTAAAAAATAGCTTATCGGAATGATAATAAGTTGCAAAGGTTTGAAAATCTGTAAAACTAGGATTGAAATTGGTCTCTGTTTCTTTCTGTTCGACAAGTAAATCATTATCTCTATGGCGAAAACCACTGATCACATTCCACTTTTGATTTCCAAGAGCCAAACTCAAATTCGTTTCCAATCGACTCAATGACAGTTGAGTTTGATTTTCTATAAAGCTTTTGTAAGTGATATCAAGAACAGATGACATTTTGTCTCCATAAGATGATTCAAATCCACCAGCAGAAAATTGGACTTGTTGAATCATATCGGGATTTAAAAAACTCAAACCCTCTTGTTGCCCAGATCGAATCAGTTGAGGTCGATAGACTTCGATTTCGTTGACATACACTAGATTTTCGTCATAGTTGCCACCTCGAACAGCATACTGCGTGCTCAATTCATTATTTGAGTTGACTCCTGGCAGACTTATCAGCAGGTTTTCTACTCCTGCATTTGCACCTGAAATATTGCGAATTGTTTCTGGCGTCAAAGCAGTCATTCCTTTGACTGCCCGCTCTTGATTGGCTTGAACAATTACCTCAGCAATTTGCTCTTCCGATTCCTTGATCACAGGGTTAAATTCATAGACTTCCCCTGGTAATAGTTGTAATTTTACAACACTATTTTCATACCCAATATGTTGAAAGATAATTTGGATACCTTTGTTAGATTGCACATGCAAAGAATAAAAGCCATTTTTATTGGAAGTTGTGCCACCCAATTCCGAAACAACAGTTGCATTCTGAATCGGTTTTTGACTATCATCAGTAATTATACCACGTACAGTCGCTTGTTGGGCAATCGAATTCCCATAGCTTAAGAGGCAAAATAAGCTAAAGAATATATTTTTCATTTTCTGAAGAATTCCAATGTATGGGTCGACTCGTTTCCTACATTGTCGATAACGTTAATTTCTAGCGAATGTTTTGCACCTTCCAAAGTAAAGTACTCATCAAAGTTGAATAAGAGTTCTTTTTTCTTGGGTTCATACTCAAATAAAGCCCATTTTCCATTGATTTTCGCATTATAGGAATTGATTCCTGTTTCCTTGTCATCAATTGTAAATTGCAAGGTTTTAAAATTGGATAGCCATCGCTGATCATATTGTTGCAATGGATTGATAGATGGTGGAATTGTATCTTGCTCAACAGAGTAGATCCCTGTTTTTTTGGTTTTTGCAATAAACTGATTGTCACGAATGGTGTTGCTTACAAAACTGATTTTCCCCTTTTTAGATTTGACACCTAAATAGTGTCCAACAATAGAGTCGGGGGCGTTGATTTTAATTTGAAAATCTTTTCGTAGCGCTACGTGATCTGCCTCGACTTTCAGTTCATTATCCTCAAACCCAAGTTCAAATCGGCTATTATCATAAACCCCATTTTTTGGAATATATATTTCAGCACCATCATAAAGAAACAAGTAATCTCTGTTTGTTTCAATTTCTTTACCCTCTGGGCTTTTCTTTCGTAGTACTTTAACCTCTTGATCTTTCCCAACGATTGGTACAAGTAGGTAGCGATTGTTTTGATTGGCATCCTCAACTTTGATTTGGTAGGCATAGTTCTTTTGCACCTCGACTTCAATATATCCATCATCAACATGATTGAAAAACGCCAATTCATTTGAAGATGACCGAAAAAGTTTTTGCACACGCTGCCGCGTGCGACTGTACCTTTTATAATCAATAAGTGTTGGAAGATATTCAGAATCTGAAAAACGAATTTTTGAAAACTGTAAACCTTTGACTTGTATGCCATTTAATTTTGCAGTGATGCCATAAACACCATTTTTATTATATGTATTGTCATCATGTCGATCATATGTGACAATCCCCAATCCAATTTTCCCAATGGCCTCAATTTTTTCAGCAACATAGATACTGTCATTAACTTTTCGAAACGGGATTTGAAGTTCTTGTTGTGATGCGTTTACGATCGCATTTTCACCAATTGGATAGGCGAATAAAGCTTTGATTTCTGGTCTAACAGAGTCTTTTATATTATAGTAGTACAGAAGAGGGTTAATTGGTTTTTGTGAAATTGTTTCGCGAAGCTCAAAATGAAGATGAGGGCCAAATGATCCTCCAGTATTTCCTGAAAAACCAATAATCTGATTTTTCGAAACTGCTAGTTCATCAGGATTCAAAAAAAGCTCAATTTCAAAAGATTCAGCATTGTATTGTTTATTTCTCACTATCTTTTCAATATTAGAGGAGAATTTTTTTAAATGAGCATAAACAGACGTATTTCCATCTAAATGATTGATGTAAATAGCCTTACCATATCCATATGTTGAGACCTTAATACGTGACACATAGCCATCTGAAACCGCCTTAATAGGAAAACCTTCGCGTCCTTGTGTTTTAATATCAATTCCTGCATGTATGTTTGTACTTCTCAGTTCACCAAAAGTGCCAGACAGTAATATTGGAATGTCGATGGGAAGGGCGTAATCCTGTAGATCATTGTTTTGGGCACAAAGTACATGTGAAATCAAACACACGAATAGTCCAAGAGATCCTCGCATGATGTAAAAATAAGGGTTTACTACAAAAAGTAAAAGTATGTATTGCTTGCTTTGGATGATCTTATCTTTTACCTTTGAGGAGTATAGACAAAATTTTATGCAAAGCACGACCCAACTTGTCGATTCCATTGCCAACCGATTGCAAGTTGTTGTTGAGCAAATAAATAACTTGCAAAATGAAAACAAAAATTTGAATGAACAGCTTGATATTTCGAAACAAGAGTTGGAACAAAAAAGCAACACTATGCGTGATCTGCGGATGAAATTGGAGTCTGCGAAAACAGCCAAATCGATAAAAGGAGTTGGACAAAGTAGCACCAAAGCCAAAACACAAATTGATAAACTCATCGCTGAAATAGATGCTTGTTTAGAATTTTTATCACTATCATAAAAAATGCAAAAAATTAAAATTTCAATTGGGGATCGAGTTTACCCTCTAAGTGTTACAGAGGGACAAGAGGCATTTTTGAGAGATTCGGCCAAGCAAATCGAGAAAATGATGAAGCATTATGAGCAAAATTATGCTGTACAAGACAAGCAAGATGTTTTAGCTATGTGTGCTTTGCAGCTTGCCCTCCAACTTCGCCAGGAAGGAAAAAAAAGTAGTGAAAATACTGATGAAATTGAAAAAAAATTGCGTAATATAGATGAAATGTTAGCTACGCTAACATAGCTACATAAGATCATTGATTACAATTCATAGCCTGCATTGGTTTTATTTTTGATAAACTCAACACTAATTCAATTAAAAGAGGTGATTTTAAGTTGCAAAAGCAAGCCGCCGTCGAGTGGATCCTTGAACAATTTTGTAGCCTCAAACCTGTTTATTTCAGAGTTTATACAAAACTATTCTAGTGTAGGCTTTTAATAGTTGGTAGGGATTTTATTTTTCTCAAACATCATATGAATCCATAAAATCAATACCCCAAATCCGACAGCTGTAACAATGAGAACTGAATTCAATAGCCCCTCAGTTCCAAAAGATAGCTTAACCAATATTGTGGAAATCACAAACCCTGAGTTGCGTATCACTTTATTGAACTTGTCTGTGTGTGTGAAAGAAAACAACAACAGTAGCACATCAACAAGGATTAGTACAGTGAAGAACTCGTCAAAAAATAGGTTGTTGATATTTGCCAAGTCAGTTATATCGGAAGGATTTAGAAAAGTGATGTAAGCCCAATTTCCAAAGGCATAAAGAGCCATTAAAAAAAACAATGGAACCAAGACTAAAGCAATCTTCTTTTTAATTTGGATAAAACGTATGATTTCAGGCCTTGTTTCAGTGTACTTTAGCAGTTTTCTCACGCGATATTTATTCATTTTGTAAAACAGATGAATCAAAATGAAGAGAATGATTGTTCCCAACAAATCGTATGTAAATTGTAGGTCTTCTTTGATGCTAAACCAATTATCACTCAGTTCAAGTTGCGACAAATCTTTATACAATCTGCGAATGACAATCAGCATGATGATTTCATATTGCTTTCCAATATAAATCGTCATTGATTTTGGTAAATAATAAATCAATAGATAAACCTCATAAAGAAGAATAAAGGAAAAAGGTGTGTAAATCGCAGCGATGGGGCTTGAGAAAAAACTAGAACCTTCATATTGACTTCCAAAGACACCAAATTGGTTGAGAAAAATTAAAATCAGGTGAACAATAAAGCTGAAAATTGCAATATTGATGATGATTCTTTCACTCATCTTTTTTGATTTTTCAGAAAAAAGGGTTTCGATGAGTGTTTTCATTTTTTTAAATTATTTTAATCTAAATGTATAAATTTATATTGAATCTTGCTGTAGTGTTAATTATTTTCCCAAAAATGATAATTTTTAAATAAATTAATTTTTGTCCTACATAATCTCTTTCTTATATTTCGATAAATTAATAACATGGCTTCATTAAATCCCTTTGAAGGCGCGCTTGGATCGAGACTAGCAAAGCATTTGTTGCGTAGAGCTACTTTTAATATCTCCCAACAGAGAATTGACCAATTTGCTGCTTATAATGTAGATCAGGCAATTTCTCAATTGCTTGCTCCTAGCGTCAAAAATCTAAACCAACCAATCCACTACGTCAATGGTGGGTTAACCCAACCAGCTCCTTGGATCAATGATGACCCTGATTATGGAGCTGTCAATGAAAATAATAGTTCTGGTGCCCAGAGACTAAACAATTTTCTAGATGGGTGGTGGATGGATGAAGCAAGAAGAGACACTTCTTTGCGCTCAAAAATGACTTATTTTTTGTTCACCAACCTGACAGCCCCTCAAAAAGACAATGGTAAAAGTTCATATTACTATGATTATTTGATGCTGCTTGAACATTTCTGCCTTTCAAATTGGAAAGAGCTGATTTTCCAAGTTTCTATCAACCCTAGAATGCTTGAATTTCTAAACAATGACCTTAATACCAAAGGGTTAGTTAACGAAAACTATGCCCGAGAACTTCTCGAGCTTTACACCATAGGGGTAGGCAAACCCTTATATATAGATGATAATGGCAATGTTGCCTTTGATGGCGATCCTTTAAACTATTCTGAAACAATTGATATCCCTGAAGTTGCACGGATTTTGACAGGGTGGAGGTTTGATAAAAACGATCGTCCTGGTATGCCATTGAATGGAGCTGAAAATGGTAATTTGCCTACTGGATATGCATTGCCTGACGAACATGATTTTGGTGCAAAACAATTGAGCGAATATTTTGATAATTATCCAATTGATGCTTTTGATACAACTGGTAAAACTGACAGCGAGAAAAAAGCTCAAATGGAATCTGAGCTACGAGGTCTGATTGACAAAATCTTGGGACAAGACGAAACGGCAAAGTATATCTGTAGAAAGCTATACCGATTTTTTGTTTCTAGAAATATTACAGAAGAGATCGAAGATGATATAATTGTTCCATTAGCAGCAACATTTAGAACCAATTACAACCTGACAGAGGTAATTACTCAACTCTTAAAAAGTAAGCATTTTTATGATGCTGACGACACAGATCCGACGGATGAAATTATAGGCGGATTAATCAAGTCACCACTCGAGCTATTACTGCAAACCATTACATTACTTAACTTTCCTGTTCCAGACCCTATTACTAAAGGTGAGCTCCACTACAAAGTATTTTACGATAATACGATTATCAAAAAATTCTTGGATATCAGTGCCCAGCCAATTTTTGGAGATGTAAATACTCCTCCTGCTGGTTTTCCTGCTCACTATTCCTCGCCCAATTTTGATAAAAGTTGGTTTAACTCCTCTACCATTATCCCGAGATATAACATCTGCAAAATTGTTTTCTTTAAAGGAAATTTTGATTTCAACCCAGGTAACTTTATTAAAGAAGTTGTGCCAAATCCTTCAGATCCAGAGGAAATAGTAAACGTGCTCACTGACATGATGTTTCCTGAGACACCAACCATTGAGAGAAAACAATATTTTATCGATACGTTTTTATTTGATGATGGGAGTCTTTTGCAAGAGGGTGATGAGAAATATTATTATTGGAACTCACTTTGGTCAGATTACCTCAGTGGAAAAAAATCAAACACTGTGCACAGTATTTTAGAATCCTTAATTGAAGCCTTAATTTGGTCACAAGAATATCAAACAACCTAAGCCATAAGTATGAAAAGAAGAAAATTTATTCAACTCTCCTCAACTGGTTCCTTGGCTGGATTCATGTTGAATGGTCATATGGTCAATGCCTTTACACGAACAAAACTACTTGATAATGTCTCAGAAGATGTCATTCGGGATAGATGTATTGTGATGATTCAGCTCAGTGGTGGGAATGATGGTTTGAATTCGATTATACCCAAAAATCAATATGATAAATATGCAAGTATTCGACCAACGATTCGCGTTAAAGATATAGGTTCAAATAAAGCAATTGAACTTGATTCCACTTTAAGCGTGCAGGAGGAAACACTTTTACATCCCAATTTATTAGCCTTCAAAGAGCTGTGGGACGAAGGAAAGCTAAATATCGTTCACGGAGTAGGATATCCTCAGCTCAACAAATCTCACTTCAGTGGCAGGGCCTTGATGTCGAGAGGTGGTGATGGAACGGACGCAAATAGCAACAAACCTGATGGTTGGATGGCGAGGTATTTAAATTCTGCTTTTGATTACACAACATATGATGATCCATTGGGAATACAGCTCGGAAATAAAAAACCTGCAGACGAATTTCATTCGGATGCTGAACATAAAGTTGATATCAATTTGTCAGGACAGGATACTGCTGGATTCTACTCTCAGTTATCCAACATCGGAAACCCATTGGCTGATTATGATGGTCAATCCTCTGAATATATTGATAACATCAATTTTATCAATGGGATGGAGGTTACAGCAACCAAATATGCTTCAAGAATTAGCTCTGTTTTCAATGCAGGTACAAATAATGTAACCTACCCTCAATATGATCTTGCTGACCAACTAAAGACAGTGGCAAAAATGCTTTCTGGGGGTTCAAAAACAAAACTCTTTTTGTTGCGTATTGATGGATTTGACAACCATGCAAATCAGGTTGACAGCCAAACCAACAGCCATTTGGGTAAGCACGCCGACTTGCTTTTGGAGCTCAGCGAGTCCATCAAGGCATTTCAGGATGATTTAGAGTCTTTGGGAATTGATCAAAATGTGGTCACCACTACGTTTACAGAATTTGGAAGAAAACCCATTGAAAACGCAAATAAAGGAACAGACCACGGAAACCTCGGTCCAATGTTTGTCATTGGAAATGGCGTTCAGCCAGGATTTACAGGTACTCACTTGTCTTTAGATTCTTTTACTTTGGGTGGCAATGTCAAGCATTTTGATCTAGATACCCAAATGCAACATGACTATCGACAGGTATATGCTGCAATCATAGGAGACTTTCTTGGCGCATCGTCATTGAACATTATCGAGACAGAATTTGATGCCTATGATCAGAATCGATTAAACTTGATCACTAGTCCAATTCTAAACAACCCATATGAAAAGTCGATATACAGCACTTCGCTCATTGTTGCACCCAATCCAGTAGTGAATGATACAATGATTCAGTTTAGCAGCCCAATGTGGATGCGTGGACAACTAGAAATCCATGATTTACAGGGGCGTGTAGTTCAAGAACTGATCGTTGACTTTTGCTCTGGTACAAATCAAATCCCATTGCATTTGTCGCACCTTTTAAAGGGGTTGTATGTTTTGACAGTTCTTGACGACAAAAATAAAACCCTGGCCTCAACAAAGTTTAGAAAGCGGTAAATGATATCCCCAAAAAAAAGCCCATATTTTGTGGACTTTTTTGTTTGCTAGCATTTGCTATTAGAATATATAGCGCAGTCCAAATTGCATTTGCCATCTCGAATGTAAGCTTGAGTCATAAACAAACGAATCGACAAGGTTACTATCAAATGTATAGGTCGGAACGTCTCCTGTAACATTAACACTCACAGGCTGAATTGAGTTCGGCTGTTGTACAAGACCCCAATCAGAACTGATTAGGTTACCAAAGTTGAGGATATCCAAGCTAAACTGAATCACATTTGTTTTTCCAGAAGCTCTTTTGATACGATAGTCCTGTAAAAATCGAACATCCCAACGACCCGTCCATGGGCTAAGAGCGCCATAACGTTCAGCATACTGTCCTCTGCGGCTATTCAAATACTCGTCCTGTTCGATAAAGGCGTTATATGCACTGGCATCTGCAGGATTCGCAAAATTCATTTGCATGACCTGCGAGATAGTTGGCACATAAAGGAGGTCATTTCCACCTCTTCCGTCCCCGTTGATATCACCTGCATAGGTATAGCTATACCTTCCTCCTCTTTTGTACTCAAAGAAAGTTGTTATGGTTGACCCCCACCGATCATTGGTTCCATAGTTCCAAGACTGACTTGCAACACCAATGACTCGGTGCATGTCGCCATACTTAGAATAAGATAGTGTTTCTGCATTAGCATCACCAACAACTGGATTAAAGTCAAAGGCATCACCAGTAATCTCTGCTTCGATAGAGTTGACGTCTTTGGCATTTAAATGGTTGTACGCAAGACTTGTGTACAACCCGCTGTCAAAAGTCTTTTCAAGTTTTAGGGAGTAATTCCATATTCTGCCCAAATCTGAATTAGAGAAAACATATGCACTTGCATCAACAGGAAATGGAACATCAACTTGCACAAAATCATTAGCAGTATATACTGCACGATTATCAACTCCTGCCATAGAACCTGAAGGCTTTTTGAAGCCCCAGTTTTGTACTTGAGGTCCATTGATATCCTTAGTGTAAGAAACATCAAGTGAAAGAGTTAACCCATTTTCATACTCTTGATCGATTCCTAAGTTGGTTCTCCAAACTTGTGGAAATTGATAATCAGGGTCAACCATTTGGTGGAACCACCAGTTTGGGTTACCAATCTGGTTTCCTAGCCACACAAATGGGAAACGTCCAGTAAATAGACCAGACCCACCACGCAATTGTGTAGTATCATCCCCGTTCACATCATAATTAAAGCCTACTCTAGGAGATATTACCCATTTGTCAGTAGGCATTTTTGTATTATCCAACAATTGTACCTGACCAGTGTTTGGATTTACATAAGGCGTTCCTGGTGCATAATCACCTGTGCCGTCAATAACGTCCTGTGCCTTTTCATCTGAATCAAAGTACAATGGCTTGTCCATTCTTACACCATAGGTCAACTTAAATTTGTCATTGACAAACCATTCATCTTGTACATAAAATGACATTTGTCCGACGTTGGTTTCGGCTAGCGACCAGCTGTTTGCATCAAAAGTTGACTGTGCTCCAGCAATTGCATCTCCAATGAGACCATTGTTAACAGCATCTATAAAATCACCAACAGAACCAAATGCACCAAAAGCACCAGCATACCCCCTGTCATCACTATAGCCATAGACCCCAAGGTTAAAGGAGTTATCAAACTCAAATTTTTCGTAAGAAAAACCTAGGGTGTATGTGTGATCGCCTTTAACATAGGTCAAATTATTAGTCAACTGCATCACTTTTTGATCGAGTTGGTTATTGATTGAAAATGGCTCATGACCTACGACAATGTAGTTGGCGCCTGCACCATCTTGAATAGTCATAGCAGGAGCTGGACTTGACATTGGATTTCTGAAGTCATCGAAGTGGCTATATCCAACCTGTAGTTTATTGGAAACCGCATCACTTAGTGATGAGTTAAGCTCCATCTGATAAGAGTTCAATTTGTTGTTGATTTGATATCCTGAATTTTGAAACTGCAATATCGAAGCATTTGGCCCTCTAAATCCAAGCGCTGTTGGGTGTGCGGGCTTATCTTTTGAAGCATCTAAAAAATTGTAGATCAATGCCATTCTGTGATTGTCATTGATATTCCAGTCGAGCTTTACAATTCCTTTTGTAGAGCCAGCCTCATGAATAAATCCCTCATAAGCTCCCGTATTGTATCCAAGTCCGGACAAGGCAGATTGTACGGCTATCAAATCGGATTCTAACACTCTGGATTCATTGATACCACCAGTGCCTCTGTTAGGCAACCATGATTGGCCAAGATCTTCTCTTGTATCTTGCTCAAAATTGGCAAAGAAAAAAAGTTTGTTTTTGATTATTGGACCCCCAACGCTAACACCTGTCTGCGATTGAAGAAGTGTAGGTATAAAGATGCTTTGCCCTTTGATTTTGGAACCTGTCATGTCCTCGTTTCTGTAAAAACCATAAACAGTTCCTGTAAACTCATTGGTACCACTTTTGGTTACAGCATTCACTGAAGCTCCTGTAAACCCAGCTTGCGTAACATCGTAAGGCGCTGTTGAGACAGTAATTTGTTCAATGGCATCAATCGAAATCGGCTGTGCCTCTGTTTGGCCACCAGGAGTTGCAGCATCCAATCCAAAGGGGTTGTTAAAGATTGCCCCGTCAAGTGAATAGTTGTTGAATTGATCATTACGACCACCAAACGAACCATTACTTGCTGTTGGCTCAAGGCGTGTATAATCTGCAGCCGAACGACTTATAGAGGGTAGGGTCGAAAGCTGTCTTCTTCCAACACTTGTACGAGCTCCAGTGCGATCGCTGCTAAAAACGTCAGATGCATCAGCTGTAACAACTACATCTTTTAACTCTTGCGAGTCAGGTGTCATTGCAAGGGATATGGTTTCACTCTTACCAAGCGTAAGAAATATATTGTCAAAGTCTTGTTGATTGAACCCAATATAACTTATGCTAACTGTATAAGGACCTCCAACTCGCATGTTTACCATGTTAAAACGGCCGTCTTGGTTGGTCACAGCACCATAGGTTGTTCCTGTGGGTATGTGCGTCGCTACAACATTTGCACCTTCTAGCTCAATGTTAGCGTCATCGACGATTACGCCAGAGATAGATGATGTTGTCACCTGGGCAGTTAAGTAACCACAAGTTATTAAGAATAGAAATATTAGTTTTTTCATATTTAATTAGGTTGTTATTTAATTTCTAAAATAAAACTCTTTGTGCCAGGAGAATAAAAATGTTAATAAAAGTTAAAAACTTTTAATAAAGTGTAATTTTAACTTATAGTCTTTGGATTTAGAAGGATTATCGTGTAGCTTAAATCTATAGCGAACAGCGATAAATAAAGACAGGAGGGAAGTTGCGAATTGAAAAATTCATTTTCACTTCTTTAAAGTGTTTTTTTAATCTCTTGTAATCAAAGGGTAAATATTGAAATTGTAAAAACTGTCCCCGATCGCTTAAAAAATAGGTTGTATTTTTAAGAATATCTTCCTTTAATTCTAAAGAAAACATGGATAACGGCAAGGATGAAATGATGTGATCTGCCTTTTCAAAATTGTGTTTTTCAAGATAATCCCCAATCTTTTCAGCACTGTCATTAATGATCACAGCTCTATCATCTTGAATTGTGTATTTAAGCTTTTTACAAAATGCTTCATTTGTTTCGAAAACCAAAAGTTTGCACGCAGGATTGATTAGCTTTAAAATTTCATAGGTAAAAACGCCTTGTCCCCCCCCGAGCTCGACAATCGCCTTGGCATTTGAATAGTCAAGGTTTCCAAACAAATACTTTCCCAACGATTTGCTGCTTGAGGAAACAGCTCCAACACTTTTGTTTTTGAGGAATTCGCTCAAATATGACATTTAATTTTATTTTTTGGTTTCGAATTTAATTAAATTTGTTAAACAAATTACATCTATATTTATTAAAAAAATCCTCAATAACAAAATTTTGCTTTTGAGGATTCTTTAAGTCAACATTGAACGATTTTCAATTTATCTAATAAGCATTTTTTTTGACGAATCTATTTGTAGATATTTCCCTTCTAACTATTGGTGACAAAGCAATACTTATTGAAAGTTTTAGTTCATTAATATCTTATAGTTATAAAAACGATGGTTTTCTTTAACTTGTAAAATATATATACCTTTTTTAATATTTAATGGCATTATATGACCTTTGCTGAAAGTGTTTTTAAAATGTTTGACTTGCGTTCCTAAAAGATTAAATACAGAAATTTCAAATGTTCCTGTTTTATGAAAATATATTTCATTAGACATAATTGATGTCGTCATGTGTTGCTCAACATCTTCTTCGCTTAGGCTTGTATCTACTGTAAAAGTTGATTTGAAATTTTCTCCAGCGTTATTGTCGAATCTATCACCTACATTAGAAGTAATCTTCCAATATACTTCTAGGCTGTATGTTTCAGATGCATTTAGTCCGGCCAAAACGTCAGTCGAGTAATCTGTTTTTGCCCATTTCTGATTGCCACCACTACCATCAATATCGTTTTCTGACCAGGGTAAATCTAGTTCTGTAAAATCAGGAAGCGGATCAGGCAAAGGATCAGCCACATAAATTCTGTAGTATAATTTAGCACCTGTAACATCACCACCATTATTCTTCCAAGATTTTATTTCACCACCTTTTAGCGTAAGTTTCGTTACACTTCCAAAAGAATGACCTGAATATGGAATTGTTCCACCATTGTTAATACCGCCGTGGTAGTATTCAGTATTTCCATTGTCTAAAATGGTGTATGTCTGGTAAATACCTGCATCCTGTCCACATAATGAAAAGAAGACAAAAATTGATAGGATAAGTAAACCGGTTCTCATAATTAATTATTTAAAATTAAAAAAAAATCATTACATACACCACAAGAGTGTCGTCAGACAGGACTACCCTGTAAGCGTTATTGTCTCAGGACTTTCAATAAGCCCCATGCATTTGTGTTAGTGTGCCGTAGCACCACAAAATAATTTCCCTGTTTTTTGGGAGATGGAATTTGTAGCGTTTGCTGCTGGAGTGATGTAGAACCATAAGAGATTTCAACACCTGCTGTATTGTATATCTTCCAATCTATATTTCCAGAAAGGTCAGATGGTGTTTGAATTTGAATTCGATCAAGAACAGGGTTTTGAACGAGCTGCAAGTCTAGTAATGGATTATTATTAGACACGCTTAAAGTGGCTTGTTGGTTTCCAAAAACTCTAAATTCACCTGGGTTCAAACTAATTCCGTGGTTGGTGTTACCTACTTCAAATGCTGTATTATCCATCAAATCATACCATGTGCCATCATATGGAAAACCAGCAGGGATGCTCTGTGTATTAACATCAAAATTTGCAAGAATAACAACATTTTTCAATGATGCATTGGGCAAATTTTCGTTCCATATATAGATTCTCTGAAGTAGATTATTACTGTTGTATGGGCTTATAGCAGAGCTGGCTTTAAACACATTATTATTAGTTTTTAAGCTGTTCAATACTGACCAGTCATCATAAATTTGTTTTCGTTGAACGACGTTGAGCCAATTTTCATCCCACTGGAGTTGTGGTTTAGTGTCGAGTCTACAACCATCTACAGTTCCATCTGAGCAAGTATCTAGCGATTGTTGCATTCCGAGCTCACCAAAGTGCCATATCATTTTTGGCCCTGGGATTAGTAAGCTCACAGCTCCAACTGCCGACATTCTGGATAGTGCAGTATTTAAGTTTTTGACGTTATGGTTGCTATTCGAGCTATTTCCATATTGAAGGTTTCTATACATGAGTCGCTCTTCGTCGTGACTTTCTGCATAACCAACCAATCGCTTTCCATTGAATCCTCGACTTTCTGACCGCATTCTATCAATATTTGCTTCTGATTCAAACCCCATGCTGAGCTGATTATATTGGCTTGTCATCTTACCCCACATCATAATGCCTTTACCCTCGTTGAGCTTATAGTTTGCCCATTCACTTTCTTCACTATCTCCACCAAGGTGCTCGAAAATCACATAATGATTTGGATCTAGCGACCATGAATAATCTGCATATTCTTTGAGTATTGCCACACGATCCGCTTGATAATTATTAGTACATTCATCATCATTAGGGCCACAGTTTTGTGTAAACCCCTTTGTTAAATCCCAACGAAAACCATCAATTTTATATTCCTCAATCCAGTGTTTGATGACTCTTTTTGTAAAATATTTAGCCAGGTCAGATTGATGATTAAAATCACTTCCAATGCTGTAACTGTGCTTGGCTTCACTGTTGAAATAGGGATTTTCTGTTGAGGGGTCACCCCAACCATCTACATCTTCATCATCCATCCACATTCTAACGGCTGGTGCTCGTCCATAAGCGTGGTTTAAAACAAGGTCAAGAATAACTGCAATTCCATTTTTATGAAAGGTGTCTACGAGTTCCTTAAATTTTGTGGATGTTCCATAAAACTTGTCAAGTGCTAGGTGGAAAGCAGTGTTGTATCCCCAGCTCTCATTACCCTCAAACTCCATTACTGGCATGAGTTGAATGGCATTTATATTTAAGTTTTTAAAATAATCTACCTTATTAATGAGATCTTGAAAACTTCGATTTTCATCAAAATCACGAATCAACAATTCGTAAATCACTAAATCTTCCTTCGCAGGCTTATCGAAATTGGTGACCTGCCAATTGTAATCGGTTTGACCTGTCTGGATTACAGTTACTTCTCTACTTTGGCCTGTAGGGTACGATGGCAAACCTGGATAGGTAGTTTCAGGAATATAATCATCGTCAAAAGGAGACAAAACTAAAGTAGAGTAGGGGTCTGCAGTCTTAACAATTTGTGGCGAGTCTTCAACAGGGTCTACATCATATACCCAATATTGATAGGAATAAATTTGATTGGGTGTAAGGTCACTTAGCTCTAACCAAAACTTTCCTGTATCAGGGTCCTTTTTCATCAAAAAAGTATCATCAGGTTCATAATTGTTAAAACTCCCAGCTACACTAACAAAGCTTTTACTTGGTGCACTTAAAACAAGCGTAGCTTTGGTATGGTCACTAACATGGTAGTTGATACCATCTTCAAGTCCAGCAGGTATAATATCATCCTGAGGCAACTTAGCTACAATAATCTCGATACTTACTTCGCCACTTTCATTAGTCGGGTCTGAAATGCTATCTGAGCCGACAATTCTCAATATTCCATCCTCTGCGACATTCAATTGAAATGTATATGTGGTAAATCCAAGACCACTTGCAATCTGTGTATCGTTGAAATAAACCTCAAAACTTCCAGGTTTTAAACTACCACCAGATCGCAAATCAACTTTTATGGCGGTATTTGTATTTTGCGCTACAACAATTGGGAAGCTATTATGAGAGCTAACAACAACACCAACCCTTCCAACATCAAAAAAAATATCATTTGTTTTTTTGTCTGGAAGTCCGCTGCCTCCTCCATCTTTGGGTTTGACCAGAACTCCAACACGAGTGATGTTGGTGTCATCAAAAAAAGTAGTTGGAGTTAAAGTAATTGAATAGGTGCCATCTCCATTATTTGTAAGCTTTTGCAACTCTGATGAACTATTCCAAGTTCCATTGTTAGGAGAATCACTTTGGGCCGTAGTACTGCCGTTTTTATAGAACCAAGCCCATAGATATAAATCGCTAGAAGACCAATCAGAAGCATCAATTCCACTAAATGTTAATGTTACACTTTCGTCTTCATTAAATTTTTCTGGACTGAGTGAGAGTGTGGCTTCTTGCACTTGAGAAAAGCCAAGTATTGAAGTGAATAGTAAAGCGAGTGTCTGGTAAAAATTCTTCATAGAAAACAATAAACTCCCTCCTAAATTATTAAAATATACAAGAGGGAGTTTAAAATTAAAAAATATAACTTAGATTATCACAAAGCGGTGACTTTTAATGTGTACTTTCTGGCTGTAAAGACATCTAATGTTACACGATAGTTGCCAGTGGCTCCTTCATGAGTAAAGTTATTATCTTTTGTGTCAAGAAAACCATCTCCGTCTGAATCTGGACCAAACTGTCCGGGAAATCCAATATCCCAACCATTATTAGCTCTTATCTTATATTCTCCTCCATTGGTAAGATTTATGTCAACGCTCAACACATTGTTTGTTGCATCATAAACTAGGTCGGTATCTGAGTCCCAACCTGTAGGAGTAGCCGATCCAATCAAACCAAGACTCATAAGAGTTGTGGAATAAGTTCCTGCTCCAGTATCAGCTTGAATAAAATACAAACCATCTTCATCTACTGTGATATTACTTTCTCCTTCAATAACTAGAACACCATCATCAGATTTTCCCCAATCAGGGTTACCCCAATCGTAAACACCATCTACGCCTTCAACAAATTTAAACCCTTGATTATCAGCTTCATTAATATCCATATGAATAAATCCTTCAAAATCGGTTTGGCCTGGTGCACTCGCTGCTAATAGCGGTGCTTCTCCAGGATTCCATCCCTGATATTGACCAGGTACTGCTAACATTGGAGCTGGAACTTCGCCTTCAGTTTCAACCATCGTAATTTTGATTTCTTGTGGTTCTGAGACGACGCTAGATCCATTAGAGTCTGTTGCATCTCCAACACTTGCAGTAACTCTAAGGTATGCCTCACCGGAGGATTCCTTTCCTGAAGTTGGGTCACCATCCAAATCTAATGCATCAGCTATAGCCAATAGGTTCGCAACAGAAATAGCATAATTATTTTCAGTCAAAGCACCTGACGAGAAATATCCTGGGTCATTAGCTGCAAATAGGTTTGTTGACGATCCTTCAACAGTAAATGACACTGAAGTTTGAGCGCCAAAAGAAGGTGTATTCCACAACAAACGCTCAGCAATGTTATCTGATGTTTGAATAGATAATAGATAGTTGTCCAAAAAACTATTTGTAAAGGTTACTTCCTCGCTTGGAGGTATGATAGTAAATTCTGGCCCATCATCTTCATTTTCACAGCTAAAAGCGATGAAAAGAAGACCAACAGGTAAAATTATACTTTTTATAAAGCTTATGATGTTATTTTTCATTTGTTCAGTATTTATTAAAATCCTTGATTTTGTGTTAGGTTCGGGTTTGCACTTAGCGCTGTAAGCGGTAGTGGATACAAATTATAGTGATCTGGAATAGAAGCTCCATTTGCTGTATTTCCTTTCCAAGGCCATATATAACCACTTCCAGTAAATTTTCCAAATCGAATTAAGTCAGAACGGCGATGCCCTTCAAGATTTAACTCACGTGCACGCTCATCTAAAATAAAGTCGAGGTCTAAATCGCTACTTGTAATTGCTGCAGCACCAGAGCGCGCTCGAACAGCATTTACATATGCTAGCGCATCTGCGTTAGAACCGCCTCCGCCACGAAGCATTGCCTCTGCAGACATTAAGTGAGCATCTGCGAGTCTAAAGAGTGGAAAATCAGTACTTGAAAATGATGTTGGTGTTCCACCACCATTTGAATCAGTATTCCTAAACTTGGTCACACCAAATCCACTACCCCATTGCTTATAGTCATCCATCTCAAACGAGTGTCCTTGTGTCCAAAACAATGCTGCTCTAGCATCATCAGAATCACTGAGTTCTTGTGCGCTACTACCAAAGAGTCCATACCATGCTTTTGTAGCACTATGACCAGTCCACCCCTCGGCAGCACCAAATTGTGAAATCTCCATTGTTTCAGTGCTCAGACAACCATTCACAACATAAGTTGTGTTTCCATAGGCCTGACTCACATCTGCGTCTGCAATAAGAGGGAAGATAATTTCAGTTGAGGTTTCATTATCTTTTGAAAATAATTTCACAAAATTTGTTTCGAGCGTATATCCGCCATCATTTATAACTTTTTCAGCAAAGGTGAATGCTTGGTCATACATGGCAGTTCCAGTATATACATCTGCGTTTAGGTATAGCTTGGCAAGAAGCATTTGTGCGGCCCCTTTTGTCGCCCGACCATAAGAATTTATCTGAGGCAAATTCTTTTCGGCCTCGAGCATTTGTGATACTGCATAGTTGAAAAGCTCTGAACGTGATGCCTCTGGAAGTGGATTGGATTCACCCAAATTGTTCTCTGTCGCAAGTACGCCTTTCCCAAAGACATCGATTAGATAATAATAGGATAGTGCTCTAATAAATTGTGCCTCAGCAACCAATTGGTTACTATTTTCAATTGAAACTGAATTGAGGACACCAATTAAATTATTGGCTTGTGCAATCGAGTAGTACATTCGATTGAAGAGGTATCCAAAAAACTTATTGTTTTCGTCCCAGTCTGAGGTCGTTGTCAATTGATCCAAACCATCATCTCCCCATCGATTTTTCATTCCATCGGCTGAAAGATCTTGTAAGTTGATAATTCCTCTCAAAAATGTGCCCTCTCCAGCATCTCCATCGATATCTGAACTACCTGGCCCACTTGGACTCGATAGAGCAAAAGATGCATATAAACGAGACAAAATACCATTTATGGCATTAGGATCTTCAGCTAGAAGTTGTTCCAATGAGAGCTCTAACTCGGGTTGTGTGTTAAGATCATCAACACAAGCTTGTAATGTAAATATGATTAATAATAAACTTAGTATTTTTTTCATCTTTTTAAATTTTAAAAGTCAATGTTGATACCCAACGTGTAGCTTTGTGGTCTGGGGTAGAAGTTATGGTCTATCCCACCAAAATTTTCTGGATCCCTACCACTGTATTTGGTGATTAGAAATGCATTATTCACATTCAAAGAGGCATTGAGTGTTGCTCCTCCAACGAGAGTTCCGAAGTCATATCCAAATGATATACTTTCGCACCGAATAAATGAAGCATCCTCTAGGTAATAGTCTGAAAATTTTACATTCCCAGCATTGTCCAGAAAATTTGGATCAGCTGCAGCATTGTTAAAATCGAGAACATTAGTTAGACTATTGGTGTTGTTTGGTCGAGCTCTGTCAATGTATCCTGAAGTAAGCAATAAACCATTGTACACTTGGCCTCCATATTGTCCTCTAAAGAATGTGCTTAAACTCGCTTTTTTGTAGTTGATATTCGTTCCAAAACCAAACGTAAAATCAGGTCTAAAGTTTCTGAAATAACGGTCGTCATTTGTGATTTGGTTATCGCCATTCAAGTCAGCAAAAGCATTGTAGACGGGATTTCCATCAGCATCATACAACTGTCTAAACACCCAAGCAGCATAGGGCTGATGTCCAACAGTGTGGTATCCAATATTAACTCCAGTTCCGACAGGAAGTCCACCACCAGCACCAACTCGCTCTACTCCTTTCAGGTCTTTCACCTCTCGATCGATGTAGGCAAAGTTTCCATATAAGTTTACATTGGTATCTTGTGCACGTATGACATCCATGCTCAAGCTTGCCTCAACCCCTTGACTTTCCATGTCTCCAACATTTTTGACAAAACTGCTTGAAAGGGCTTGCCCAGGTGCAACCGGAACGGAAGCTAACAAATCACTGGTCTCACGTTGAAAAACATCAACGCTACCCTGTAATCTGTTGTCATCAAACAAGCTAAAGTCTAATCCGATATTTATAGTTGAGGTTTTCTCCCATGTCAAATCAGGGTTAAAGGCTTTTGCCGAATATAAATTCTCTCCTGGCAGATATTGTGAGGTAGCTGAACCTAGTTCAAATAAGGGTATGGATGGATAATAACCAACGATTCCAGTGATGTCTTGTTGACCAGTTTCACCCCACCCAACACGAATTTTGAGATCATTGATAAATTCAATGCCACTTATGAAATCCTCGTCACCCAATTGCCAAGCAAATGCTGCAGATGGGAAGTATCCCCATCGATTTTCTTCCGTAAAAAGCGATGATGCATCTGCTCTTAGTGAAAAGGTGAATAGATAGTTTTCATACAAGCCAATGTTGGCACGACCAAAAAACGATTGTAAATTGAGCTCACTGAAGTAGCGATTGGTTGGGTTGTTTTCATCAACCAACTGTTCTCTTTTGCCAGTGGTATCATTATATTTATATAATTCTTTGGTGCCTTCGTTTTTAAAATTTTGATATGAATACCCTAATTGAGCGCTTAAACTACTTATTGCACCAAGATTTGTTTTGTCATAAGAAAAATAAGTGTCTAAGGTCGTGTTGCTGATGTTTTGATCTTCTCTGTAATTTTCGCCAGGGTTAAAAATATAATTTGAATTAACGTCGTTGTTTGAACTATCGAATCGGTATGTTGCTAAGGAATTATTAGCATAATCTTCTGTAATGTAAACACTCGATGCTTCCAAACCAGCATTGACGATAGCACTTAAGCCATCGACAGCTGAAATATTATAGTCCAATTCCAAGTTAGATAGCACTTTTATTACGCTCTCTGGTCGACTTCTTTGCATCAATAATGCCACTGGATTCCATTGACCATCCAGCTTCAATTGATTTCCGTCGACATTGGTGTTTTGATAGTATGGAGCAAAACGATTGTTTGGACTATCATCATAAATAGGTTTGGTTGGATCCATGCTGATCGCATTTCCTATTGCCCCTCCTTCATCTACAGAACTTTTTGTGACCGAAAATAATTTGGTATTAAAATCAATACTTAAATTCCCATCCAAAAACACAGGTGAAAAACGAAGACTTGAACTCAATCGCTCATAATCATTGTTTTTGAGTAAACCCTCGCTATATGTATGCCCAACAGAAACCCTCCAAGGCATACTGATTTCACCACCAGTCACCGACAAGTTTACATTCGAGCTATAGCCTTGTCTGAAAATCGCATCTTGCCAGTCAGTATTATAAATTGCTGGAGGACCCGAAAAGAATATATGACCTCCAGTGGTGACTCCCAATTTGTCGACATGAGTAGGGTGATAAGTTGCAATAAAATCTGCAAATTGTGGACCATCCATTACATCAATTCTTTCCGGAACAAGACTTAACGACTGGGTTGTTGTCAAGCTGTATTTGGGTTCGCCACTTTGCCCTTTTTTCGTCGAAATTAGAATTACACCATTTGATGCTCTTGAGCCATAAATTGATGTTGCCGATGCATCTTTTAAAACTGAAAAACTAGCAATATCATTTGGGTTGATTAACGTAAATGGATTGCTAACACCAGCAGGAGAAACAATATCTAACGGAACATTATCAATGACAATCAATGGATTATTGCTTGCATTCAGTGATGCACCTCCACGAATTCGGATATTGGGAGCGGAATCTGGATTTCCACCATTGTTAGTGATGACTAGACCAGCAACTTTTCCTACGATCAATTCGTCTGAAGAAACGATTTTACCACTGTTAAAATCTCCGTCAGACAAAACAGCGACAGCACCAGTTACTTCTTTCTTACTCACGCTTCCATAACCGATTACTACAACTTCATCAAGCTGCGAAGTGCTTTCATAAAGAGTGATATTAATGTTAGCACTATTTATTTCAATTTCTTGAGTTTGAAAACCTAAATACGAAAAGATCAAAGATTCACCAAATTGTGAATCTAATGAATATTGACCATCAAAATCAGTATATACGCCATAAGCTGTGCCTTGTACAACAACACTAACTGCAGGGATAGGGTCACCATTGCTGTCGGTAACGATACCGCTAATTACTTGCTGAGCTATGGCTCCATAACAACTTAACAGTAACAGGCAGACTAAAACTTTATTCACTACATTTTTCATAAATAAAATATTGATTAATTTTTTGTGAAAATGGGTTTATATTTTAAAAAAGAGATTTAAAAT
>CACFJP010000006.1 GCA_902566635.1 uncultured Bacteroidota bacterium | reverse complement strand
ATGACTAAATAATTTGTAAAAATTATGTTATTAAATGTGTCTTTTATGTTATTAATCTTCATAATTAAAGTAGAATTTTAGGAATTCAATAAATATTATATAGTATTATTTGGAACTAAACAACTTAAATATGAAAAAAATACAAAAAACTGAAAGTACTCTTCGTTTAAATTGGCACTTACTGAGCTTATTATTCTTCTTTACTACTTTTTTGTATGCACAAGAATTTGTAGTTACGGGAAATGTAACTGATAATACTGGGATGCCAGTTCCTGGGGTTACAATTTTGGTGGAAAGACCGTCAGAATCAGAAACAGTCGTTAATTCAAAAGGGACAACAACTGATTTTGATGGAAATTATTCCATAGCAGTAGATGGGAGTGACAATAATTTAGTGTTCTCATACATTGGTTATATAAAACAAACTATTCCCATTAATTCACAAAGTGTAATTAATGTTACATTACTAACAGATGTAAGTGAATTAGATGAGGTAGTTGTGGTTGGTTATGGTACTCAGGAAAGGAGAGACGTTACTGGAGCCATCACAAAAATTGATTCTGAAACCATTGAAAGAACATCTAACGCTACCGTAGAACAAGCCTTAAATGGGAAAATATCCGGTGTTAATACTATTATTACTGATGGTACTCCTGGGGCTGGTATTCGAATCAGGATCCGAGGTGGAACATCGATTAATGCTAACAATGAGCCATTGTATGTTGTTGATGGTTTTCCCATAGAGGTAGATTATTCTGTTTCTGACGGACCAACTGAATTTTCAGTACCATCAAGTTCGCCATTGGCTAATTTAGACCCAAGCAATATAGAATCAATAGATATACTGAAAGACGCATCTGCAGCTGCTATTTATGGAGCAAGAGGTGCAAATGGTGTAGTGATTATTACAACTAAATCTGGTAGAGATCAAGATCCTTTAATTACTTTTGATACTTCAATTACTACAAGTAGTGTTCCTGAAGATAGATATGTAGATGTTTTAAGTACTTCTGAATATGGAGAATTAAAAATTCATAGAGAACTTTACATGGATGGAATTGAAGATCCAAGCATTACATTTGCTGATGGTTTAACACCCGTTCAAGAACAAGCACGATATGATTCATTGCCTCAAACAAATTGGCAGAAAGAATTATTCAGAACAGGTTACTTAACAAAACATGCATTACAGGCAACAGGGGGTAATGACATAACAAAATATTCTGTTGGTGCCACATATTTTAAAAATGAAGGTGCTGTCATAAACTCGTTTTTTAAGCGTTATAATTTTAATGTTAATCTAGAAAATAAACTTAGTGATAAACTAAAGGTCAAGACAGTTTTATTTCCTAGTTATTCTGTAAAACAAGGCCCTGCATCTGGAGGAGACTTCAATCAAAGAAATATGGGTATTGTTATTAGAGCCTTAACTAGACGAACAGATAGAGGTATTGGTATTGTTGAAGACGATATTGATGAAGGCGTTGGTGTTTGGGTGGACCCAGTAACAGAGGCTAGAAGAGCTTCAAATTTTACAAATACTTTTGGATTTAATGGGAATACATATATAAGTTACAAGATTTTAAATGGTTTAACTGGTTCAATAAGAATTGGAGCAAGAGTTGATGAGGGTAAAACAAAGAATTATTATACTAAGGAATTTGGTAGAGGGTATATAAATGGAGGACTCGGTACTAGATTTCATTACCAAAATTTATCTTGGAATAATCAAAACATGTTACGATACATTAAATCATTTGGATCAAAAAACAAGCATAGGTTAAATGCTTTAGCTGTTTTTGAGCAAACATATGTTTCAAGAGAATCGGAGTATCTTAGTGTTACTGATTTTCCAATAGAAACTTTAGGTTTTAACGCGCTACAAAATGGATTAATTCCTGAAACTCCTGATACTTTCGCTACTGAAACAATGCTAAAATCGTATTTAACAAGAATTAACTATGGATTAAATGGCATTTATAATTTAACTTTATCAATGAGAGCGGATGGTTCTTCCAGATTTGGTTCTAAAAATAAATGGGGTTACTTCCCAGCGGTGGGATTTTCTTGGAATTTACATAATGAAAAGTTCCTTGGTAATGCAGAAGTCATAGATAATCTTAAACTCAGATTAAGTTATGGGCAAACAGGTAATCAAGGAATTCCAGCTTACGGATCATTTTCTGTGCTTGGTGTTTCAAATACTATTTTTAGTGGTAATGTAAATGCCGGACTTGCAGTAACGTCATTGCCAAATCCTGACCTCAAATGGGAGTTTACTGATCAATATGATATAGGCTTAGACTTATCTCTATTCGATCGTAAAGTGAACTTATCCACAGATATTTATTACAAAAGAACTGAGGACTTATTATTACAGGTACCTATTCCAATGTCTACAGGATTTGGAAGTAGACTAACAAATGTTGGAAATGTTGAAAACAAAGGACTAGAAGTTGCTTTAAACACACTAAATATGGATGGCGAGTTTAAGTGGGCGTCTGACTTTACGTTTTCAATTAACAGAAATGAAGTTCTAAATTTAGGAGGGGTTGAACAAAGAACTTTTCAAGATCAATTTACCAATGGATTATATACTGGTTCTCTTAATGTTGGTGAAAGTTTAGGTAATTGGATTGGGTACGAGACTAATGGAGTGTTCTCTTATGAGGATTTTGATGATAGTGGAAATAACATAAACACAGCTTACGGTACACCTTCATCTGTGAATCCAGATTCAAGACCTAAGTTAGGTGATGTTAAATACGTTGATCAAAATGGTGACGGACTTATTAACGATCAAGATATAACAATTATTGCGAGAACACAACCAAAACATTATGGAAGTGTCTACAATAACTTTAGTTACAAAGAATTTAGTTTAGGAGTTTTGTTTACTTATAAATATGGCTTCGATGTTATTAACGGCAACAAACACAGGATGTATGCTAATGGTTATGCTAATTTTAATCAAATGGGTGAAATGAGAGATCATTGGACTCCTTATAATACAGAAACTGACATTCCCAGAGCTGATTATGAAGACAGAAATTTAACCTCACGTTTTGTTGAAGATGGGTCGTTTATCAGACTTCAGAGTATTAATTTAAGCTATAACCTTTCTTCTGATGCGACGCAGAGCCTTGGCTTAAAAAGCTTTCAGATATACTCAAATATTGAAAATGTATTTTTATGGACTAAATATACTGGTTTTGACCCTGAGGTTAGTGTAGCTAGGGGGCAAAGAGCTATCACAAGCCAAAACCTAGATTATGGAGCTTACCCAAGAACTCTAAATATAACTTTTGGTGCTAAAATTGGATTTTAAAATGGAAATTATGAAAATAAATAAATTATTAACATTGTATGTGACGGTATTATCTACTGTAATAATAACATCTTGTCACGACGAATTGGATACTGTGCCATTATCTACTTTGGCCCCAGAAAATTTCTTTAATGATGTGGATGAAGCTGAGATAGCAGTGAATGGAGTTTATGATAAAATGGCTCAACATTTTCAACAAAACTTTATTTACATGAGTGACCATGGAAGTCATGTGGGTACCATAGTCCTAAACAATCCTAACTTAAACATGTATGGTTGGTACACCTATACAAATTCGAATAGGTTTGTAACACAAACTTGGCAAACAGCCTATGAGGCAATATACAGAGCAAATGCAGTAATTAACAGGACTTCTTTGTTAGACTCTGATGATCCTGATAAAAATAGAGTAATTGCCGAGGCTAGATTTTTAAGAGCATTGGTCTATTTTAACTTGGTACGTTTTTATGGAGATGTACCATTGGTTTTGGATGAATTGTTAGACCTTGATAATAAAGAAGTTACAAACCAGTCAAGAGCAAGTTCAAATTTGGTATACGATGCAATAATTGATGACCTATTATATGCTGAGGAACATTTGAACTTAGCTTCTTGGGTAGTTGATGAAAATCATCCAAGTTATGATGGAAGTAATCTTGGTAGAGCTACTGTAGGAGCTGCGAAAGGATTGTTGGCTAAAGTATATTTAACTAAGGCCTCATACCCACTTAGAGATTTAGATTCGTATCAACTTGCCTATGATAAAGCTAAAGAAGTAATCAATGAAGCCCATTATTCTCTGGATAATGATTATCTAAATCTAAACTCTTTGGAGGGTAAAGATTCTCAAGAGTGGCTCTTCCAAATACAATATGACGTTCTTGGTGAACAAACAAGTAATTGGGGAGGCATTCAAAACCCTCTAAATGAAAAAGCAGGAGGTAAAAAAGCAACTGATTGGGGTTATGGACGTATGTCACCAACTTTCAAGTTTGCCCTCTCATTTGAAGACGGTGATCCAAGATCCCAAGTTATTGCCAAGGGTAGGATTAAAGAAGATAATTCCATTCAATACTATAACCGTTCAAAAGTATGGTTTAGTCATAAATATAGATTTTCATCTCAACCTTTATCAAGATTTAATACTGACATGAATGCACCTATTCTACGTTTTGCTGATGTAATTTTAGTATATGCAGAAGCTGCGGCTGAGTTAGGATTAGATAGTGAAGCTCATGATGCATTAGACTTGATTCTCACGCGAGCTCAAAATGGAGGTTCTTCACCCGCTTTAGTCGATAGAAGTTTAACTGGCGATACTTTAAAGGAATTTATTTTTTGGGAAAGAGCAAGAGAATTATGTTTTGAGGGACATGGTAAATTTGATATTGTAAGAGCAGGTTTGGACAAGTTCTTAGCTGAGGTAAAAGGACAAGAAGAAACCACTGGCGAAGGAGATCCGTCCAAAACCAAACTAGTTGGTTGGTCAGGAAATGTACAGCCCTATCATGTATTGTTTCCAATCCCCGCTGCAGAAATAGAATCTAATTCTAATATGACCCAAAACGAAGGTTATAATTAATATTTTGATGTGAGTTCATGACTAGCATTTGTTGTCATGAACTCATTAATTTTTTTAATTCAATATGAAAAGACATATTCAGCAAATCACTGTCTTAGCGTTTTTATCTGCATTCATTTTTGGTTGCAACAGTTTAGTAAGCAAAGAGTCTATTAACAAAGAGAACCTAAACCAAAAACAACCCAACATCATATTTATTATGTCTGATGATCATGCTAAAAACGCTATCAGCATTTATGGTTCAAGGCTTGCTGAAATTGCTCCAACACCAAATATAGATCGAATTGCCAATGAAGGTATTCTGATGAATAATGTATTTGTTACAAACTCTATATGTACACCAAGTCGAGCGGCAATTTTAACAGGCCAATACAGTCAACTAAACGGAGTATACACACTTAAAGATGACTTTGATAATTCAAGTAATCACCTTGGCAAGTTAATGCAGAAAGCTGGTTATTCTACCGCGGTGGTTGGTAAGTGGCATCTGCACACTGAGCCTACTGGTTTTGATTATTATAACGTACTACCTGGACAAGGTCTATATAACAATCCAAAACTTAAAGAAATAGGCAAACCTTGGAAATACCACAACAGAGGTGGAGAAGTTTATAAAGGATACGTAACTGATGTAATTACTGATGAGTCTATTAAATGGCTTGAAAATAGAGACATGAGTAAACCTTTCTTTTTAATGTCGCATCACAAGGCACCACACGGTTTGTGGGAATTTGCAAAGCGTCACGAGCATTTGTTTACCGATGAAGAAATTCCAGAGCCAAATAGTTTATATGAAAATGGTAACCATGGTCCATTAAAAGGTGAAAGATATGGGTCTTCAATCTCTGACAGAAATCTTAGAAGGAATATGTTGCATCAGGTAACCCGCGAAGGATGGCCAACTGGAATTATAGATACTTTAGGGATGACTAAAAGTGAAAAAATTCATAAAGCCTATCAAAAGTATGCTAAAGACTATTTACGCACAGTAGCTGCTATAGACGAAAATGTAGGTCGTATTTTAGATTACCTGGATGATAATGATCTAGCAGAAAATACCATAGTAATTTATACATCAGACCAAGGTCAGCTCCTTGGAGAGCATGATTATTTTGATAAGCGTTGGATGTATGAGGAATCGTTGAGTATGCCAATGGTAATTAGATATCCAGCCAAAATCAATCCCAAACAAGTAAATAATGACATGGTATTAAATATTGATTTTGCTCCCACACTTTTAGAGTTTGCTGGAGCAAAAGTACCATCAAAAATGCAAGGAAGAAGTTTTAAGTCAAACTTACTGGGCAGTACACCTCCAGACTGGAGAACATCAATGTATTATAGATATTGGATGCATATGGCTCATCACTATATACCTGGACATTATGGGATTAGAACCAAAGACTACAAATTAATTTTTTTTTACGGACTTCCATTAAATCAAAATGGAGCTCTGAGCGAGATCACAGAACCTTATTGGGAGTTTTATGATCTAAAGAATGATCCTAAAGAAATGAATAACTTATATGCTGATGAGAAATACCAGTATATTATAAAAGAACTTAAGGCAGAATTGCTTGTCAAAAAGCTAAAGCTTAAAGATACAGATGAATCATACCCCGAATTAATGGAGATAAGAAACAAATTTTGGAATTAAAACTTAGCTTAAAAAATTGAAAAAATATAATAATAGTATCGTCTTTTTTACTTTGTTATCATTTATGATGATAAGTTGTAGAAGTACTAGAATAGTAGAGGAAGCAAAAATCAAGCAGCCAAATATCTTATTATTACTATCAGATGATCAAAGCTTTAATACTATCAATGCTTTAGGCAATAAAGAAGTATCAACCCCTAATATGGATAGATTAGTTAGCGAGGGTACTGCTTTTACCCATGCGCACATTATGGGTGGTAATACTGGTGCCATATGTATGCCTAGTCGAGCAATGATGATGACAGGAAAGAATGTTCAGAAGTTTAATAATCAAGGAGCGTTAACTTCTGAAGACGAAACAATGCCTCAGTTATTAAAAGAAGCTGGATATGCAACTTTTGGAACTGGGAAATGGCATAACAATAGAGATTCATATGCTAGGTCATTCACGCATGGATCTAATATATTTTTAGGTGGGATGAGCAATCACCTAAAAGTTCCTTTACACGATTTTGACCCATCTGGCGAATACCTTAAAAGGAATAGAAGATTTGAAGATAAATTTTCAAGTGTATTATTTAGAGAGGCGACGGTAGATTTTCTTCAAAATTACAATGGAGACAAACCATTCTTTGCTTTTGTATCTTTTACGTCTCCTCACGATCCAAGAATGGCTCCAAAAGAGTATGAGGAAATGTTCAATACAGAAAAAATTTCGATACCAGAAAACTTTCAGCCAATCCACCCATTTGATAATGGAGAGTTGATAATTAGGGACGAAAACCTTCTACCATTCCCCAGAACAGAAGAAGCCGTATTAGGCGAGTTGGCATCATACTACGCAATGATATCTGAAGTTGATGATAATATTGGTAAAATATTAGATGCTTTAGAAAAAAGCGGAAAATACGATAACACTATTATCATATTTGCCAGCGATAACGGACTAGCAGTTGGACAGCATGGTCTTATAGGAAAGCAAAATTTGTATGACCATAGCATAAGAGTGCCCTTAATATTTTCAGGACCTGGAATAAAAAAAGGAGTATTAACAGAAAGTTTAGTTTATCTACATGATTTGTTTCCAACCATTGCTGATTTAGTAGGGATTGAAACACCAAAAATTATTCATGCTAAAAGTTTAAAGCCTATTCTTGATAATCCAAACGAAACGGTTAGAGAAAACGTTTTCTATTTATACAAGAACTTCCAAAGGGGTGTTCGCACTAAAGATTGGAAACTCATTAAATATCTAGTTGACGGATGGCAAACAACACAATTATTTGACATCAAAAATGATCCACTCGAAATGAACAATTTGGTATATGATCCCAAATACGCAGATGAACTTGAAAAAATGACAGCTTTGTTGCAAGAATGTATTAATGAAAATGGAGACAAAGTAAAATTAGACCAGTCAGATTGGGGAGTAAACGTAATTAAATCTTGGGTAACAAAAAGAAAAGAAAAAGGACTGTCATTAGATTATACTGGCAAAGACCTTTAATTATATATTCCGTTAATAGGTGGCTTTGAAGTCTTTTACTTTCTCAGTGTGAAACTTTACGACACATGCAATTTTTTAAGTATCTTTCTTTTGTATCATTTCTGCTTTCCACTTTAATAGGATTTTCTCAAGACCAGCCAAATATTATTCTCATCATGGCTGATGACCTCGGTTACGGAGATGTGGGTTTTAATGGAAACTCCATCATTAAAACACCACACATGGATGCTTTGGCTCATGATGGGTTGATCTTTACCAATTTTTATGCTGGGGGACCCGTTTGTTCACCAACTAGGGGAACGGTATTAACCGGGAGACATTACAGCAGATATGGAATTTTTTCAGCTAACGTTGGTCATCTTCCCAAGGAGGAAATCACATTACAACAGCTATTAAAAGGCCAAGGTTATACTACAGGGCATTTCGGTAAGTGGCATTTAGGGACTTTAAACAAAGAAATATCAGCCAAAGGTGAAAAACGAAAACCCACTGAAAATTATGCTCCACCATGGGATCATAACTACGACGAATCTTTTGTTACTGAATCTGCTGTATCAACATACAATCCTTCAAACGGAAAACGCTATTTTAATAATCCTTACTATCACAATCAAGTCGTTGCCACCGAAAATCTTGAAGGTGATGATTCTAAAGTCATTATGGATCGTGTTGTTCCGTTTATAGCAAAAGCGGTAGAGAACAAGCAACCTTTTCTTTCTGTCATATGGTTTCATACACCTCACGAACCTGTAAGGGCAGGATTGGAATATAAGAGAATGTATGCCAAATATTCTGAACGAAAACAAAATTATTATGGAGCTATCACTGCAATGGACGACCAAATAGGAAGATTAAAAGCTCTGTTGGATAACTTACAAGTTGATGAAAAAACAATAATCTGGTTTTGTAGTGATAATGGTCCCGAAGGAAAAGAAATTTCGGATAATATACCAGGTTCTACAGGAGGTTTAAAAGGAAGAAAACGTAGTTTGTATTCAGGAGGTATTGTAGTGCCAGCATTTGTAAAATGGCCAAAGAAAATAACTCCAAAATCAACTACCAATTTTATAAGCAGTACTTTAGATTACTTACCTACGATTGTTGATTTATTGAATATTTCTTTTCCTGATGATAGACCTGTAGATGGAGTTTCGCTTTTGCCAATGATTGAAGGCAGAGAAACATCTAGATCACAACCTTTACCATTCATGCACAAAGGAAATGCAGTATGGATTGAAAGGTATATAAAATATTTCTACAGAGAAGGAAGGATAGTTGAAGTTTATAATTTACTTGATGACAGATTTGAAGAGAATAACCTTGTTAGTCAATATTCAGAAAAGACGGAAGGGATTATTGGTCGTATCAAGAAATGGAATTTTTCTTGTAAAAAAAGTCATGGTGGAGCAGATTACTCTACTGATTTTACCCCTGTAAATCAATGGCGAGGTATTGACAAACTACAACACAAATGAAACTCAAAATACTATTTTTATTTCCTTTTTTTATAAGTGTAAACCCTTTATTTGCACAAGAATATGATACGCCCAATATCATTTATATTTTAGCAGACGATATGGGTTTTGGCGATGTTAAAGCGTATAATAATGAGGCTAAATTCCCAACACCTAATTTAGATCAAATGGTTCGTCAAGGGGTTAAATTCACAGATGCGCATACAAGCTCTTCAGTTTGTACTCCTACAAGATATGGGATTCTTACTGGAAGATATTCATGGAGAACACAATTAAAGAGAGGGGTTACGCATGGTCTAACAGAACATTTAATTGATACCAAAAGAATAACTGTAGCTCGATATTTAAAAATGAAAGGATATGCCACTGCAGTTGTTGGAAAATGGCATTTGGGGATGGATTGGAATTATGCATACCCAGGAAAGGTTGATAAATTTGGGACAAATTTAAATACACAAACCTCTATTCAAAACGGTCCCAACGCATTAGGATTTGATTATTATTATGGAATTTCTGCTTCCTTAAATATGAGTCCTCATGCATATATTGAGAATGACAAATTATTAGGTGATAATTTAAAATTCATAAAAGACATCAATGAAATCAAAAATATTTTGGGTTTTGGATCTGGAAAACCTGGATGGTTAGATTTAAATTTTAAACGTGATGAGGTTCTTCAAACTTTTACCAACAAAGCCATTGCCTGGATGTATAGAATAAAAAGGCAATCCCCTGATAAACCTTTTTTCTTGTATTTACCACTAAATGCGCCTCATTCTCCTATTGCACCAAGCAGTCAATTTATAGGCAAGAGCAAGTTATCGCCTCATGCTGATTTTTGTATGGATGTAGATAACACGGTTGGACAAATAATTGAGGCTGTTGAATCCTTAGGAATTACAGAGGACACAATTATCATTTTCACATCAGACAATGGAGTGTCACCTATGGCTAAACTGAAAAAAATGCAAGAGCAGGGGCATTTTTCAAGTTACATCTACCGAGGTTTAAAAGGAACGCTTTATGAAGGTGGACATCGAGTTCCGTTTATCGTTAAGTGGCCAAAAATAATCAAAGACTCTTTTGAAACAGATTATCTGATTTGTACTACAGATTTTATCGCTACAGCAGTTCATTTGTTTGATGATATTTTACCAGAAAATATAGGAGAAGATAGTGTAAGTTTTCTTCCTGTGTTGTTAGGAGAGGACAAAAATGATATTGACAGAGGTGGGATCGTACACCATTCCGATGCTGGTTTTTTTGCCATTCGTAAAGGGAAATGGAAACTGATTTTTCATGAAAATGCTGGAAGTAGAAGAGTAGACCCTAAAGACAAACCTGTAATTAATCCTGGGGAGATACAGTTGTTTAATATGCAAACAGATGCCATTGAAAGCACCAATGTGGCTGCCCAAAATATCGATATTGTAGAAGATCTAAAAAAACTTATGGCAAAATTCATCAATGAGGGGCGGAGTACAGTTGGGAAATTACAAAAGAATGATCCAACACCCAAAGGGTGGAAAAATGTGAGCCATTTTGAATCTTATTTAAAAATAAATTAAGTATGCAAATCCAGTGTAAGAGAGATTTTAGTTTTGGTGTTTTTTTATTGTCAATTTTATGTATTTTTTCTATGAGTACATTTGCTCAAAATTCACCTCCAAATGTCATCATCATTATAACAGATGATCAAGGCTACGGCGATTTGGCTTGCCACGGAAATCCAATTATCAAAACTCCAAATTTAGATAAGTTGTATACGCAGAGTACCCGTTTTACAAATTTTCATGTAAGTCCAACCTGCTCTCCGACTAGGGCAGCTTTAATGACAGGCCATTATGCAAACAGAACCGGCGTTTGGCACACTATAGGTGGTCGTTCATTATTAAGAAAGGATGAAAAAACCATTGCTAATATCTTTGTTGAAAACAACTATAGCACTGCTATTTTCGGCAAATGGCATTTAGGAGATAATTATCCATACAGGCCTGAAGATAGAGGTTTTCAAGAAACTTTGGTTCATGGTGCTGGGGGAATTGGGCAAGTTCCAGATTTTTTTGATAACGATTATTATGACGATACATATCTGTACAATGGAAAGCCTAAAAAATACAAAGGCTATTGTACCGATGTTTGGTTTAAGGAAGCCATGAATTACATCGAAAATCAAAAAAATCAACCATTTTTTTGTTATATATCCACAAACGCACCTCATAGTCCTTTTTATGTAAATGACACATATAGTGATCTTTACAGAGGTTTTCCCAATGTACCCAGCAAAGAATTTTATGGAATGATTACCAATATTGATGATAATATTGGATTGCTAATGAATAAACTGGAAGACTTAAAGATTGCAGACAATACTATACTCGTTTTTATCACTGACAATGGTTCTGCCATGGGTGAGCATAAATCTAAAAAAATAAACCCTTATAATGCTGGAATGCGGGGTAAGAAAAACAGTGAGTATGATGGCGGACATCGAGTTCCTTTCTTTATTCGGTGGAAAAATGGTAATATAGAAGCCGATAGAGATATTTCACAAATTACATCTCATATTGATGTTTTACCAACACTAATTGATTTATGTAATCTTGAAGATAAAGATCAAACTTTATTTGATGGGAAAAGTTTAGTTCCACTGTTCAATAATGAATCCCACCAATGGAGTGACAGGATTTTGATTACAGATTCTCAGCGCTTACAGCATCCTATAAAATGGCGTAAGAGTGCTGTCATGTCTGATAAATATCGATTGGTAAATGGAACCGAGTTATACAATATTTCTGACGATCCTTCTCAACAAAACGATATAGCAGAACAACATCCAGAAATAGTAAACCAATACAGAGAGGTTTATGAAGTTTGGTGGACAGATGTTTCTGAAAGGTTTGATGAGTACGCAGGAATCATAATTGGCTCAAAATTTGAAAATCCAGTACATATTACAAGTCACGATTGGCATTCAGAATCTCAAGTTCCATGGCATCAAAGACATGTTAGAGCCGGAATACAAGAAAACGGATTTTGGATTTTAGATGTAGAAGAAGCAGGTGAATATGAAATTACTTTGAGCAGATGGCCATTGCATTTACAGCACCCTATTTCGTCAGGAAAAATAGAAAGACTAGCAATTGCAGGGACAAGCGTCAGTGAAAGTAAAAGGGGAGAGGTTTTAGCAATTGCAAAAGCAAAGATTAAATTTGGAGAACAGTCTTTGGAGAAAAAAGTAAGAAAAGATGATTTTAAAGTTAGTTTTAAAATCAAATTAAAGTCTGGTGAAGGGCAACGTTTTCAATCTTGGTTTGAGGGAGAACAAATCAATATGGGAGCTTATTATATCAAAATCTTGAAGAAATAAATTGACAACTTTCCAATATCTACAAATGAAGCTTTATAAATTATCATTAATTTTCATAGTTTACTTTTTTCTGACTGCTCCCCATAGTTTTGCTCAAAAGACCAAACCCAATGTAATTATCATTATGACAGATGACATGGGTAATAATTTAGGAAACCTTGGCAATCCCTGGCTTAAAACACCTAATATTGATAAGCTCAGTGAAGAGTCAGTTCTATTAACCAATTTTCATCAAGACTTATTGTGTACTCCTTCAAGAGCAAGTTTAATGACTGGAAAATATTCGCTTAGAACTGGCGCTTGGAGAACAAGTATAGGTAGAAGTAATATGCGATCAGAAGAAATTACTGTTGCAGAAGTTTTTCAAAAAAATGGATATAGAACAGGAAGTTTTGGTAAATGGCACTTGGGAGATGTGTGGCCTTTCAGATCGATAGATCAGGGGTTTGAAGAAGCAGTAAATCTAAATTGTGGCGGAATTGGTCAAATATCTGATTATTGGGGGAACGACTATTTTGATGATGTCTATTATCACAATGGGAAACCGCAGCAATATAAAGGGTATTGCACTGACGTATTTTTTGATGAAACCATCAGGTTTATCAAAGAATGTAAACTAGCACAAGAACCTTTTCTTATTTATTTGGCACCCAATGTTGCACACTTACCGAGAATTGTTGAAGAAAAATATTCCAAACCTTTTTTAGAAAAAGGACACGACAAAAACCAAGCTATTTTTTATGGCATGATTCAGAATTTAGATGAAAATTTTGGGCAATTAACAAAGACTTTGAAAGAACTCGATTTAGAGGATGACACCATTATTATTTTTACAACCGATGATGGAACTGCAGCTTATGCGGCTCAGTTTGATAAAGATGGTTGGCCACTAAATTCAGGTTTTAACATGGGACAAAGAGGAGGTAAAGGCTCTTCATATGAAGGCGGGCATCGATTGTTTTTTTACATTAAATGGATAGGCGGTAGGTTAGAAGGTGGACAAAAAATTGACGAATTGACATCTGTGATGGATGTGTTTCCAACATTGATAGATTTGTGTGATATACAGTCTGAGTCTAAAATCGATTTTGATGGAAATTCGATAAAAAATTTGTTGTATGGTGAAGTTGCTAAAGAAAGAACTTTAGTATTTTCTAAATTAACTCCCAACAAGCCAGATAATTTTAAAAGAAATAAATTTTGTGTAGCACAAGGAGACTGGAGATGGGTTGACAGAAAAGAACTATACAATGTAAAAAAAGACAGAGAGCAAAGAAATAATTTAACAGATAAGTATCCAGATATTGTACAACATCTTGAAAGTAAATTGAATGTTTTTTTACAAAAGAATGCACAAGATAGAGAGACGGCTGTTCGATTTATTCTTGGAGACGAACAAAAAAAGTCTATCACATTAACTACACAAGACTTATGGGTAAAGTCGGCTTTTAACCAATCACACGTAAAAAAATTGTCGAATGGATCTGGTTCATGGAAAGTAGATTTTGTACAAACCGGAACATATAAATTTACTTTATCACGTTTTCCTTTGTACACGAATTTGCCATTTAACGAAAAAGTGAACGGCAAAAGAAGCAAATCGTTTACACCAACACATGCTAAAATATCCATTAACAGTAAAGAATATGAAGCTTTTGTTGGAGCGACAGATACAAATGTTTTTTTTGAGTTGGAAATTGAAAAAGGTGCAGCAGATATAGAAACATGGATTTTTTCTAAAGAGGGAATTATTATTCCTTCTTATTTTTTAGAAGTTGAATTAATAAATGGAATTAACAACACATGAAATCTCCATTTAAAAAGTACACTATAATTATTCTAAGTCTGTTTTGCGGAATACTAATAAATGCTCAGAATTTAAATCAGGACAAGCGCCCTAACATTATTTTTTTACTCACTGATGACCAACGCTACGATGCTTTAGGTTGCATGGGAAATACAGAAATTCATACGCCAAACATAGATCGTTTGGCAGATAAAGGGGTAATTTTTGATAATTACTATACAACAACTGCAATTTGTATGGCAAGTCGTGCTCAGATTATGACAGGGATGTATGAGTATAAAACGGGATGCAATTTTACACATGGCCCTTTGTCAAAAGAAAAGTTTGAAGAGTCTTACCCCATGCTTCTTAGAAAATCAGGTTACACAACAGGTTTTGCAGGTAAGTTTGGTTTTGCAGTAACGCCCAACGCTACTGATAAAGCGGGTTACCATACAGATGATGTGATGCCAATAGATCAGTTTGATTGGTGGAAAGGTTGGAATGGTCAGGGCTATTATGAGACTGAAAAGAACAAGTATTTTGTGGAATATGCTAACGAATTTCCGCATGTTTCAAAAGCCTTGGGTGCAGCTTCTGTAGATTTTATAAAAGAATACGCAAATGATGATAAGCCCTTTTGCTTATCGATAAGTTTTAAAGCACCACACAATCCTGTGCATCCAGACCCGAATTATAACGATGTTTATAAAGGTATATCATTTACGCGTCCTGCTAATTTTGGAAAACAAAATGCTGAACATTTACCAATTCAATCAAAATCAGGGCGACAGTATAAAAAATTAAGCAATCGTTGGAAAGAGAATAAGTTTGATGCTTCTATGGCAAAATATTACCAGCTTATTTATGGAATAGATATTGCAGTTGGGATGATTTTAGACGAATTGGAAAAACAAGAGATTGCAGACAATACCATTGTCATTTATACAACAGATAACGGATACAGCACAGGTGCTCACGGATTTGGTGGTAAAGTCTTACCCTATGAAGAAGCTTCAAGAGGTCCTTTGTTAATTTATGCTCCAGGAACCAAATCAGAAGGGAAAAAATGGAGAAGTAAAGCATTGGTTGGGAATATAGATATGGCGCCAACAATTTTAGATGCTGCTGGTTTGAAAATTCCAAAGCACATGGATGGAAAGAGTCTTTTAAAAATAATGAATAAGAAAAATGTAATTGTCAAAGACCATCAAGCAATTATTCAGACCTGGGGAGAAAATCAAACCCATTCTTTGTCTATTGTTTCTGACAATTACAAATACTTGTACTGGTTTTATGGCGAGGGTATGGAACCAAAAGAGGAGCTCTACCACTTGTCTAAAGATGCTTTTGAACTACAAAACCTCGTTTCAAACCCAATATCGCGAAAAAAATTAGATTATATGCGTCAATTGTATGATGATTTTGTAGCAACATGGAAAGATGAGGCGGTGCCGTATAACGGCTATCCTAAATACGCTGTATTGTTTAATAGGCATATTCCTTGGAAAGATAAAAAGCACCTGATGGAAACTAGAAAGAAGTAAATTTTGGTTACCTTCTTTTAGTTGAATTTAATCTACTGTATTCGTCAAAACGAATGTTTTCTCGTTTGTGTTTTAAGTCGTCAATTTTTTGACTTAAGTCGCATTGAAAGCGAATCATATACGCCCAAGGTTTTGATTTAGATTGTGTAATATGTGAAATTCCCCAACTAAATCCTTGTCCGTTTGACGTATTTGTGTATTTGTCTTCACAAAATAAACCTGCAGCATCAGGAGGAAGAATAATATGAGATTTAACTTCAAAATTGATTCCATCCTTCGCCCATTGAATGGTATTTTTCTCAGGGCCGTTAGCAGTAATCATAGTAGCAACTCCATCTTTATAGGGCCACACTAAGGCTTCGTGACCGCTTGCGGAAACAGGGTTTATAGGATGCTTAACAAAAGGACCTTTTGGATTCTTAGCAATAGCAAGTCCCATTGAAAAATTAGGATACGGTTTTTTTAAACCAACCCCTTTTGGCATTGGATGTTCACTTCCAACCCCCATAGGATGCGCTTTATAATACATCCAAATTTCACTATTTCTAACAATTAGATTTGGATCGTGAACTTTATGACTATCAAAATCTCCATAAGATTCAATATGAGCTCTTTTGGTAGAACTTTCAACAAACTTACCTGGTTTTCCTGGTTTCAATACCGGAGTATCAAATCGATGCCAAGGGCCGTCTGGACTTTCAGACCAACTCATCCCTATTACGTTTTTGGAACGTTCTGTATACGGATATGAAACTGCCTGATAATACAGGTAGTATTTGCCTTCATATTGCAATATATCTGGGGTAAAAACACTTCTGTCATCAAACGAACCTTCAGGGCCTCTAGAAACAGATACACCTTGTTCTTTCCAGTTGATGCCATCTTTTGAGGTTGCGTAATATATATCACAAAGATCCCAAGTATTTGCTGGTACTTTTTTTGTAGCTTTTTTATAGCCTACTGGAGCAACTGTTTTTGAACTCCTAGTATAATATACATAGTAAGTATCCTTTATCTTAATTATAGTACTTGGATCTCTTCTAGAAATGCCCTCCTCGTATTCCAATCCTTTTAAGGGATAATAGCTAAAGCTTGTATAGAACTCATTTTGGGATGGTTCTGTTTGTTCCCATTGTTCTAAATATCGTTCCATAGACGCACTTAGTTTTTTACCATCATAGTACCCATCTAAGCTGTTTTGAAGTATGTTCTGTGTTGAGATTCCCACCACATTTTTATTACAACTTAAACAAAAACAACAGATTGAAATTGAGAAAATAATTAATTGCTTCATAATTTACTTAATGGGAATTAAGCGTATTTGTCTTAAAGAAAAACCAGCTTTGTTTATAAAATTAATTTTTAAGGCTTTCAATGTAATGGAATTCATACCTTTTGTTAGGTTGAACTCACCCAAAGAGGTTACTTTAAAAGTATTATATAAATCTTTGGGTGCCTTTTCTTCAAAGTGTTTTTCTACTACATGAATAGAAGGGTTTTGATTTACAGTTACCTCAACCTCGTGTCCTTCGTCAAATAGTGCGAGAGCAGTTGGAGTCGCCATTTTTTTTCTACCTGTGGTAATGATTTCTAGTTTGTATCTACCAGTTTTGTTAACTTTAAAATCCCAAGTTAATGCTCCTTTTGGTTTGCGATACATGGTTAAGGCTCCGAATCTAATTTTTGCCCCTGTGGTATTTGTTGCTGCCTCTGTTTCTAACTGAATTGTTCCATCATAGTTTTGAGCCAAAACATCCTCAATGGAAAGAATACCGTCTAATTCAACTTCTAGAACACTTACATAAGGATCAGTAGGGTTTTTAGGCAAATGAAAAATGGTGTAGTCCCCTTCTTTTTCAGTTTTTATCTTTTTTCCATCGCTCAAAAATTGAGCGCATTTTATTTTTGTATTCAGTCCATGAATTGCCAGATTATTGTCTTTTGGCCAATCGGAAATGTTTAAATACAATTTACCAGGCTGTTGTGTAATACTTCCCCATCTAAAAGCTTGTTTAAAAGGGCTAGGACTTGCTTTTTCAATCGCTTTTTTATTCACTTGCATCCATTTACCGATTTGCTGTAATCTATCCAAACTTGCTTGCGGTATAGAGCCATCCCCTTTTGGGCCAATATTTAGAAGATAATTTCCATTCATGGCAACTGAATGAGTGAGTTGCCATAGGAGGTATTTTGTGCTTTTCCAATGATTGTCATCTCGTTTGTATGCCCAAGTATGATTTATAGTTACAGGCACTTCCCAAGCTGATTCTTGTCTGGTTTTTGGCAAGCTGTTATCTTCCATTTGAACATAGTCTCCCAACTCATTTCCAATTCTGCCACTCACAATAATTTGTGGTTGCAATTGTTTTGAAACGTTCAAAAAAGCTTGGCTCTCTTCTTTGGTCATTTTATAAGGCGTATCAAACCAAATCATATCAATTTCACCATATTTTGTTAGCAACTCTTTAATCTGTGGAATTGCTTTTGATTTCATGTAATACTCAAATCCTTCTTTGGAGTAAGAATAATCTGAATCCCAATTGTTTCCTTGTGCTCCGGGATATGTCCAATCTTGATTTTGAGAGTAATAGAATCCTAGTTTTAATCCGTGTTTATTACAAGCTTTTACAAATTGCTCAACTATATCCTTTTCATACGGAGTTGAATCTACCACATTAAAATAGTGTTCAGAGTCAAAAAGTGCAAATCCATCATGATGTTTGGTGGTTAAGACGATATATTTCATTCCTGTTTCCTTGGCCAATTTCACCCAGGCCTCAGGGTTTAATTGCACTGGATTGAAGTTTTGTGCCAATTGTTGGTACTCTTTAACAGGTATTTCTGCATGTTTTAAAATCCACTCTCCAATCCCCTTTACAGGTTTATTTTTCCAATATCCCTCCAATCCTGAATACAACCCATAATGAATAAACATACCAAATCTCGCTTGCTGAAACCACTTCATTTTGTCAAAGCTTTCCTCTACAGAAGTAATTTTTTTTACATCTAAATTTTGAGAAAAACCAGTAAAAACAAAACCCATTAAAAGAATGAGAAAATTGATTCGCTTGGTTTTAGTAATTAAGCCCATATTAATCTTTGCTAATGGTATTGATTCCGATTTCTTTTAGGTTAATGTCATTAAAATTAGGAATGTCAGGGAAGCTCAAAATAGAATTTAACTCCAATCCATATGATTGAGAGTTTCCTCTAATATTCAATGGAAAATCTTTTAGATAATGGTTGTTTACAACGCGATGATTTGAAATCTTTTTGATTTTGGATCTTACTTTTAACTTGTATGGAGCCATTAAAAATACGCCACTTTCGTTTCCAAGTTTAAAGGCGCCCTTTGCCCCCTTGTCATTTCCTTCAAAATCTGGAAGAAATTCATCAGAACTGAAAGTGTAAATATTATTTTTAAAAGTTGATGATTGATATCTGATCTCAAACCAATTCATCCATTCAATGTTATTTGTGTCTTTAAAGAAAAATGAATTCGCCCCTTTTAAATCATACATATCCAATTGCGACTTTCTATTTTTCTTCGAAGAAATCTTCTTAAGAGATTGATTGGAAACATGATCTAAAATAACTTTCGGAGATTCATGTAATTTATAGATTAACTCTTTTATTTCTGGATATTGTTGTGTAAAATCTGCATACAACTTACTACTGTTGTAAAAGTAATTTATAGCATCGTTGTACCAAGAGTTTAAGTAATTTGTAGTGTTAAAAGCTTTGATAATATGCGATCCTGTTTTGTACGCAAATGGGCAGTTGATTGCAATGTTGTTGCTCACTACATTTTGTCCACCACCATGAATGTAAATAGCTGCATTTTTTGATCCTTTTGTGCCATTCCCAACATTATAAAACACATTTCCGTACACATAATTTCCCATAGTATAGTTATCTAGATAAGCTCCGTTTGTGGAAATATTTTCGAAGTAATTATGTGCTATTTTATTTCCTCTATTGAAAAACTGATTTCCAGTTGCCAAGTAAACAGCGCCGCCATCAAAATGATGGTATTTTGGTAAATCGTGGATATAATTTTTTTCTGTCACACAATTATTGGCATATTTCATTTTAACAGCAAAATGTGGCGTGTTATATATTTCGTTATTTCTAGCTGAGTTTCCGTTTCCTGAAAGAGTAATTGCTGGCACTTGAGATTTTTGATCAAATGCAATCTCGTATATTTTACAGTTGGTAACCAAATTGTTTTCTTTCACTTGGGTAAAACTCTTTTTTTCAATTCCAAGTTTCACACCCCCAGCCCCCATATTATAAATGTCGCAGTTGTTTACTGTTGAGTTTTGTGAATTTTGAATAATAACTCCCCATTGATTAAAGTTTCTAATGATACAGTTTTCTATAAGAATGTTACTGCTTTTGGATTTTATTTCACCACCGAACTTAAGAAAATTAATAAAAATTGCGTTTCCTCTGCCAGATTCTAAAACAAGACCTTCAATCTTAATGTTAGAAGCTCCTACAATATGAAACATGTTTTGTTCTAGAGTAGATAAAGTAATTGTTTTTTCTTTCACATCATAAGGAGGGTAGAAGTACAGCAGCATGCGTTGTCTGTCAATAAAATACTCTCCCTCAGTGTCCAATTCTTCAGGAATATTTTCAAAATGAAAATGAGTTACTTTCCTGAAAAAACCTAATCCCCTGTTTGAACCTGAAGCCAATTTAAATCTTCTATTTTCAATAGATTTAATTTTTGTGTATTCCCATTCCCATGAAGCTGATAAGACACCATCTAGCCAAATCTTTTCGTCGTTTTTTTTGTAAAAGTTCCATTGACTACCACGGTCAAAAGCTACTTCAAAGGTTCCGCCACCATTTTCTAAAAACTCTTTATTTGAATACCACTTATTTTGTTTTTTTTGGCCTTTGTCAATCACATTTGTTAAAGAAACGGCTCCTTTTATAAATACATCTTTAAATCTGCCATTAAATTGATTGATGTTATCATAATACTCATTATCTTCATTAACATTTGGCCATCGTGACAAATGCATTCTTTGATGATCAACCCAAAGCATTGCGGGAGTTGTGTAATATGGATTTTTTTCAAAACCATAACCGTGTTTTACAAAGTCTCCTAAATCCGATTTCTTGATCGAAGTCTTTTTTAAATCTAATACTTTGATTTTTCTTGCAGCTTTTTCATCAACCAACTGAAAAGGTGACTTTTTGGGATTAAAATTTTTAAACTCATTTAAATCTAAAATATGTCCCCCAAAAAATCGAACACTGTTTGGGTTTTCAGCTTTGATAACCAAAGGATTTTTGTTAGTGCCACTTAAATTTTTTGTTATCCTGATGGGTTTGTCAATTTTATATGTTCCATCTTTAATTATAATCTCAATTCCTTGTTTAGGGTATCCGCTACTCTTTATCTGTTTGTCGACTGAGCTTAGAGCTTGATGGATAGTACTATATTGGTGCTTCCCATTGGACTCATTAGAAACATAATATTTTTTTTGAGCACTGAGGTTTGAAGAAATTAATAATACTCCAACTAAAATAAATAGTTTGATAAATGGTTGAATTTTCACCTTTTGTTAGATGAGAAGTTATTCTGTGATATTTGATACTTTAAACCCAAACACATATTGGGATTTTAAATCATGAATGTTAATTGATGAAATATCTATTACGATACCGTTGTTTGTTTCAGTGTATGGTAATGATTTTTCACAACCCATTAGTTTTACTTCTGTCTTAATTGTTGTTTTAACATCTTCAATTAAAATATTTATGTTTTTTGGCCATTCGGGAGCAAAAGCGTACAAATTGTTTCCCTTCTTAGTAAACCAAAATTCTTTAACAGCATTTCCTTTCTTTGGATTAATTGTCATTTCATAAATAGGAAACCCAGCATGAAAATCATTTTTCGTAAAAGATGGAATTATTCCTGAGCTCCATTGAGCGTCCTTTATCCATTGTTTAGTGTCATAAATTCCTTCACCATAAACAGAAAGCCAGTTGCCAATTTCAATTAAACGTTGTTGCATAATTACCGGAATGGTTCCATCGGCATTTGGACCAATGTTCAACAACAAATTACCACCTCTACTCACAATATCGACCAGCATAAATATAAGTTCCTTACCAGTTCGATAATCATCGATATTTTCAATACGATTAATGCCAAAAGACATACCGATTCCTCTGTTTTCTTCCCAGGGTGTAGTACCATCAGCAAAACCAGAGCCATATTCTGTGGTGTAATACCCACCATGTTTACCTCTTACTTTTCCCCATCTGTCATTAAAAACCAACTCTTCTTTGTTGGGTGCATTATTCAATGCCCAAGATAAAAACGGTAAAGTTCTCCATTTTTTGTAATCCATCCACCAATCTCCATCTGAAAATAACAATGCTGGTTCATAATTGGTCACAATTTGCTTTAACTGAGGCAGCATTACCTTATCGATATATTTATCTAAACCCTTTTGAGCAGTTTGGATTTCTTCATTAGAAAATTTGTTATTTTTTGAATTACCATCTTTAAAGTTAACAGCCATGCTGCCTTTACTCAAAATCGACTGTTGCTCTTTGGGCCAATATGGATTGTACCAATCCCAAATAGAATAATACAAACCCATTTTTAACCCCGCATTTTTCACTGCAGATGTTAAGTCGCCCACCAAATCTCTTTTTGGTCCAGATTCTACTGAATTCCAAGCCATTCCATAGCTTTCACTGGCCTCAGTACTTGGAAATAAACAATACCCATCATGATGCTTTGAAGTCAATACTACATATTTTGCACCTGAGCGTTTAAAAATATTTGCCCATTCGTCTGGGTTGAATAATTCTGCCTTAAACCCATCTTTGAAATTTGAATAAGGATAATCACTCCCATAATTTTCATTGTGGAATTTTGTTATCGCAAAATGTCTTTCTCTCCGACTTTTTTTAGCTGTATTGGGGTCTTCATTTAAAGCATTCCAATACCACTCGGCATAAGTACCTTTATTAGTGAAACCAGGGACGGAGTATAATCCCCAGTGAATAAATATTCCAAATTTGGCATTGCTAAACCATTGTGGATTTTCTCTTTTATCTATAGATTCCCAATTTGGTTGATAAGTTTGCTGACTGAAAATCGATGTTGTAAAAACGATTGTCAATAAAAGATTATATTTATATGTAGACATTTTTAAAGTTCTTTTAGAATTCATCAAAATTAAATATCATAATTTCTTAACACAAGGTTATATTTTACAATGAATAACACAAATAATACAAGTTAAAAAAATATTGCAGAATTTATGTTAGTAATTGTTTCAATTGAGATAATTAAATTTTGAAAATTATTGAAAATTTAAATATAGAATTTAAACTAAATCAAATGAGTATTAGAACCCTTAGTTCAGTTGTATTACTAGCATTCCTGACGCTCAATGATTCTTCTGTAGTTGCTCAAGAAATTGAAAAAACAAATGGCAAAGACTGGAATATACCAAAATCACCACTATGGAATGAATTGATTAAAGAGTCAATTCCTGAATGGATAATTGATGCCAAATTTGGAATGTACACGCATTGGGGAATTTATTCTGTACCAGCACATGGTGGACCTGATTATGTAAAGGAGTTGTATTCCCCTAATGGAGTGGATAGAAAGGGAGTAAAAAAGTATCATGAAAAAAAGTATGGTCCAATTGAAGATTTTGGATACAAAGATTTTTTACCAATTTTTAATGCCCCAAAGTTTGATGCACAAGAATGGGTGTCAATAATGAAAAATGGAGGTGCTAAATTTGGTGGAATTTGTCTAGCGCATCATGATGGTTTTTGTTTATGGGACTCTAAATACACCAAATGGGATTCAATGGATGCGGGCCCAAAAAGAGATATTTATGGTGAAATTGCTATGGAGGTCAGAAAAACAGATATGAAGTTATTGGCAACATTCCATATGGCAAGAAGTTATGGTTATATGTTTAGTAAAGATCATACAGCAGAAGAGCGTAAAATTTGGGATATTTATGATGAGGAAAATGATTGGATTTATCGTAATCCTCAAACTGAATCAAAAGAAAATTTTGCTGCTGAATGGGCTAATAAAGTTCGTGAGGTAATTAACAAATATCGCCCAGATGTACTTTGGTTTGATGGTTTGTCTAGCTCAATAAAAAAGGACGAAGTTCCACAGGATACCATAGTAAATATATTTCAAGACTATTACAATTTAAAAGGAATAGATGGTGATGAAGTAGTGGTTTGTAACAAATTACCAAGCAGTAAAGTTTGGAATTTCCCTTTAGGTTTTGGCTTGCGTTGCTACGAGAATTGTCGTGATATGGAAGAGAAACCAGAAGGGTATTGGCTATCGGACAGGGCAATTAGTTATCCGTGGTCATATGTTAATAATAAGAATTATAAAGATAAAGCGCCTTATCATATACGAAGTCTAATTGATATGGTCAGCAGAGGTGGAATAATGTTGATGTCTTTAACTCCAATAGGCGATGGTTCTATCGACCCTCAAGAAATTGAAATAATGAAGGGAATTGGTACTTGGTTGAATACAAATGGAGAAGCTATATATGGAACTAGAAAATGGAAGGTTTCATCTGAGGGTACCACCGAAATGCTTAAATATGTTGAACGTAAAAAATCCTATCGTTGGACTTTTAGAGAATTAGGAGCAGCTGATGTTAGGTTTACAAGAAGTAAAGACAATACCAAGTTGTTTGCTATTGTTTTAGGAAATCCAGAATCAGGAACTTATACCATTAAATGTCTAAACAAGGATGAAAAAATAGCTACAGGTGGTATTTCAAAAATTTCACTGATTTCCACAAATGAAGTTGTTCATTGGAATCAAACTAAAGAAGGTTTGATTATTGAATTTCCTACACAAGGAATTAACGATATTGCCAATGCGTTTAGAATTGAAATAGATGGCAGACTTGTATATTAAAAAAATACATAGCAATTTTTAGCAATGAAATATATAGTTTGTGAAAAACCTGGAGAGTTTCTATTAAAAGAGAAAGAAGCGCCAGTTAGAAAAGAAAATGAAGCCTTATTAAAAATTAATATGGTTGGAATTTGTGGTACCGATTTACATGCTTATGCCGGGAATCAGGCATTTTTTACCTATCCGAGAATTTTAGGGCATGAGTTAGCCTCAGAAGTTTTAGAAATTGGCGAAAATGAAAAAGGTATCAAGAAAGGAGATAAGGTTATAGTTGTGCCTTATATAAGTTGTGGTCAGTGTATTGCTTGTAGAAAAGGTAAAACAAACTGTTGCACAAATATTTCCGTTTTAGGTGTTCATGATGATGGTGGAATGCAGGAGCAAATTTCTGTTCCAGTAGATATTTTGTTGTCAGCAAACCACTTGTCAAACGACCAAATGGCAATAGTAGAACCATTAGCAATTGGTGCTCATGCCCTGAGGAGATCTAATATTTTAGCTGGAGAAACTATAGCAGTAGTTGGTTGTGGACCAATTGGAATTGGCATAATTAAATTAGCACAAATTTCCGGAGCTAAAGTCATTGCAATAGATACGAACGAAAAACGTTTGAAATTTGCTAAAGATCAAATTGGAGTAGATTATATTTTGAAAGCTGGAGACAGTACTATTAAACAAGTAATAGAAATTACTAATGGAGACTTGTGTGATGCTGTTTTCGACGCTTCAGGAAATAAATATGCTTTAGAGTCATGTCCGGATTATATGTCGCATGGAGGAAGATTTGTATTAGTTGGTTTGTATAAGGGAGAGTTAACTTATATGCATCCAAAAGTGCATGCTAAAGAAATGACTTTAATATGTAGCCGAAATGCTAATATTGAGGATTTTGAGTACGTAATTAGTGTAATAAATCAATTTCCAACAGAGTCATTTATCACTCATAACGTTTCGCTTACAGAAATGATAGAGGATTTTGACAGTTGGTTGGATCCAGAATCAGGTGTGATGAAAGCAACTGTAAATTTTAATTCATAAATTTAAATAAATAAAAATTAGATTGGTAGAGTTGTGACAATTGGAGACATTATGCTACGGTTAGCGCCCATAGGGCTTTTAATATTTTCACAGGCCACAAATTTTGATTTGGTATGTAGTTATGGCGAATCTAATGTAGCAGTTTCATTAGCTAATTTCGGAATAGATGAAGATTTTGCTGAATTGAAAATGTATGTAAGGAAAGTACAAGATATTATTAAACCTTTCAGGAGATAAGATGCAGAAAAACTATTTACAAATAGACCCAAGAGACAATGTAATTGTTGCAATAACCAATCTAGAAAAAGGGCTTTTTACAAAAATAGGTAAGCAAAAAGTTGTCTTGAAAGAGGACATTAAGCAGAAGCATAAATTCGCTTTAAACGATTTTGCAGTAGATGATGAAATATTTATGTATGGATTGCTAATTGGAAAGGCTATCCAGCCAATTAAAGCAGGCAGTGCAATTACTACTTTTAATGTAAAGCATTCATCGGCTGAGTATACAGAAAAAAATAAAAATTACAATTGGGTTACCCCGGATATTTCAAAATTTGATGGACGTACATTTGATGGCTATCATAGATCAGATGGCAAAGTAGGAACAGCTAACTTTTGGCTGGTAATTCCATTGACTTTCTGTGAGAACAGGAATTTAGACGTTATGGAAGCTGCACTCTCTGAAAAGTTAGGGTATCAAACCGCAAAGGACTTTGCAGTTAACACAGATGCCTTGATTGAGCAGTATAAAGCAGGTGCTACTTTAGATGAAATTTTAAATACACCAATAATAAATACGGCAGAAGAAATCTTTAAAAATAGACTATTTCCAAATGTAGATGGTATTAAGTTTTTAAAACACGACGGTGGATGTGGAGGTACTCGCAAAGATGCTGAAGTGTTATGCCAGTTATTAGCTGGATATATCACAAATCCTAATGTTGCAGGAGCTACAATTTTAAGTTTGGGTTGTCAGAATGCTCAAGTTGAAATGATGCAAAAATCATTGAACGATTTTGATCAAAATTTTAAGAAACCCGTTTACATCTTAGAGCAACAAAAGATGGATAGTGAAAGAAAGCTCATAGAAGAAGCAGTAAAGCGCACTTTTTTAGGATTGGTTGAAGCCAATAAGATAGTAAGAAAACCAGCGCCTTTAGGCAAACTGGTATTAGGCTTGGAATGTGGAGGATCGGATGGGTTTTCAGGTATTTCTGCAAATCCAGCTCTAGGTTATTGCTCTGATCTGTTGGTTGCATTAGGTGGTTCGCCTGTATTATCTGAATTCCCAGAGTTAAATGGTGTTGAACAAGAAATTATTAACAGATGTGAAACCAAGCTATCCGCTCGAAAGTTTTACAAAATTATGCGTGCCTATTCAGCAGCAGCTGTAGCAGTTGGTTCTGGTTTTGAAAGCAATCCTTCTCCTGGAAATATTAAAGATGGTTTAATTACTGATGCTATGAAATCGGCAGGAGCCGCTAAAAAAGGTGGAACTTCTCCAATTGTTGATGTTCTGGATTACACAGAACAAGTTAAAAAACCAGGATTGAATTTATTGTGTACGCCAGGTAATGATGTAGAAAGTACAACAGGACTTGCTGGTTCTGGTTGCAATATTACCGTGTTTACTACCGGATTGGGAACTCCGACGGGAAATCCTATTACCCCAGTACTAAAATTGTCAAGTAATACAGATCTCTACAATCGCATGAATGACATAATTGACATTAATGCAGGAACAGTGATAAGTGGCGAAGAAACCATTGAAAGTATGGGAGAAAAGATTTTGGAGTATATCATAGCTGTGGCTAGTGGAAAGGTTTCATCAAAGGCAATGAAACAAGGGAATAACGATTTTATTCCTTGGAAAAGAGGAGTGTCTTTGTAGACGAAAATTGAAGAAAAATGCATAAATATGAACGCCCTTAATAGAAGCACATTCCAGGCTGATTCATATACTGAAAGAATTTTGCAGTTTGGTGAAGGTAATTTTTTAAGAGCTTTTGCCAATTGGATGATACATGAAATGAACCATCATGCCAATTTTGATGCTGGTACAGTGGTTGTTCAGCCAATAGCTAATGGCTTAATAAAAACACTTAATGATCAAGATGGTTTATATACCTTATACATGAACGGAATTAAAAATGGCAAAGTTTTAAGCGAACGAAAAGTTGTTGATTGTATAAAAAGGGGAATCAATCCCTATGAAGATTATGATGCGTATTTAGCAAATGCTGAGAACCCGAATCTCAGATTTGTGATTTCAAATACAACTGAAGCTGGTATTTGTTATAACCCTAAAGACAAACTAGAAGATGCTCCTCAAGCAAGCTTTCCTGGAAAATTAACAGCATTGTTGTTCAAAAGATTCCATTTTTTTTACGGAGCTTCAGAAAAAGGAATGATTGTAATGCCTTGTGAATTGATTGATAGAAACGGAGACAATTTAAAGAAGATTGTACTTCAATATGCCATTGATTGGAATCTAGGTAAAGACTTTATTTCTTGGATAAATAATAATAATATTTTTTGTAATACACTCGTAGATCGTATTGTACCTGGATACCCTAGAGATAAAATGGATACTATTACAAAAGAATTGGGTTACATAGATAATTTAGTTGTTGAGGGAGAGCAATTCCACTTGTGGGTGATTGAGGCACCAGACTCAGTGAAAAATGAAATTCCTGCTAAACCCTGTGGTTTAAACATAGTCTTCACAAATAATATGGAGCCTTACAGAACCCGTAAGGTTCGTATTTTAAATGGAGCCCATACAAGTTTGGTTCCTGTAAGCTATTTATATGGAATTGATAAAGTTCGTGAATCCCTAGAAGATGAAGTTGTTGGTAAGTTTATAAAGGATGCTATTTTTGAAGAAATATGCCCTACTCTTGATTTGCCAGAGCAAGAGTTAATTCAATTTTCAAATGCTGTCTTAGAAAGATTTAGAAATCCATATTTAGAACATGATTTGCTTAGCATTTCTTTAAACTCAATATCTAAATATAAAACACGTGTTTTGCCCTCCGTTTTAGAATATATCAAAAGAGAAAATGCATTTCCAAAGCGCTTATTGTTCTCATTAGCTGCCTTAATTGCTTTCTATGATGGAGACAGAAATGGAGTAAATATCCCTCTAAAAGACGATCAGTCTGTATTAGATTTCTTTGCTGCTCAATGGAGAGCATCAGATGTAAAAGCTGTTACAAAAGCAACTTTGCAGAATTTAGAATTCTGGGGAATTGATTTAACTCAATTCAGTGGTTTGCTTGAGGAAGTTACTACAAGCTTAAAAGCAATTACTAAGAATGGTATGAAAGAAGCATTGAATGATTTTATAAAGTGTTAAAACATTAAAGCCTAAAAAAATACAATTTAAATATAAAAAAAGGATATGATTATAGATTCACATCAACATTTTTGGAATTATGAAGCTGAAAAACACTCGTGGATAGATGATGAAATGTCTGTAATCAGACGCGATTTTCTAAGTGATGATTTACAAAAAGTATTTGATGAAAATGGAGTAGATGCTTGTGTAGCTGTTCAAGCAGATCAAACTACGGAAGAAACCGATTTTTTAATTTCTCTTGCAGAAAATAACAACTTTATTAAAGGTGTTGTAGGTTGGGTAGATCTTCGATCTGAATCTATCGAAGAAGATTTATTAAAGTATAAAAAGTATGATGTAGTTAAAGGTTTTAGGCATGTAGTTCAGGAAGAGCAAGATCATAATTTTATGCTACGTCCAGAATTTTTGAATGGAATAGAGCTTCTTGGTAAGTATGATTTGTGCTACGATATTCTAATCTTTCCACATCAACTAGGAGCAGCTTTAGAATTAGTAAAGAAGTTTCCTAACCAAAAATTTGTGATAGATCATATAGCAAAACCTTACATAAAAGATGGCTTTTTTGAAGGTTGGGCGGTTATGATGCGAGAAATTGCTAAAAACCAAAAAGTATACTGCAAAATTTCCGGTATGATCACAGAAGCAGATTATAAGACCTGGACCCCAGAACTAGTTCATCCTTACATGAAGTTGGTATTAGAATCTTTTGGAGCAGGTAGAGTTATGTATGGTTCAGATTGGCCTGTATGTTTGGTTGCCGGCAACTATTCTACCGTAAAGGCTTTAGTTACAGATTTTATTTCAGACCTTAGTCAAGAACAGCAAGATGCTATTATGGGTGGAAATGCCGCTAAATTTTACAACTTAAAATAAATATTTACGATGGATTTAGAATTAAAAGATAAAGTAGTAGTAATTTCTGGTGCTGCCGGAATTAAGGGAAGTATAGGCGAAACGATGTTAGGACATTTGGTTAATGAAGGAGCTATTCCTGCAATTATTGACAGAAATGATAGAGGTTTTGAATATGTTGAAGAAATTCAGAAAAAAGGAATTAATGCTACATTTTGTAAAACTGATGTGACAGATCCAGACCAGATAGAAAATGCAGTGAATACTATTGCTAAAAAGTATGGAAGAATTGATGTGGTAATCAACAATGTTGGTGTTAATGACGGCGTTGGTTTAAATGCTTCATACGAAGATTTTATGTGGTCGTTGAAACTTAATTTAGTGAGTTATTTTTTAGTCGTAAAACATGCGCTACCTTATTTAAAATCTTCAAAAGGAAACATTTTAAATATTGGTTCAAAAGTTGGTCTTACAGGTCAGGGAGGAACTTCGGGATATGCCGCGTCTAAAGGGGGTGTTTTAGGATTAACTAGAGAATGGGCTGTAGATTTAATCAAAGCCGGAATTCGAGTTAATGCAATAATCATTGCCGAAAGTTTTACCCCCGCTTATGCTGCTTGGATTAAAACTTTGGAGAACGGCGAAGAGAAATTAAAATCTATCATAAATAAAATTCCATTAGAAAATAGAATGACTACAACAGATGAAATTGCACACACTGCATTATTCACAATTTCAAATAAGTCCTCACATACAACTGGACAGTTTTTGTTTTGTGATGGTGGTTATGTACATTTAGATAGATCTCTTTTGACAGAGTAGAACTTTTGTTGTACTATATGTTACAAATGAGTTCATTATCATCTGGTTGTTTGACTAATTTGCGAATATTGATATTGGTATAAAATGAATAAAATAGCAAAAATCCCAGTCGTTAGAAAAGAGTTACTTTTTCCATTTATAATTATTACCTCCCTATTTGCTTTGTGGGGAATTGCCAATGATTTAACAAATCCAATGGTTTCTGCGTTTAAAAAGGTAATGCCAGAGCTTTCAAACGTACAGGCATCTTTAGTTCAGTTTGCATTTTATTTTGGATACTTCTTTATGGCTCTACCAGCAGCTTTGTTTATAAGAAAATATAGCTATAAATCTGGAATTATTTTAGGGTTGATATTTTATGCCATTGGTTCTTTTTTGTTTTATCCTGCGGCAGCTTTCGAAGAATTCGCTTTCTTTTTAATATCACTTTGGGTAATTACATGTGGATTAGCTTTTTTAGAAACCACTTCAAATCCATTAATTTTATCATTGGGAGATAAAGAAACCTCTACAAGAAGATTAAACTTAGCTCAGGCGTTCAATCCAATTGGGTCTTTAACGGGAATGATTATTGCGCAGGTATTTGTCATAGGCGCTTTAAGGTCTGACGACTATACAACTGAAGCCTATAATGCTTTATCTGGACTAGAACTGGCAGCTATTAGAGAAAATGATTTGGGGATAATTAGTATTCCTTACATCGGGCTAGGAATTTTGGTCTTATTAATTATGCTCATAATTTTATTTACAAAGATGCCAAAAACTGCAGCTGAAGATAAAATGTCAGTATATGAATCATTTAACAAGCTGTTTGCGAATCGTAACTATCTTTTTGGAGTAATAACACAAGCCTTTTATGTAGGTGCACAGATTATGTGTTGGACCTATATTTTTCAATATGTAGATAACCTAAATGAAAGTTCAGTTTCTAATCTTACTGCTACAAATTATAATATTGCGGCGATGATATCATTCCTAATTGGTCGTTGGATAGGTACCGCATTGATGAAAAACATAAATCCTTCAAAAATGCTAATGCTTTTTGGGATAGGAGGTGTAATTTGTAGTGCAGGAGCTATTTTGCTTCCAGGAATGTTAGGTCTAATTTCATTAGTTTCAATATCCATTTTTATGTCAATAATGTTCCCAACTATTTACGGCATTGCCCTTGAAGGTATGGGAGATGAATCTAAAATTGGTTCTGCTGGATTAGTTATGGCAATCGTTGGTGGCGCATTAATGCCTGTAGCGCAAGGATGGATACTAGATTGGGGAGGAGATGGATTTGCTGATTTGAATATCATAGGATTTATTCCAGAGGTTAAGTTCTCGTTTATTTTACCATTGATCTGCTTAGCGGTTGTAGCAACGTATGGCTACATTACAACTAAAAGGAGTAAGGCTTAATTGTCGATAAATATGAAAACAAAACGATTTTGCTATTCGTGTGATCTTAAAGATGACAATAAGTTAATTGAAGAATACAAAGAATATCATGCAAAAGGTAACGCATGGCCTGAAATAACTAAGAGCATTAAAGTGGCTGGAATTGTAGATATGGAGATCTACCTTGTTGGTAATAGATTGTTTATGATTATGGAAGTTGATGAGACTTTCAATAAAGTCAAAAAAGCTAAAATGGATGCTGTTAATCCAAAAGTTCAGAAATGGGAAAAACTTATGTGGAATTACCAACAAGCTCTTCCGTGGGCAAAAGATGGCGAAAAGTGGATGGAATTGGAACAAGTGTTTAAACTAGAATAGAAATTGATATGATTGAGATTTTAAAAAAATATAGGATTAGGCTGTTTATAACTCTGTTTTTTATTTTTCACATTAATACTCTTGGGCAGACCACTTATTATGTTTCCAATTCGGTTGGAAATGATAACACTGGAAATGGCTCTATTGATTCCCCGTTCGAAACAATCGGAAAAGCCATAAGCGAAATAGATGCGGGCGACACAGTCATCATTAGAGCAGGTGTATATCACGAACAAATCTCAATTGATAACTTTACATCTTCGAATTCATCACCCACATTGATTAAAAGTTTTGATGGGGAGACTGTAATAATTGATGGAACCATTGCTATAGAAGGCCAATGGAATGATGACAATGCAAATTCATCCATTAAAGTAGTGAATGGCATTGATGACCAAATTACTCAGCTTTTTGTTGGTAACGAACAAATGGTTATGGCCAGATGGCCAAATGCACAGTTTGATATGGATGCTGAGGATGAAAATGGCAAAACTCTTTATATTTTTGATAAACACAGTTGGGCAGAAGGACATGAAAACACAAGTCAAGATGGTCAGCTGTATATCGACGAGAGTAAAAAAGATCCTGGCACAATTGATCTTACAAATAGCATCGGAATTTTAAATGTTGGGTCCTTTAAAACCTTTACCAAACGAATCACCGATCATCATACCATTCAAAATGGAAACGATCTTATTGAATATGAAGGAAATTTTGGTAACTCATTCAAAACCAAACATCATTATTTCTTTTTCGAAGGCAAAAAAGAACTCATAGATGTTCAAAATGAATGGTTTTTAGATCAAGACAATGAAATGCTTTACGTATTACCTCAAAATGGTGTCGATTTAAACAATACTTCCGTCCGTGGAAAAGTTCGTGACTACTCAATACTTATCGACAACAGTAGCCATATTACTATTGAAGGACTTACATTTTTTGCAACTACATTTAAAGCAGATAACTCTAATTATTTGAACATTTCAGCTTGCAATTTCTATTATCCTTCTTATTCAAGAAGAATGCTTGGTGAACTTCAAGGTGCAGCTCCAACAATATTGGGCTCATCGGGAACAAAAGAAGTTCATAACAGCACCATTGAAGGTTGCTTATTTATCAATTCTGAGGGCGAAGGTTTAATTATAAAGGGAGATCACAACAAGGTGCTCAACTCATATTTTAAAAATATAGATTGGTCAGCAACACAGCTAGACGGCTTAATGGTTACTATCAATGTGGTTGGTTACAAAAATGAATTTTCTAATAATGAAATTTACAATACAGGAGCATCTGCAACAGTATGGCCAGGAGAAGCATCTATATTTTCTTACAATATAGTTTCAAATACAGGTCTTGCACAATCTGATGGGGCTGTTTTTCAAGGAACAAAAATTACAGTCAAAAATTCTGTTGTTCATCATAATTTTGTCTATGATACCGAAAAATATGCTTTTCGATATGACGCTCCTGGAGGTAATGCTGAAGAAGCAGGAAGCTTTGGAATTATGCATCACAACATTGCAGATAATACCATGGGACTAATGATCAAGGGAAACAACCAAATCATTGCCAACAACACTGTTATAAACACTATCAATAACCGAAATGACATAATCATTTTAGCTGAAGATTGCTCAAATAATCACACGTGGCTCTATAACAACCTTGCCGAACGAATAGGCTCACATCGTAGCAGTACACAATTTCAGTTGTCTAATAATGCTCCAATGCCAATTGGCTCTAAGGGCTATATCATGTTTGATAGCGATCAGAATGGCAGTAATGATAGTTGGCGTGAGTGCGTTGGAAGTGATGGGGACATTTTTTCTGGAATAGGTAGTGGCATATCAATGGATAATATTGACCAACTCACTGCAACTCGAACAGGTATTTCTTATAAATCTGATGTAACTTCCATCATAACATATAATAATTCAAATAATAAAACCATTGCTAATTATGTGCCAAGTAGCGATGTTTTAATTGACAAGGGTTCAGCCCCAACAAACTCAGTATATATCTCTCCTACGGAACTTAAAACTCTTAATGAATTGGTGCCACAAACGGGTGTAGGTAACTTACCTGATATTGGCGCAATCGACCAAAGTAATGTTTGGACACCTGGAATCGACTGGGTTCCAGAAGAAAATTTCGATATTGTTAATGCACTTACCCTAACCAATAAAACGGTTTTCAAAGAAGAAATTTTCGTTTACCCCAACCCAACAAATGGAATCGTAAAGTTATCTTCTGAAAATAATGTAGAATATAGAGTCTTTGATGTTAATGGAATAACTATTTCAAGAGGTTATGGTAACACAATTGACCTATCCTCTTTTGCAAATGGAGTTTATTTCTTAAAATTTAAAAAACAAAACTCACGTGTAATAAGTATTATTAAAAAGTGATATCTTTGAAGACATATGGCGTCATTGAATGAACATACACAACATCTAGACTTAAGGCTAACAAAACATTTATTGCGTAGAGCATGTTTCCATTATTCAAAGTCAGACTTAGATCAATATGTTGGAAAAACGGCTGATGAAATTTTAACCATAATATCATCTCCTCACACTCATACAATGCTATGGCCTAACGACCCTGTAACAAATGGTAATTTCTCTCAGTGTCCTGGTGCACAAGACGGATTTTGGTTAAATTCAGGAAATTGGTCCAATAGTGCATACCCATGTGGTCAAGTACGAAAAAGGAGTTTAGTTGCAGGCTGGTGGTGGTATAATTGCATCAGCCAAAACACATTACTTGATAAGTTAACTTGGTTTTTATTTACAACATTTACAATATCGAAAGATGATGGTTCTGGAAAATCAGCTCATTTTTTTGATTATGTCAACCTACTTCAATTTTATTCTGATAAAAGTATAAAAGACCTTGCCAGAAAAATCACCTTTGACAATTCTATGCTTTACTATTTAGATAATTCTGATAATAATAAAAACAACCCTAATGAAAATTATGCAAGGGAATTTTTAGAGTTGTTTACTATTGGCAAAGGGGAACAGGTAAGTGATGGTGATTATACAAATTACACTGAACATGATGTAGTTCAAGCTGCAAGAGTTTTTTCGGGGATTAAGTTCAAGAACAATAGAAATAATTATGATGCTGATACAGTAAAAACCCCTCATTATCCCTCAGGTATTCCTAAAGGTTATATTAAAACTAATGTACATGATACAGGAGACAAAACGTTTAGTTATGCTTTTAATAATCAAACAATATCAGGTGGAAATACAACATCCTCGATAGAATCCGAATTAGATGATTTTGTTGATATGATTTTTAATAAAATCGAAACCGCAAAAAACTATATTCGTAAGCTGTATAGAATGTTTGTTCGAAGCGAGTGGGATCAAGAAGTGGAAGACGATATCATCACCCCATTAGCACAACAATTGCAGTCAAATGGATATAACCTCCTTGAGGTTCTTAAAACACTTCTTAAATCTAAACATTTTTTTGATTTAGATGACACAGATTCTACTAATGAAAACATTGGATCCATAATAAAAAACCCTTTACAATTTGTAAATGAATTAATTCAAATATTAGGGGTAGTTTTGCCAGATCCCAATACCACGCAGACTCCACAAGGAAGTGGATATAATACATCAAATGAAAACTTTAGATATTACATTTTTTGGAATGCATTTTTGCATAATTCATTTTTTTCCTCAACTGGCATGACTCCATTTGCTCCGGCAACTGTAGCTGGATATCCTGGTGATTATCAGCCTCCAGCCTATGATAAAGCTTGGTTTAACCCCAATAATATTGTAGCAAGGTACAATACAATACTTTCATTTATAGGTCAAGATTACAATGATAATTTTGGTAATGGTATTAATAAAATAATTGGAGTCCAAACTACACAAAACGGCGGACAATATTATCAGAGAATTTGGACTTCCTTTGACCCTGTAAATTTTCTTGAAAATATAGTAACAGACCCTTTTGATGCTAATAAAATTGTTGAAGAACTTTCAGAAATCCTCTATTGTGAATTAATAGATAGTTCCAGGGTTTCTTACTTTGTAAAGTTTTTAATTCATGATAATGAACCAAATTATGTTTGGTATGATACATGGAATGCTTACAAAAATGGAAATTCAACTGATTCTGAAAACGCTTTGGTAACAATTAAAAATAGATTAGCTGGTCAAGACGGATTAATTCCAAAAATGATTAATGCTTCAGAATTTCAACTTATGTAAAATGAAAAGAAGAGAATTTGTTAAACTTTCATCTACAGCATCTGCTTTGGGACTTTTACCATTTGAAGTTGGGGCAGCACTAAAATTAGCTAATTCAACCATGAATTGTGATGTTTCATCACGAAAATTGGTTTTGATTGAACTGAGGGGTGGTAATGATGGCCTTAACACTTTGATTCCTTATGACAATTATGGATATTATAGTTCTGTTTTACGCCCAGATATATATATTCCTGATGTTAATTTTTCGGATCAGGCAGTAGACACTTTATTGCCATCAAACCAACAATTGATGTTTCATCCAGCATTATTAGAAGGACAACATAATTCAGGATTTAAAGGACTTTATCAGTCCGGAATGTTGAGGATTTTACAGTCTGTTGGCTATCCAAGTGCTAATAAAAGTCATTTCGCTTCAATTGATTTATGGTCTACTGGAAATGATGGAAATAGCTGGAATAATGGCAAAGATAGTGGTTGGATGGGCAGGTTTATGGAAGAGGCCTACTCTAATTTGTTACCATCTAATTTTCCGCTTGGAATTCAGTTGGGTTCAAGCAATACCTGGCTTGGATTTCATGCTGAACATGAAGATGGTATAGCTATGAATATTGAAGGACAAGATTCTGAGAATTTTTACACAGTTTTAAATGGGCTTTCAGGTCAACCACCATCAAATATTCCAAATAATTCCCATTATGGAGCTGAATTACAATACGTAGTTGATACTGATGCAAGTGCAAATATTTATTCTCAGTCAATACAAAATGCATTTAATGCTCCTGGATCTAATAATTTAGCAGCTTATCCGGATACAGATTTAGCAAATCAGTTGAAGACTGTAGCACGATTAATCAGAGGTGGGATCGAAACGAAAGTTTACATGGTTACTATTGGAGGCTTTGATACTCATAATGCTCAAAATCAGGGTTCTGGGGATATTAATGGTCGCCACTCTGAACTTCTAAATGAAGTCTCCACAGCTGTTGATGCATTTGTTAAGGATGTAAACTCAGATTCTATTGGAGATGATATCATTGGCATAACATTTTCTGAGTTTGGTCGCAAAGCAAAGCAAAATGGCAACTTAGGTACAGACCATGGTGAGATTGCCCCTATGTTTGTGTTTGGGAAACCAGTACAGGGAGGTGTTTCAGGAATAAATGTAGATCTGACTGAAGCCACAAGTAATAACAATTGGCAGATCAAAACAGTTCAACACGACTACAGACAAGTATTTGCCACTCTGATGCAAGACTTTTTAGGAGCTGAAAATGCAGTCGTTGATAATGCTTTTTTCGATCAAACCAATAATGAAAGTTTTTCTGCTAAGAAAATCCAAGATATTATAAAGCCAAGTCATTATGTGGATTCAACATGTTATTCTCTAAGTAATAATACTTCCAATAATGAAACTTTTTGGGCCGCTTATCCCAATCCGGTTTATGACAAGCTTTTTGTTAACCCAATTACAAATAACTCGCAAGTAAAATACGACATATACAACCCAAATGGTGGGCTTATAAAATCGGGTATATTGGATATGCAACTAGGTTATGCTGCTATAGATATGGTATCATTACCTCATGGCTTGTATGTTGTAACACTCCAAGCCGATGGTATGCAAGAAACCAAAAAAGTTATAAAGGCTTAATTGGTTATATTTCTTACTTAATATGAATATCCGTAACATATTGATTTTAATAATTGCTATCGGCTGCCAACAAACCCCCAAACCACCCCAAACCGCTGGCCATAGTTGTACCCCCACGCAAAGTCGTTTTAGTTCATCAGTTAGCATAACATCGCATGAGAAACTTGATGTGAATTTAAAGGAGATGGTACTTATTCCAGGTGGCAGGTTTTCTATGGGAGGAGATGATGATCAGGCTTGGCGAGATGAGTATCCAAAGCATATGGTGGTTGTTGACTCCTTTTGGATGGATGTCCATGAGGTAACCAACGCACAGTTTTCTGCTTTTGTAGAAGCAACAGGTTATTTGACTACTGCAGAAAAAGCCGTAGACTGGGAAGAAATAAAAAAAGAATTACCTCCAGGAACTCCAAAACCTGATGCGAGTCAATTGGCACCAGCATCACTGGTTTTTGTACCTACAGATAAGCCTGTATCTCTACTTGATGTTAGCCAATGGTGGCAATGGAGACAAGGCGCCAATTGGAGGCAGCCTGAAGGCCCAGGCAGCAGTATCGTAGGGAAAGATAATCACCCTGTAGTACATGTCAGTTGGTTTGATGCAGTTGCCTATTGCGATTGGGTAGGCAAACGATTACCAACGGAAGCCGAGTGGGAGTATGCCAGTAGAGGCGGACTTACTGATGCAGTATATGCATGGGGAAATGAAGACTTACGTTCTGGAAAACCAAAAGCCAATACGTGGGAAGGTGCTTTTCCCTTCAGAAATGATAAGAGAGATGGGTATTATTTTACAGCACCTGTACAAAGCTACCAGCCAAATAACTATGGTTTATATGATATTGCAGGTAATGTATGGGAATGGTGCGCTGATTTATACCACGAAGATTACTATAAAACCTTAGCTGGTAAAACAACCCACAACCCACAAGGACCCAAGACAAGCTATGACTCCAACGAGCCTTATGCACTGAAAAGAATAAGCAGAGGGGGTAGTTTTTTATGTCACGAGAGTTATTGCAGTGGCTACAGAAACAGTATGCGTATGAAAACCACTCCAGATACAGGAAGTTTGCATACTGGTTTTAGAGCAGTGGTCTCATTACGTTAGGTGTATTTAAACCATACAGGCAACAATACGTTCCTCCAATACTTCGCTTTAAAATACCCAAAAACAAAAAAACGCTCAAGCAAGAGTGGCGTTTTTTTTTCATTTGTATTATTTATTCGTGATCGCGATAGGATTCGAACCTATGACCGTCTGCTTAGAAGGCAGATGCTCTATCCAGCTGAGCTACGCGACCGGATAAATACCATTGCAAATCAGTAACTTGCAAGGATTTTAGCGGAGAGACTGGGATTCGAACCCAGGCAACACTTTCGCGTTGACAGATTAGCAATCTGCTCCATTACCACTCTGGCACCTCTCCTAAGTCGAAACTAAATCGGTCGCAAAAATACATTATCAGCCGAAAACCGACAACAAATTTGCCTACTCAATTGTTACGCTTGTCAAAGTCATCATTTTGACCCTGATTATATTTTGTGATTGCCAACACAATCAATACAATTCCAACCGCCAAATAAAAGAAAAAGAACATCTATTTTAGTTTAACAGCTGTTCCATATGCCAACATTTCAGAGGCACCTTGCGCAACAACAGACGTAGTGAATCGAACATTCACTATCGCATCTGCATCAAGTTTTTTTGCGTCACTTATCATTCGTTGAAGGGCCTGTTCTCTAGCATCTGCTTGAAGCTTTGTGTATTCTTCAATTTCACCTCCAACTATGTTCTTGAGGCTTGCAAAAATATCTCGTCCGATATTTCTACTCCTGACAGTGCTTCCTCTAGCAATTCCTAATGTTTCTGTAATAGTTTGGTTTGCAACGGTTTCAGTATTGGATAATATCATATTTAAATGTCTTTGGTTAATGCTTTCACAATTTTATTATGCGCATAAAATTCTTTAAAAATCACTTTTAAAGATGTGTAGGATGGTACAGCAATGATCATTCCCAAGGGACCAAACAATAGACCTCCACTAAGAATCACAATAAATATTTCGAGTGGATGTGATTTGATAGACGCAGAAAAAACAAAAGGCTGCGTCAGAAAATTATCAATCAACTGACCAATTGCAAATCCAATAAATACATAGATGGTCTTGGGAAGAGTTTCAGTTGCAAAACTGGCATCGAGATGACTTGTCATGGTTAAAAAAACCATTAAAAAAGAACCGATGATTGGTCCTAAAAACGGAATAATATTTAGCAGTGCACATACCAGTGATATTGTTACTGCATTTGGTATACCGATTATTAACAAGATAATAGTATAGATGAAGAACAAAACAGTAACCTGTATGAGCAGTCCGATGAAATATCTCGATAATAAATTTTTAATTGAAAGTATTGACTTTTCAACTCTTGAAATGTTTTTGTCAGCTATAAAAACCATGACCATTTTCTCTAATAAACCACTGTCTTTTAAAAAGAAAAACGATATAAAAATGACTGAAAATACACCAATTGTAAACCCACTGAGTCCATTTAAGATTGTATTTATGAAGTTTGGTAGAAAGCTGTAATCAAACTCAGCCAAGCTTCGATCTACCCAACTCTGTAAGTTAATTCCGTATCCACTTAGATATAGACTGAGTTCACCGATAAGTTGTGTGGCAGTAGCCTCAAAGGCAGTCACATTGAGGAGGGAAAGGTTTTTCGCTTGTTCAAAAATCACAGGAAATAATAAACGTGCAATACCAAAAAATGTCATCATCAATATTGCAATTGTTGTTACCGAGGATAATGTGTTACTAAATTTAATTTTCTTTAAAAGCAGCGTTATAGGTCGCCCAATGAGTGACACGACTGCTGCAATTATAATGTAGGAAACAACTGATTGTATGGAAACAGTGACCTCAAATAGCCCTATCAGAAGTACAATTATGAGAAAGGCTTTGACAATTGCTTTGGTCAATTCTTTTGGATTCATAGTCTAAAGATAAGTTTTTTACATATATAATTGTGAAACACTATGACAGGCGATAATTCCTGCAGTCTCAGTACGCATTCGTTTTGTTCCAAAAGTGATGGCAGTGACATTTTCATCAGCTGCGGCTTTGATTTCTTCAGTACTAAAATCACCCTCTGGACCTATAAAAATAGATATTGATTTATGAGCCAACACTTGACTATCCAAGATCACTTTTTCTGTGTCTTCACAGTGTGCGATAAAAGCTTTGCCCTCCAATTGCTTCAAAGCAGTGAAAAAGTCGCAAAAAGGATGAATCATTGGTAGATAAGCACCTAAAGACTGTTTCATGGCAGCAATAGCGATTTTATGTAAGCGTTCTCGCTTAACTACTTTTCGTTCACTTCGCTGACAAATGATTGGTGTGATGGCATGAACGCCAATTTCGGTAGCTTTCTCAACAAACCATTCCATACGATCATTACTTTTTGTAGGGGCAATGTACAAGTGTAAGTGATAAGGATCTGAAGTGATCTTTTCGCATTGATTGACAACTGCTGTACATTGTTTGTCGTGGACTGATGTCAATGTTCCCTCGAATCTATACCCAACACCATTGACAATTGTAATTCCATCTCCGATTTTTTTTCTTAAAACTTTGTGTAAATGCTTGCTTTCAATTTTATCGAAATGAATTTCTTTGTCTTCTTTTGTTAATGTGGGAATATAAAACTGTTCCATTACAATGGCATTCTAGATTGCGATTGTCGATCCAATGCGCCAAATGTATTGTTTTGATATTTGAAGTAACCAGCGACTGCAATCATCGCTGCATTGTCTGTTGTGAAGGCCAAAGGTGGGATAAAAATATTCCAATCCATTTTTTTTGACAATACCTTTCGAAGTCCAGTATTTGCTGAAACACCTCCACCAATGACAATCTTTTTAATCCCTGTTTTGTTGACTGCTTTTTCAAGTTTTTCCATCAAGATATTAACAAGAGTGTGTTGTACAGAAGCACATAAATCATTTCTATGATTTTGAATATAATGTTCATCCAGTTCCTGTTGTTTTCTCAGATGATACAAAACACTGGTTTTAAATCCACTAAAACTAAAATTCAGGGCTGAAACCTTTGGTATTGGAAATGGAATGTTTGCTTTTCCATTTTGTGCATATTTGTCGATAAATGGCCCAGCAGGATAGGGTAGTCCAATCATTTTACCAACCTTGTCAAAGGCCTCACCCACAGCATCATCTAGTGTCTGCCCAATGACTTCCATTTGGTTTGGACTGCTGACTAAAACCAACTGTGTATGACCCCCCGAAACAGTAAGTCCTAAGAATGGAAATGATGGATTTGGAATGGATTTTTCAAAGTGAACAAGCAAATGCGCTTGCATATGATTGACTTCTATCAATGGCACATCCAATGAGAGTGCAAATGATTTTGCAAAAGAATTTCCGACCAACAGCGAACCAATAAGTCCTGGCCCTAAAGTGTATGCTACTGCATTTACCTCTTTTTTATCGATATTTGCTGTACGAAGTGCTTGGTCGACTACTGGAATGATATTTTGCAGGTGGGCACGAGCAGCCAATTCGGGGACAACACCCCCGTATTGTTTGTGAACTTTTTGACTGGATATTATATTCGATCGAATATGCCCGTCAACGAGTACAGCTGCTGCAGTGTCGTCGCATGATGATTCTATCCCTAGTATGACAGGCATGATTCTTGTTTTATGCACAAAGTTAACACATTGATTTGACCCAAAAACACTTGCGTACCACAAAAAAAATTACACTCTTGAGTATTGGTCTTACCATACTCACATTTATCATATTTTATTCTCCAATTGGTCAATCTGCTTTGAATTCGTGGTTAAAAAACAAACTCATCAATGATTTTGATGTTGACCTCTCGATTCGCTCCTTTTTTATGAATCCTATTGGCATAAGCTCATTTGAAGACTTGCTCATAAAAGATCACAAAAATGATACCTTGATTTTTGTGAATCACCTCGAAATTGAGTCTCGACACTTTGGTGGTCTAATCAATAATGACATCTATTTGGGCGAAGTTACTGTAGATTCTTTTTTGCTGAATCATGTTAAATATATAGATGAAAGCCTATCCAACTTCCAAATTTTTTTAGAAAAATTAAATTTCTCAAAAGGTGCGAAGTTTAGTGCTAGTCAAGTCAAACTCAATGAAAGCAGGCTTCAATTCCTTGACGAAAATGATATCGATTCTAATTATCAAATCATTTCCAATATCAATGCGAAACTCATCGACATTTCTTCCAAAAGCGCTGATTTTTCGGGAGTTATTGAAGAAATGAGTCTATTTGCTGAGGGTTATGCTTTGGATATCATTCATTCCAATGCTTCATTTTCAATAGTTTCAGGGGCAGCCAAACTTGAAAAATTAAATATTACCACTCCAAACTCACAGGTCAATGCTAATCTTTCTATGCTCTTTCCAGCAGCTGGGATACAAGATTCATTCAATGATATTTTTATTGATGCTAATGCACTTGAGTCTACCATTGGAGTGGAGGATATTCGTTCTTTTGTTCCAAACATTTCAGGTCCGGATAGCTTTCTTATAGACGAACTTACTTTTTCTGGAACACCTAACAAGTTTTCATTGGACTCTTTTCGGCTTGCTCTTCCAGACAGTAATTTGTCAGGATCACTTTCTTTCAACAATTCAGAAAACACTTCTAAACTAGTCATAGATGAGTTGATTATTAACCCAAAAGACATCCTAGCATTTATGCCTACTTTGGAGCAATCAAAAGTTGATTTTCTACAACATTTGGGAACCTCAAAAATGACTGGAGAGATTGCTCGTCACTTCTCCAATCATAAGGTTGATATGGCGCTCTACACCTCATTTGGTCTGTTGGATGTTGATGTTGGTTTTCTAAAAAAAGATTCTCAATCGCATTTATATTACGATGGAAGGGTTCGTGGAAATCAATTTGATATGGGTGGTTTACTAAAGCAAAATACTATGGGTGTTAGTGACTTTTCATTTGTTGTAAAAGGAAAGGGTCTTCAACTCAATCAGCTTGATACAGAATTAAGTGGGTATTTTTCCTCTTTTACCTTTCAAGACATCAAACTTGATACTATTGCAGTAAACCTCGATGCAAAAAATGGACAAATTCTTGGCTCTGTTGATATAAGAGATAGTGAAGCAAAAATACAGATGGAGGGTGAGTTTAATGCAAATGACTCCCTTCATAAATTGTCAGTATTTGCAGATGTGAATCAGCTAAAACTCAAAAGCATTTTCCCTTCTACTTTTAAAAAGGAAAGAGATTTTTCTGGAAACTTTGAAATTGTAAATCTTGGAAATCAACTAAATGAATTCATTGGCGATATCAAGGCAAATTCTGTACAAATCAATGTTGATGATCAGCTATATTCGTTTAAAGACTTTACAATTCAGTCAAGAGTGAATAAAGATTTACGCTTTTTTAATTTTCAATCCATTGATTTTATAAGTGGTTTGATTTATGGCAGATTTGAATTGTTGGATGTGGAAAAAATGCTTCGCAATTCTTTTGGAAGTTATTTTTCCAATTATCAGTCAATCGAAGTAGATCAATCCTCTTTTATGAATTTTAACATCAACTTAAAAGAGAAGTTTTCCGGCGCTTTTCTAGAACAAATTACAATCCCTGATGATTCTTTTTTCCGTGGCAAGCTCACCGCTGACCCGAATTATACATTTTTTCAGATCGATATACCTAAAATTCGTTTTAAGAACAACTACTTTTCAGAAGTTCGTTTTACAATAGACAATGTCAATCCTTTTTACAAAACCAACCTTCAAATTAGTCAGGTCAACGGAGAAAACTTTAACTTGGAACAGTTCTGGTTGATCAATTCGGTATTTGATGACAAACTGCACTTTAGAGCGGAATTTGAAAACAATTCATTTAGTAGCGAGTTGAATTTTTTTGCTACACTCAATGAAAAGCAAGAGTTAGAGTTTGGCATACAACCATCAACAATTGCTTTTCAGTCAAAGCAATGGAAGATCAATCACCTCGATACCAGAACGAGTAAATTACTGTTAACAAAACAGGGTTTTGAGATTGGCTCAACTGTTTTTTCAAATAATGAATCAGCACTTCATTTTTCATTTTATCAACAAGCATCACAACGATTAAATATACTTTTTGAAAATATAAATCTCTCTGACTTTATTTTACCAAAACCAAAGAGAAGTATCAGTGGAATAACTAACGGGACTTTGGATATTACTTTTGATAACGATAAGTTTGGAGGAGAGGCCGATGTGAAAATTGACTCTATGACATTCAACAACGTAATGTTGGGAGATGCACTTGTTTCGCTGAGCTCTAATGAAGAACAAGACGCATATCAATTATCGTTCAACACTATCGATGATGGATTTATGACAAGCTCAGTAGAGGGTCTGATTTCCTCTGAAAGTGAGAATAACCTTAACCTAAATGCCACTTTTCAGTCGTTTCCAGCAGCTATCCTCGATCAGTTGATTGGAAATGCAATGACAGATATACTGGGACAGGTTGACGGCTCTATCTCCATTGATGGCAAATGGAGTCAGCCGATGTTGCAAGGGGAGTTGTTTTTGGATGGGTTTGAATTTTCTGTTCCTTACTTAAATGTAGGATATAGTCTTGTAGTTGGGTCGAGGGTAAAGGTAAATCCAACATCTTTTACGTTTGAGCAAACGACATTGATCGATAGAATTAATTCGACCTCGGCTTCTTTTGACGGAACAGTTCTTCATCAAAACTTCAAGTTTTTCAACTTGGACATGAATTTTACAAGTCCAAACTTTCTCATTCTCGACACAGACGATAGTTATGATAATAACTATTATGGGAAGGCGTTTTTCAATGGAAATGCGCGTATTCATGGACCATCCCAATCTCTGACTTTTGACCTTGATGGCAGCTCGGCAGAGGGAACAAACATTGTTATTGCAGTTGATAACAGAGGCAGTATTGAGGATGTTTCATATCTAAAATTTGTTGATAAAAAAGCAACTCAAAATGATAACAATGAAACAAGTTCTCCCAGTTTGATAAAGGGTTTGACACTTAATTTTGATTTGTCAATTACACAAGATGCCGAATTAGAGCTTTTATTTGACAGCGACACGGGAAGTACACTTCGAGGCTCCGGTGTTGGAAGTATTCTGATGGAAATAAACACTGATGGAAATTTTAACGTGTTTGGGGATTTTATTGCTTTAAACGGAATCTATCAATTCAAAAATTTTGGCATCTTAGAAAAAGAATTTCGACTTGAGCCAGGAGGAACTATATTATGGAATGGTAATCCACTGGATGCTCAATTGAATTTACAAGCCATTTATGAAGTGCCTGGTGGTGCAAACCCAGCTATTTTGCTGGAAAATCCAGGACTGAATAGAAAAATCCCAACGGATGTAAAAATTAATTTAACCGGTAGTATAATGCAACTTGAAGCACCTAGCTTTACGATCGATTTCCCAAATACATCTGCAAATGTTCGAAACGACCTTGCCTATAAACTCGATGATGAAGAGCGCAGGCAAATCCAAGCCATATCCTTGTTGTCGCAAGGCGTTTTTATCAGCGATTTATCACTTTCAGCCATAACAGCACAAGCATTAACGAATAACCTTTTTCAAAAAGCATCAGGCGTTTTTGAATCTATATTTTCTGGAGATGAGGAGAAACTTAAACTTGGACTAAATTATTTGCAAGGTGATCGTAACTCCGAATCAATCGCAAGAACACGCGATCGACTGGGTTTGACATTGGTTACCAAAGTATCAGATCGTTTACTGATCAATGGCAAACTCGGCGTTCCATTTGGGGGTGTTGAAGAAACAATCATTGTTGGGGATGTTACGATCGAGTTTTTATTGAGTAAAGATGGTGCGCTTCGTGCACGTATCTTCAACAGAGAAAATGAATTTCAATACTTTGGGGATGAGTTAGGATATACGCAGGGCGTTGGTCTATCATACCAGGTAGAATTCGATGATTTTAAATCTTTGATTAAGAAGATTGTAAAAAAGAACACGATTTAATGAAAAATGTTGATTTTAAATACGATTTTCAGCACTTTAATTTTTTAATCTTCAATTTCTAATAATATCAATGATTTCAGAAATATAGTTTGTAATTTCGCCATTCTATAATGCCTGTAAAGCCTAAACATATTGCTGTACTGACTTCTGGGGGAGATGCTCCGGGAATGAACGCTGCGATACGATCTGTTGTTCGCAGCTGCTCTCACTTCAATCTAGAATGCTCTGGTGTATATCGTGGATACCAAGGCTTGATTGAAGGTGATATTCGCCCATTAAACCCAAGAAGTGTAAACAACATCATTAACAAGGGTGGCACAAAACTTAAATCTGCTAGATCACTAGATTTTCATGACAAAAAGGGTAGGCAAAAAGCTTATGAAAACCTCAAAAAGCACAACGTAGATGCTTTGATCGTCATTGGAGGTGATGGTAGCTTTACTGGAGGAATGTTTTTTGAACAAGAGCACAAGATTCCAGTCATTGGTGTCCCAGGAACAATTGACAATGACATCTATGGCACCTCCCATACCATAGGCTATGATACAGCTCTGAATACAGTTGTTGAGGCGATTGACAAAATCAGAGATACAGCGATTTCACACAATCGATTGTTTTTTGTTGAGGTCATGGGACGAGATGCAGGTCATATTGCTTTAAATGTTGGGATAGGAGCTGGCGCAGAGGAAATCTTAATCCCTGAAGAAAACCTTGGTCTTGATCGCTTATTAGAGTCATTGAAGAGGAGTAAAAAATCAGGAAAATCCTCAAGCATTGTCGTTGTTGCAGAGGGTGATAAGATTGGTAAAAATGTATTTGAACTTGCAGAACACGTTGAACAGAATATGCCTGACTATGAGGTTAGAGTTTCTGTATTAGGTCATATTCAGCGGGGTGGTATACCATCTTGTTTTGATCGGGTTTTGGCAAGTCGCATGGGTCTCAAAGCTGTCGAGTGTATAATCGATGGTGTGAGTGGCCAGATGGTAGGTATTCAAAATGGGGAAATTATCTTAACTCCACTCAACAAAGCCATCAAAGGAAAATCAGAAATCAAACGTGAACTCATCAGAGTTTCAGACATTATGACACTTTAAATTTATTAATTAATACAAAAAAACAACTATGTCAACACTCAAATTAGGAATTAATGGATTTGGGCGAATCGGTAGAATGGTTCTTCGTGCATCATTGCAAAATAACAATGTCGAAGTCGTAGCTATTAATGATCTGCTAGAGGTCGAACACCTTGCATACCTATTAAAATACGATTCTGTTCATGGTACTTGCCCAGCCTCAATCGAAATTGAACGAGGTAACCTATTAATCGATGGAAAAACTGTTAGAATTACAGCAGAGAGAGCTCCACAAAATTTAAAATGGGATGAGGTCGGAGCAGAAATCATTGCAGAGTGTACAGGAATTTTTACAACTCTAGAAAAAGCACAACTTCACATTGACGGTGGTGCAAAAAAAGTAGTCATTTCTGCACCATCTGGTGACGCACCAATGTTTGTGATGGGGGTGAATCATACTGATGCTAAATCTTCAGATATGATTGTCTCCAACGCTTCTTGTACAACAAACTGCCTAGCTCCATTGGCGAAAGTATTGCATGATAAATTTGGAATTGCAGAAGCCTTGATGACAACTGTTCACGCTGTGACAGCTACGCAAATGACTGTCGACGGACCTTCACGAAAAGACTATCGGGGGGGTCGCTCATCGTTGCTAAACATCATTCCTGCATCAACAGGAGCTGCTAAAGCAGTAACTAAGGTGATTCCATCATTGGTTGGTAAAATTACTGGAATGGCATTTCGCGTACCCACTGCAGATGTTTCTGCAGTTGACCTGACTGTAAAACTTGAGAAAAACACAAGTTACGGTGAGGTGATGGCTGCTCTTGAAAATGCCTCTAATACTTCCATGAGTGGAATATTAGGGTTTACCAAAGAATTGGTTGTTTCACAAGACTTTATTGGAGATGCAAGAACATCAATTGTTGATGCCAATGCAGGAATTCAACTCAACGAAACATTCTTCAAAATTGTATCTTGGTATGACAATGAAGCAGGTTATTCAAATAAATTGATTGACCTAGCAATACACGTTCAAGCCCTATAATCTAATCTCAATCTATGAAACTTATTATTGATAGTGGGTCAACAAAAACCGATTGGATCGCTATTGATGATTCAAACAATATTTTGCTAGAGACGCATACCCTTGGCTTAAATCCTCAGGTGCTGACAGAAGCAATCATTGAAGAGCGAATCATAAATAATTACGATTTATATCGCGTTAGAAAAGAGATTGACTCCATCTACTTTTATGGCGCCGGTTGTGGTACAGAGCCACCGCGAAAATTGATGGGAGATGTTTTAAAAAGTATCTTTCAAAACGCATCTATTTCTGTCAAGGAAGATACCTTTGCTGCTGTTTATGCAATCACTGACCAAGGGGATTCAAGTATCGTTTGTATTCTTGGCACAGGTTCTAATTGTAGTTTTTTTGATGGTGAGACTGTTCATCAAAAAATCACATCGCTAGGTTATATCTTAATGGATGACGCAAGCGGCAATTATTTTGGAAGACAGTTGCTCAGGGATTATTATTTTAACAAAATTCCCAAACCTTTAGCCAAATTATTTGCGGAAGAATTTGATTTGGGAGCAGAGGAAATCAAAACCAACCTCTACAAAAAAGCAAACCCCAACACTTATCTGGCAACATTTGCCAGGTTTTTGATTGTCAACAAAAATGAACCATACGCTCATGCTCTTATCAATAAAGGGTTAGGATTGTTTATTGATAATCAAATTTTACAATTCGATAATGCAAAAGAGTTACCTATTCATTTTATAGGTTCAATCGCTTATTATTTGAATACAGAACTTGAGTCACAGCTTATTTCTCGTGGCTTAAAAATGGGTAGGATTTTGAAAAAACCTATCGAAGGACTTGTTTCCTATCATAAATCCGAAAGCTAAAGGATCGCAATCACAGATATCTCGACGCGAACATTTTTGGGCAACTGTGCGACTTGAACGGTCTCCCTTGCTGGCGCATCATCATCGTTAAAATAACCTCCATATACTTCGTTTACTAGGGAGAAATCTCCCATGTCTGCTAGATAAATGGTTGTTTTTACAACATTGGCAAACGCCATCCCTGCTGTTTTAAGTACTTCTGATAAGTTTTTCATCACTTGGGTAGTTTCTACTTGAATGTTCTCATTGACTAGCTCCATCGTTTTTGGATCCAGTGCAATCTGTCCACTTGCATAAAGTGTGTTGTCAACCAAAATGGCTTGATTATATGGACCTATTGGTGAAGGTGCTTCTGTTGTTTTAATCACTTTTTTCATATCTATTTATTATAATTTTCTATCTGGTTCTCTTCGCTTCTCATATTTTAAATCACTTAAAAACCCACTTCTAACACCAATAAAAAAGTACCATGACTGTCGATTTCCGAATGGTGTCCAGGCCAAGTTCATGACCCAACTATCCAAGTCTCTTTCAATTCGAAAGTTGGTATAAGTAATTCCTTTATTTTTAAAGTCATAACCAGTTGAAACCCCCACATCCCACTTGGGTGTCAGCCCAACTGATCCAGAGACCATTAGAGAATTGTTTGAAATGTCGCGGTTTTTCTTTGCATTTGAATAGGTCAAGCTGTGCCTAAGATTGAAGCTCCATGGTATTTTTGTGCGATAAAATGAGTTTTGCTCTTCATCATCTTGGCCATTTACCTGCGTGCTACTTTTTTCTGCTGTAAACCTACGGTCGCTGAAATCTTGACTTCCACCAAACAAATCATTATTGTTACTCGAGTCATTATTTGAGGAAGAATCGTCTTTTGACTTGGAATCACTTGAAAATTTATATCCCCAATTCATGTTTGCGCTGGTCATTCGAAACATACCCCCTCCATTATTGATGTTTAGGGTGTTGATTCTACTTCCATTATCATCGATACCATAAGGGTCAAAAGTCGCTCCCAAATTAATATTTAGCTTGTTGTCTAAAAGGGGTATGACTGTTGACATTCTAACTGGACTCCAACGAAGTGAATCTGCCTCAAAGTTAAAACTAGTAGAAAAATTTAGATTGTTTAAAATTTTAATCTTTTTGGGTTCTGTTGCTAAAGTATCAGGGTCTCTTACTTTTGCTTCAATCGTGTTTCGCAAAGCAAAATTCATTGACCTAGATTTATTTATTCCAGGTTGCCCATACAAACTCGTTTCAAAACGTGTGTAATCACGAGTATTTCCATTGGCATCGATGATATATTCATCATAGTATTTTTCAAAACTAGGCGAATCGTTGTAACTGACATTTGCATTGATAACGTGACGTATAGACTTGATTTTTGAGTCTTCCTTAAAATCAAATATCCCATAAAGAGTTGTACTCACCCCCGCACTATAATTGTATTTGTTGAATCGATCAAACCCTCGAATCGTATCTTGCGCAGCAACACTTTCGAGCTTTGGATCATAGTCATTTTTCTTAATTGTTTCGAATACCCAAGTGTCTTCATAGTTTCCCCCAACAGAAAAGTTAAAGTGTTTTGCCACTTTGAACGATGTATTGATTGGGATTTGATGTTTAAAACCTGATTTTGCATTATCAAACATCCCAGGTGCTAAAAATTCTTCATCCTTCATTTCCAACCGATTCTCCCCTCTAACACTGTATTGAAAATTGATGTTCTGAATGATACCTTTCTTTGACCCAGTACGTTTTGCGAAAGGATAAATTCGTTCCATATTCGCTTGAAAAGTTGGCAGTGTCATGTTTATTGTTTGAGTTCTTGTGTTCTGGCTATGAGATGCTGAAAGTGAAAGATTTACAGAGGGATATTTCGGAAAAGTTCTTGCATAGGAAACAGATGATGATAAGGTATTATTCAAAAAATTTCCAGTGTTGATTTGATTTAGGGATTCTCTAAAATAGGTGCTACTTCCCAGGTTTACAGACGCTGAAAATCGACTGTTTGGATTGGATTTAGAATCTTTACTATGGGACCATCGAAGGTTGTATATATTACTTTTGCTATAGCCTGGAAATCCTCTTTCTCCACTAATCAGATTTTCAAAACGAAACGAGAGATTTCCCCTAAATTTATATTTGACATTGTAGTTCGACTCGACACGAAAACCATAGCTGCCATTGGTGTAATAATCACCCAATAATGCCATGTCAAAATAATCGCTTGCTGCAATGTAATAACCTCCATTTTGCATAAAATATCCTCGCTTAAAGTTTTCGCCTATGGTCGGAAAAATAACACCACTTTCTCTGTCTTTCGTCATTGGAAAATAGGCAAATGGTAAAAAAACAGGGGTGGGTACATCAGCAATATAAAGCTGGTTTCCGCTGGCAATAATTTTTTTTTGTGGTACAAACTTCCCTTTGCGAATGCGAACAAAATAATCTGGATTTTCTACATCCTCCGAGGTTGTAATACGTGCATTTTTGATGTAATAGACCGAGTCATTTTCCTTTTTTGTGGTCTCTGCCAAAACATTCATCCCTTGCTGCTGACTTTTAGAATTCCATATCACAGCCTTTTTATTATTAAAATTAAATTTTAGTGAATCTGGAAAAACCTCATCACTACCTTGTTTGAATGATGGATATTGAATATACTGACCAGTGCTATCGATGATTGGCCTAGCAAAAACAATATTGGTGTTGTAATCCAAATCGATTTGTCCTGCCTTCAACTCTATGTTTTGATAATAAAGCTCTGCTTCATCATAGAGCGTCATGGTCTTTTTTGCTCGATTAATCGTAATGGTTCCTAGTGCATTCCGTTTAATTTGGTCCAACAGCATTGCTTTATTTTGAGGGATGGTGTCGTTTGTTGCAATAGAGTCTTTTTCTGTTTTTGTGAGAGACTGCTCCTGTCCAGATGCACAAAAAAAAGACAATAATACGACTGTCAATGTGGGAAAGAGCTGAAATGAATGAATATGTCTTACTTTTGTCAAAAGCCCCTTTTTGTAGAATTCAAAAATACGACTATTTTTTTGGGAAGGATGCGTCATATTTCTATCGTTTTTATCCTCTTGATTCTATCGATAACTTGCTTGTATGCACAGGAATCAAAAAGCAATGATACTTTTACTGTCGTACTCGATGCTGGCCACGGTGGTAAAGATTCGGGAAACCGTGGAAATCAGTACTACGAAAAGCATATTGCTTTAAACGTTACACTCAAAATCGGTGCCATTCTGAAAAAAAAATCTGATATCAACATCATTTACACTAGAAAAAGTGATGTATTTATTCCATTGAATAAACGTGCAGATATTGCCAATACTGCAAAAGCAGATTTGTTTGTCTCTATCCATTGTGATGCGCATACCTCCAATGCCTATGGGGCAGGAACTTTTGTGTTGGGTCTTCATGAAAATGATCGAAATTTTAGAATTGCGCAGAAAGAAAACTCTGTTATTTTTCTCGAAGAGGACTACGAAAAAAATTATGATGGTTTTGACCCTAACAACCCAGAATCTGTCATAAGCTTAGTGCTGATGCAAGAAACCTATTTGGATCAAAGTATTCAAGCGGCCAATACCATACAGCAGAGTTTTGTTCGAAACTTAAAGCGGAAAAATAGAACAGTTAAGCAAGCAGGGTTTTTGGTTTTGCGAAATACATATATGCCTAGTGTATTGGTTGAACTTGGTTTTTTGACAAACAAGATTGAAGGCGCATATCTCAACTCAAAGAGAGGTCAAACTGAAATGAGTGAAGCCATTGCAAAGGCAATTATCACTTATAAAAATCAACTTCAATCGGATTTGCAAGAGGATGTTGTTTTCGAAGATAACAGTGTAGATTCAGCCGAAGAAAGCACAACATCCGACTATGTTTTTAGAGTGCAAATTTCGGCTAGCAAAACAGCGGTAGAACCAAAGTCAATTAACTTTAAAGGATTGTCTCCCATCAAACGAGTAAAAACTGGCAGTTTATACAAATATTTTATGGGTAATGCGAGCAGTTATGAACAAGCAAAAAATCTTCAAAAACGTGCAATAGAAAAAGGATACAATGGTAGTTTTGTTGTTGCCTTTGAGGGAGAGGAAATTGTTCCTCTTAACAATGCGTTGAAAAGAAATTGAACCCATATTTTGTACCCTAAATTATATGCGTATTTTTATGGCATAAGAATTGAAGCGTGAATTTGTCAAAAGAAATCAAAACAGCCATTTTTGCCATCGCTGGCTTTTCTTTGTTTTTTGTTGGTTTTAATTACTTAAAATCAAATGATGTGTTTGTGCGTGACAATATCTTTTATGCTGTCTATGACAACGCTGAGGGTCTTGTGCCAGGAACTGCTGTAACCATTCAAGGATTTCAAGTTGGTACAATTGATGAAGTCTCTTTACTCTCTGACAATCAGCGAATTGTTGTTCGTTTTCGTGTAGAAAAAAAGTATGAATTTTCGAAAAACAGTTTGGCAAAAATCTACGAAGCCGGTTTGCTGGGCGGAAAATCTTTGGCTGTTGATCCTAGTTTTGATGGTGCTGATCGTGCAATATCAGGAGACACTTTGCAAGGCCTAATTGCCCCAGGCCTCTCTGAATTGGTTAATGATAAATTAACCCCATTACAAGAAAAAATTGAGAGTATGATCACTCATGCTGACTCTGTTTTGATTACTGTAAACAATGTTTTTAACAATGACGCTCAGCTAGAGATACAAACTTCTATTGCAAACCTCAACACTACAATTTCCAATTTTCGATCGATTAGTGAAACTATAGATAACTCACTTGCAGAGGATGGCGCATTAAACCAAACAATTGATAATCTTGCTGAACTTACGGACGATTTGTCTGTTGTATCTTCTACCCTCAAGGATGCGAATCTTGGAGTTACTTTTTACGATTTAGGTTCTGCAGTGTCAAATTTATCTCAAATCCTTGATCGTATTGAAAGAGGAGAGGGGTCACTTGGACAACTTGTCACTAAAGACGATTTGCACCAATCACTCGAGCAAACGAATAAGCAGATCCAACTGCTTCTGGAAGACATGCGTCTCAACCCTAAACGATATGTGCATTTTTCATTATTTGGAAAAAAACAAGTCAAATACAAACCATCAGATTTACAAACCGAATAGAAATCGAATAAAGTGTACCTGAGCAGTATTATTTTCGCGATTGTTTTCTTTGTTGCTATTGGCATGTTCATTAGAAACGTTCGGCGTATTATTCGCAACATCAAGCTTGGGCAAAAAATAAATCGTTCTGATCAAAAATCGAAACGATGGAAGCATATGGCTCGCGTTGCCTTGGGACAATCGAAGATGACAGTACGGCCAACTACAGGTTTTTTACACATCATCGTTTATGTTGGTTTTATTGTCATAAATATCGAGCTGCTTGAAATTATAGTCGATGGATTTTTGGGAACCCATCGCATCTTTTCCCCCTATTTGGGAAGCACATACGATGTGTTAATCGCCACATTTGAGATTTTTGCTTTGTTGGTTATTATTGCTGTTTCTGCTTTTTGGATCAGAAGAAACATCATGCGTATTCGACGTTTTTTAAAACCTGAAATGAAAGGTTGGCCAAAAAAGGATGCCGATTATATCCTTTACATCGAACTTGTGTTGATGTTTTTATTTTTAACGATGAATGCCTCTGACTACTGGTTGCAACATCACCCTGAGGCTCAATCTTATTATTTACAAGCAGGCCATTTTCCCATTAGTGGTTTACTCACACCTCTTTTTGATGGGATGTCATATACCAATGTAGTGATGATTGAGCGCACGAGTTGGTGGCTTCATATCTTAGGTATTTTGGCATTTTTAAATTATCTGTATTACTCCAAACACTTGCATATTATTCTTGCATTTCCCAATACATTTTATGCCAACCTTAATCCTCTAGGCCGATTTTCACATTCAGAGGTAGTTGCCAAAGAGGTAAAGTTGATGATGGATCCAAGTGCTGATCCCTATGCTTCACCAGCAGTTGAGGGTGAACCAATCAGTTTTGGTGCTGCAGATGTAAAAGATTTGAATCGTATACAGCTGATGAATGCCTACAGTTGCACAGAATGTGGCAGATGTACAGACGTATGTCCAGCCAATCAAACAGGAAAAAAATTGTCTCCACGTAAAATCATGATGGACACACGTGACAGATTAGAACAAGTGGGCAAACAACTTGATCGAGGCCAAGAAGTTGATGATAAGACTTTACTTGATCATCATATATCACGAGAAGAATTATGGGCTTGTACAACCTGTAACGCCTGCGTTGAGGCTTGTCCCATCTCAATTGACCCATTGTCAATTATAATGGACATGCGACAATATTTAGTGATGGAGCAGTCATCTGCTCCTTCTGAGTTGAATACAATGATGACAAACATTGAAAACAACGGCGCACCTTGGCCCTTCAACCAACAAGATCGGATTAATTGGATTAATGAATAAAAATTATCATGGAAAAAAAAGACGTAGATAAGCTACTAAACAAAAAAATAGAAGAAGGAGAACACGTAAGTCCCGTTTTACCTGAGGGCATTAAAAATTATCTAATTGATATCGATGGGACGATTTGCGATGACATTCCAAATGAAGAGCCAGAGAGAATGGTAACAGCTACGCTCTATTCAGATGCATTAGAAACCTTAAATCGCTGGTATGATGAAGGTCATGTCATTTGTTTTTTCACTTCTCGAACAGAAGATCACCGAGCAGTTACAGTGGAGTGGTTGAATACTAATGGTTTTAAATATCATAGTTTATTGATGGGAAAACCTAGAGGTGGGAATTATCACTGGATCGACAATCACTTGGTAAAGGCTACACGATATAATGGTAAATTTACTGACCTCATAGACAAAGAGGTTACAATTCAAGTTTTTGATGATGGACAATACGACTAAAACTGTGCAAACCATGGCCGAAATGACCCAAAAAGGCGAGACGCCTGAAGTTTTGTTTTGGGTTGGTTGTGCAGGGAGCTTTGATGATCGATCGAAAAAGATTACAAAAGCTTTTGTCGAACTATTACAAGATGCCAAGGTCTCATTTGCAGTTTTGGGACCTGAAGAAAGCTGTAATGGCGACCCAGCTAAGCGTTCTGGTAATGAGTTTTTGTTTCAAATGCAAGCATCTACCAATATAAAAGTGCTCAATGGGTATGAAGTAAAAAAAATCGTTACTGCTTGTCCCCACTGTTTTAACACTTTAAAAAATGAATACCCAGTATTGGGTGGGCATTATGAAGTCTTACATCACACACAGTTTCTTCATCAATTAATCGAGGAAGGGCGCTTGAAAGTTGATACCAAAACCACTTACAAAGGCAAAAAAATTACGTTTCATGACCCATGTTATTTGGGAAGAGCCAACAAAGAGTATGAGGCACCACGAGCCCTCATCGAAAAGCTCAATGTAAAGTTGGTCGAAATGAAGAGTTGTAAAGAAAAAGGACTTTGTTGTGGGGCAGGTGGCGCGCAAATGTTTAAAGATGCCGAAAAGGGCGATAAAGAGGTGAACATCGAACGTACCGAGCAGGCCTTAGACACAAAACCTGAAATCATTGCAGCAGGCTGTCCCTTTTGCAACACGATGCTTCACGATGGTGTGAAAAACAAAGGGAAAGAAGGGAAAGTTGCAGTGTTGGATGTCGCACAGTTGTTGGCGCAAACAGAATCGCTCTAATTATGGTCGTGCCCTTTTCTCAGCTTCCCGATCACTCTCAGATTTGGATATATCCCTCAAGCCGCAGGTTTACTGATTCGGAAATGGTGCGACTACAGTCTGACATTCAACAATTTTTGACCGATTGGACGGCCCATGGTGCATCCCTCTCAGCTGGATATTGTATCCCTTATCAACAATTTATTGTCTTTTCTCTTGATGAAGCCAATCAGCAAGCGACTGGGTGTTCGATTGACAAATCGGTTCATTTTATTCAAGCTCTCGAACAATCATTATCAGTGCGTTTGCTCGACAAAATGAATGTGCATTACAGTCAAGATGGAACAATCCGGGTTGTTGATATTAAGGTATTTAAAAAAATGAGTAAGTCTGGTCAAATCCTTCCTAGTACTACAGTTTTTAATCATCTTGTGACCACCAAGGCTGAATTTGAAAGCCACTGGGAAACGAGTGCTGAACAGAGCTGGCACTCTCGTTATTTTTAGCTTTTGTACTTTTATCATATGATTTGTTACAAGCAAATATTGCTCACGATTTTAATGACGAACCTACTTTTTGCACAATCAAAACAGAACTGGGTTGACAGCACTTATCAGTCGTTGACTTTAGAGCAAAAAATAGGGCAATTGTTTATGACGATGGTTTTCTCACAAGGAGATCAAAATCACTATCAAACAGCCACTTCTGCTATCGAAAAGTATCATCTCGGCGGAATCATTTTTTCAAAGGGGACAATAGCAGAGCAAGTGCGTTTGACAAACGAATTCCAAAATAAAAGTTCAGTTCCACTACTGATTGCAATGGACGCAGAGTGGGGGATGGCGATGCGCATCAGTGATGTTTCGCCTTTTCCTTTTCAAATGACCTTGGGGGCGATTCAAAACGATAGTCTTCTCTATCAGCTTGGTCAGTCGATGGCCAATCGTCAAAGGCGCGTAGGGGTTCATCTCAATTTCAGTCCTGTTGTTGATGTTAATACCAATTCCAAAAACCCTGTGATAGGGTTGCGTTCATTTGGTTCAGACCCAAAGTTGGTTAGCCAAAAAGGGGGCATGCTTATTCGAGGGATGCAAGATGGGGGGCTTATGACAAGCATCAAACACTTTCCTGGTCATGGCAACACCTCAACAGATTCGCATCATACGCTGCCTTTGGTGAATCATGATATAAACCATCTGAATAAAACCGAGTTATACCCCTTCAAAACACTTATCAATGAAGGTGTTTTTTCTGTGATGGTAGGTCATTTGGAGGTGCCTACGCTAGAACAAACCAAGGGATTGCCTTCATCTTTATCCTCTTCAATCATACATGATTTATTGGTTAAAGAATTTGGGTTTGATGGTTTAGTCGTCACTGATGCTTTAAATATGAAAGGTGTTTCAGATTACAGTGGAAAACAATCATCATCACTGGGTTCGTTTTTGGCAGGAGCAGATTTGCTTTTAATTCCAGACGATTTGCCAATTGCATTTGAGGATATTCGCAATGCTTTCATCTCGGGGGCAATTGCTGAAAAGCGTTTGGCACATTCAGTCAAAAAAATTCTCAATGCAAAGTTTGATGCAAAACTGCATAAATCAAAATTGGTCCTTGGCGATTCTTTATTTCAAGATATTGAGACTTCTGATGCAGCCAAACTCAACCACCAACTGGCAGAGGCGTCTCTAACAGTGATCCAAAACAAAAATCAAATACTTCCCATCCAGCAATTCGAAAATACAAACATTGCATATGTAAAAATAGGCGAGGCCACAGGTGATTATTTTCTTGAAAGAATGAGACATTATACATCAATCGAGGAGTTGAGTCTAACTGAAATGTTGGCGAATCATACAGATTATACACATATAATCGTTGGCTTGCACCAACCAGACCATTCGCCTTTTGTCAAACACAAACTGAGTCAAGAAGTGATTGAAAAGCTCAAAGAACTGTGTGCGCAAACAAAGGTGAATTTGGTGACTTTTGCTAATCCATATAGTCTATTAAAACTCCCATTAGATGCTTGTGAATCTGTTGTGCTTGCGTATCAAAATGGTTCAATATTTCAGTCCAAAGCTGCTCAGTTGGTTTTTGGGGGACTAGGTGCAAATGGAAAGCTTCCAGTCCCGATTGGGTCTTATGCTCAGGGTAGTGGTTTGGATATCAAGCCATTGGAGCGTCTTTCATATGGTCATCCCTATCAGGTTGGGATGGATGAGAAGGTGTTGCAAAACATTGATGAGATGGCAAATCAAGCCATCAAGGATAGTATTGCCCCTGGCATGCAAATTTTGATTGCAAAATCAGGAAAGGTGATCTATCACAAGTCGTTTGGTCATATGCGATATGCAAAACAAACACCTATACAGTGGTTTCATCGATATGATTTGGCATCAGTGACAAAAATTTTGGCTTCTGTTCCTTTGGCAATGAGGGAGCACGAAAGGGATTCTTTGTTTCTGACAACGCCAATTTCAAGCCTGTTGGGGGGGTATAGTGAATCGAACAAAGCAGAAATGAATTTCCAATCCTTGCTTTCTCATCATGCTGGCATTCAGCCCTGGTTGCCTTTTTATCGAAATACCTTGCGTGACAACTCAGATATTCCAAGCAAGAAACTTTATCGTAAAAAACAAAAAAAGAGACATAAAGTACAAGTGACAGATGATTTGTATTTGCGCACTAAATACCAAGAGGAAATGAAAGAAGAGATTGTTGATAGCCCTTTATTAGATTCTATTTATTATAAATACAGCGATTTACCTTTTTATATGTTTAAAGAATATATTGAGGGTCGTTATGGTCAGAGAATGGATATGCTCGTCGAAAAAGAATACTATCAACCAATTGGAGCATCATCTTTAGGCTATTTACCTTTAAACGAAGTTAATGTTGATCAGATCGTACCATCTGAAATCGATGATTATTATCGACATACTGAAATTCAAGGCTATGTGCATGACATGGGAGCAGCCATGCAAAATGGTGTTGGTGGTCATGCTGGGTTGTTTAGCAATGCCAATGATGTTGCAAAGGTGATGCAAATGTTTATCCAGGGTGGTTCATATGGTGGACAACAATTTTTTTTGCCCTCTACAATCAGCCATTTTAACAGGAGATACTATAAAAGTGAGAACAATAGAAGAGGTATAGGATTTGACAAACAGCAGTTTGAAGACCCAGGCCCAACCTGTTTATGTACCTCTAATGATAGTTTTGGTCACTCAGGTTTTACAGGGACATTTGCTTGGGCAGATCCAGACCATGACTTGGTTTATGTATTTTTATCAAATCGAACTTATCCTACCATGAATAACACAAAATTGATTGACACAAACCTGCGCTCAGAAATACAGCGTGTCATATATAATGCAATTATTAAATAGCTATGCGAATTGGAATTATATGTTACCCAACTTTTGGTGGTAGTGGAGTTGTTGCTACTGAACTCGGAATTGAGTTGTCCAAAAGAGGGCACCACGTTCATTTTATGGCATATAAAAAGCCTGTTCGTTTAGACACAGATTTGGAGCGAATACACTTTCATGAAGTTCATGTGCCAAATTATCCCCTGTTTCACTACCAACCCTACGAATTAGCCTTATCCAGTGCTCTTGTTGATATGGTTAGGCTTCATAAAATTGATCTCTTACATGCGCACTACGCAATACCTCATGCATATGCAGCCTTTATGGCAAAACAGATGCTTGCAGAATTGCAAATTAACACTCCAATTGTGACAACACTTCATGGGTCTGACATCACACTGGTTGGAAGTCATCCATTTTATAAGCCTGCTGTAACATTCAGTATCAACAACTCTGATGTTGTCACATGTGTTTCCAAAAGTTTGAAGTATGATACCAAGGATATCTTTGATGTTAAAATGGAAATTGATGTGGTTCCCAATTTTATTGATATCCAAAAATATGAGCATTTACGAAATACATGCTCGAGAGAACAACTTGTAAAACCTGATGAACGTTTGGTTACGCATGTCAGTAATTTTAGACCAGTTAAGCGTGTGCAAGATGTCCTATATGTGTTTGCGAAAGTGAATAAAAAGGTCAAATCACGCTTGATTTTAGTCGGAGATGGCCCTGATAGGCAATCGGCAGAGGAATATACCAAAGAACTTGGATTGTCTGATGTTGTTGATTTTGTGGGTAAGTCAAATGATGTGTATAAAATCCTTTGCTCGTCCGACTTGTTCCTTCTCCCATCTCAAAAAGAAAGCTTTGGGCTTGCAGCTCTCGAGGCAATGGCTGCACGAACACCTGTGATTGCTACAAATGAAGGGGGCATTCCTGAGGTTGTGGAAAACAACGTATCAGGAATTTTAACTCCTCATAGAGAAGTAGATATAATGGCAGATTTTGCGATAGAATTGTTGAGCGACGACAATAAGTTAGCCCAATTCAAAGGCGCTGCTTTTGAAAGAGCTAAGGAATTCGATATTCAAAAAATCATTCCCTCATATATCGATATTTATCAAAAAGCGCTTCAATAGGACTTCAAATTCTTCTTGATTTGATTGCTAAAAGTGCTTTCAAAAATCTTGTCGGCATTATCTGTTTCAAACCCCTCACGGCGATGTGCGTTGGTCAGTTTTTCCGTTGAAAGATTTGCATATGCTGGAAGAGGCAAGCGTTCGGCAAATTCTATATAGCTGCCTGCAATTTCAGCAGTTTCGTCATTTTTAAAAGATGATTCAACAGACTGTGCTATCGTACTGCTTTGGCGAAGTAATTTGTCTTGACTTGTTTTGATTTCACCACCAGCATCGTTGAGGATCACACCAATCGATTTTAAGAATTTGTTAAAAAATTCTAGATTATTGTAAGGAGATGGCAACTCATGTATGCTAATGGTGTAATGGTTTAAATAATAACGATTATAAATCACCCACGCCCCATATTCAGACTCCTTTAGCAGTGTTTTGTAATCGATTAGGCTTGGCAATTTCCAAAGTGCTTGATGAAGAAAATCAACGACTGCTTCAGCATCATCCAAGTTAATTTCAACTATGGGGTCTTTTTCAATATATTTGGTGTAACTCTGGATAATGTCTTGCGCAGTTGTTGAGAGTTCATTCACTTTTAATTCGCTGATAAAAACACGAGGATAGTAATCATGAGGTGGTTTATACCAGTAGGCATCCAATTTCTTTTTTGGAAAAAAATAATGGTCTTGTTTGTTGTAGCCGTGGTGTAAAAAAATCTTTTCAAATGAGGCAATACCGAGTTTTGGAACACCCAAAGTCCTAAATGCAATATGGTCATTAACAATGTCCTCTTGTTTCGAAATTATCCCGATGGATTTCATCGCAGTTGTGATGGTTTTTACATATGGCACTCGCTCGGCGTAGGGGATAAATAACCCATTAAGTATTTTATCGAGTGGTGTGTTGTCAGAGAAATTCATGATAGTGGTTTCGGTTGTAACAAGGCACCATTTACAGTTGCATAAAAATCAGATAAAGGAATCATTTCTTGTTTGATAAATCCTTTTTGCAGTATTTTCGAAGCAGCAACCAATTCGACTACTGCTGCGATTGATGCTGCAGTTGTCCAGGATATGGCTCTCCAAAGTTTCCCATGGATTTCGATTGGAAAATAGGTCTGAAAAAACTCTTTTCTACACATTTCACCATCTATTTTTCCCTCAACAACAGCATAGACATGAACGAGATCCTCCTCGACTGGAGGCTTGGCATTTGTCAAGATTTTTTCGAGCTGTCTCAAATCTTCTTTCATCACCATTTCATACATCAAAAAACGCATGAGTTTTCCATGCCCTGGGTATCGAATGGTTTTGTAGTTAAGGGTATCGACCTTACCCTCATAGGTCGAGCACATAGTCCCAAGACCACCCGAGGTTGTGAAGGCTTCATATTCTTGCCCTTCGATGTTCATATATTCAAAGCCCTCTAATGAAGGTACATTTTTTCGATTGCCATTATGGATTGCTTCTGCATCATTGAGGTACTCATTAATCACGCCTGTTGGTGACCATGTAAAAGAATATGCGAGCTGACCATTTGGATATCGTGGCAAAGCTCCCACTCGCAACTCAATGTCTCTAAGCTCATCAAATTGACGCGCTAGATCGCCACCAACGATACCAATAAACCCAGGGGCTAAACCACATTGTGGCGCCAAAACAGATATTGATTGATTAGAAAGCGACTCTATGTGTCGCATGGTGCTCACATCTTCTGTCAAATCGAAATAATGAACTCCTTTTCGGTGTGCGATTTCGGCAATATGTTTGTTCAAAAAATAGGGCAGCGCAGAAACCACTACATCAACTTTCTCCAAGGCATGTTTGATGTTATTGACCTTTCCGATGTCGAGGATTTTGTACTCAAATGGCAATTCTATTTCATAGTAGGGTGGATGGATGTCATAACCTATTACCGAAAACTGTTCGCTTAACAATATCCCCACCAACGTGCCAACTTTACCTAGACCAAAGACTGCAATTTTGTTCATTTTATAACAATTATTGGTAATAAAGTTATAAAAAAAACAATTTAGGAAAATGCTATTGTTTATAAAATTTCAAAACCTTATTTCCATTTTGATAGCGAATGTTAATTAGATAATATCCTTTCTGTAAATTATCTGTTGAAATAGGATGCACTTTTGATGGGCTTAAAGTCGCATTACCTTCATCGTATCGTCTACCATTCAGGTCGTAAATTTGATAGTAAAAACTGGAAACCTTTTTGGGAACGCCAATTTTGAAAACATCAATTATAGGGTTTGGGAATAAAATCCATCTGTCAGCATCGTTGTCTGAACGTAGGAGTTCAAATTGGTCAAACTGTTGTCTAAGTACGGACTCTGATTTACCGTCATTCGTGTTTAGCCATTGATCAATCACTGTAGCATATATCGATCTATAATCAAATTCTGATTCGAGGTTGTCTTCCCATCGAACTCCTTTTGGAACCACAGGGTTTTCACCCATGACTTCAGAATTGATTCTGTTGCCAAAGATGAATAGGGGTGCAGCTGTACCATGATCTGTTCCTCTTGAGCCATTGGAGACAATTGTTCGTCCAAATTCAGAGAACGTCATACACAATACATCATCACTTCTGCCGGCTTCATCAAGGTTTTGAAAAAACTTTAACACATTATCGTTGAGCTCTTTCAATAGGTATGCATGCTCTCCTTTGGTGTGGTCCGATTGATCGACTTGGGTGTCATGTGTGTCAAAACCACCCAGCGTGACCATATATATCCGAGTGTTTAAACCACCCAAAATCAGACGAGTCATGATATCAAACTGCTCTCCAAAATCACTCTCCTCGAAGACATGTGCAAGCGAAGACTTTTCATAAGCAGATTTGACGGTGCTCGCATATTCGTTAGACTGATGTTTGACAAGATCGATATATCGCAATTTTACACCCACATTATTATCAGGGTATACTGCATTTGGGTTAAAAAGAATATCCTCGTGAAAACCATCTGGATTTGTTGTCAAATAACTTGTAAAAGACTGGTTCCCAGTAAAGAGTATTGACGAACCACCTCCACCCAATTCGATTGATAATGGATCTGGGTAATTCTGGTTTGGGTAGGCTGTTGGCCAGTCTGGATGTTCGGATTCGATAAAGCGACCAATCCATCCCGAGTTTAAAAATTCTTCAGAATCTGATGCGCTTTGCCAAATATCCATCGAACGAAAATGAGAAAAATCGGGTTGTTCGTAACCTACATTTTGTATGATTTTAAGACGTTGTTCGTCATAGAGACTTTTAAAACCTGACAGTTCGGGGTGTAGTCCCAAAGAAGCGTTTCCAAGATCGATAATGGACTCGTCTGGCAGCATCACATGTGGTCTTGCTTGCTGAAGCTCACTAAGTTGATTGAGTGGAATAACAGTGTTGAGACCATCATTTCCTCCATCCAATTTGATGAGGACCAATATCCGACCAGGTTCGTTTGTGTTTGACAGAAATGACCCTGATTGCTGCGCCAGTGCGTGATGTAGTATGTTTGGCAACACGATTGGTGCTGCTGCTGCATGACTGAGTTTATGTAAAAATGACCTTCTCTTCATAACTTAGTGTATGTGATAAACTGAAAGTTCAAAAAACTGAAACAATAAATTATCAAACCGCCATTGAATCGAGCTTAGATTTTCTTTAGAAGGGTCATCCAAATAGGCATTGATGTACTCCTCCCAGTGCATTTCGTTCATATTGCCAAGCAGCTCATTTTTTAGCATTTCATATGTGGAACTATCGTATGGGGCTCCACAAAGGCGCTCGTTAAACTCATTAAAAAAATCTTCAAAATTGGCAGGATTTCGATACGTACTCAAATAGTTGTGCAAGTTGTACTTCAGGTTCACTCCTTCATCTTCGTAGCTGTAAAGCCAAAGCCCCCATCGAAACCAATGAGCAGCTTGCTTTCTCGATTTGATCGTCGATGAGTTGATCCAAAACATATCATAAACCGGCTCTTGGTAAAACGCAGGCCACCCAGAAACATTAGGTGGAGTAAACAGTTGCATCCCTTGGTTATAGTTGCTCCAATGCAGGTTTTGCCCAAAAAGGTTATAGGCGAGTGTTGTTTGATTGATCTCTTGCTCCAAGAAAGCAGGGTGATTGGGATTAAATTGTTCATACTGCACTTCATTGCCATCCCAGTATGTACGATAACCAGATGTAATTTGTAGTTCTTTCAGCATACCCATATTATACTCAATTGGAGATTTGATTATGCTATTTGGTATTGCAGCGTCGAAAAAGTGCTCGCTACCAAGCAGCTCACGCAAAACAGCGGTGAGAGAGTGATCATTATCCTTAAATACTTGTGCTAGAGGTGCTATGATTTGGGATTCAATTTCAGGTGTTAGCACAGGATAAACAAAAAACTGATAGAGTCGTCGGCACAAGTATATACCTGACTCTTCGGTATTGAATAGCATATCGACAACCTCTTGTAACTCTTGCTGACCATCATCACCCGACTTCCCACGGATCGTTTGATTGTTGTAAAATGAGGAAAATTCCTTGTCGCCTGTATCGTGGTTATAGCCTTCGAAAAAGACGTGTGGGTCTGTCCCTTCACTAAACACCAATTTTTCGTAATCATAAGTCCAACCAACGAGTGCTCTTGCAATTTCTCGTACATCTTTTTCAGTAAATTTCGCAAAAGGTCTTTTCCCAACAGTAAACAACTCTTGGACTTCACGAGCATAATTTTCATCTGGTGTATCCTTTTGGCTCAAGGCGAGGTTGAGAAAATCTAGCATTGAGGGGTCGAGAGTAACATCATAAATAAAATCTTTATAACTGTCAAAACAGGACTCAAATAGAAGTTTGATGTATAAAAATGCAGCCTTGTGTCCCAACTCAAAACAACGAGTAGGTACCAAATTGTGAAGAAAAACAAAAAGCTTCCAGTGAATTGAAGTCTCTTGTTTGTATATGCGCTGATTGATCCATGAGATCATTGCAGTGTATCGTTCATGTCCAAATTGCTCCAACTCTTCCAAATCATTATCAGCATATGCTCGATTGATGAATTGCTCACCCGGGGGCACATCATCAGAGGTGTATATGTCTTTATAATCTGAGTCTGATAACTGATGATAATAATTGTTTACAGGTTCATCAAAAAGCTCAGGCGTCAAAATGAGGTCAAGAGACTGCTGTAAATCTAAGTTTTCTATATCATCCAAGTGCCTTTTGCACAAACCCACCATGGTTCTGTTGAGCAAGTGTTTTCGTTGTTCAAACCCAAAACTACCTGTGTATGGCGTAAGGCTGTAGTTGGCAACAGCCTGTATGCTTGCTTTTTTGACCCTTACAACTTCATCAATATTCAACTTTTTTTGACTGTAAAAGTCAGCAACCAAATCAATGGGTGAATCGCTATTTATTTTTTTCTTTTTACTCATTTATAATTACTAAGTTAATTTTTTTTGTGTAAGATGATTGTATTAAATTGCGTCTGTGTTATTTAGACTATTTTTTCTCTTTTTTGGTTGCTGTATTGTGCAAGCGCAAGATGTTTTCTCAGGCACTGTTTTTGGGGATGATGAAAGTAACCCGCTGCCAGGTGCTAATGTGTATTGGCTTGCAACAAATAAGGGGACTGTTACTGATATCGATGGTAAATTTTCGATGCAAAAACTACCCTCCGATTCTCAATTGGTGATCTCTTACGTCGGTTTTTCTTCCGACACCCTCAGCATACAAAACTCAAAAATAATCATCCACATTTTAAAGCGTAAAGATGGTGCAAACCTTGACGAAGTCATTGTTTCTGAACGAAAAAAAACTAGTCAATTGTCTTTTCTGTCTGCACAAAACGTTTTGAATGTCAGTAGCGATGAACTCCTAAAAGCTGCCTGTTGCAATCTTTCTGAAAGTTTTGAAACCAACCCAGCCATTGATGTAAATTTTGACAATGCGCTCACTGGAGTTAAGCAATTGAAAATGATGGGTTTACCCAGCCCTTATTTACTTTTTACAGAAGAAAACATACCTACGATAAGAGGAGCATCTCAGGTGTATGGTTTGAGTTTTACTCCTGGCACATGGATCGAAAGCCTGCAAATCACCAAAGGCGCTGGAAGTGTGATAAATGGTTATGAAAGCATGACTGGTCAAATTAATTCTGAATTAAAAAAACCTTTATCAAGTGAACGATTGTTCCTCAATCTTTTTCGTTCTTTTGAAAGCAGAAATGAGTTGAATGTTCATACAAAAGCGAATTTGTCTAATAAGTGGTCTGCAAATTTATTTGTGCATTATAATGAACTCATTGAGAGAAATGATAAAAATGATGATAATTTTTTGGATATGCCTATTTCCGATCAATTGAATATCCTCACCCGCTTTCAGTACCTAAATACGGAAAAGGGTTGGGTGTCTTTTTTTAATATCAGAATGCTTCATGACAATAAACTTTTTGGGCAAACATCCTATTATCCAAAAATACATAAAAACACAACAGCAGTCTGGGGGAGTGAGATGCTGACAAAGCGATATGAAACTTCGCTCAAAATTGGTTATGTTTTTCCTGAATTGCCATATCAAAGCTTTGGCGTTCAGTTGTCTTACAGCGACCATAATCAGCAGTCATATTATGGTTTGCGAGCATATGATATTCGCCATAAGAGTATGTTTTCAAATATGATATTTAACTCCGTACTGAGCAACACACTTCATAAATTTAAGACAGGACTACAGTTCGCATATGACCACTATGATGAAAAAGTAGATGTGCAATCAACTAACAGAGCTGATAGTTCAGTGGGTGCTTTTTTTGAGTACAGTTATGACAGCCTTGAGCGACTTCGCATGGTGTTGGGTATTCGCTTTGATTATCACAATCATATTGGCAGTTTTATTACCCATCGTGCTCATTTGCGTTATGCTTTTACTGACACCTCTAGTTTACGATTTTCAATGGGTAGTGGGCGTAGAGTAGCGGCTGTATTTGCCGAAAATCAAAAACTGTTTGGCTCTGCCAGAACGATACTTATTCCTGAACTGCAAGGCCATCATTATGGGTTACTCCCAGAGCATGCGTGGAACTATGGCGTGAGTTATTTGAAAGGCTTTCAAATCGGTTCAATTCCACTGAATGTTAATCTAGATTTATTTCGAACATCATTTGTCAATCAGGTTGTTGTCGATTGGGAAACACCAGGGCAAGTATCATTTTATAACCTTGATGGTGATAGCTATGCAAACAGTTTACAGTTTGGGTTGGACGCACGTTTGTTTAGAATGATAGACGCTCGTTTTTCCTGTAAGTTTTATGATGTACAGACTGATTATGTTGCCGCAAAAAAGCAAAAGCCTTTACAACCAAAACAGCGGTATTTTTTGAATCTCGGATATGTAGGGGATCAGTTGAGAGCAGATGCAACATATCACCACACAGGTCCTCAGCGCATACCTGTAACCATCCAACACCCAAATGGCTTTGAGAGTGGTGCTTTTGGATTGATAAACGCACAGATTACCTATATCCCAAAACCTAATTTTGAAATCTACACTGGAGGTGAAAACCTCACCAATTACAAACAATCACAACCTATTTTGTCTGCTGATCAACCCTTTTCATCGTCTTTTGATTCGAGCCTTGTGTACGCCCCTGTCTATGGACGTATGTTATATGTAGGTTTGCGATATAATTTGTAAGTTTGAAACATGAAGAAGTCTATTTTTCTTTTTATATTTATAAGCTTGTCACTACTTTCTTATGCACAAGAAACTTCATCAAAATACGAAAAGAAAAGCATTGAAGTTTTAGGCAACTGTGGTATGTGTAAAAAGCGAATTGAAAAAGCGGCTTTTTCAGTGGAAGGTGTTAAATATGCATCTTGGGATAATTCTTCTGGACAATTGCGTTTGATTTACAATGGATTAAAAACAGACATAAATACAATCGAAAAGCAGATTGCTGCTAAAGGTCATGACACTGAACACCACATTACAAGTGATAAGGTTTATGATGGACTTCCAACTTGTTGTCAGTATGTTCGAAAAGGGCAAGAACTCAAACCTGGACAAATGGCTAAACACTAGTTATTCGACACAGTAGTTGTCCCCTTCCTCGAAGCTTGAAAATATTTCTTCATTTACTTCAATGTCATCTACCAATTCTCCGTCAAAATCCCCTTGATTTGTTCCACCACCGCTATCAAATCTGATAACAAGCAAGAATCGATTGTCATCAATAACTTTATCGATTATTTCGCCGCAATTGTCATCAATGTTACAGCTAAATAATAGATTCATAATAATTAAAAAAATAAACTTCCTCATTATACTCGCATTATTCAAATAGGTTAATTGTTAATGCAATTCGGGACAAGAGATCATTCTTTTTATTTTGTAAATATGGGGATGAATTATATCTGTTTTGTGCGCCAATGGAAAATGCGAATTTTTTTTGTTCAAAATTGATTTTAGGCTCAACAAAAAACCGGATATCGTTTACATCTTTTGTGTTGACTTGAAAGTAGGTTACACAATTAAAATAAAATTTTTCAAGGAGTTTGACACGCAAAAACATATTTATATTGAATCGATATTTGTGTGTTTGAATATGTGGGTATTTTTCATCCTCATAAAACAATCCAGCCGCAAGATCGACGTACTGACTATCGTTATTGAACAATGAATGACGATAGCCACCTCCAACAAGTTGACGATGGTTCATTTGCAACACCTTAATGTTTTGTGTCTGAATAAATCCATAGATTGAGTTATTATCACTGACAAAGTAGTTTAAGCGAAGCTGTGCACTCCAGTCATTCGCAACTATTTTACCCTCATCATCCTCATAGTCGTGGCCCACTATGAGTCGCCAGAGCTGACGTTTTTTTTTTGTCCCTATTAGTATTTGATTAAAAGAAGTAAAAGTATTTTCATTTCCTGATTCCCAGTATAAAGATAGATTGATTTGTGTTTTTATTTTACTACTGGATTGATTCAATAACGATTCTGAATTTAAAATCGTTTGCGCATGCGTAATACTGCACATGAATAATGTAAAGAGCAGAAGAAATCGCATCTTTTTTTTCCAAAAATAGGTGTTTCTATTCGAAGAAAGATGCAATTATCGTAAGAATTGTATCTTTAAAAAATAAATTCTGTTGTTATGAAATATATTTTACTCTTACTCACCCCTTTACTATGTTTTTCTCAAACTGTTTGGGATGGACCTCCAATTACATTTACAAAGGAGGATGATGCTGACCCATCACTTGAAAGTTCACAAGACAGGATTACTGATTTAGTATGGTTAACCAGAGGAAAAGACGGAGGACAACTTTATAATGCTAAAACTGAATCAGATTCGTCAAAATATACTAGTCCAGATGATACCAGATGGGCCTTTGGAACTACATCCAGTATTGGGTCTTTAACCTTTTCTACATTTAGAGGAACTTCAAAACCAAAAAATGCTGTTGAAAAGGACATGGTATTGCACCTTGTTACTGAAAATATCTATATTGATATCAAAATTACTGATTGGACTAGTGGTGGAGGTCAAAGCGGTGAGGGTGGTGGATTTAGTTACACTCGATCAACTGACCCTGGTTTGAATGTAGAGTTTAAAAATACTGTTGATTTTTTTGTATATCCAAATCCTACACAAGGATTTGTTTACACAAACCAAGAGATTATTTCGAAAATTCATGTGTATGACCTTACTGGAAAACAGTTGATGAAAACAAATAATTCAAGTGTTGATTTAGGGACTATCAATAATGGGATGTACATTATTAAATTGTATCGCAAAGACAATAAAGAGTGGGTGACAAGACGAGTGTTGAAACATTAATTTTTTTTATTTTAGATAAACTAAAATGAAACAAAAATGAAATTACAAACCACTTTATTTTCTCTTGTGTTGATGTTTTCTGTAAATGCACAAGAGTGGATATCTGATTCAGAATGTAAGTCAGAATCCGCAAAAATTATTAATCAAGCAATATCTCACCTTGTCAATATCGAGCAATCGGTTGCAGTTGGAATGGCCAAAGCTGTAATGATTTCAGATAAAAAGTGTGAGTGTGCAAAACTAGTTCTGGCTGCTGCTGCTTCTGGGAATCAAGATTTTGGTTCAAGAAAAGCAAAGCTGTCTGAAGTAAATGTAAGCAAGTTAAGCCTCGAAGAAAAGGCATGGTATGACCTTTTGGTTGCGACTACAACTGAAGAAGACGACTGGACATCAACTTATGACAAAGCGCTTGCAGATTTTCCTAACAGTCCATTAATCAATTGGTTATCGACAAGTACAGAGGATTGGAGCACGTATTCAAATTTTGCTACAAACTTTCCTGCCAATGCTGCTTCTGCATATAATATGTTAGCTTATGCACATGCTTATGGCGAAATAGGTGATGGTCCAGATTATGATGCAGCATTTGCTTCATTAGATAAATTAGAAAAATTGCATAATGGACCAAACTCCCTTGACTCAAGGGCAGAGATTGCTGCTATGAAAGGTGATTATGAAATGGCTTTGGACTATCAGTTGAAAGCTTTTGACTATGCAACATCTTCATCTCCCTATCAATATAATTTGCCCGTGTATTGGAGAAAAGTGAACGAATCTGACGTAAGTAATGGTCTAATTGAAGCTCAAAAAAATATGCAAAATGCTATTCTTGAGGGTAACGTTGAAGATTTTTCAAAATATATTTCTGACGATTTCGACTTGGTGACTGGTGATTCCAATTTGGGGGATTTTTATAACTTCTCAACTGATAACATTGCTCAAGACCAAAACTATACTTGGAATTCATTTGATTTACGAGATTTTAAAACTCATTTTTCCCCTGATATGAGGACAGCTATTTTAACTTTTTACGCATCTGGTTCTTATACATTTACTGATTCAAGTGAGGAAGTTGCTTACAGTACACGTGCATCTTCTGTTTGGATTGCAACCGACCAAGGTTGGAAGTGTGCACATGCAAATTGGGCTCCCTACAAAACTGGAACTGGAATTCCTAATTAATATATGTTTAAATCTTTAAAAAAAAAGCCAGGTTTGTCTCCTGGCTTTTTTTAATTTGATGGTCTACTTACCGATACAGTAAGTGCAATTCATTTCTAAATGAACCAATAGTATGGTAAAAACTTTATTGTTGTTGTTGCTGTTGTATCATTTCAAGATTTTTTTGATAGCTATTTACATCCTCTTTTTCAATTGTTTTCTCATCCCAAACAGATTTAGTTTGTTTGACAATCAATTTTTTTGTTGATAAATTAACTTTAACATCCATTTTTTGCTCTTCATTTCCTTTATAGACCCCTTTTACTGGAGCGCAATCATTGTAATTTCTACCAATTCCAATTTTAACGTGCAGGTCTTGACAAATACAATTATTGGTTGGATCAATACCTAACCATCCATGGTTTGGTATAAACACTTCAACCCAAGAATGTGTGGCTCCGTCGCCTCTTATTCTTTCAGAACTACAAACATAACCACTTACATACCTTGATGGAATATTTGATAAACGACATAACTGTAACATAACATTTGTGAAATCTTGGCAAACACCTAGACCTAGCTCCCAAACTTTATCTACACTTGTATCGACTTTGGTGACTCCTTTTTTGTATTTAAAATTTTCATACACGTATTTATTAAGTTTTAAAACCAATTCAAAAGGAGATAAATTTTTAAGATCCATTTCCTTCAAAGCTTTTTTTGCTTTTTTATTTACATTATCAGCGCAGTGAGTAAATTCAAAAAAATCAATGCTTTCAGATTTGAGTTTATTAATTTGATTCCAAGATTCTTTTATATTAAGTTCATTTTTTGGTAATTCAACTTTCTTGACTAAAATTTCAGCCTCAGATTCGATAGAAAGATTTTTGTGTGGTAACAAATAGTTAAAAAAACCAACTTTATTTCCATACCAATCAAAATTTGTATAAATATTTGGATTTCCAGTAATTTTCAAGGAATGTGAAATGACTTGTTGATTGGTATCATTGTATGGGTATAAAATAATTTGATTTGAACTTTCAACTACAAAATTTGAGTATGAAAAAGATGTAATGTGACTTAAATAAAGTTTCGACATATTTAATATAATTGAGAGAAATATGTTTTTGTTATTAATGAATAAATATGATTTAAATCAGATTTTATTTTTTCTAAAAATGTTCCTAACTCAATCTCATTTATGGACTCTATAGACGAATAACCAACATAATTATCAAGTTTTTTTACATGAAAAAGTAACTCATTATCTATTTTATTGTTGTATTTATTAAGTAAACTAACATGAACAGATAATTTTCTTAAAGAGTATTTTATAGATCTAGGGAAAAATTCATTTAATGAAATTAGTTCGACAATATTATTAACATTAAAAATTGATTTGTATGTCTTTAAATAAATTTGGTATCCCCCAATAGATTGTAAAAGATTTTTCCAGAAAACTCTTTCTTGTAATGTATAATCATTTTTTGTCAAGTCATTAAAACGATAGCTAAGAAAATCAACACTTTGCAAAGTTCTTTCATAATACTTACCTAAATTCATAAATCCAAAAGCATTTCCTCTCTCTTGAGTCAAATCAGCATTGCTGTAATACATCAAATTGAAATTCAATAAATCTTCAAGAAAAACAATCGGATCTGAACGTCTAAATTTTTTCCGTATTAATCTGTCAGAAATATTTAGATAGAATTTATTTGAAGAGAGCCAAACCTCTTTGGAAATATGCTCTTGAACTCCTCTAGCGTTTTCCCTCGACTTTTTTATAATATTAATCAACGTATTTGGATTTAGTTTATCGAATAACATAAAATCAATTATTGAAATTGCATCATCATACTCATATAAATCTTCCAAGCTATCAATATTCATGTAAGTTTTCAGAATTCCATTCCAGCTACTGTAATCTCCAGAATCAAGTGTTGAATTATAGTTTGTTATAATTAAATTCAATAAGCCATAAGACCTTTCCATATAGCGATCCATCCAAAACAAATTATTAGCAACTCTACTTAACATTTATTCAAATTACCCATGTATCCTTACTGCCACCCCCTTGTGAACTATTAACAACTAAAGAGTTTTTCTTTAGTGCAACTCTGGTTAGTCCGCCAGGGCATACCTTTATTCCTTCAGATCCATAAATTGCGTATGGACGAAAATCTACACACCGAGGCTCCATACTTTCATTTAAAATACAAGGAGAAGTTGATAGGTTTAGAATTGGTTGAGCAATAAAGTTTGATGGATTTTTTTTTATTTTATAAAAATATTTTTTAATTTCAATATCGTCTGCTGAATTACCCATCAACATTCCATATCCACCACTACCGTCTGTTTTTTTAATAACATGATTTGTAATATTCTTTTTTACATAATCAAAATGTTCAGAGTTTTCAAGTTGATATGTTTCAATATTTTTTAAAATAGGTTCTTCATTTAAATAATATTTAATTATTTGTGGAACATATATGTAACTTGCTTTATCATCAGCAACACCAGTACCTGGTGCATTTGTTATGATTACATTTCGCTTTTTATAAGCCTCTAATATCCCAGGAACTCCTAGAACGCTTGACTGATTGAAGGAAATTGGATCTAAAAAATCATCATCAACTCTTCTGTAAATTATATCAACTTTTTCTAGTCCTTTGGAGGTTTTCATAAAAACTTTGTTGTTGTCCATAAGTAAGTCTCGACCCTCAACAAGTTCAACACCCATCAGCCGTGCAAGAGTTGAATGTTCATAATATGCAGAATTATACAAGCCTGGTGTGAGAAGGACAATTGTAGGATTTTTTTTATTTGATAGAGATGCAAGCTGTTGATATAATATTTGAGGATAATTTGAAACATCTTTAATTTTTTTCTTTGGCATAATTGAGGGGTACAATCTTCTGCTTATTTGTCTATTTTCTAGCATGTAACAGACTCCAGATGGAGTTCTTAAATTATCCTCTAATACGTAGAAATCTCCTTTACTATTTCTAATAATATCAACACCTGATACATGAGTATAAATATCTTTTGGAGGCTTGAATCCACGCATTTGGTTTAAGAAATAAGGATTATTTGCCACAAGCTCGATTGGAAAGACTTTATCTTTGATTATAAATTGTTCATTGTAAATATCTTTCAAGAATAAATTTAGAGCTGTAATTCTTTGAATTATGCCTTTTTCAATTATTTCCCAATCTTTATTCATTATAATTCTTGGAATTATATCAAATGGAAAAATCTTTTCAATGCTTTGTTCGTCACTGTATACGTTAAAAGTAATTCCTTGGTTCATAAAAAATTTTAGAGAAAATTCTTTTAATTTATTAATATCCGAAACGGACTGTTTGGATAAAAAATTATATAAAAATCTGTAAGAGGGTTTAATTCTGTTGTTGGGTTCAAACATTTCATCCCATGTATTTTTGTAATGTTCGTAAGGAAAGTCAATAAGTTTATCAGAGAAAGTTGAAGGATTCATATACTAAATTTAAAATATTATGTTTTTAATAAAAAAAAACACAACGATTTAAAGTGATTTATCAGAATAATATAAAAAAATATATTATTTATTGATTTTATTGATAATTTATTAATATCAAAATCAATTATTTGATAAAATTATTTATTGTTAAAATTTAAAACTGTATAAAGGTGGTGCTAACTTAAATAAAGCTAAAAATCTTATTGTTTGACGTTATAGTTATATGAAGGCTATTGTTTACAGTCCTAACTACTTACCAATACAAAAATTAGCAAATATATTTCTTAGGAGTTCATCAGATGAAATCGATCCTGTGAGCATACCCAAATGATGCAGTGCCGTTTGCAAATCAACTGCTAACAAATCACCACTCAAACCACTTAACAAGCCCTCTCGAACAGTCAAAATCGCTGTGAGGGTTTGTTGGAGTTCATTGTGATGACGACTATTGCTCACAATTGTATCGTAGTTGGTGTGATTCACAAGCTGCACCAGACGTTTTTTCAACTTATCCAAGCCTGCACCTGTTTTAGCTGAGATAACGATCGAATCCATATCACCCAGCCTTTTGCTTTGGTTGTTTAGTTGGTTTGTGTCGTTAAGGTCTGCCTTGTTCAATAACACCAAAGGGCTTTGATGCTGTAGTGCTTCGACCTCTGTTATGATTTCTTCAGTTGTAATTGTTTTTGGATCCACTACGTAGAGTAGGACTTGTGCGTGTGAAATTTTGATTTTGGCCCTTTCAACTCCTAAGGCTTCGATGGTATCATTAGTCTCTCGAAGGCCAGCAGTATCTATAAATCTAAACTGAATCCCATTAATCATTACAGTATCTTCTATGCTATCACGTGTTGTACCTGCAATTTCAGAAACTATGGCTTTTTCATCTTGGGAAAGTGCGTTGAGCAAGGATGATTTTCCAGCATTTGGCTTTCCCGCAATGGCAACAGGGACGCCTTGTTTCATGGCATTCCCAACATTAAAAGAATCGACAAGTGATTTAATCGTGTCTTGGGCTTCTTGTAATAATTTATCCAATGCATTTCGATCTGCAAAATCAACATCCTCTTCGCTAAAATCAAGCTCAAGTTCTACTAACGATGCAAAGTCAATCAGTTGTTGTCGCAGTTTTTCCAATTGATTACTGATACCCCCGCGAAGTTGCTGTATGGCCACTCTGTGTGCAGTTTCTCCTTCGCTGGCAATGAGGTCTGCAACTGCCTCTGCTTGGGTTAAATCCATTTTCCCGTTCATAAAAGCGCGAAGGGTAAATTCGCCAGGCTCTGCCATTCGTGCACCTTCTTTTTGCAGTAATTGAATCAATTGCTGTTGAATATAGATTGACCCATGGCACGAAATCTCAACAACATCTTCGCCGGTGTATGAATTTGGTCGTTTGAATAAGCTTAGAAGTACCTCATCTAAAGTGCTGTCGTTTTGCATAACATGACCTAGATGAATGGTATGTGATTTTTGATTTGCAAGGTTTTTGCCATGCAATGATCGAAAGACACGATCGGCGATGCTTATGGCTTTATTACCCGACATGCGAACAATGGCAATGGCACTTGTGCCAGGTGCAGTAGCCAATGCAACTATGGTTTTCCCTTCATTTAGCATTTGGCAAAAATAAAAAACAAAAACTAGCTGATATCTCTTTTGTAGGTACGACGACGCTTGTGTAGTTCATGCTCATAGTTTTTCCACATGAGTTGAATCGAATTATTCTCTTCCAGTTCAGGATTTGTTTCCACATCTGTAATCCCTTGTGCGTTAAACATTTTTTGGATGGCGTCAAACAAAATTGCTGTTACTCCTTTGTTTTGATAGGCTGGATCGATACCGATCAAATAAAATGAAGCTCTGTTGTTTTTTCGAAGTGCACGCATAATGTGAAGAAATCCAAATGGGTAGAGAGAGCCATTCACTTTTTTTAAGGCTTCTGAAAAGGATGGCATGGTGATGGCAAATGCAATGAGATTGCCTGATTTGTCTGCTACACACTTAATAAACCTGGGATGTATGTACGTTAAATACTTTTCTTTATAATGCGAAATTTGATAGGGCTGAATGGGCACAAAAGACTGCAGGTTGTTATAAGTCTTGTTTAGTAAGTCAAACATTTTATCGACGTAGGGGACCAGCTCTTTTCGAGTTGAAAATTCAAGCGCACTCAGCCCGTATCGTTTTGAAATGAGTTTGGCATATTTCTTGACCTTTTTAGGAGCATCTTCAGCCTTGAATATCTTAATTTGATACTCGACCCATTCTGCTTGTTTGACAAGCCCCAATTCTTCAAGGTGTTTCTTTTGATATGGGTAATGATACCACGTAATCATAGTGTTTTTATATTCGTACCCTTGCACCAATACCCCTGCTTTGTCCATATTCGAAAAACCCATTGGCCCTTCAAGATATGTCAATCCCTTTTGCTTTCCCCACGAATGTACAGCATCGATGAGCATACGACTTACGTCAAGATCGTCTATTGTGTCATACCAGCCAAAACGCACCTTAGTTTTGGCTTGCTCTTTAACCTCAATCCAGTTGATCAACGCAGCAATACGACCAATAATTTGCTTTCGATTTTTTACGACAAAAAGCTTGGCTTCAGCATTTTTAAACACAGGATTTTTCGCACGATTAAAGATAGCTTTTTCTTCATTGGTGATGGGCGGCACCCATTGATCACAACCTTTGTAAAGTTTAAAGGGGAATGTAAAAAAAGCATGGTATTCGTTTTTTGTCTTTACCTCATGTAGGCTGTACTGCTTCATTGCTTATTCTTTTTGGATGCTTTTTTTTGTTTTCGTTCTGCTTTTTTTCTTTCACGTTCACGACTACTAAACTCCTTTATTTTTTCAGCGTTCATTTTTCGATCGATACGATTTTTTTTGCGCTGTTTTCTAAGTTCTTTTATTTCTTGTGGGATGCCATTGTCGTTGTATCGATCAATGCGATAAGAAACGCCAATGCCTGCTGCGAACATGCTTGGAGTGTTCTTGAAAGTATGACTCAAAAATGCATCCACCTGTATGTTTTCGTTGATAAGATAAACAGCTCCAGCAGTTAAAAATACATCTGTTGATAACTTGCTATCAACACTTATTTGTTCTACAAAACCCATCAATCTCTTTTTTATGGGAATCATCAAACTGCTCGACATTAAATTTTGTTCATTGGCACTTCCCAAATATCTTCTCCCCCAATTTGTTACAATCACAAAATTATTTAAAAAATGGTTTTGTGTAATCAACATGACCTCTCCTGAAATCTGATTTTGTTTCAGTGTGGGAGATATCAAATCAAAAATAGGTGAAAAAGGTTCTCCATAGGGATAGATGTTTCCTAGGTTCAATTCAGATCCCAAATAAAGAGATACCGCCGGAATCAAATCAATAGCTCGAACCCCTTTATTTGCCTTGTAGCTTTTCGTGTCTGGCTTATACCATTCAGAGTTTCGAAATGGATCAAACAGCAGGAGTTTAAACCCAAGTGTGTTCTTTTTTGTGCCAGCTCTGTTATAGCTCAACCTTCCTGATGGGTTATTAAAAGACAGTTGGTCGTTGTGATAATCAACGCGATAAATCAGTTCAAGGTTTTGCAAAATCAAACCTGTTCGAAGATCGAGTGTGAATCCTGCGCCTGTGCTTTTTGCATCTGCCAGTAAAGCAAATCGATCCTGACGATAAGAGGCACCAAACTCGAGCTGATAAACACCTGGTCCAACAGAAAAAGCTCCCTGTGTAAACCCCGGGCGATTACTGTTGATAATTGGTGTGTATTGACTGCTCACAAGTGAGGAAACGAACAGTAAAAAAAGACATAATGTCGTACATGAAAGATTCATCAACTCAAATATAAAGAAATGCTTTAGCACAAGTAACGCTTAGAATTGTATTTTTGACATTCAAGTACTTGATTGATGATAAAAAACAGCATTCCTCATTTCCTTTCAGTCATATTTTTAGCTATGCTATCCTTGGCTTTTTTCTATCCTTTGCTCAGTGGTAAAGTCATCGTACAGTCTGATATCCAGCAATTTCAAGGGATGCAACGACAAGTGTTAGAGCATCGTGCCGACTATGATGAAGAGCCATATTGGGCTGACAATGCATTTGGTGGAATGCCGACCTATCAAATCACCTCTATTTATCCTTATGATTTTATAGGAACACTGGACAAGTTGATACGATTTTTACCTCGACCCGCTGATTATCTTTTCTTATATATGTTCAGTTTTTATCTGTTGCTATTGTATTTCACACCCAAATTTCAAATCGCAATTGCAGGGGCTATGGCTTTTGGATTTTCAACTTATTTACTCATTATTTTAGGGGTAGGGCACAATACCAAAGCACTTGCCATTGGTTATATGCCTTTGGTTGTTTTGGGGGTGGTGCATGTGTTTTCCAACAAACGAATCCTTGGTTTTTCTATACTCACTCTGGCGATGGCCTTACAAATCAATGCCAATCATTATCAAATGACCTATTACCTCTTGATACTTGTGGGTCTAATGGCACTGGGATTTACGATCGAATTGTTCCAAAAGCAAAAATATCAATCACTGATTAAATCATTATTAACGATGATTTTTGCATCCTTATTGGCACTTAGTTTTAACGCCACGCAACTGCTTGCAACGAGTGAATATGCAAAAGAAAGTACAAGGGGCAACTCACCACTAAAAGAAAACGTGTTGGGTGAGACTATGTCATCAAGTGATGGTTTGTCATTTGATTATATCACTGAATACAGTTATGGTTTGGTTGAAACGCTAAACCTCATAATCCCACGTCTGACTGGAGGTGGAAGTGGCGATCGCCCTGACCCTTCGGGTGAACTAGCGGAATTTTTACAAACTGTCGATGCTGAAACAGCACAATATGTATTTTCATATGCACGTACATATTGGGGTGACCAGCCCATCGTTGAAGCACCTGCATATATTGGCATCACAGTATTTTTCCTATCGCTGATTGGATTCTTTTTGATGCACAAGCGTTGGCGATTCATTCTACTATCCTCAATTGTTGTTTCGCTGTTGATTTCATGGGGGAAGCACCTTACTCAACTTACTCATTTTTTGATTGATTATGTACCTTATTATAACAAGTTCAGGGCAGTGAGCTCTGCACAAGTGATCTTAGAACTTTGTTTTCCTGTCGCTGCTGTTATGGGGATGATTGGCTTGATGGATGCCTCCAATTCATCTCGGTCAAAAGCGCTCAATCGCAGTCTTTTCCTTGTGATGGGCCTCTTGGGATTGGTTTGGATTGCTGCTGTTTCTGTATTTGATTATCAATCTGATTTTGAGATTTTTTCTGCTTATCCAGAAAT
>CACFJP010000005.1 GCA_902566635.1 uncultured Bacteroidota bacterium | reverse complement strand
CTTTGGAATAGCATCTTTGAGTTCAATCGTGAAATAGGAGATGCATTTGCTTCCATCCACTTGATAAGGTGCTAAGATAGCATCTGTTGGGCAAGCATCAATACATGCAGTGCAGGAGCCACAATGATCGGTTACAGGTGTGTCTTGTTCTAGTGGAAGGTCGATGATCAACTCTGCAATAAAGAAAAATGAGCCTGTTTGTTTCGATATCAAGTTGGAGTGCTTTCCAATCCATCCCAAACCAGCTTTGGCTGCCCACGCCTTATCCAGCACAGGCGCAGAGTCGACAAAAACACGTCCATGTATCTCTCCGATTTCTTGCTGCAGTACTTGCATAAGCTCAAACAGTTTGTCTTTGATGACAACATGATAGTCCTTTCCGTAAGCATATTTAGATATCTTGGGTGCAGTGGGGTCTGATTGTGTATTTTTTGGGTAGTAGTTGTGCAGCAACGACACTACACTTTTTGCTCCTGGCACCAGTTTTGTCGGATCTAATCGCTTGTCGAAGTTTCGTTCCATATAGGTCATACTTCCATGATGACCTTGATGTAGCCACTGCTCCAAACGAGGTGCTTCCTCTTCTAAAAATCCTGCATGAGAGATTCCGCATGACAAAAACCCAAGTCGTTTTGCATGCTTTTTAATGAGCTGACTATGTTGGGCTGCAAGATTCAAAACAAATCTCCTTGTCGATTCGATTTGGTACGACCCAAATGACGATAGGCAAGATCTGTAACTTCACGTCCGCGAGGCGTACGCACAATAAACCCCTCTTGGATGAGGAAGGGTTCATAAACTTCTTCAAGGGTTTCTGCACTTTCAGACACTGCAGTAGCCAGGGTATTTATGCCTACTGGACCACCTTTAAACTTGTCCATCATGGTTCTTAAAATTTTATTATCCATCTCATCCAAACCATGAGCATCGACATGCAGAGCTTCAAGACCATATTTGGCTATTTTCATATCTATACTTCCATCGCCCTTGATTTGTGCAAAATCACGAATTCGCCTCAACAAAGCATTTGCAATTCTGGGGGTACCACGACTTCGGCCAGCAATTTCGATAGCAGCTTCGTTACTGATTGTTATGTTCAATATGTCTGCACTCCTCTCCACAATAGTTGACAAAATTTCGGTGCTGTAATAGTTAAGTCTACTATTGATTCCGAAACGAGCACGCATAGGTGCTGTTAGCAGTCCAGATCGGGTGGTTGCTCCAATGAGCGTAAAAGGGTTGAGGGTTATTTCAACTGTTCGAGCATTGGGTCCTGACTCAATCATGATATCGATTTTATAATCTTCCATGGCTGAGTAGAGGTATTCTTCTACGATTGGGCTCAAGCGATGGATTTCATCAATGAACAATACATCTCTAGGTTCGAGGTTGGTTAGCAATCCTGCTAAGTCACCTGGTTTGTCGAGTACTGGTCCTGAGGTTACCTTTACCCCCACTTGCAATTCGTTTGCCAAAATATGAGCAAGGGTTGTTTTTCCAAGACCAGGAGGACCATGTAAAAGGGTGTGGTCTAGGGCATCCTCACGTTGGTTGGCGGCCTGAACAAAGACTTGCAAATTGTCTAGAACTTGAGGTTGTCCCATAAAGTCATCAAATCGCAGTGGTCGCAATGCACGATCGATGTCATGTTCTTCTGGGGTAAAATATTCTCCGTGAGGATCTAAATGTTCGTTCATTTTTTCAAATATAACCAAAAATAAACGCCAATGACGTATAAGAAAACCCTCTGTTTAGAGGGTTTCTTTCATTTGATTCTGTCAGTGACTTGTCGCTAGTGTTGCAACTCTTTCTCACCTTTTTTAAGAGGTATGTGCTGAGGAACATAATCTTGTTCGTGTCCTGGCTTGGAGTAGTCATAGGCCCAGCGATGTACTTCTGGGATATCACCTTCCCAATTGCCATGAAAATGTTTGATGGGCGCTGTCCACTCAAGGGTATTGGACTTCCAAGGGTTTTGAACTGTTGGCTTTCCGTAGAACATACTGTGTATAAAGTTGTATAGGAAAACAATTTGCGCTGCACCAGCAATGAGTGCAAAAATGGTGATCACAACGTTGATGTCTGCCAAGTCATCAAAATATGGGAAGGCAGTGTTGGTGTAATATCTTCGTGGTAGTCCAGCCATACCAATAAAGTGCATGGGGAAGAAAACGCCATATGCACAAACTGCTGTTATCCAAAAGTGAATATATCCAAGTCGTTTATTGAGCATTCGTCCGAACATTTTTGGGAACCAGTGATACACCCCAGCAAAAAGTCCGTAGAGCGCTGAAATTCCCATTACAAGGTGGAAATGCGCAACCACGAAATAGGTGTCATGTACGTTGATATCTAGCGTACTGTCTCCCAAGATTATACCTGTCAAACCGCCTGTGATAAAGGTAGAAACAAGCCCAATAGAGAACAGCATTGCAGGGTTGAGTTGCAGGTTTCCTTTCCAAAGGGTTGTGATGTAATTAAATGCCTTTACTGCTGATGGGATTGCAATGAGTAAGGTTGTAAATGTAAATACAGATCCTAAAAACGGATTCATTCCTGAGATAAACATATGGTGCCCCCAAACGATTGTGGAGAGAAAGGCAATGGCTAGAATCGATGCAACCATTGCACGATATCCGAAAATGGGTTTACGAGCGTTGGTAGCTAATACTTCAGAAGTAATTCCGAGTGCTGGTAATAAAACTATATATACTTCGGGGTGTCCTAAAAACCAGAAGAGGTGTTCGAACAATACTGGAGACCCACCTTGATAGTGCAGCACCTCACCTTGTATAAAAATATCGGACAGGAAAAAAGAGGTTCCAAAGCTGCGATCCATAATAAGAAGCAAAGCAGCTGAAAGCAATACTGGGAATGAAACCACCCCTATAATTGCAGTTACAAAAAATGCCCAAATAGTGAGAGGCAAACGAGTCATACTCATTCCCTTGGTTCGCAAATTGATCACTGTTACGATATAGTTTAGGGAGCCAAGTAGTGAAGAGGCAATAAAAATCGCCATCGACACCAACCAAAGAGTCATCCCAAGTCCAGAGCCGGGTTGTGCTTGTGGCAGTGCGCTGAGTGGTGGGTAAATCGTCCATCCTGCTGCAGCTGGTCCTGCTTCAACAAATAGTGAGGCAAGCATGACAACACTTGAAAGGAAAAACAACCAATAAGAAACCATATTCAAAAACCCAGAAGCCATATCGCGAGCACCGATTTGCAACGGAATAAGAAGGTTACTAAAGGTTCCACTCAGACCTGCTGTGAGAACGAAAAAGACCATAATCGTACCATGAATGGTGACCAATGCGAGATACACATTGGGATCCATCACCCCATCAGGTGCCCACTTTCCGAGGGTCGATTCAAAAATACCAAAGGGTTGTTCTGGCCATGCCAATTGCAAACGGAACAACAAAGACATAGCAATCCCAACAATACCCATAATCAAACCAGTGATGAGGTACTGTTTGGAGATCATTTTATGATCTTGACTAAAGATATATTTTGTGATAAATGTTTCTTGGTGATGATGTGCGTCTGCTCCCATAGTGATTCTTTTTATTGAATGACTTCAGCAAAGGTTGTTTGCTGTGACATCCATGAATTAAAATCTTTTTCTTCTTCTACAATAATTTTCATTTGCATGTTGTAGTGTGATGCACCACAAATTTTGTTACAAAGTAATAAATAATCAAATTGATATGGATCAAGGGCTTCTTCGCCATTGGTGATCAACTCTTGACTGTTGTCATACCGAATTTTGTTAATTTTTTGAACCTTGGCTACCATGTCAGGGTTTTGTCTCATTTCTTCAGTGGTGATTGTTGGCGTAAAAGCAAATTCGGTAATCATTCCGGGCACACAGTTCATCTGTGCTCGGAAGTGCGGCATGTATGCTGAATGAAGAACGTCTTGCGATCGCATTTTAAATATCACTTTTCGCCCAACTGGCAAGTGTAGCTCTTGCACAACCACATCGTCTAAACCATTTGGATCTGAGGAGTCAATCCCAACAAGATTGAGACCATCGTAATCTTGAAGAAAACGAACATTGGCATCCCCCAGTACATTGTCGGCACCTGCGTAGCGGGCTTTCCAATTGAACTGCTGTGCATACAATTCCACGACTAAAGCATCTTCATCTTCCTCAAAGTTCATGATGTTTGACCAGGCATATAGACCATACAGTATGAGCCCCGCCAAAACAATAACAGGGATGATTGTCCAAATAAACTCCAAACGATCATTATCTGCATAAAACAGTGCTTTCAAGCCTATTCTACCTCTGTATTTGTAAGAAAAGTAATGGAGCAGTGCTTGTGTGACAATTTGAACAAAAAAGATCAAAGCCATTGAAATCCACATCAGGCGGTCGTAATCGACTCCATGTTCAGATGCAGCTTCTGGCAGAAGTACATCTCCCCACTCCCAAAATGAATAAATGGTGATCAAGTAGATGAACACCAAAAAGGCGAACATGAGTTTACCATTCCAATCGTTGTCTTTTTCGTTGGCAACTTGGCTATCGTCCACTTTTTTGTTGAGCTGTGCCACTTGGAAGATTTTAGTAATCTGCCAAACAGCAATACTTACCAAAACCAAAATCGTAATCATTAACAATGTCGTCATATCGTTATTCCTTCACACAAATTAATAGACAAAATGTTTACTTTCTTTTACCAATGGATCTCCTTTAGGCTTGAGTGGTGCCTTGGCCAAAGCCGAGAAAACCACATATAGAAACAGTCCTGTAAATAGTGAGGCACTGCCCAGCTCTGAAAGTCCAAATGACCATTGATCTCCAACGGTTGCTGGCATAATCATATTGTAAAAATCAAGGTAGTGACCAAGTACAATGATGATTCCAGCCATGATAATAAACCAATTGTTTCGTTTGTAATCGCTATTCATTAAAATTAGAAGTGGAAGAACAAAATTCATCACCACCATTCCAAAAAACAAGAGGTTGTAATCCTCGATTCGAGTGATAAAATAAGTCACTTCTTCAGGGATATTAGAATACCAAATCAACATGAATTGTGAAAACCACAAGTAGGTCCAAAATACGCTAAATCCAAACATAAATTTTCCAAGATCGTGAATATGACTATCATTGACTTCTTCTAATAAGCCTTTGGATTTGAGATAAATTGTAACCATAGCGATAACAGTTACTGCAGTTACGATCATGCTCGCAAATACATACCATCCAAACAAAGTACTAAACCAGTGCGGATCGACAGACATGATCCAATCCCACGACATCATTGATTCTGTGACGATGTAAAACACCAAGAAGCCTGCCGCAAGTCTAAAATTCTTTTTGTGATAGCCAATCCCATTATCATTGTCTTGCGCCAGTGAAAATTTTCTAGAATAGAATCGATAAAGGTTCCATCCAACAATGTAGAACAAGGCACGTGCAAGGAAAAAAGGCACGTTGAGATAGCTTTGTTTGTTTTGAATAATTTCGTCATGTGCAACTACCTCGGCATCCATCCACACAAATAGGTGGTTGAGGTGAAGACCCGAAAGAACAAGAAGCACAAATACGATTATTGAACCTGGGAGAAGATATGCGGTAATCCCCTCCATGACGCGAAACAGAAGGATCGACCAACCTGCTTGCGCTGCACGTTGAATCGCATAAAACGCTAGTACGCCAAGAGCAATCATCATAAAAAATAGCGCAGCTAAATAGGTGGCAGCCCATGGGCGATTTTGCAGCTGATGCAAAAGATGTTTATCGTGGCTATCGCCATGTCCTCCACCATGAGCATCGTGGCTGTCGCTATTAGCATAAGCCTCATCGTTCTTGTCGTGATGGTCATCGGCATGGGTGTCGTGATGATCTGAGTGATGAGCTTCGTCTTTGTGCCCCACAACATGATCATCGGCATGGGTGTCGTGATCACCATGGCCATGTCCACCATGTCCGTGGGCATCTGATACCATTGCTTTGGCTTCCTCCACAGTGGTTGGGGCAGAGAGAAATCCGATTCCCAAAGCCACTGCACCCACAACCATCAGGATGAGAGAGAAAATTTTTAGATTTTTAGAAAAGCTATACATCATTCTTACTTTGTTAATTGCGCTCTTAGATGCATGACGTGTTGGGTAATCTGCCAACGCTCTTCTGCATCGATTAAACTCGCGTGTGATCCCATCGCATTTTTGCCATGCATCAACACATGATACACGCTGCCTTCGGTGATCTCACGATCTGCATAGCTTGGAATCCCTAAAAACTTTTCACGCTTCATTAAAATCCCTTGTCCATCACCTTTAGAACCATGACATACTGCGCAATAAATCGCATAGAGTTCTTTTCCTTCGGCACGATGTTCATCTGTTTTTTCGAGGGGTGAGGTAAGTTCGGCTTTTGCCAGCTCATAACCCTCATTTGTGTTTGGATAGTCATAGGGTTGCCAACCTCTTGGAATCGATCCTTCGACAGGCAGCTGTGCTGCAGTGCCATTAAAAAAGGGCGCTTCGGCATAGGTGTCATAGCCAACAGACTCATACATATCAGGGAAGTACTGATAGTTAGGTTGGGATGGGTCAAAGCATGATACGGCAGTCAACAGCGCCAATCCACAGAACATAAGGCCTAGATTTCTTTTCATGATTCCCCCTTTTTTTCGTGTACTTTTACTTCGATCGCTCCTGTCTTTTTCAACAAGGAAACGAGTTTCTTTTCGTTGTCAGCAACAGCAACCTCCAACAAAAACTTATCGTCGGTTGTTGATAGCATTGGATTTTCTGCTTTTTTGAAGGGCCATAATCGACTGCGCAAATAGAAAGTGATCACCATCAGGTGAGCTGCAAAGAAGATCGTCATCTCAAATAAAACAGGAACAAAGGCTGGCACATTTTCCAGATATGAAAAGCTGGGCTTACCACCAATGTTTTGCGGCCAGTCTTCAATCATAATATAGTTGGTGAGCCAAATGGCAATCGACAAGCCCAAGCAACCAAACATAAAGGAAGCAATCGCGATGCGCGTGGGTGCAAGACCCATCGCCTTGTCAAGCCCGTGGACAGGAAATGGCGTAAAGACCTCCTCTATGTGATGATTTGCTGCTTTAACGTCTTTGACAGCGTGCAACAATACATCATCGTCATCATAAATTGCGTGAATTACTTTACTACTCATCGCTTATTGTTTTTTTGTATTTATCACCCGAGGACTTCAAAATCGATTTGACTTCTGCTTGCGCAATGACTGGGAAAGTGCGAGCGTATAGCAAAAACAAAACAAAGAAGAAGCCTATTGTTCCAATAAAAATTCCAATGTCAACATAGGTTGGCGAGAACATTGTCCAAGAAGATGGAAGATAGTCTCTGTGCAGAGAGGTCACAATGATTACAAAGCGCTCGAACCACATACCTATATTTACTACTATGGATATAATAAAGGAGAACATAATACTTGTTCTTAATTTTTTAAACCACATAAACTGTGGAGAGAATACATTACAGGACATCATCGCCCAATAGGCCCACCAATAAGGCCCAGTTGCACGATTGAGGAATGCATATTGTTCATATTCGACCCCCGAGTACCAGGCAATAAACAGCTCTGTGATATACGCCACACCAACAATTGAACCTGTAATCATTATTACGATGTTCATCAGTTCGATATGCTGGATGGTAATATAATTTTCAAGATTAATGACTTTGCGCATAATAATCAGCAGCGTTTGCACCATAGCAAAACCTGAGAAGATTGCACCAGCCACAAAATAGGGTGGGAAAATGGTTGTGTGCCAACCCGGAATCACAGAAGTAGCAAAGTCAAATGATACGATAGTGTGAACAGAAAGAACCAATGGAGTTGCCAATCCCGCCAATACTAAAGAAACCTCTTCAAAGCGTTGCCAATCTTTTGCACGTCCACTCCAACCAAAGCTCAATAAGCCATAAATTTTCTTTTGAAATGGCTTTACAGCACGATCGCGAATCATTGCAAAGTCAGGTAACAAACCTGTCCACCAGAACACTAGTGATACCGATAGATAAGTCGAAATTGCAAATACATCCCAAAGCAGTGGCGAATTAAAGTTCACCCATAATGATCCAAATGTATTTGGAATGGGTAAAACCCAGTATGCCAACCATGGACGACCCATGTGAATGACGGGAAACAATCCTGCTTGGATAACAGAGAAAATGGTCATTGCTTCTGCTGATCGGTTGATCGCCATACGCCATTTTTGTCGGAACAATAGCAGTACAGCAGAAATTAAGGTGCCTGCGTGTCCAATACCAACCCACCACACAAAGTTGGTAATATCCCAAGCCCAACCAACGGTTTTGTTGAGTCCCCATACACCGATACCTGTTGAGATGGTGTAGATTATACAGCCAATTCCCCACAAAAATGCAACCAAAGCGATGCTGAAAACAATCCACCACTGCTTATTCGCTTTGCCCTCTACAGGTGCAACAATATCAACAGTCACATCGTGATAGGATTTATTCCCTGTAACTAGCGGTTTTCGTATTGGTGCTTCGTAATGCGAGGCCATAGTTATTGGTTTATGATGTCTCTGTATTTCTAACTTTTACTTGATACTGCACGTTTGGTTTTGTACCGACGCTTTCCAACAGGTGATACATTCGATCACTCTTCAAGGACTTGGCCACACGGCTAGACTTGTCATTGATGTCGCCAAATGATATCGCGCCATTTGAGCAGGCGCTTGAACAAGCTGTTTGGAATTCCCCATCAGCAATGTCACGCCCAACGAGCTTGGCATCCAAAATTGTCTTTTGTGTTTTCTGAATACACATCGAACATTTTTCCATCACTCCACGAGAACGAACAACTACATCTGGGTTCAGTACCATACGACCCAAATCATTGTTCATGTGGAAATCAAATTCATTATTATTGTTATACAAGAACCAGTTGAATCGTCTGACTTTATACGGACAGTTGTTGGCGCAGTAACGTGTTCCAATACAGCGGTTGTATGCCATGTGATTTTGACCTTGGCGACCATGTGAAGAGGCTGCAACTGGGCAAACAGTTTCACAAGGTGCATGGTTACAGTGCTGGCACATAATCGGCTGAAAGGTTACTTGTGGATTAGCTGATGGCTCCTCCAAAGAGCTAAAAGTAGTTAGAGACTCTCCCAATCCACTAATTTCGTTCACAGTATTATTGTCGCCCTCAAAAGTGTCTTCGGAGGAGTAATATCGATCGATTCGCAACCAGTGCATATCGCGCGACTTACGAATCTCCCGTTTTCCAACAACTGGTACATTGTTTTCGGCATGACATGCCACAACACAAGCGCCACAACCCGTACAAGCATTTAGGTCGACCGACAAGTTGAAGTGATGCCCAACAGACCGGTCAAACTGATCCCAAATATCTACCTCAGGAGAGGTGACTAGGGTTTCAATATGATTTTTACTTACCACAGGGACTGCGTTATAGTAATTTCTGTCTTTGGTATTAAAAATTTCGAGTGTTGTTTCCTTTACAATGTCTTCACGCCCCATTAAGGTGTTTTGCAACTGTGTACAAGCAAACTCATGCGTTCCTTCAGCAGCTTCAATTGACACAGATTGAACGTTGGAGAAGTCATTATATAATGTATAGGCATTGACACCCACTTGCATTTCAGACTTCAGCCCAGCTTGTTTACCATATCCAAATGCCAAACCAACAGTGCCTTTGGCCTGGCCTGGTTGGATCAGCACAGGCACTTTGATTGTTGAAGACCCTACAGTTATGTTGGCATAACCGCCATTTAATGACCCATCCGACTGGGTTTCATTCCAAAGTCCGAGTGCCACTGCATCCGACTTTGAAATCGTTAGGTAGTTGTCCCATGTAACACGAGTGATTGGGTCTGGAAGCTCTTGCAGCCAAGGGTTATTTGCTTGTTGCCCATCCCCTAGTCCAGTTTTGGTGTACAAATGCAAGGAATAACCCTCTTGTTTAACAGAGGAAAGGATGCGAATCGCATCGGCAACTGAATCGTTATAACGCTTTCCATTACTGATAGAATCTCTGACATAAAACCCATCATGTAAGGTTTTATTCCATGACATTCCATTCAAAATATTTTTCTCCCAATAGGATCGCAATTTATCTCTGTAGCTCATGTCTTTACCCAACCAAGAGAGCAACACATCTTGAAATTGTTTGGTGTCGAATAAGGGCCGAATTGTTGGTTGCGTGAGGCCAAAGTGATTTGTTTTGAATTCCACATCACCCCAAGATTCAAGATAGTGAGGAATAGCTGCTACCCATTGTGATTTGGATGCAGTTTCGTCATTTTTCATACTAAACGACAAAGAGAATTTGGCTTTAGCTAATCCAGTAGCAAACTGTTGTCCTTCAGCTAAGGTATATACAGGGTTCACATCTGCCATAATAATCCCTTGCACTGCTCCACTGTTCAAGTCCTCGACAAGTTGTGAGACCTCAAGTGCATTGCCCTGACGAGTAATAGTTGTGTGTTTGGTATCGATGACAACAGATCCAATTTTTTCATTGATGGCTAGACAAACTCGGTGTGCTTCAATACTTGGTAAATCTGTAACAACGATTCCCTTTTTTCCAGCTTTTCGCAAGTGTTTTGCAATGACTTTAGCCATCTCCACCGTGGCTTGATCTGCAGTGGCTTGCGCATTTGTCAACTCGACATATACTGCTGCAAGAACTTTTTGTTGTTGGGCAGCAGTCATAGGTATTCGCTTATCGGCAGCTGCACCTGAAAGCGTCATATTGGCTTCAAACTGAAAATGTGTTGACATTTTTGCCTTGGCATTTTTCTTGACAGGCACTCGTGTTTTTACATAGCTAGGTGCATGCCCCCCTCCTTGCCAATCGCCCAGAAAATCTGCATCAAAAGAAACGATTGTCTGTGCTTTCGAAAAATCGTAAGTAGGAAGTACTCGATGTCCATATGCTTTTTCAAACGCGTCTAACGCATGAGATGATGACACTGCATCATAGGTGATATGTTTGATGTTGTCATACTTGGCTGTGAGTTGATCGATCAAATGCTGGGTCGAAGGACTGGCAAAAGAGCGTGTCAACAAGGCCAATTGCTCGCCTTGACTTTGCATATTATCGAGCTGTTGACGACTGAGTTCAACTAGTGTTTCCCAACCAACAGGACTTCCAGACTGTGTAGGTCCCTGCAAACGAAGGTTGTCATACAATGACAAGACAGAAGCTTGCACACGTGCGTTTGCAGCATAGCTAGCAGGAATGTCAGTATTATTTTCAACCTTAATCGGTCTTCCTTCTCGTGTTTTTACAAGGATACTCGCAATGTCAAACCCATCAGCAACAGTAGTTGCATAATAGTTTGAAATTCCAGGGCGAATTTCTTCTGGTTGCACGACATAAGGAATTGATTTATGAACAGGCCCCTCACATGCAGCCAATGATGCTGCAGCAGTACTAAAACCAACATATTTGAGAAAATCTCGTCGATTGGTTTTCGAGTTGTTCATCGCTTCCTCATTGCCCAAAAAAGCATCTTTAGGAAGCTTTTCGACAAACTCACGCTCCTTGAGGTCTTTAACAAATGTATTAATGCTGTCTAACTCAGCTGTGCTTTTCCAATATTTTTTATGGTTGGCCATCTTTTTTTGATTAATAGTGACACTTCCCACACTCTAAGCCACCCATTTGAGCAACTGTGAGTTTTTCTACACCATATTTTTTTGAGAGTTCTGCATGAACTTTTTCATAATACTCATTGTTTTCCAAATCGACGTTTGACTCTCTATGACAGTCGATACACCAGCCCATTGTGAGGGGGGAGTGTTGGTACATGATTTCCATTTCTTCCACTGGGCCATGACATTTTTGACAATCGATGCCAGCAACATCAACGTGCTGGGCGTGATTAAAGTATACAAAGTCAGGGAGGTTGTGGATACGCACCCATTTGACAGGCTGCGTCTCGCCAGTATAACGTTGATTCTCTTCGTCCCAGCCAACTGCTTTGTAGAGTTTTTTGATTTCGTTTGTGTAAAATTCTTTAGTGTAACCTTTTTCTAAATCCTCCTCGCCATTATACTCTGCGATGTTCATGTGACAGTTCATACATACATTAAGAGAAGGGATCCCTGAATGCTTGGATACCCGAGCAGATGAGTGACAGTACTTACACTCGATTTCATTAGCTCCTGAGTGAATTTTGTGTGAATAGTGAATTGGCTGTACAGGCATATACCCTTGGTCGATTCCCACTTGCATCAAGTAACCATAAGCGAAATAGGCACTTGAAAACAACAAGAAAATCACCGTGCTGAACACCAAGAATGAGTTGTTGATATATACTTCCCAAAGAGGTTTGCGCTTTGGCTTGCTGGTTTTAACTTCAATACCATTCGCAATCGCAATTTTACGCAGTGTTAGAGTCACCAAAAACAGCATCACTACAAGCACAACCAAGACAAGAACCAAGACACCCAACAGCAATGTTGAGGTTGTGTCATCTGTTCCTGAGGAAACTGTGGTGGCAACAGCAACTGGTGCTACAGGAGCAGGTGGTGTGTAGTCTGTGTAGGCAAGAATATTATCAATATCTTCATTACTTAGTTGCGGAAAAGCAGTCATCACAGACTTATTATACTCCTCATAAATTGCAACAGCTTGGGGGTCACCCGCTTTTACCATCGACATTGAATTCTTGATCCATGCATACAGCCATTCTTTCTCATATTTTTGAGAAACCCCTGCTAAAGCAGGTCCTACAGCACGCTTGTTGAGCTTGTGGCAAGCTGCACAATTCATATTGAACAAAGACTTTCCTTTATCAATGTCAGGTTCTTGCGCAAAAGTTGGAAGGGTGAAGGCTACAGCCAACACGATGGTGAGTAGAGTGCGAATTTGAGGAACATTTAGGCAAAAAACCCTAGTCATGTTTAGGTCGTTGATGGTCAAAGGAAAATACCTTTTTTTCTACGTACAAAATTACATCACAAACCCCATTTTAAAAACATTAAAACCACATGAATTATAAATTTATAATTATTCTAAATTACTTATTTAATTAACTTAAAATCAGTTATTTATACTTTTTCTGTTTTGACATAATTAAACAAATTTGACCAAAAAATTGCGAGAATTTACCAGCAATCTTTTATTTGCAAAATATGGCGAATTTGAAGTCCTTTTGTTTTTTTGTTTTGATGTTGTTTGCTAGTGGTATCCATGCTCAGGAAAACGCTTTAATTGTAAAGACACCGAAAAACCTAGATGATGTTCTCGAACGCAAATTGTCACTCGACAAAAAACGCTTGAAAAACAATCAATTTTCAATTCAAATTTTTTCAGGAAACTATGATATGGCACAAGTGTTTTTGGACTCTTTTTCCAAGTCATTTCCCGAAAAAAATGCAAAACTCACTTTTGAAACCCCAAACTACAAAATTCGAACAGGTATGTTTGGTAGTCGTCTTGAAGGTGTACAAACGCTTGATGAGATTCGAAAAAAATTTCCAGATGCTTTCTTACTAAAGCCCTAGGTCAATCACTTAAGCTTTTTCTTCACTGCAACTTCAATATAGGCCTCTATGTTATCGCCCTTTTTGATATCGTTGAAATCCTTGATTTGCAAGCCACAGTCATAACCTTTGGTAACTTCCTTAGCATCGTCCTTAAATCGCTTTAGTGACGCCAAGGCTCCAGTGTAAACAACCACTCCTTCGCGAACAACACGCACCAAAGAATTACGTGTAATTTTTCCATCCATCACCATACAACCAGCAATTGTTCCAACACGTGATATTTTATACGTTTCACGAATTTCAACTTCCCCTAAAATCTCTTCTCTCATGTCTGGCGACAACAAGCCTTCCATAGCCTCTTTCAAGTCGTTTATGGCGTCGTAAATAAGAGAATAACTCCGAACATCGATTTCCTCTTTGTCTGCCAGTTGTCTGGCTGTACCCACAGGACGAACATTAAATCCGACGATAATCGCATTTGATGCAGATGCCAATAACACATCAGATTCTGTGATTGCACCTACGCCTTTGTGGATAATGTTAACTTGTATTTCTTCCGTGGATAATTTTTGGAACGAATCTGTCAATGCTTCTACCGATCCATCTACATCTCCTTTCAATATGATGTTGAGTTCTTTAAAATCTCCAAGGGCAATTCGCCTTCCAATTTCATCTAAAGTGATATGTCGTTGTGTTCGAACCGACTGCTCACGAATGAGTTGGGTGCGTTTTGCTGCAATTTGTTTTGCTTCTTTTTCTTCTTCGAACACATTGAATCGGTCACCAGCCGTAGGTGCACCATCGAGTCCTAGTAAGGATACTGGGGTAGATGGCCCTGCTTCAGTCAATTCGTTCCCACGTTCGTCTTGCATTGCACGTACCTTACCACTGTGCTGACCTGCCAAAATATAGTCTCCAATGCGTAGTGTACCTGCTTGCACAAGTATGGTCGAAATATAACCACGACCCTTATCCAAAAAAGCCTCCACCACAGTCCCCTGTGCCTCTTTTGAAGGGTTGGCTTTGAGCTCTAATAATTCGGCTTCAAGCATTACTTTTTCTAGGAGTTCGTTGATTCCTGTACCTACTTTTGCAGACACATCATGAGATTGGATTTTACCACCCCAGTCCTCTACAAGCAAATTCATCCCTGCCAAACTCTCTTTGATTTTATCTGGATTTGCATTGGGACTATCAATTTTGTTGATCGCAAATACAATGGGTACGGACGCCGCTTGTGCGTGACTAATTGCCTCTTTGGTCTGTGGCATGATGTCGTCATCAGCAGCGATAACAATAATTACCAAGTCGGTTACTTGCGCCCCACGTGCTCGCATGGCAGTAAATGCCTCGTGACCTGGCGTATCTAGAAAAGTAATCTTTTGTCCACTTTCCAATGCCACACCATATGCGCCGATGTGCTGGGTGATTCCCCCGGATTCGTCGGCAGTGACGTTTGCTTTTCTAATGTAATCAAGCAATGAGGTTTTTCCATGATCAACATGGCCCATCACTGTTACAATAGGAGCACGTGGCAACAGGTCTTTAGGATTGTCTTCAGTATTTTCAATTGTTTCTTCAATATCGGCAGTGACAAATTCAACCTGAAAACCGAATTCTTCTGCAACAATCGAAAGGGTTTCTGCATCGAGTCGCTGATTCATTGTTACCATTATACCAAGGGTCATACAGGCAGAAATGATTTCGGTAGAGCTGATTTCCATCATCGTGGCAATCTCTCCAACAGTGACAAACTCTGTTATTTTAAGCACTTTACTTTCTGCTTTCTGTTGTGCTGCATCATCCTCTGTTTTCTGACGATGAGAATCTCTTTTTTCACGACGATATTTCGCTCCTTTGGATTTGGTTGTTTTACCCTGTAATTTTTCTAGGGTTTCACGAATTTGCTTTTGGATTTCTTCATCACTTGGCTCTTCATGAGCAGACTGCTTTTGCTGCTTAGGCTTAGGTTTATTTGGTTCCCCTTGCGTTGATGTACCAGAGTTTTTGGTGATTCGTTTTCGTCGTCGTCTGCGATCGCTTTTATCAGTACTTAAAGATGATGGTTTTTTCTCAAATCTTTTAAGATCAATTTTATCCCCTGCAATTTTTAAACCTGTTAATTTTTTGTATTTGGTTGTAACCTTTTCAGTCCCATCCTCCTCCGGGGTTTCGGGGGTTGCTTCTGTTTTGGCTGCTGGTTTAGGTTCCTCTTCTGCTGTGCTATTGGTTGGCTCCTCTACTATTTTTTCTGGATTGTTCTCTTCAACTGGCTGTGGATCAGTCTCCGTTTTTGGATCAGGTTTGTGCTCAGGCTTTTGATCCAAATCAATTTTCCCAACTTTTCGAAGTCCTTTAAGTTCAGGTCGTGCCAAAAAGACTTGTGACTTGGTCTCTTTTTCTTCCTCGATTCGTTGTCGGATGGCCTCTTTTTCCTTCCGCTTTTCTTCGCTAACTTCCTCTGAAGCTTCTCGCTTGGTTCGGTCGGTTTGAAAGGCATCAAGTAATAGTTGGTATTCCTGCTCTGAAATCTTAGAAGTCGGACGGGCATCTATTTCAAAACCATGCGCTGCCAGTTGCTCTACCGCTCGATCCAATGATATATTTAACTCGCGGAGAACCTTGTTGATTCGTATGGTTTTTACTTTAGACATATTTGTATTTCATGTTCAAAAATAGGGATTTCAATCCGTTAACTCGAAAATTCTGCGCTTAATATGTTGCGCACTTCTACAATTGTTTCTTCTTCCAAGTCGGTTCGCTTGACCAAGTCACTCACCTCCTGTTCCAAAACACTCTTTGCTGTGTCCAGTCCAACCTTGCGGAATTCCTCGATAACCCAGCTTTCGATTTCGTCAGAAAATTCAGTTAACTCGACGTCTTCCTCTACTCCTTCACGATACACATCAATTTCGTAGCCAGTGAGTTGACCAGCCAATCGGATGTTGAATCCGCCACGACCAATCGCCTTGGAAACCTCTGATGGGTCCATAAATACTTCAACCGTCTTTTTTTCCTCATCGATTGTCATATTTGTAATTTTTGCAGGACTCAAAGCACGTGTAATCATCAATTGGTTATTGTTGGTAAAGTTGATGACGTCAATGTTTTCATTGCCAAGTTCACGTACAATACCATGAATTCGAGAACCTTTCATTCCAACACAAGCTCCCACTGGATCAATACGATCGTCGTAAGAATCTACTGCAACTTTTGCTTTTTCGCCAGGCACACGAACCACCTTTTTAACAGTAATAAGGCCATCAAATACTTCTGGAATTTCTTGTTCAAAGAGCTTCTCCAAAAATTTTGGATCAGTACGGGATAGTACAATGCTAGGCTTTGCGCCTTTGAGTTCAACGCTTTCAATCACGCCTCGAACACTATCGCCCTTGCGGAAAAAGTCAGAGGGGATCTGACGATCTTTCGGCAATATGATTTCGTTGCCATCATCATCGATCAAAATCACAACACGATTGCGTACGTGATGGACCTCGGCTGTGTAGATTTCTCCAACCATTTCAATAAATTGTTTGTAGATGATGGTGTTGTCATGCTCATGGATTCGAGCAATGAGGTTTTGCCGAAGAGAAAGGATCGAACGACGACCCAAATCTGAGAGTTTTACTTCCTCAGATACATCCTCACCAACTTCAAAGTCTGGCTCAATTTTTCGAGCTTCAGTCAATTCAATTTCTTCATTTTCGTCTTCCACTTCTCCATCTTTCACAACTATGCGATTGCGCCAGATTTCCAAGTCTCCCTTATCTGGATTAATAATGATGTCAAAATTGTCATCTGTTCCAAACTTACGTTTAAGTGTATTGCGAAACACTTCTTCTAGTATGGCCATAAGGGTCACACGATCGATTAGTTTGTCGTCTTTAAACTCGGAGAATGATTCAATTAATGCGAGATTTTCCATTTTGTATTACTTAAATTGGATTTGTACTGTTGCTTTTTCTATTTGACTGTAGGGTACTTGCAAATGCTTGACCACAGTGTGTTTGCCCTTACCTATGGGTTTGGGTTCGCGAGCTTTCCATTCGAGGGTGATTTGCTCATCATCTGCCTCTGTAAGTGTAGCTTTGATTCTGTTGTTATCAATGGTTTGCACTGCCAATTTTCGTCCAATGTTCTTTTTGTATTGACGTGCCATTTGTAATGGATGAGTAGCGCCTGCAGAAGTCACTTCTAATGAAAAGTCATGCACTTCACGATTGAGTTCCTTCTCGATATGACGACTGACTTTGATACACTGTTGTAGGTTCACCCCATTATCTCCGTCCAAAACGACCTGAATTCTCGAATGAACGTCAATGTGCAAATCAATCAAAAACAAATCGGGCTGGAGAGACAATCCCTCCTCGACTAGTTTATGTATGTGATCTTTAAATTCCATTTAAAAAAAAAGGGGACCTCGTGAGTCTCCCAATTGTTGATCAGAATGTTGGCGCAAATATAGGTGTTTTGCCTTTGTCCCCCAAATCATTTCTAAAGTAATTACAGTTCACTAACCTAGCAAACTTTTTCTAACTCATTGAAATTCATACATTCGCAGCTATGGAAGCATATGCTAATGCTTTATTGATCGCCATTCCATGCTTTATGGTGTTGCTGCTTTTTGAAATGGCTTATGGCTATACAACTGGCAAACAAACCTATGTATTTATGGATACCATTTCGAGCTTAAGTTCTGGACTGACAAATATCTTAAAAGATACCCTTGGGTTGGTGGTGATTTTAATCTCCTATCCGTGGTTGAGTCAGCAACTTGCCATCACCCAAATCGAGGCTGGTGTTTGGCTTTATGTGGTGGCCTTTATCTGTATCGATTTTGCTTCTTATTGGTCGCATCGCCTCAATCACAAAATAAATTTTTTCTGGAATCAACACATCATTCATCACAGTAGTGAGGAGTTTAACATGGCATGTGCATTACGCCAAAGCGTTTCAAATATTCTTGGTTATGGCGCCTTTTTTTTAATCCCTGCAGCTGTCTTGGGCATCCCACAGGAAGTCATTGCTGTCTTGGCACCTCTACACCTATTTGGTCAGTTTTGGTATCATACCCAACACATTGGTAAACTCGGTTGGTTGGAGTATATCATCGTAACCCCTTCCCAACACAGGGTACATCACGCCATCAACCCCATTTACATTGACAAAAATCTAAGTGCAATTTTTTGTATTTGGGATCGGATGTTTGGCACTTTTCAGGTGGAACTTGATGACGAGCCACCTGTATATGGGGTACTGAAGCCAGTACATTCATGGAATCCTTTATGGATCAATTTCCAACACCTTTGGGGGTTAGCTATTGATTCATGGCACACCAAAAAATGGCGTGATAAACTGCGTTTGTGGTTGATGCCCACAGGTTGGCGTCCAGAAGATGTCAAAAGGTCAATCCCCAGAGAAGTAATTACAGATGTGTCTCAACAAACGAAATATGCCCCCTCCCACAGTCGACTCTCACTGTTGTGGGCAATGTTTCATTTTATTTCCACTTTGTCATTATTATTATTGTTTCTCTACTCCTTTGGCTCTTTACAAAGCAATCAGGCCATGGTCTTGGGAATCACCTTGTTTGTTTCCATTTTTGGATATACTAGTGTAATGGATCGTCATCGTTGGAGTATTGGTTTTGAGTGGTTTCGTATCATCACTTCAGGAATTGTTCTTAAGTTGATGATTCCTTCGTCATTGTCCATCATCTACTGGCCATGGATGACATATCTCTTTCTTTCAGGCTTTGCTTTAATTGCATTGATGCGTGACATAGTACACCGCCCCTTCCTAAAAACAAAAAATCCTGCCTAAAGACGAGATTTTCGTTGGCCTACTAGGGATCGAACCTAGACTCTTCTGAACCAAAATCAGACGTGTTGCCAGTTACACCATAGGCCAATTGCGACGCAAAAATAAAACAAAGTTTGAGAACGCCAATACTTCTCTTTTGATTTCTCAACCCAATGAGAAAGTTGTACATTCGTACTTCCAAAAAACAAAAATGAATTTTCGCATCTGGAACCTGAGATTGGGTTGGTTCGCTTTCGCTATTTCACTCATCTCCTATTTGCTGACTGTTGAACCTACTGCAAGCTATTGGGATTGTGGTGAATATATTGCCACTGCTGCCAAGTTGCAAGTTGGTCATCCGCCAGGGGCGCCTTTTTTCCAAATGGTTGGTGCAGTATTTGCCATCCTTGCGCCCAATCCAGAATACATTGCCTTGTCAGTCAATATGATGTCTGTGATTGCCAGTAGCTTTACTGTACTGTTTTTGTTTTGGACCATTACTGGCATTGCTCGTCGTTTGGTGGATTTTGAAAAAAATGATGCATATACGCAAATCCTTGTTTTGGTTGCTGGCTTAGTCGGAGCAGTTGGTTTTGCCTATACTGATAGTTTTTGGTACAACGCTGTTGAGGCAGAAGTATATGCCATGGCAACTTGTATCTTATCGATATTATTTTGGTTGGGTCTTTGTTGGGAAGCCGACATGGACAAGCCGCGTGGTGATCGCTGGTTGGTGCTGATTGCTTTTGTCGTTGGCTTATCATTTGGTGTTCACTTCATGGGACTATTGACCATTCCAGCCATCGGAATGCTGTACTATTTTAAAACTGCAGAAACTGTTACTCCCAAGGGCTTTATCATTGCTAATGTGTGTTCTGTGGCTGTACTGCTATTTATCTTTAAATTATTACTCCCAAGCACCCTCGCTTATTTTGGATATGCCGAGGTGTTTTTTGTCAATGAAATCGGTTTGCCATTCCACTCTGGCACCATTGCAGCAGGGCTGTCTTTGGTTTTATTTTTTGTTTATACACTTCGGTTGACGCATCGAAAGGCTTGGGTACAACTCAATACTGCGCTGTTGTGTGTTCTTTTTATTTTGATTGGATTTTCCTCTTGGCTCATGCTGCCTATTCGTGCCAATGCCAATACAGTCATCAACGAAAATGCCCCTGCTGATGCACGTGCTTTGTTGGCCTACTACAACCTTGAACAATATCCAGATACGCATTTGTTCTATGGCCCAATGTTTACCGATATGTATGCTGGGCAAGACGAAATAACACCTTATGTTGATGATAAACCCAAATATGAAAAAAATAAAAAAACAGGACGATACGTCATCGTCAATGAGTGGGAAAGAGCACGCATCAATAGCAATAGCAAACACGAAGGAATCCTTCCGAGGATGTGGAGCAGTGGGAACGCTGTCAATTATATGACCTATTATGGCACAGTTGACTTTGACGTAAAACCCGAATACCGAGGCGAAGAAAAACTTGTCGAAACCATCAATTCTTTTATCGCAGATTGGAACGAAGGACAAGTGGATGTCGATGACTATCACCAATTTTTAACCACATATGCCGCCTATCTCGACGTGGAAAAACCAACCTTTTTCGACAACCTCCAATACCTATTTGACTTTCAAATGGGCTATATGTATTGGCGTTATTTTATGTGGAATTTTTCTGGTCGCCAAAATGATTTGCAAGGCAAATTAGACCCCATCAATGGAAATTGGATCAGTGGGTTCTCATTTATCGACAACTGGCGGTTGGGACCACAGGACAACTTGCCAAGCGAGTTGGCAAACAACAAAGGAAAAAACAAATACTATATGTTACCACTCTTGTTTGGTGTTTTGGGATTTGCCTTTTTATACCGCAAAGATCCCAAACGATTTTGGGTAATGTTGTTACTGTTTTTATTTACAGGACTGGCACTTAAAGTCTACCTCAATGAAAGAGTTTTTGAGCCACGAGAACGTGATTATGCACTTGTCGGTTCGTTCTACGCTTTTAGCATATTTATTGGCTTGGGTGTTATTTCGATATATGAACGACTAAAAACTTATGTACGTCCTCGTATTGCTCTTCCGATTGTTGGTCTAATGAGTCTACTGTGTGTGCCTGTGCTACTGGCATCTCAAAATTGGGACGATCACGATCGCTCGGGTCGATATACTGCACAATCGACTGCTAAGGCCTATCTTGACTCGGTGGAAGAAGATGTGGATGCAATGATTTTTACCATAGGAGATAATGACACTTTTGCCATTTGGTATGCACAAGAAATTGAGGGATACCGCACCGATGTACGTAGCATTAATACCCAACTGCTCGCAACAGACTGGTATATCGATCAACTCAAACGACGTACCTACACCAGCTCTCCAATCCCCTCACAACTCAAGCACAGTCAGTATGCCTATGGGATAAGAGATTATATCAAACATGAGGCATTGCTCGACTCTGTACGCTGGTCTATCGACGATTTTATGCGTTGGGTCAGTAGCGATCAAGCGCGTACACGCTATAAGTTTTTACTTGAACAATACGAGGTTTCAACCACCAACATTCCCAAGTCAACCCAACAGATGATTTATTATCCCACCAATAAAATTCGGGTGCCTGTCAACAAGCAAAATGTATTGAAAAGTGGTGTGGTCAAGCCCGAAGATGTTGATTTGATAGTGGACTATATCGACATTGATCTCCCAACGTCAGGGCTCTACAAAAACCGATTGATGATGCTGGATATCCTGCACAATAACGATTGGGAACGACCAATTTATTTTACAGGAGGTAGCTATGACGACAGTGAGTATTTCTGGATGAAAGACTACCTGCAACTCGATGGATTGGTGTATAAACTCGTCCCTATCAAAACCCCAATTGACCCAAACAACCCTTACCAAATGGGTCGGATTGACACTGATATCATGTATGACATCGTCATGAAGTGGGATTGGGGCAACTCAGATAGTAAAGAAATTTATCACGACCCTGAAACAAGAAAAAACAGCATTTCGTTCCGTTCAAACATCAACCGATTGGCAGAAACTTTAATCGACGAAGGGCAAAAAGAAAAAGCCATAACAGTCCTCGATTTGGCGATGGAAAAAATGCCTATAGAAACCTTTGGTTATTACAGCCTAGTCATTCCAATTGCAGCAGCATACTATCGCGCTGGGGCACTTAATAAAGCCCAAAAAATTGTAACAACAATCGCCTCTGGCTACGAAGAATACATGCGCTACTATGCGCAGTGGAATAGCGATGAACAGCTGATGTTGATGGAAGACATAGTCGCAAATGTGGAACGATATAAATCTCTTCTCACTGAAATTATCAAAGCCAAAGATCACAAAAGCATGACAGCTCTGTATGATTCATTTTTTGAATCGATAATGCCCTTTAGCTACATCTATGGGAAATATGATTTTTACACACAGCTCACCCCCTTTGTGGCTGCTCTTTATGATTCAGATCAAGTTGAACTTGCTCGTGATTTGAGCACAGAAATTGCACAGCAATACATTGACTTACTTAAACGATTCTTGAAACTAGAGGATGAACAACTATCTTATTTTGAAATGGAGATTGGTATTGAAATTCAGGCCTACAAAAGCTTGGTTTCGACTGTGAAACGAAATGAAAATGACCTAGTGTTTTCTGAAGCGTTTGAGGAAACTTATAATGAAACTATTGCGCCGTTTTCTAATTTGGACTAAACAAAATCTTTCATCAGTGAAATAATGGTGTTTGCGTCTTGATCACCACTTTGCCGCCAAACCATTTCACCTCCTTTATAAATCATTAGAGTTGGTAAACCTCGCACACGCAGTGCTTCTGAAAGTTTAGGGTTTTTTTCAATATCAATCTTAATGACTTTACCATTATCCCCCATCGCAGCCGCAACGTCCCGAAGAACGGCGTGCATTTCCACAGAGGTTTCATCCAAATCAGAATAAAAATTGAGAAGGATAGGAATTTTAGCATCAATAATGTCTCCAAATTTTGACATAATTAGAGCTGTTATTCGATTGTCATTAGATGCTAAAATAATATTTTGTGTTAAAATATGCTCCAAAAGTGCAAAATTCTGTTCTCAATCGTAACAAACAAGCTGTCAAATCATAAGAATAATTCATACTTTTGATTTCAACAATGGGAAACAAAAAAAAGCTCTTCCTCATAGACGCCTACGCCCTGATTTTTAGAGGTTACTACGCATTTATCAAAAACCCAAGAATAAACTCCAAAGGCATGGATACCAGTGCCGTTATGGGGTTTACAAACTCCTTATTTAATCTAATCAACAGAGAAAGACCCAACTATTTGGCTGTTGCTTTTGACAAAGGTGGCTCTGAAGTTCGATCGGAAATCTACACAGAATACAAGGCCAATCGTCCTGAAACACCTGAAGCTATTCGCATTGCTGTACCTTATATCCAAGCGCTGCTCGAAGCCATGAATATTCCTATCATCGAAAAAGAAGGATACGAAGCCGATGACATTATTGGAACGCTGGCCAAACAAGCTGAAAACGAAGGCTTTGATGTATATATGATGACTCATGACAAAGACTTTGCACAACTTGTCTCCCCTAATATATTCATGTATCTTCCTTCGCGCAAAGGAAATGGCATTGAAATTTGGGGAGTGAAGGAAGTGCAAGAAAAATTTGATATCGAACACCCAGCTCAAGTCATTGACTACTTGGGGATGATGGGTGACTCAGTTGATAATATCCCGGGGTTGCCAGGTGTGGGTGATAAAACTGCTAGAAAGTTTTTAGCACGATATGGTTCGATGGAAAATCTACTCGCCAATACACACGAAATCAAAGGAAAATTGAGAGAAAAAATTGATGAAAACAAAGAACTAGGGATCCTTTCCAAAAAACTCGCTCGTATTCTCTTAGACGTACCTGTGAGTTTTGATGAAAAAAAATATATACTAGAACAACCCAATACAGATAAAGTTTTGGAAATTTTTCAAGAGTTGGAGTTTCGTCAACTTGGCAGTCGACTTCAAAAACTTTTTTCTGTAGCAGAAGAAACGGAAAGCCCTGTCAACAAATCCAAAAAAACTGATCATGCCGCCTATGATTTGTTCAATCAGCCAGGAACAGGTGAAATGGTATCAGAGTCGAGTCTAAAAACACTTTTAACAACCGAACACCTCTATCAAACCATACAAACACCCCAAGAAGAAGAAATGTTGTTGGAGTGGTTGCTTCAACAAAAATCGGTCTGCTTTGATACAGAAACCACAGGTCTGGACGAACTCACTGCCGAGCTGGTGGGTATCGCCTTTAGTTGGAAAAAAGGAACTGGTTATTACCTGCCTTTCCCTGAAGATCGCACTGCATGTGAAATAAAACTTACCTATTTTGCGCCTTTCTTCCAAAGCTCCGAAATCGAGAAAGTAGGGCACAACCTCAAATATGACATCAAGGTGCTGCAGCAATATGGTATGAGTGTGCAAGCACCTCTGTTTGATACCATGATTGCACATTATCTGATCAATCCTGATATGCGTCATAATATGGATGTTTTGGCAGAAAACTATTTGGGTTACCATCCACAACCTATAACAGAACTAATTGGTAAAAAAGGACCCAACCAAGGAACGATGCGAAATGTTCCCCTAGACAAACAAACTGAATATGCTGTAGAGGATGCAGATGTGACCTGCCAACTTAAAAAACATTTTGTAACTGAGATGGCATCAAAGGAAGTAATCGATTTGTTCAACAAGATCGAATTGCCTTTGGTCAATGTGTTGGCTGACATGGAAAGCGCAGGGATACATATCGACGTAGATTATTTAAACGAATTGGCAATACAATTTCAAAAAGAAACAACTACACTTGAAGAGCGAATTTATGAGCAAGCTGGTGAACCCTTTAACTTGGCATCGCCAAAACAGCTAGGACCTATTTTATTTGACAAGCTTAAGTTGGTTGACAAGCCCAAAAAAACCAAAACAGGTCAATATTCAACTGCGGAAGAAGTTTTGTCTTATTTGGCAAAAGACCATGCGATTGTTGCTGATATTTTAGAGTGGAGATCTGTCAAAAAATTAAGCAACACCTATATTGAGGCACTCCCCCAGCAGGTTAATCCCAAAACAGATCGTGTCCATACAATATTCAATCAAGCAGTGGCTGCCACAGGGCGATTGAGTAGCAATCATCCAAATCTTCAAAACATACCCATTCGGACAGAGAGAGGTCAATTGGTTCGAAAAGCATTTATACCAAGAGATGAAGAACATGTTTTACTCGCAGCGGATTATTCACAAATAGAATTGCGTGTGATTGCTTCGTTGAGTAACGATAAAGAAATGCAAGAAGCCTTTCAAAAAGGAGAAGATATCCACGCCAGTACTGCAGCCAAGGTCTTTAATGTTGCTTTGGAAGAGGTGAGCAGAGAGCAAAGAAGCCAAGCCAAAACGGTTAATTTTGGCATTGTTTATGGAGTATCTGCTTTTGGTTTGAGTAATCAAACGAATCTGAATCGAAAGGAATCCAAAGCTTTAATTGATGCATATTACGAAACCTACCCACAGCTGAAATCCTACATACGAAATCAAGTCGATTTAGCAAGAGAAAATGGCTATGTCGAAACCATTTTGGGTCGCCGGCGATATTTGAAAGACATCAATTCGCAAAACAGTATTGTTCGCAGTGCTGCCGAACGCAACGCCGTGAATGCGCCCATTCAAGGAAGTGCAGCGGATATTATCAAAATTGCAATGTTGCGGATTCATGAAAAACTAAAAGACTATGACTCCCAAATGCTGTTGCAAGTGCATGATGAGTTGGTATTTGATGCAAGAAAATCAGAGCTCGATGCGTTGACAAACATGATTAAAACCGAAATGGAACAGGCCTACAAACTCCAAGTTCCTCTGGTTGTCGATGTGGGAACAGGCACCAACTGGCTGGAGGCACATTGATTTTGATAATTGTTTGCTTTTTACTCTATAAATTGTACATTTGCAGCCCGTTTTCAATAAACTGAAAGGGAAATTGACAACGCATTAAATAAAAAATAGTGGACTCATTAAGTTACAAAACCGTATCAATCAATAAGAAAAACGCTGATAAACAGTGGGTTGTGATTGATGCTGCAGATCAAATCTTAGGTCGTTTTTCGTCTAAGGTTGCGAAATTGTTACGTGGTAAATACAAGCCTAGTTTTACACCACACGCTGACTGTGGTGACAATGTTATTGTACTTAATGCCGATAAAATCAAGCTCACTGGGGATAAATGGAATAAAAAAACCTACATCCGCCACACAGGCTATCCTGGTGGTCAGCGTAGTTTGACTGCTGGTGAAATCCACGAAAAAAATTCAACTCGATTGGTTGAAAAGTCTATTAAAGGTATGCTTCCCAAAAACAAACTTGGAGCGGAATTATTCCGAAATCTCTATGTTGTTGCTGGGTCTGAACATCCTTATGATGGCCAAAAACCAACCGATGTAAACATCAACGAACTAAAGTAATTATGGAAGTGATTCATTCCATTGGTCGTCGCAAAACAGCAGTTGCTCGCATTTATATGTCTGAGGGAAAAGGTGAAATAACCATCAACAACAAAGCGTTAGACTCCTATTTTCCAACGGCAACACACCAGTATAAAGTTAATCAGCCATTCACACTGACTGACACTTTAGGGAAATACAATCTCAATGTTTCTGTCACAGGTGGTGGTCCAACTGGGCAAGTTGAGGCGATTCGTCTGGGTATCTCACGTGCTTTGTGTACTGTTGATGAGAAGCACCGCTCGGCATTAAAGCCAGAAGGATTACTCAAAAGAGACCCTCGCATGGTTGAGCGAAAAAAGTTTGGGCAGAAAAAAGCCCGTAAAAAATTCCAATTCTCCAAACGTTAACCGTTTGTAAGCATTGGCATATCAATAAGTTCATTCATTTGTATATAATTTGTTGCCATTAGTTTAGCATCTAAATGAGGAAGGTCGATTTTCGCCACTTGTTCATTGCTAATCAGGGAACGTAAACGAAAACAACAATGTCAAAAATAGAAGTCAAAGACTTACTAGAAGCAGGTGTTCACTTTGGTCACCTTACAAGAAAGTGGAACCCCAATATGGCGCCCTTCATTCACATGGAGCGCAACGGTATCCACATTATCAATCTTTATAAAACCGTTACTAAAATCGAGGAAGCGCAGCAAGCACTGCACAAAATTGCTTCTTCTGGTCGCAAGATTTTATTTGTAGCTACAAAAAAACAAGCAAAGGATATCGTATCTGCAAAAGCAAGCGAAGTGACTATGCCTTATATCACTGAGCGCTGGCCTGGAGGGATGCTGACCAACTTTGTAACGATCCGAAAGGCTGTTAAGAAAATGGCTGCGATTGATCGTATGAAAACAGATGGTACATTCAACACACTCTCCAAAAAAGAGAGATTACAAGTCGATCGTATGCGTGCCAAGCTCGAAAAGAACCTCGGTTCGATTTCGGAAATGACACGTTTGCCAGGTGCGCTTTTTGTTGTCGATATACGTCGAGAACATATTGCTGTTCGCGAAGCACAAAAACTCAACATCCCCATTTTTGCAATGGTCGACACCAACGCTGACCCTCGTGATGTTGATTTTGCAATTCCTGCAAACGACGATGCGTCGAAATCAATTGATAAAATTTTAAGTCTTGTCACACAGTCCATAGCAGCGGGAATGAGTGAACGTCAAAAGGAACGCGACGAAGCCAATGCAGCTCAAACCGAAGGTGAAGTGGTTCCAGAAGCAGCTAAAACAGAAGAAGAAACACCTGCAGAAACGCCAGCAGTAGAAGTAAAAGAAGAAGCTGTGGCTGAAGAAGCTCCTGCCCCCAAAGAGAAAAAGGCAGTGGAAGCACCTGCAGAAGATTTGAGTGGTAAAACAGTCGCCGAACTCAAGGCACTTGCCAAAGAAGCTGGTGTGACTGGTTATAGTAAAATGAAAAAAGCAGAACTAATTGCGGCTTTGTCCGCCTAAATTACTGATAATGTCAAAAATAAGTGCAGCTGATGTAAACAAGCTACGAAAAGCAACAGGAGTAGGAATGATGGATTGTAAAAAAGCCTTGGTCGAAGCTGAGGGTGACTTTGATTCCGCAGTAGAAATTCTACGTAAAAAGGGTCAGAAAGTAGCCGCCAATCGTGCGGATCGTGAATCTTCAGAAGGAGCTGTCATTGCAAGAGTCAATGATGAAGCAACTGTTGGTGTCATCGTATCGGTAAACTGTGAAACGGACTTTGTTGCCAAAAACGAAAGCTATGTATCGCTTGCCAACCAATTGGCAGATGTGGCCTTAGGTCATGATAATTTGGATAGTTTTTTGGCTGCTGACTTCAACGGAATGTCTGTTGCTGATAAACTCACAGAACAGACAGGTGTAATTGGAGAAAAAATTGAAATCGGAGGGTTTGAACGACTTGAAGGAGCCTTTGTTGGTTCATACATCCATGCTGGAAATAAAATTGCAACCCTAACGAGCCTATCAGCTGGAGTTGATGGTGCAGCAGAAGCTGCTAAAAATGTGGCGATGCAAGCCGCTGCCATGAACCCCATTGCCTTAAATGAAGAGGGTGTTGATGCAGCAACAGTTGAGAAAGAGATCGAGATTGCAAAGAACCAACTGCGTCAGGAAGGAAAGCCAGAGGCGATGCTCGACAATATTGCCATAGGGAAACTCAAGCGATTTTTTAAAGATAATACCTTGGTCAATCAGGCCTATATCAAGGATGCAAAGCAATGCGTAAGCGACTATGTGAAGTCGGTTGATGCTGGACTAAGTGTGACTGGTTTTAAGCGTTTGGCTTTGGTGTAAAACTTTGCTAACTATAAAAAAGTATAACCTCAAATTTTCGAGGTTTTTTTTGCTCGTAATGCAAGGTTGTTTTTGGTTATATTTGCATAAATACAACCCATGCAATACAAACGGATACTTTTAAAACTCAGTGGAGAGGCACTTATGGGTGAGCGTTCTCATGGGATTGACCCACAGCGTTTGGCGGACTATGCCAGTGAAATCAAAAATGTTGTTGCACAAGGAGTAGAAGTTGCCATTGTAATTGGAGGTGGTAATATCTTTCGGGGTGTTGCTGGTGCCAGTAACGGGATGGATCGTGTGCAAGGAGATTATATGGGCATGCTGGCAACCATCATCAATGGTCTTGCCCTACAAAGCGCTTTGGAAGATGCTGAAGTACAAACTCGACTGCAAACAGCTCTGAAAATCGAAGCGATCGCAGAGCCATATATCAAAAGGCGTGCTGTTCGCCACTTGGAAAAAGGACGTGTGGTTATTTTTGGCGCAGGCACAGGAAATCCATTTTTTACAACCGACTCTGCAGCTGTACTTCGAGCAATTGAAGTGGAAGCAGACGTCATATTGAAAGGAACTCGCGTGGATGGTATTTATGATGATGACCCAGAAAAAAATAAAGATGCTGTTAAATTTGAGTCCATTAGTTTTAATGATGTTCTTCAAAAAGGGCTCAAAGTGATGGACAGCACTGCCTTTACTCTTAGCCAAGAAAATGAATTGCCTATTGTTGTGTTTGACATGAACACTCCAGGCAACCTTGAACAGGTGGCTGCAGGTAAAAATATCGGAACCAAGGTAAATTAGAAATTATGGAAGACATTAACTTTATCATGGATGTTGCAAAAGAGGCTATGGAAAAATCGCTAGAACACCTGGATAAGGCTTTTATCAATATCCGTGCGGGCAAAGCGAATCCTGCAATGTTATCTTCTGTGAAAATGGAGTACTATGGGACGCAAACCCCACTGAGTCAGGTGGCAAACATCAATACCCCTGACGCGCAAACCTTGTCCGTTCAGCCATGGGACAAAACACAAATTCCTGAAATCGAAAAAGCCATTCTTATTGCAAACCTTGGGTTTAACCCCTCCAACAATGGTGAGTCGGTGATTATCAATATCCCACCGCTGACCGAAGAAAGAAGGAGAGAGTTAGTCAAACTCGCTAAGGCAGAAGCAGAAAATGCAAAAGTAGGGGTTCGAAATGCGCGTAAAGAGGCAAACAACGAACTGAAAAAAACAGAGCTTTCTGAAGACCAATTAGGCAATGCTGAAGTTGATGTGCAAACCTTAACCGATGATTACATCAAAAAAATAGATGATAAATACGCTTCGAAAGAGGATGAAATCATGACGGTCTGAAAACAGAAATATTTTTTCAATTGCTATGATCAAATGGGTTAAGACTCGGTTTTGGAGCACCGTTGCATCGCTCATTCTTCGCAATAGGGTTTTTTGCATCCTCTTGATTGTTGCAACCACCTTTTTTTTTGGGTTGCAGTGGAAGAACATACGCTTTAGTTTTAATGAAGCAAGTCTCCTACCCGATAAACATCCTTTCAACCTAAAGTACCAGTCCTTTGTCGATCGTTTTGGAGATGAAGGCAACCTCATTGTTTTGGCAGTTCAAGACTCTACTTTGTTCAGTCCCGATAAGATTCAACAATGGAGCTCGCTCACCAAATCGTTTGAAGGTATAGACGCAGTGGCCGCAGTTACAGGAATTGGCAACCTAAAACAGCTTCGGAAAAACACCAAACAACAAAGATTTGTGGTGGAAGATGTCCCTTATCAATTGGCTCGTGACCAACAAGAAGTGGACAAGCTCGAAAAGAAACTCCTTGAGGAATCACTCTTTTTTCATGGGGTTCTTCTCAACCCTGATACAGAGGTGTACCTGACAATCATCACCCTCAAAAAACAAGTTGTCAACGCCAAAGAGCGAGAGCTTTTTGTCAATAATGAACTCTTGCCCAAAGTCAGTGCCTTTGAAGCAGCGTCTGCTTTGGACGTTCACATTTCGGGTATGCCCTATGTTCGGACAATCAACGCCTTTACCATTTTGAGTGAGATTCGTATGTTTGTTATTGTTGCGGCACTGGTTACGACCTTGATTTTCTTTTTCTTCTTTCGCTCCTATCTAGCAACCTTTATTTCCATGGTCGTGGTCGTCATTGGCGTCATGTGGGCCTTTGGGATATTGGGCTTTTTTGGATTTAAAATCACAGTGCTCACTGCTTTGATTCCTCCAATTGTGATTGTGATTGGCGTTCCCAATTGCATTTTCCTTATCAACAAATACCAACAGGAGGTCAAAAAACACGGCAATCAAGCCAGATCTCTTCAACGTGTTATTATTAAAATTGGAAACGCAACCCTAATGACCAATATGACCACAGCCCTTGGTTTTGCAACCTTTACTTTGACCAGCAGCAAACTGCTCATCGAATTTGGCTTGGTTGCTTCTGTCAATATCATGCTTCTCTTTGTGTTGTCGCTTCTTGTGATTCCTATTCTTTACAGCTATATGAGTCTCCCCAACCAAAAGCATCTTGCGCACCTCAACCGAAACTGGATGAACGACTTTATTGGATGGATGGAAAATATGGTTCGTTATCGTCGTGTGACTGTTTATTTTGTGTTTGTCATTTCCTTGATGATGAGCATTATAGGGATTTACCAGATTAAACTTTCTGGCACCATAATCGATGACCTTCCAAAAGGAGCCGAGTTTTTCAAAGACGTTCGGTTTTTTGAAAATCAAATGAGTGGAATCATGCCCATAGAGATCATGGTTGACACCAAAAGAAGAAATGGTGCAACGCAACTCTCAACGCTCAGCCGATTGGAACGTTTGGCATCGCACATTCGAACTGTGCCTGAGCTTTCCGAGCCCTTGTCTATTGCCCATGTAGCCAAGTATGCAAAGCAAACCTATTACAATGGCAACCCACGTTATTTTTCGATGCCAACAAGGCAAGAATATTCGTTTATTGGGTCGTATGTCAACAACAGTTTATCGACCGAAGGCATGGCCGAAAGTTTGATTGACAGCACTGGTCAGTATATTCGCGTAAGCACAATGCTCAAAGATGTCAATACAGAACGAATGGAAGAAATTGAGGGTGATTTGTTGACTGTTGTTGGAGAATTATTCCCTATTGACCAATTTGAAACAGAAGTCACCGGAAAAGCACTTGGATACTTAAAAGGGACTCGGTTTTTGGTTCGCAACCTAGTCTTGTCACTCTCCTTAGCAGTATTGATGATTGCCTTATTTATGGCCTATATGTTTCGTTCGTTTCGAATGATTCTTATTTCCTTGATTCCAAACATTATTCCCTTAGTCCTCACTGCAGGGATGATGGGTTTTTTAGGTATTCCCATCAAGCCATCCACCATATTGGTATTTAGTGTAGCTTTTGGGATATCTGTAGATGACACCATTCACTATTTGGTCAAATACCGACAAGAACTACAAGCCACCAAATGGAAAATAAAAAAGTCGGTTTATCTGGCACTTCGTGAAACAGGAGTCAGTATGTTTTACACCTCTATCGTTTTATTTTTTGGATTTTCAGTTTTTATGATTTCAAGTTATGGCGGCACTGTAGCTTTGGGAGGCTTGGTGTCAGCAACCTTGCTATTTGCCATGTTGGCCAACCTTATTCTTTTGCCATCACTGTTGTTGTCACTGGAGGAAAGTATCGCAAACGAGAGAACGCTCAAAAAACCCAGTATTGATCTATTGAAAGAGGATGAAAATAGCTGACGAACTTGCTTGTAAAATGAAGTATATTTGTAGCAGAAATTTGATTAGATGAAAACGCAAACGATTAAAGAGCTTTTCTCAGGCACTCATCTGCACCAAAAAGTGAGTCTGGAGGGCTGGGTGCGCACCTTTCGTGCCAATCGTTTTATTGCGCTCAATGACGGATCGACGCTTAACAACCTTCAGTGTGTTGTGGACTTTGAACAAACCGACGAAAATCTGCTTAAAAGAATCACAACTGGTGCTGCAGTACACATTGAAGGAACATTAGTCGAAAGCTTAGGAAAAGAGCAGAAATACGAAGTACAAGTCAGTCATCTGGAGGTCATTGGCGACTCTGACCCCGATCAATATCCCATCCAACCAAAAAAACACAGTTTTGAGTTTTTAAGGGACAATGCACATCTTCGTGTCCGAACCTCCACTTTTTTGGCAGTGATGAGGGTTCGCTCTGCGCTGTCATTCGCTGTTCACGACTATTTTAGGAAGGAAGGGTTTTATTATGTTCATACACCTATTATCACTGGAAGTGATGCCGAAGGAGCAGGTGAAATGTTTCGTGTGAGTACCTTAGACCCCAAACAAACACCCTTGAATGAAGCAGGGTATACAGATTTTACTAAAGACTTTTTTGGTAAAGAAACAAACCTTACTGTTTCTGGCCAGTTGGAAGCCGAATCATACGCAATGGGACTAGGTAAGGTGTACACATTTGGACCTACATTTCGTGCAGAAAACTCTAATACTTCTCGGCATTTGGCAGAGTTTTGGATGATTGAACCCGAAGTTGCTTTTTATCAACTCGATCAGAATATGGATTTGGCTGAAGACTTCATTAAATATGTGCTTCAGTGTGTTGTCGTCAATTGTGAAGACGATTTGGCATTTTTGGATCAACGATTGTCGAATGAAGAAAAAACAAAACCACAAATCGAGCGACGCCCAATGGGTTTGCTCGAACAAATTCGCTTTGTTGTCGACAATCAATTTGTTCGACTATCGTACACTGAAGCCTTTGATATTTTGAGAAGCTCAAAGCCAAACAAGAAGAAAAAGTTCAAGTTCCCTATAGATGAATGGGGCGTTGACCTGCAAAGTGAACATGAGCGCTACCTGGTCGAAAAACACTTTAAGTGCCCTGTGATTTTGTTTGATTATCCAGCCAAAATCAAAGCATTTTATATGCGCCTTAACGATGACGGAAAAACTGTTCGTGCAATGGATGTGTTGTTTCCTGGCATTGGTGAAATGGTGGGTGGTGCACAACGAGAAGAACGACTTGATGTGTTGCAAAAGCGAATGTTTAAAATGGGAGTTGAAGAAAAAGAACTAGACTGGTACTTAGATTTGCGCCGTTTTGGAACAGCCCCTCATGCTGGATTTGGATTAGGATTTGAGCGCTTGGTTCAATTTGCAACTGGAATGTCCAACATCCGTGATGTGATTCCCTTTCCACGTACCCCCCAAAATGCATCCTTCTAAAAAAGTTTTCATCTGTCAAGGTTTTTGTACCTTTAGGATAGTAAAATAGTCATGTTAAAACAACAACTCAATTTAAAGCTTTCCCAAAAGCTATCGCCTCAGCAAATTCAGTTGATGAAACTGATTCAATTACCAACACTTTCGTTTGAACAAAAACTACAACAAGAACTAGAGGAAAATCCAGCACTTGAAGCTGGAAAAGAAGCAACTGAAAATCAAGATTTTGACACCACGCAAGATGATGATCACAATGTCATAGAAACAGATATCAACATCGATGAATATCTTAGTGATGATGAAATCCCCTCCTATCGCCTCAATACAAACAACCATAGCCCTGATGATGATGACAAACAGGTACCCTATGCAGCTGGTATAAGCTTTACCCAATTTCTGATGGATCAAATGCGTACATTTAGCATGGGTGAAACTGATAGTCAAATTGCGCAGTTTTTGATTGGCAGTATTGATGATACAGGATATATCCGAAGGAGTTTACTTGACATTGTCGATGATTTAGCGTTTACTGAAAACTTATATGTGGAAGAAAATCACGTGCAAAAAGTCCTCAAAAAAGTACAACAACTCGACCCGGCAGGAGTTGGTGCATTGGACTTGCAAGAGTGTTTGGCACTTCAGCTGCAACGCAAATCTCAATCGCCTGAAGTTTCGCTTGCTTACAACATCATCAAGTTTCATTTTACGCCATTTTCAAAAAAGCATTTTGATAAATTGATGAGTGCGCTTGGTATTGATGAAAATCAACTGAAAGATGCCATCGCTGAGATTGAAAAACTAAATCCAAAGCCGGGGGCTTCGTATGCATCATCCACAAAAATCAATAGTCATATCACACCCGATTTTACAATTCGAATTGTAGAAGGCGAATTACAACTCTCTCTAAACGGAAGGAATACTCCTGAACTTCATGTTTCAGCCACTTATAAAAATATGATGGAGGGCTATAAAGAGTCTGCTTTAAAAAGTAAAGAACAACAAGAAGCTATTTTATTTATCAAGCAAAAACTCGATGCTGCAAAATGGTTTATCGATGCAGTTAAGCAGCGAAGCCACACGCTATTCATCACCATGAATGCAATCATGGATTATCAAAAAGACTATTTTTTGTCTGGTGATGAACAAAAAATCAAACCGATGGTGTTGCGTGATATTGCAAGCATTATTCAGATGGATATCTCAACAGTGTCTAGGGTAGCCAATAGCAAATACGTAGACACCCCTTATGGCACCCGACTGCTCAAATCTTTCTTTTGCGAAGGGATGACCAACAGTGACGGAGAGGATGTATCGTCTATAGAAATCAGAAAAGCTTTGGAAGATATCATTGCTTCGGAAGACAAAACGAGTCCTCTTACTGACGAGGAACTGAAAAAACAACTCAATCAAAAAGGCTATCCAGTTGCCCGCCGCACTGTTGCCAAATACCGAGAAATTATAGGAGCTCCTGTGGCACGATTGCGGAAAAAGCTTTAAAAAATCATTTTCTTTACACTGCTTTCTAAGTCAATATTTATGAAAAAACAGGATGTTTTCGGCAACTAATCGTAGGCAGTATAATAAATCTCCAATTGCAACCGTAAATCAGGGTTGCTGTGGTTTGGTCCCGCAAGAATCACGCTCGTTGGGGTGGTGATTGTAGATTGTGGAATACTAAACTCTGTAGGAGAAATAACATCTGAAATTTGGGTGTTGATGAATGGCGAGCTCGTACTCAATCCAAGACGCACGTTTTCAAAGTCTGCAGACTCACGAATCAGGTTGCTGATATGTTTAGTAATCACAAATTTATATGAAGTTAGCTCGCCTTCGTCATCATATTGTCCAAGACCCCCAAAAGTCGTTTTGTTGTCTTCAGGGTATGGGCCAGCACTTGCGTCAATTGAAAAATCTTCAAGAGGTGAGCCATCGCTCTCAGTAAACAAATACAAACGGTTGGGCAAATCTTTAATACCCAATGCATTGATTTTCTGTTGGTCAATGTGTAAAATTAGGTTGGCTTCATTGATAAGCCAAGGGTTCGCTTTAAAGTTTTTCAATTGCAATTGACCATCAGCACCTGCAAATAAATCAATAGTGGAGAAAACACCTAACCCTCCTTTGAGGTATATGTTTTGTCTATCATCATTTCCACTCAACGCAGTTTGAATTTCGGAATCAGGTGCCGATTGTGTGATGGTATTAAATCGAACCCCAACCAAGTTGATGCTAAAAGTCGATGAACTGTCTTGAGAAACATAGTCATCTGCATTTGCTGCATCTCCATCATTACTAAGGGTCAGTTCTTTATAATCGTAATTTATTTTGATCTGTCCAGCCCCAAAATTAAGTTGCATAATTAATGGGTTGGTTGGTTGCATATCAATCACAATTCCATTAAAATATTCTTGAAAACGATTGTTATCCATGATTACATCATCCCCCTCTTTGTCAAGGATATACTGCTGAAAAAAAGAGATGTCTAAGGGGATTCTGACACGTGGACTCAGTCGTTGATCTACTTCGGTTGACTCATCAACATCATCAGTTTCAGGATCATCTTCTTTGAAATAAACGATTTCATTAAAATCAAGTGTTATTTTATCATCAAACAAAATGCTTGACGTCAATCCGTCTTGATCGAAATCTTTATCAGAATAAAACATATTATCTGTTTCAAAATTATTATTTGGATCAAGCGTCGATAAATAATAATCTAATTTTTTGACTTGAAAATGTAGCTCTTGATCAGTATCGCCGAACAAATAGTCAATTTCATAAACATTTGATTCGGTATCTGGGTTTATTGTTTCGTCATCTTCCGCATCATTCAGACCATCTCCATCAGTGTCGGGGTTGAGTGGATCGAGGTTTACTGATCTTGACTCTTCAATGTCGGTGAGTGTGTCACCATCTGAGTCACTTTGGGGATCATCGGGGTCTGCGTCAAGGGAATCAATCACGCCATCACCATCACGATCGCGTTGATTGGTGTAGAATGGTATTTCCAACCACACTTCTGTGACTGTTTCTTGCTCATCATGTGGGTTCTTGTTGGTCGTGTCTGAGCTGACTCCATTGGTTTCGGTGTCTGTATTCATACTTCCAAAAGTTCCGGTTGAGCTTGTGGCTAGGCTCAATTGAGTCGTAAAGCTCGCCTTGGTATTTCCAAACACAGCATCCTCATACTCTCCCAAAGAGAAAAATAACAAGTTGTCTGTTCGAACGACATCGATGGACTTGTGCCCAAGCCCAACTGGGGCAGTTTCTTTTTTAATGATTATATTATCTGATGGAAGTAACGATGCCCCTAGATCATTGAATTCTTTTTCACAAGAGTAAATGAGGAGTAAAATGGCAAATAAACCAGCGGATAATTTGAGATTCATTTATCTAATTTGAGGATTTGATTTGTGTAAAATTCTTTATAATCTACCTCAAAACCATCTTTGGAAGTGGAATGAAGTGTGGGTTTGTTAGAAGATAAAATTTCTTTCTTCACACTTTTATCAATGTCAGAATCTGCAATAATCAAACCATCGGAATTGGCTATTGCATTTTTTGCAAGAGCAGAGAAATTTGGGGTTTTCAGATCTTTCGTCAATTCATGTTCTAGGCCATCAAAGGCTAATTTTTTGATCAAGTTAGATGAAAGCTGTTCTTCAAATGGCGTATTAAAAATCGAAGAAACGACTTTGGTGTTGGCCAAAATCGGTTCATCTGTGTAATAATGTTTGCAATAAAGCGGCATAAGCATCGCAATCCAGCCTTGCACATGAATAATGTCGGGTGCCCAATTGAGTTTTTTGACTGTTTCGATCACACCTTTAGCAAAAAAGATCGCTCGTTCATCATTATCTCTATACAATTTCCCATTTTCATCTTTTTCCAACTGCCTTCCTTTGAAATAGTCCTCGTTGTCGATGAAATAAACTTGCATGCGTTCTTTAGGAATAGAAGCGACCTTTATGATCAAAGGAACATCGATATCATTGATCACAAGATTCATTCCTGAAAGTCGAATCACCTCATGCAACTGATGGCGACGTTCGTTTATCAAACCATACTTTGGAATAAAGATTCGGGTTTGTCCGCCAACCTCATTAACCATTTTAGGAAGAGAGAAGGTCATCGTTGATAAATTCGATTCTGGTAAATAAGGAACCACCTCAGATGAAACGAATAGGATTTTTTTATCTGTCATAAAACCCAAAGATTATTCTTTTTGAAGTATGCAAAATTACGAAAATTATACCGAAGTTTGCCCATAATTCCTGACGGAAGGTGTTAAACTTTTCTAAATGCCAAAAGTCTTCACGACAGAAGAGTTGCGTCTCTTTCAAAGAAAAAACGACAACAATCGCAGTTGGGGTCTAGTCCCTACTATGGGTTCTTTACACCAAGGGCATCTGAAACTTATTCAAAAAGCACATGCAGAAAATGCTATGACATTTGTTAGTATTTTTATCAATCCAACCCAGTTTGACTCCAAGAATGACCTAGAAAACTATCCGTCAACAATCGACGCTGATGTTGAGAAAATATATACGATAGATCCAAATATCTGTGTGTTTATCCCTAGTGTTGAAACAATTTATCCAGATGGTGCTAAAGCAAGAAAGTATACATTACAGGGGTTGGACAAAACCATGGAGGGAATGTATCGCCCTGGGCATTTTGATGGGGTTTCTACTGTAGTTAAACGTTTGTTTACACTCCTCCAACCTGATGTTGCTTATTTTGGTCAAAAAGATTTTCAGCAATTGCAAATTGTTTCTCTTTTGGCAAAACCATTGGGGATTGAGATTCGAAGTCTGCCAACCGTTCGCGAAGCCAATGGACTTGCAATGAGTTCTCGTAACAGTCGTTTGTCTGACGAAGGGAGAGAAAAGGCAAAAATGATTTATGCGACTTTGCAAATGGTTAAATCCAATTTTTCCTCACTTAATATAGATGCATTAAAAACGATGGCTATTCAAAAACTCTCCGAAGCCCCTCAAATGGAGCTAGAATACTTCGAAATCGTTGCAGAACACAACTTGAATGTTGTGCAATCAAAGGCAAAAGGTGTGTCTTATCGTGCCTTCGTTGCTGTTGTTGTTGAAGGCACCCGATTGATAGATAATATCTCTCTCAATTAAGTATATTTGCAGCATGACAATCGAAGTTCTTAAATCCAAAATTCACCGCGTTACCGTCACTGGTGCAGAGCTGGATTATGTTGGTAGCATTACAATCGATCCTGTTTTGATGGATGCTGCAGATTTGATTGCAGGCGAGAAGGTTAATATTGTCAATGTAAACAATGGTGAACGCATTGAAACCTATATCATTGAAGGGGTGAAAAACAGTGGAGAAATTACCCTCAATGGCCCTGCTGCTCGTAAAGCCCAAAAGGGAGATATCGTTATCATCATCAGCTATGCCCAATTGACAGTTGAAGAGGCAAAAAACTTTGTTCCTAAGATTATCTTCCCAAATACAAAGACCAATACCCTGCTATAGTTTTGTCTAAACCCCTCGTTTCCGCATTACGCAACTTCGTCCCACTGGGCATTGGTGTTTTTCTCATCTTCTACTCATTAAGCTCAATCACTTCAGATCAACGCCTGCAGATTTGGTCAACGGTTCAGCAAGCGCACCTATTACCTATTTTGATTTCTGTCGTCTTCGGTGCTATGAGTCATCTGTCTCGTGCGTACCGATGGAAATATCTACTTAACCCTTTAGGTTATCATCCAAAATTAAAAAACCTAATTGCTTCGGTACTGGTTAATTATCTGTCAAACTTAGGGATACCTCGCTCAGGTGAAGTTCTTAGAGTGACAGCCATATATGCTTACGAAAAAATTCCTTTTTCCAAAGCAGTGGGAACAGTAATTAGCGAACGAGTCATCGATCTTGTCATCATGTTATTGCTTGTCTTTTCAGCGATCTACGTCGGAGGAGATTGGGTAAAAGCAGAACTCAGCGAATCATTTGGACAACTCATGAGTATTTATATCATTATAGTGTTGGTTTTTGCAATTATAATATTTGCTCTTCTGATTAATAGCGAACGATTTCCTTTTATGGCTCGTATAAAAAGTTTTTTTATCAATATCTATCAAGGCATTTTATCAATTGGTTCCGTTTCTAATGCGTATGCTTTTTGGGCACATACGATTTTTATTTGGCTGATGTATATCATGATGTTTTGGGTGATTCAATTTTCATTACCTCTTTCAGCCACTTTGGGGCTCGATGTTATCCTTTTAGGTTTTGTCGCAGGAGGGCTTTCGATTACCGTCACCAATGGCGGAATTGGATTGTATCCACTTGCAGTCGCAACAGTACTAAATCACTATGGTATCTCATATGAAATTGCACTTGCCTACGGATGGATTGCATGGTCAAGCCAAACCATTATGATTCTCATTTTTGGTGGTTTATCTTTTGCCTTTTTGCCTGTTATCAACAGAAAAAAATAAGTATCTTTCCAGTTACAATGGCAAAAGTAAAAACAGCTTTTTTTTGTAAAAACTGTGGCACGCAGTATAGCAAGTGGCAAGGGCAATGCCATGCTTGTAAAGAATGGAATACCATAGCAGAAGAGATTTTGCAAAAATCAAAAACCGAACCTTGGCAAGCACCTAAAGAATCACAAGAAAGTATCCCAATTCCCATTGAAGAGGTCTCTGAAAGTCAGCAAGCGCGTTTGGCCACAGGCGATGCCGAATTGGATCGGGTTTTGGGCGGAGGTGTAGTTCCGGGCTCATTGGTCTTGTTGGCGGGAGAACCAGGGGTAGGTAAGTCCACCTTACTGCTACAACTCGCTCTTCAGGTCAATTACCCCACATTATATGTCTCCGGAGAAGAGAGTTTAACGCAAATCAAGTTGAGAAGTAACCGAATGAACAATGGGAATTCGCAGTGCTTTTTGCTCAACGAAACCAATGTAGAGCAAATCCTCATCCAAGCCAATACACTCAAACCCAAACTCCTTATTGTAGATTCGATACAAACCCTCCAAACCGATCTGATTGATAGTGGTGCGGGCAGTGTATCACAAGTTCGTGAGTGCACCTCCACATTGCAACGATTTGCCAAACAAATGCATATCCCTGTTTTGGTGGTTGGACATATTACCAAAGATGGGATGATAGCGGGTCCTAAAATCCTAGAGCACATGGTGGATGTAGTATTGCATTTCGAGGGAGATAGAAATTATCTATATCGCATTTTGCGCACCCCCAAAAACCGCTTTGGCTCCACAGCAGAATTGGGGATTTATGAAATGGAAACCAAAGGTTTGCGCATCGTTGAAAATCCAAGTGAGCTCTTAATTTCAAGCAGCAGTAGCAATTTGAGTGGGCATGCCATTGCAGCTACCTTAGAAGGAATGCGTCCCATGCTGATTGAGTGTCAGGCCTTAGTGAGTTCTGCGGTCTATGGCACCCCCCAAAGAAGTAATACGGGCTTTAATGTCAAACGACTCAATATGTTGTTGGCAGTTTTGGAAAAACGTGCAGGCTTTAAGCTCGGCGCTAAAGATGTATTTCTCAACCTTGCAGGTGGAATTCGCATTGAAGATCCCGCTCTCGATCTAGCAGTGGCTGCTGCCATACTCTCAAGTAGCTTGGACGTGGTCATCCCCGAAAAATATTGCTTTGCTGCTGAAGTAGGGCTCTCTGGCGAACTGCGTAACGTTCCCAGAGTGGAGCAACGTATTCAAGAGGCCGAAAAACTTGGCTTCACAACCCTAGTTGTCGCGCAAAAAAGTAAACTCCCCACATCCAAGCTCGAGGTGATTGCTCTAGATAATGTCCGCGGATTGGTAGAGTTATTGTTCTAAGGCGCTGGATTAGAATATTGCTTGTGCACTGTATCGATTTCATCTAGAATATCTTCTGATAAACTCAGATCTGCCGAAGCGATATTTTCTTGTAATTGCGTCATAGTTGTCGCCCCGATGATATTGGAAGTCACAAAAGGTTGGTCGGTCACAAATGCCAGTGACATTTGTGCCAAGGACAAACCATGCTTTTCAGCGATAGCAGCATAAAGCTCGGTTGCTTGAATAGATTCCTCGCTGTTGTATCGCGCCATTCTTGGGAAAAGCTGAAGACGGCTATTTTCAGGAAGTTTTCCGCCGCGATACTTTCCCGATAAAATTCCAAAAGCCATGGGCGAATAAGCCAATAACCCCAACTGTTCGCGATGAGCGACTTCGGCATTGCCGACTTCAAACTTTCGATTGAGAAGGGAATATGGATTTTGAATGGTTTTCATACGAGGTAGGTTTGCAAACTCCGAAAGTGCCAAATACTTCATCGCTCCCCAAGGGGACTCGTTAGACAGTCCAATATGTTTGATTTTGCCCGCTTTGATACAATCATCGAGGGTTTCTAAAATCTCACGAAAGCTGTCTTCCCATTGCTCATTTTCGTCTGGTTTATATCCAAGAGAACCAAAAAAATTGGAGTTTCTTTCGGGCCAATGCAACTGATATAAATCAATATAATCGGTCTGAAGCCGTTGCAAGCTACCGTCTAGGGCCTGTTGGATACTTTCGGGTGAAAACCCTGTGGTTCGGATGTGTGCAGTGTAGGCCCCTGGTCCTGCAATTTTTGTGGCCAAAACCACTTGTTCGCGATTGTTTCGAGAGGCAAACCAATTGCCAATGATGCGTTCCGTTTCGGCATAGGTATCGGCACTTGCTGGCACTGGATACAACTCTGCTGTATCAAAAAAATTCACCCCTTTTTCGAGTGAATAATCCATTTGTTCAAAACCCTCCGCTTGGGTGTTTTGATTGCCCCAAGTCATGGTACCTAAGCAGATTTTACTCACACGGACATCCGAGTGAGGTAAAGTGGTGTATTTCATAAATCCATATTCAAAGTGACGCCAATTGGACAGTGGTCAGAATGGACAGCTTGGGGTAAGATAAATGCTCTTTCTATATGTTTGGTTAATGGTTCCGACACCATAGCATAGTCGATTCGCCAGCCCTTATTATTGGCACGAGCATTGGCACGGTAGCTCCACCAGCTATAGTGGTGAGGGTCTTCGTTGAGATGACGGAACGAGTCGGTAAAACCCTGCTTAATAAATCCATCTAACCAAGCGCGCTCTTCAGGTAAAAAGCCAGAGACCTTGGCGTTTCTCACGGGGTCATGGATATCGATGGCTTCGTGGCAGATATTATAGTCTCCGCAAATGACCAAATTGGGATATGCATTTTTGAGTTCGTTGATATAGCTTTGAAAGTCATCCATATAGGTAAACTTAAACGCCAATCGCTCAGGATTGGTCCCCGAGGGAAGATATAAGCTCATAACAGAAACGCCGTCGAAATCGACGCGGAGGTTGCGGCCTTCGTTATCCATATAGACGATACCGGTACCATAAACTACATTGTTTGGCTCTTGCTTGCATAATACCGCTACGCCACTGTATCCCTTTTTTTGGGCGGGATACCAATAATTATGGTGATAGCCCAATTCTTCAAACACACTAGGTTCAAATTGATCGGGTGTGGCTTTGATTTCTTGTAGGCAGAGGACATCAGGAGAAGCTGCTTGTAGCCATGCTAAAAAATCTTTGCGCAGCGCTGCGCGAATGCCATTGACGTTATAGGAGATTATCTTCATAATTGCTAAAATACAAAGTCACGATACAATTTTATATTTTTGTTTTAATCTGAAACTAAAAAAATGAAAAGAATGCTATCATTTACAGGCATATTTTTTATGCTTGTCGTAATGAACGCCCAAGAACAAGAAGTACCAGCTATAACTGGAGTACCTTCAATTACTGAAGAGCAAGAAGAGGAAAAGGTATACAAAGTTGAAATTGTTAAAAACTCCTCTTTTGAAGCGGCTAATTCCTATGGAAACAACGAGTTGAGAGTCAACTTTTTTGACTTGCTTGTTCTCCCTGGTTTCCATGGGTATTACGAAAAAATTATCGATGAAAACTCCAGCTATGGAACAGGGCTATTTATCAATTTTTCTGACAATCTCAGTTCTGATATCGTACAGCGTCGTTTTGCGATTTCTCCTTATTACAGACTTTATTTTTTAAACCGAAAAGATTATGGTGCCAAGGGGCTTTTTGTGGAGTTGTTTAGTTCTTTTGCCTCTTCAAAAGATATGAATGATTACGGTCTTTATAATGACTTTGATGATCGGGACAATATCTTTCGCGTTTCAGTCGGTGCTACGATAGGTCGGAAATGGATTACCAGGTCTGGGTACACTTTTGAGCCTTTTATCGGAGTTGGCAGATATTTGGATAGTCAGGGTTCAAATGGCGGTAACCCCGAAGCTCATGTTCGATTGGGATTTTCCGTAGGGAAGAGATACTAATCTTTAAGGTTTGTCAACCAATTTTTGAGATTCAATTTAGCTTCTAGCAATTGGGGTAACTCTTTGGTGGTAACCCGAATTTGCTCCATGGAGTCTCGTTCGCGTAATGTAACCGTTTGATCTTTCAAGGATTGGTGATCAACCGTTACACAATATGGCGTCCCGAGCGAGTCTTGTCGTCGGTATCGACGCCCAACAGCATCTTTCGCGTCATACGTTGTTGAGTAATCCCATTTTAAACACGCAACCAAATCACGAGCAAGATCTGGCAAACCATCCTTTTTCACCAAAGGTAAAATGGCAACCTTTGTGGGGGCCAAAACGGCAGGTAATCGCAATACCGTCCGTGAGTTGCCATCCTCAAGTTGCTCCTCTTGTAAGGAGTGAGAAAGCACCGCCAAAAACATACGATCCAGTCCGATTGAGGTTTCCAATACATAAGGGGTGTAACTTTCGTTACGCTCTTGGTCAAAATACTGTAGTTTTTTACCTGCATGTTTTTCATGGCTCCCTAAGTCAAAATTCGTTCGTGAGTGAATCCCCTCGAGTTCTTTGAATCCAAATGGAAATTTAAACTCTATATCACAGGCAGCATCGGCATAGTGTGCCAGTTTTTCGTGGTCATGATATCGATAGTTTTCTTCACCCATTCCCAAAGATAGATGCCAGTTGAGGCGGGTTTTTTTCCAATGGTCATACCACTCTTTTTGTGTACCCGGAGGGATAAAAAATTGCATCTCCATTTGCTCAAACTCCCGCATGCGAAAGATGAACTGACGTGCTACAATTTCGTTTCGAAAGGCCTTTCCGGTTTGAGCAATCCCAAAGGGGATTTTCATACGTCCAGATTTTTGTACATTCAAAAAGTTTACAAAAATCCCTTGGGCAGTTTCTGGACGTAGATAGAGATCAGTCGCATTATCGGCAGAAGCACCAAGCTTAGTGCCAAACATCAAGTTGAATTGTTTAACATCCGTCCAATTTTTAGAGCCAGAAAATGGGCATGCGATTTCCAATTCTTCAATAAGTGCTTTTACGTCGGCAAGGTCCTCGGCTTCTAAGGATTTGGCCATACGAGCACTGATCGCGTTTGCCTTTTCTTGATACCCAACCACTCGAGGATTTGTCGATATAAACTGCTTCCTGTCAAACGCATCTCCAAAACGCTTGGTGGCCTTAGTGATTTCTTTTTCGATTTTAACTTCCAATTTTGCGATATAATCCTCAATTAACACATCGGCACGATAGCGTTTTTTGGAGTCTTTGTTGTCAATCAATGGATCGTTAAAAGCATCTACGTGCCCCGACGCTTTCCAAGTCATGGGATGCATAAAAATAGCAGCATCTAATCCAACAATATTTTCGTTGAGTTGCACCATAGATTTCCACCAATAGTTGCGAATATTATTTTTCAGCAGTACGCCTTGTTGACCATAATCATATACGGCACTTAGCCCATCATAAATATCACTCGACGGAAAGACGAAGCCATATTCTTTGGCGTGGGCAATCACTTTTTTAAAATTGTCGGTTTCAGACATGGCGCAAAAATAAGCTTTCTTTTGTAATTTATATTTGCCTCTAGCACGACATATATTCATTTTTCATTAAAAGAAGTGCTTTTTTTGAGTCTTCAAAATAGTCGTTTCTTTGTATTTTATGAGACATCTCTTTTCGCTGGTTTTGTGGAGCTTGATAGCGTTATTGTTTATGCAATGTGCAAAGCGTGGTAATCCCACTGGTGGGCCTGATGACGAAACCCCTCCTGTGTTGTTGCGTGCTGATCCTGCGCTAAACACAACTCATTTCAGTAAAGATAGAATTCGCTTGTATTTTGATGAATATATAAAACTCCAAAAGCTTAAAGATCAACTCATTGTATCGCCACCACTTGACCCATCTGCCTATATCATTTCACCACAAAGTACTGCTGCTAAGTATGTGCAAATCGAACTCATGGATACGCTACGTCCAAACACCACCTATAATTTCAATTTTGGACAAAGTATCGTCGATAACAACGAGGGAAATCCATATCCATACTTTCGCTATGTTTTTTCCACAGGTGATTATGTTGATTCGCTTCAAGTGCGTGGTACGATTGGTAATGCCTTTGCACGAGAGGCAAAAAACTTTGTGTCTGTCATGCTCTATTTAGTTGATAGTACATACAATGACTCGATTATTTATCAGCAACCCCCAGACTATTTAACCAACACATTGGATAGTTTGGAGATCTTTGAAATTGGCAATGTCAAAGCTGGGCGATATTTGCTTATTGCACAGAAAGACATCGCCAACAATTACACCTTTGATCAAAATGCTGATGATATTGGTTTTATCAATGATTTCATCGATCTGCCAACAGATAGTCTCTTTCATTTGGACTTGTTTCGAGAAAAAACTAATTTTTCAGTAGGGCGAACGTTTCAAGCAAGTCAAAATAGAATTGGATTAGGTTATTACGGCAAACCAAATGGCTTGAAAATACTTCCGCTTAACCTTCCAGACAGTGTGCAAACTGTTCAATCTTTTGATAAAGATAAAGACACACTATATGTTTGGTACAAAAACCTAAAAGCGGACTCTTTACAGTTCGACATAAGTCAAGATACCCTTAAGTATCAACTCACACATCAAATCCGAAAAGCTGAATTGGATTCTCTTACAATCTCTACCACAATTAAAGGGGTATTACATTTAGATGACACCCTTGGCATTGAAACCACGACACCTATTTTGACGATTGATAAATCACGTATCTACTTACGCAATCGTGACTCTATGCCTGTTCCCTTTGATATGTCTGTTGAAGACCCACATCGGGTTCTCTTTGACTTTGATATCCTACCAAATGAGAACTATCAGTTGGATGTGTTTCCAGGTGCAATTACTGATTTTTTCGATGAAGTCAATGACAGTTTACAACTGGCGTTGCGCACCAAAAAACCTGCTGACTATGGAAGTGTTTATCTTCAACTTGTAGGCGTTCCCAGCTATCCGATTATCGTACAGCTCACAGACGAAAATGAAAACCTTATTCGCAGCTTGCCTGTAGCAGCGCCGCAAAGGCGAATTGTTTTTTCCAATCTACAACCAAAAAAATACTATGTACGGTTGATTATCGATGAAAACAAAAATGGGCAATGGGATACTGGTCGTTTTCTCGATCGACGTGCACCTGAAAAGGTATACCATCACGAGCCACTGTTGGATGTGCGTGCCAATTGGGAGTTACAAGAAATCTTTATTTTAAAATAGTTGTAAAATCAGAAATATTTTGAAGTATAAAAAAATCTTCATTAATTTTAGATTATGAAATACTTTTTAACACTAATTTCATTTGTCTCGCTTTCAGCTCAATCAGTAGAAAAGAGTGTAATCTCAGCAATTGGAAGCTCTTATAGTGGACAAAACTTTAGTGTTAGTTACAATGCAGGTGAGCTTTTAATTGGGAGTCAAGCATCTGAGGATGGTTCTATTCAACTTGGAAGTGGGTATTACCCCTCACTTAATTTAATCACCCTTGATGTTGATATTCCAGAGCTTAAGTTTGGGTTTAATTTATATCCCAACCCAGTACGTGATGCTCTTTATATAGAGCACCCAACACTTAGTGAGTTTATAGTAAGTATTCATGATATTAATGGAAGACTTGTATATGAACAACTATCACAAGTTAAAAAACCTATATCAACCTCAATCCTATCATTAGGAACATATATAGTTAGTGTCAAGACTTCAGACAACCAAAGGATAAATTTTTATAAAATTATCAAAGAATGAAAAAACTTTTACCCATTGTAATTGCCCTATTCTCAATATATGGATTAGCACAAGCGCCAAATGGTTTTAACTACCAAGCCTCAGTGCGTGATGCAAATGGAGATTTAGTAATAGAGCAATCTGTAAGCTTTAAGTTTCATATTATTCAAGGCACTCAAACTGCAGCTCCCACATATACTGAAACACACGCAACCAATACAGATGATTTAGGACAAGTATCATTTGTGATAGGCCAAGGAAATGCTACAAGTGGAACCTTTAGTTCAATTGACTGGTCACTTGGAAGCTACTTTCTAAAAATTGAGGTTGAGCTTTCAGCAGGAAGTGGGTATGTTGATTTAGGAACCACACAATTTATGAGTGTACCATATGCTCTATATGCTCAAAATGCTGGTGGATCACTTCCACAAGGAACAAATAATGGTGATACTCTAAAATGGAACGCATCTACAAGTTCATGGGAGATTAGTTCAGCGTCTACTTCAGCAAACAATGCTTTTGAAGTTATAACATCCCAAGTGAATTATTATTCTAATGATTCAGCAAGTTCTGGTGGTGAAGTTGTTGCAGATGGAGGTTCAAGTGTGATTGCTAGAGGAGTTGTATGGGATGTAAACCCTGATCCTATAATTGATGGGGACAAAACAACAGATGGAATAGGCTCAGGAACTTTTACAAGTGAACTAACCAACCTTACAGAATCAACCACATACTATTACAGAGCTTATGCTACAAACTCAAATAAAACAGTATATGGATCTACATACTCATTTCAAACAATGAGCTTGACTGATGACAATGATGGCGACGGGTACACTGTTCAAGACGGAGACTGTAATGATCTTAATTTTAATATTAATCCATCTGCGTTTGAAATTCAAGATGATGGTATTGATCAAAATTGTGATGGTACAGATAGTTTTTCTCCAGTTTATTTATCATCTAATGGAATAACTGTAAAAGCGCATTCTTGGGCAAGTTTTGGGGATGTTGGAACAATAAACGGTAAAGAGTATGTTATTGTTGATAGAGAAACACTAAAAAGTATGGTAGCTCAAGGCATGGATTATTCAGCGGTTTGCACATCTTTAGTCACTGACATGTCTGAAGTTTTTAAAAATCACGCTAAAAATAAAAATATATCAAGTTGGGACGTAGGAAATGTAACAGATATGCGGGCAATGTTTCAAAGTGCAACTTTGGGGGTTACTCATGAACTTAATTTATGGGATGTTTCAAAAGTAGTAAATATGTCAAGTATGTTTAGAGGATCAAACTTTAACGGTTATATATATGCTTGGGATACTAGTAAAGTAACAAACATGTCAGAAATGTTTATGAATGCTGCTGAATTTAATCAGTCGATAGCCAATTGGAACACCAGCAGTGTAATTAATATGTATCAAATGTTTCAAGAAGCTCATTCATTTAATCAAAATTTGAGTTCTTGGGATACAAGTAATGTAACTAATATGTCACATATGTTTCACACAGCTTTTTCATTTAACCAACCCATTGGTAATTGGGAAACTAGTAATGTAATTGATATGTCTTTTATGTTTAATGGATACAGTAACCAAAGGCAGTATATGTTTAATCAACCCATTGGAAATTGGGACACAAGTAGTGTAATTAGCATGGCTCATATGTTTAATAGCGCCGATTATTTTAACCAAGATTTGTCAAATTGGGATGTTTCAAATGTCACTAATTATGGAGCTTTCTCGCATAATACACCACAATGGACACTTCCAAAACCTATTTTCTAGATCTCTCAGGCCTTGTAGGAAGCCAAAAGAAATTCCTTATTCATTCTAGCGATATTTTCTAGTGAAATTCCTTTAGGGCATTCTACTTCACATGCTCCAGTGTTGGTGCAGTTTCCAAAGCCTTCCTCGTCCATTTGATTAACCATATTAAGAACACGATCAGTAGCTTCTACTTTACCTTGTGGAAGCAGGGCGTATTGTGATACTTTAGCCGAAACAAATAACATAGCAGAAGCATTTTTACAAGTCGCAACACAAGCACCACATCCAATACAAGTCGCCGCATCAAAGGCCTTATCGGCATCAGCTTTTTCAATTGGAATCGCATTGGCATCTTGGGTATTACCTGATGTGTTTACTGAAATAAACCCCCCAGCATGTTGAATTCGATCAAAGGCCGTTCTATCAATAACCAAGTCCTTAATCACAGGGAATGGCTTAGCGCGAAAAGGCTCTATGTGTATGGTATCACCGTCTTTGAATTTTCTCATGTGTAACTGGCAAGTTGTTACCAGACGATCTGGGCCATGGGCTTCACCATTTATAAACATTGAACAAGAACCGCAGATTCCTTCTCGGCAGTCATGATCAAACGCAACAGGATCAATGCCTTGTTCCATCAACTGTTCGTTAAGTACATCCATCATTTCTAAAAAGGACATATCGGGGGACACTCCATCCAGTGGATAGGTTTGCATACTCCCTTTTGATGAGGCGTTTTCTTGTCGCCAGATTTTTAATGTTAACTTCATTGTTACTTGTATGAACGTGTTTTCAATTCGATGTTTTCGTACTTCAGTACTTCTTTATGCAGTTTAGCTTTACTTGGTTCTCCATGGTATTCCCATGCAGATACAAACGTAAAGTTTTTATCATCCCGAAGTGCCTCCCCTTCTGGAGTTTGAGATTCTTCACGGAAGTGACCTCCACAAGATTCTGTGCGTTCCAAAGCGTCTTTGGCAAAGAGTTCGCCCAGCTCTAAAAAGTCTGCTACTCGAAGGGCTTTTGCCAATGGCTCATTAAATGAATCGGCAGTGCCAGGCACAAAAACATCTTTATAAAACTCTTCGCGCAGTGCTTTGACTTCTGCTATGGCTTCTTCAAGTCCTTTTTTGTTGCGTGACATTCCACATTTGTTCCAAATGATTTTTCCAAGTTTTCGATGGAAATAATCGACCGTTTTTGTTCCCTTATTGTTGATAAAAGCATCGATTTGTGCTCGCACATTTGATTCTGCTTCTTCAAATTCTGGTGAGTCCGTGGTGATTGCCTCCGTTCTGATGTCATCTGCAAGATAATCGCCTATGGTGTATGGTAATACGAAATAGCCGTCTGCCAAGCCTTGCATCAATGCAGAAGCGCCAAGTCGGTTGGCACCATGATCGGAAAAGTTGGCCTCCCCTATCGCAAAGCAACCTGGTACAGTTGTCATCAGGTTGTAATCAACCCATACACCTCCCATGGTGTAATGCACAGCAGGATAAATCATCATTGGAGTTTCATATGGGTTTTGATCAACTATTTTCTCATACATCTGAAACAAGTTGCCATATTTGGCTTTGATGACTTGTCTGCCAAGTTTTTGTACAAGTGCATTGTCGTTTTCGTCCAGTCCTTTGACGTGTGCTTTTTCTTTGCCATATCTAAAAATGGCTGCAGAAAAATCTAAAAAAACAGCCTCTCCTGTTTTGTTAACCCCAAAGCCTTCATCGCATCGTTCTTTGGCTGCTCGGGATGCAACATCTCGTGGGACAAGATTTCCAAAAGCTGGATACCGACGTTCAAGGTAATAGTCCCGATCTTCTTCTGCTAAATCGGTGGGTTTAAGGCGTCCTTCACGAATCGCTTCTGCGTCTTCTTTCTTTTTTGGCACCCAGATTCTTCCGTCGTTTCGCAAAGACTCCGACATCAGTGTCAATTTGGACTGGTGGTCGCCCGAAACTGGAATACAAGTCGGATGGATTTGTGTAAAGCACGGATTGGCAAAATAAGCCCCTTTCTTATGTATTTTCCAGGCAGCAGTTACATTGCTTCCCATCGCATTGGTTGATAAATAAAATAGATTTCCATAACCTCCAGATGCAATCACAACAGCATGTGCTGCATGACGTTCGATTTCACCCGTGACCAAGTTGCGCGTAATTATACCTCTTGCTTTACCATTAACTTTGACAAGATCGAGCATCTCATGACGACTGTACATTTTGATTTTACCACGCCCGATTTGCCGATTCATTGCAGAGTAAGCACCGAGTAGCAATTGCTGACCGGTTTGACCTTTGGCATAAAAGGTGCGTGAAACAAGAACCCCACCAAACGAGCGGTTGTCAAGCAATCCCCCATAATCTCTTGCAAAGGGAACGCCTTGTGCAACACATTGATCAATGATATTTGCAGAAACTTCTGCAAGTCGATATACGTTTGCTTCTCTAGATCGATAGTCTCCACCTTTTACAGTATCGTAAAACAATCGATGAACTGAGTCTCCATCCCCTTGATAATTTTTAGCAGCGTTTATTCCTCCTTGTGCCGCGATAGAGTGTGCACGGCGAGGGGAATCTTGAAAACAAAATGCCTTGACATTATATCCTAATTCGGCTAGCGTAGCTGCAGCAGAACCGCCAGCTAAACCAGTTCCCACGACAATCACATCAATCAATCGCTTGTTTGCAGGGCTGACCAAACGAATGTTGTTTTTATGATTTGTCCATTTATCAGCTATTGGACCTTTGGGGATTTGTGCGTTTAGTTTGGTCATGTTAGTGATTTAGAAAATGAAAAACCGCAATAAATGCAAAGCCAGAGGGGATCCCGATAGCATAGACTTTTCCAATAGATTTTAATACTGGTGTGTATTTATTATTTAACCCAACAGATTGAAAGGCCGATGAAAATCCGTGGGATAGGTGAAGGGCCAGGAAGAAGAAGGATACCGCGTAAAGAATCACACGAGTAAGATCCTCAAATTTATGAACCAGTTCTTCATAATATCGATTTGGGTCTTCAGGAAGGACTTCGATGTATTTATAATTCATTTCAGGAACCCAAAAATCATAAAAGTGTAGTGCTAGAAAAGCAAGAACAGTGCCTCCCGAAATAAGCATATTTCTAGAAACCCAACTCGCATTTGCGTTACCCTTATAAACTGCATAGCGTATGCCACGTGAACGCCTGTTATGGATATCGAGAATAAAGCCCATAACAAAATGGAAAATCACTCCAAAAATTAAAATGGGCTGAAGAACAAATTGTACAAGGGCATTAGTCCCCATAAAATGTGAAAACTGATTGAAGACGGTTTCACTAAAAACTGAAGTAATATTGATTGCGAAATGCTGTAGTAAAAACAGCATTAGAAAGAGACCAGACAAGGCCATAGCAACCTTTCGCAGTATTGTAGAAGACAGGACAACTCCCATAGTATTAACTAAATATTAATACAAAATTAGGTGCTGCACGTCTGAAAGCCAAAGGTTTTTAATGATTTTGAATAATTCTAACAAGTTTGACCTAAATTGAACGTTTATTAATCAAAATCATAGAAGCAATATCAATTAAATTATTCAATTTTTAAAGTGCTGATTTGTTTGTCATTCCACAGCAATTTGTAGTTCCCGACAGGTAAATAGGTATTTTTATCATCAGCAGATGTGAGGTTGACTTTATGCTTGCGATTATACTTGTTGACTTGCCCTTCCATAAAATATAAATCATAAGGAATCAACTGAAGACCAGTTGTTAGTTCGATGTCTTCTTCATATACAACAACGTCTTTTTCTGAAATCAACTGCCATGTGCCTTTGGTGGGACTGGCAGCATAAAACACCCAATAAAAATCTGGTGTGATTGCCTCTGACCAAACTCGATACTTTCTTCCCCAATTTTTTCTATGCTTGATTGCCTCTGTTTGGACGACAGACACTTGTTGTTGAGCTAAAGACTCCAAAGCTTGAATAGGCTCTAATTCGAGCTGATAAATCGAACGTCCGTGTGTGCCCACCAACAAATCATTATCTCGCTCTTGAATAAACAAATCGTGAACTGCCACACGTGGAAAATCAGCATCAAACATATGCCAAGCCTCGCCACCATCTATCGAAACAAAAAATCCATTATCCGTTCCAACATACAAGATATCAGCATTAGTGTGATCCTCTCGAACTACATTTACAGGGGAAAGGGGAAGTCCCTTTGCGAGACTTCGCCATGTCTGACCCAAGTCATCTGACACATATACATATGGTGTAAAATCATCCCAGCGATAGCCATTTAACGTTGCATATATTCGAGATGGAAAATGCTTAGAAAACTGGACTCGACTTACCCAAAGTTTTTGCGGCAAGTTGTCGCTGATACGATGCCAAGATGCACCGCTGTCTGAAGAAACATGAATGTGACCATCATCTGAACCAACAACTAGTGTTCCAAACTCAAATCGAGATTCGTCAATAGCTGTGAGAGTTCCGTAAGGGACGTTCCCTTTTTCCCCGCCACTTGTCAAATCTTTTGATATTGTGATGTAATCATCCCCACGGTTGAGTGATCGGTGGAGTTTATTGCTGCCCAGATAAAGAATATCGTTGTTGTGAGGAGATAGCAAAATGGGTGTTTGCCAGTTAAACCGCAGTGGTGCTTCACCAAGCTTGTGTTTGGGTTGGATGTTGGTGCGTTTGTTGGTTTCACGATTGATTCTGAAATAATTCCCAAACTGATAGCCAGTATAAACAATATCTGCATTGTCTTGATCCACCTGAATTTGCATGCCATCACCGCCCATAATTCCAGTCCAATTATTGTGCCCATACTGATGCCAAGCTACACTTTCACGACTAGAATGTGGGGCTTCCCAGACTCCATTGTCTTGCAATCCACCATAAACGTGGTAAGGGGTTTGCTGGTCGGCGTAAACTGTGTAGAATTGACCCACTGAGGGTTGGTTGTTTTTGATCCAGTTTTGACCACCATCATAGCTGATATTGACTCCGCCATCATTGCCATTGATCAAATGTTCGGGGTTGTTGGGGTTTATCCACAATGCATGATGGTCGACGTGCGCATTGGGTGCATCTATGCTTTCAAATGCTTGCCCTCCATCAAATGAAGTCAACATGGGAACACCATATATATATATGCGATTGGGGTCTGTGGGTGTTACATGAATCATCCCAAAATAATAACCATAACTATAATACAAATCATCGAGGTAGCTCTTGTGGGTTTTGACCCATGTTCGACCGGCGTCATCAGAACGAAAGACTTGTGCTCCAACAACTGGTGTATCAAACAAGTCGCTGTTAGCATCGCTAAGATAGAGTGCTAAATCAGATGGTTTTAGCTTTCCGTTTTTAACAGCAGTACGAATACTTTTGGCTGTTTGCTCTTTAGGAAAATTGTTCTCTTCTAAAAATTCGGTTAGGAGTTTTTGATCGACTGAAAAAAAACCTTCCAGGGACATGCTTTCAAAGTCTTGTTTGGCCAATGCCTGTTTTACTTTAGATTCTCTTGGTCTTCTGTCTTGGTTGTCAACGATGGCATAAATGGTTTTCGCATCATAAGCAGCAATTCCTATGCGCCCAACGCCCTCACCTTGAGGGAAGCCACTTTGCAATGAACTGATAAGCTTCCAACTATCGCCACTGTCTGTACTTTTATATATACCTGACCCTGTGCCACTACCAATAAAATCCCATGCCTTTCGCTCTTTTTCCCATGCAGCAGCGTATTGAACACCAAAGTTTTCTGGTGCAACACTGATTTCAATAATCCCAACTGGGTCTTGCAGTGCAAGAGTTTGCTTCCAAGTTTTTCCGCCATCAGTGGTTTTGTAAATCCCACGAGCGCTATCACTGGAGTACAAATGCCCTGTTACCCCAACAATAACCTCGTTAGGATCGGTGGGATTGATTTCGATTTTTCCGATATGATGAGAATCTGCCAAACCGATGTGTTGCCAAGATGCCCCTTTGTCCGTCGATTTGAGAACGCCAATACCTGCATAGGACGAGCGAGAGGAGTTGTTTTCGCCTGTTCCAACATAAATCGTATGTGTGGGCCAGTGTACTGCAATGTCTCCGATATTTTGGGTGGGACTATTGTCCATCACAGGCTGAAAGGTCGTGCCGTTGTTGGTAGTGTACCACAATCCGCCTGATGCATAACCAACATAAAACTCATGGGGTGCCATGGGATTGACGTCGATATCTGTAACTCGACCACTCATCACACTAGGACCGATGTTGGTGAGTGGAAGTTTCGCAACAAGTGATCTGCTGACCAAACGATCAAGATTGCTTGTGGAGTTTAGTAACTCCTGGGCAGGTGTGGCAGTCGGTTGTGCAACAACTGTTCCCAATGCTAATAAAAAAAATAGAAGCTTCATGGTAAGAATTTTACTGTGAAGATAAATTTTTTTTACTTTACCATATGAAATATAAAAGCCTACATAATCGTGTCTTTACGCAACATCGTCAGCGTTTTTTGGCACAACTCAAGCCCAATAGCATTGCAGTGTTTAATTCAAACGACATTTACCCAATTAGTGCAGATAGCACCTTGCCCTTTGAACAGCACCGAGATTTGTTTTACCTCACTGGGATCGAACAGGAAGAAACCATTTTGGTTTTATGCCCAGACGCCAAAGACCCCGCTTTGCGAGAGGTCGTGTTTGTGCGAGAAACCAATGCCCATATCGCTGTTTGGGAAGGCCATAAACTCACTCAAGCCGAAACAACACAATTGTCAGGTATTGCGACTGTGAAGTGGACAAGCGAATTTGAATCATATTTTTTGGCCTTGGCTAAAGAAGTTCAAAATATTTATATCAATACCAACGAGCACTATCGTGCTAGAGTCGAAACCCAAACGCGTGAAGATAGATTTATTGACTGGTGCAAAGGGAAATTTGCAACGCACAACTATGAAAAAAGTAATTTTATTTTACAAAGCCTACGAGCTGTTAAGGACCCTGAGGAAATTGAACATATACAGACTGCATGTGAAATCACCGAAAAAGGTTTTCGACGTGTGTTGGGCTTTGTAAAACCAGGGGTTTGGGAATATGAAATTGAGGCTGAATATGTACATGAATTTCTTCGCAATCGTTCAAAGGGCTTTGCCTACACACCCATCATTGCTTCAGGTGCCAATGCCAATGTGTTGCATTATATCGAGAACAACCAACAGTGTAAAGCAGGCGATATGCTACTAATGGATGTGGCTGCTGAGTATGGCAACTACTCTTCTGATATGACACGTACGATTCCTGTATCTGGTCGATTTACGAAGCGACAACGCGATGTGTATGATGCTGTTTTGCGAGTCAAAAACGAAGCCACCAAACGACTTGTTCCAGGTGCTTATTGGAAAGCATACCATGTGGAAGTGGGCGAATTGATGACTGCCGAATTATTGGCATTAGGGCTCTTGGATAAGGCTGATGTGCAAAATCAAACCGACAAAAACCCTGCTTATAAAAAATACTTTATGCATGGCACTTCACATCATTTGGGCCTTGACACCCACGACTATGGCTTGCTCGACCAACCCATCAATGCTAATATGGTCTTTACTGTCGAACCTGGGATTTATGTCCCTCAAGAGGGGTTTGGCATTCGGTTGGAAGACGATGTGGTGGTACAACAAACAGGCGAACCCCTAAACTTGATGAAAAACATTCCAATCGAGGCTGAGGAAATTGAAGCGTTGATGAATCCCTAAAACGCCTTCCAGCCTTGTGCTTTGAGTGGTATCACTTCTTCGGCACGAGTGACCAGTGAAGGGACATCCCCCCTAGCAGTCATATGACCAATGACAGTCAAATTGGGATTACCTTTGATGCTATCAAAGTCAGATGGCTTGACCGTAAACAGCAATTCATAGTCCTCACCACCACTCAGTGCGATGGTCGTGCTGTCGAGGGTAAACTCCTCACAAACACTTATCAACTGCGGATCGAGGGGAATTTTATTTTCATACAACCGACATCCAATACCGCTTTGCTTACACAAGTGCATCAACTCTGACGATAAACCATCACTGATATCAATCATGGAGGTGGGTTGTACTTTTAAATCATGCAGCAGTTGCACAACATCTTTACGTGCTTCTGGTTTGAGTTGTCGTTCCACCAAATAGCTGTAAGGCTCCAAATCGGGTTGGTGTTGGGGATTGGCTTTAAACACCTCGTTTTCACGAGCCAGCACCTGCAAACCCATATACGCTCCTCCAATGTCTCCACTGACCACCAACAAATCGTTTTCGCTGGCACCACTGCGCAACACTGCCCCTGTTTTGGGAGCTACGCCCAAGGCAATAACAGACAACTGCAAGCCCTGTTGGGAAGAGGTGGTATCACCCCCAACCAAGTCCACGCCATAGTTTTTACATGCCAAGTGAATGCCTGCATACAGCTCCTCAACAGCTTCGAGTGGAAAGCGATTGGACACTGCTATTGATACCAATATTTGTGTGGCGTCAGCACCCATTGCATAGATATCTGAAAGGTTGACCACCACTGCTTTGTAGCCCAAATGCTTGAGTGGCATATAGGCCAAATCGAAATGCACCCCTTCAATAAGCATGTCAGTCGCAACTACAGTTTCACCCTCGTGATTGATCACAGCTGCATCATCGCCTATACCCAAAACAGTGGATGGCAAGGCGGCAGTAGCCGATTTGGTCAGGTGTTCGATGAGGGCAAACTCCCCCAAGCTATCAAGTGAGGTTTTGGATGCTTTTTTATCTTCTAACATGCAGCAAAATTAGGGTTTTTTAAGCGCATTTAAGTCAAAAGTCGTGATGACCAAGCATACGATCATTAATTAGAATTAAACCTCCCTTTTTTATTTCTAAATTATTTCTTAAAAAAATAAAGAACATAAAAATCACTAAAAAACGAAGTGCAATAGTGTAAAGCCTGCTACTGCCGATTATATCTTTAGAATATATTATATTTGTATTCGAAAAACAGCTTATAATTATAATTGTGATAAAAGTATCTACACAAGCGCGTAAACAAGTGATGCAGATGATGCAGTCAGATGGCTACAACCTCAGCGATTCTTTTGTGCGTGTGGGTGTCAAAAGTGGTGGTTGTTCGGGCCTCTCATACGATTTAAAGTTTGACAATGCCTTAGGCGAAGATGACAAACTGTTTGAAGACAATGATGTGCGTATCGTTGTCGATAAAAAGAGTTTTCTTTATCTGGTTGGTACAACCCTTGAATATTCAGGTGGTCTCAATGGCAAAGGGTTTGTGTTTAACAATCCCAATGCCAATCGCACTTGTGGGTGTGGTGAGAGTTTTTCGCTATAAAAAAACAGGTTTGCTATGGCCTATACAGAAGAAGAATTAAAAAAAGAGCTCGAGTCCAAAGAGTATGCCTACGGATTCTACACCGACATTGAGTCGGATACATTTCCTGTAGGGCTAAATGAGGAGATTGTTCGTGCAATATCCAAACGCAAAAATGAACCTGCTTGGATGACTGAATGGCGACTAGATGCCTATGATGCATGGTGTGCCATGGAAGAACCCGACTGGGCAAACGTGGACTACCCCAAGCCAGATTTTCAAGGTATTTCGTACTATTCAGCACCCAAAAAAGCACCCAAATACAACAGCTTGGACGAGGTGGATCCTGAGCTGCTCGACACCTTCAAAAAACTGGGCATACCCGTCGAAGAACAAAAAAGACTCTCAGGCGTTGCAGTCGATATTGTGATGGACTCTGTTTCTGTTGCCACAACATTTAAAGAAACCCTTGCCGAAAAAGGAATCATTTTTTGTTCTATTTCGGAAGCGATTAAAGAATATCCAGACCTGGTCCGCAAATACATCGGAACAGTGGTGCCACGCAAAGACAATTATTACGCAGCCCTCAATTCCGCAGTATTTTCTGATGGATCGTTTTGCTATATTCCCAAAGGGGTTCGTTGCCCAATGGAACTCTCAACCTATTTTCGTATCAATCAGGCAGGCACAGGTCAGTTTGAACGCACACTCGTCATCGCTGATGAGGGAAGTTATGTGAGTTACCTCGAAGGTTGTACTGCCCCTGCCCGAGACGAAAATCAATTGCATGCCGCTGTGGTGGAGCTGGTTGCGCATGACCATGCAGAAATCAAATACTCGACTGTACAGAACTGGTTTCCTGGCGATGCCGAAGGCAAAGGGGGGGTGTTTAATTTTGTTACCAAACGAGGGATATGCCACAAAAGCGCTAAGATCTCATGGACACAAGTGGAAACAGGCTCGGCAGTGACGTGGAAGTACCCCTCTTGTGTCCTCAAAGGCGATGATAGCATAGGGGAGTTTTACTCTATCGCTGTGACCAACAATCGCCAACAAGCTGATACAGGTACCAAAATGGTACACTTAGGCAAACGCACAAAAAGTACCATCATCTCCAAAGGAATTTCTGCGGGTACTTCTCAAAACAGTTATCGTGGACTGGTCAAAATCAGCCCTAGAGCAGATGATGCTCGTAACTTTTCGCAGTGCGATTCACTGCTGATGGGTAACAAATGTGGGGCACATACGTTTCCTTACATAGAAGCCGGAAATAAAAGTGCCCAAATTGAACACGAAGCCACAACAAGTAAAATCGGTGAAGACCAAATTTTTTACTGCAACCAACGTGGCATCGATACCGAAAAAGCAATTGCACTCATCGTCAATGGCTTTAGTAAAGATGTATTAAATAAACTCCCAATGGAATTTGCTGTGGAAGCACAAAAACTCCTCGAAATTTCACTAGAAGGTTCTGTTGGATAAATTCAAAAAGATGAAAAAAAACCTACAACTTATCATTGTATTGCTATTCGTATCAGCATGTACCACCCAACCAAAATCAAAAGCCGAAAGTATCACAGGTGAGTTTTTGTTTTATGGCAACAACGCTGTGCTCAACACAGGAAGTGAAATTTATGGGGTAGTGGTGGATGATAAACTACACAAACTTCACGCCCAAGTCGCACCCATTCAAAAAGATAGTTTTGACATGGTGCAAGTCTATATCAAAGGACTGATTTCAAAAAACCCTAACGCTGAGGGATGGCCAGAAGTCATTACGATAAAAGATATTGACTCTGTTGCACCTTCAACCCCATTTGAAAATCAAATGATAGAAATTCGAACAGAATAATATGCTGAGTATAGACAACCTCCATGCCCAAGTTGAAGGCAAAGGGATTTTAAATGGAATCAACCTCGACATCAAGCCGGGAGAAGTCCATGCAGTTATGGGGCCCAATGGCTCAGGAAAAAGTACGCTTTCTGCAGTCATTGCAGGGCATGAGGACTATGAAGTCACCAAAGGAAGTCTTCTCTACCAGGGGGCAGATATCAGTGATCTGAGCGCCGATGAGCGTGCTCACTTGGGTATCTTTTTGTCCTTCCAATACCCAGTCGAAATCCCTGGTGTAACAGTGACAAACTTTATCAAAACAGCTATCAACGAAACCCGAAAAGGGCAAGGGCTTGAAGAAATGCCCGCCAATGTGATGCTGAAAAAAATCAAGGAGAAAGCAAAATTGCTTTCCATCGATACGCAGTTTTTGTCACGTTCACTCAATGAAGGGTTTTCGGGAGGTGAGAAAAAACGAAATGAGATCTTTCAAATGGCGATGCTCGAACCCAAACTCGCCATCCTGGACGAAACAGATTCAGGGTTAGATATCGATGCCATGCGTATCGTTGCCAATGGCGTTAATACACTTCGAAACGATGACAATGCAATTATTGTCATTACGCATTACCAACGCTTGTTGGACTATATTGTTCCTGATTTTGTTCACGTACTTCACGAGGGTAAGATTGTGAAGTCTGGTAGTAAAGAATTGGCAATCGAACTCGAAGAAAAAGGATACGACTGGATCAAACAAGCAATCTGATGGATTTACAAGAAAAACTTGTTGCTTCATACATGGCACAGACTTCTACTTCGGAAGACAGCAAGCGTATGGCAAAACTACGCTCAACTGCCATTGAGACTTTTGAGCAACAAGGCTTTCCTACCAAAAAAATGGAGGATTGGAAATACACACCCCTAAGTAAACTGGTGAAAACAGATTTTACTGTGTTTCCAAAGAAAAGTAAAAATGTTACACTAACAGATGTGGAGCGATTTATCCTCCACGATGTCGATACCTATAAAATTGTCTTTGTCGATGGGGTGTATAGTTCTTTTCTCTCCGAAACCACGCATGAGGGAATGGATGTGTGCTTGCTTTCTGCAGCGTTAAGTCAACCCAAATTCCGAAAAGTCATTGAGCAGTATTTTGACGCTATTGCAGATTCGGAAGATTCATTTACTGCACTTAATACCGCCTTTGGTCGAGAAGGAGCCTTTGTGTATATCCCCAAAAAGAAACGTGTTGAAAAACCAATTCAAATCATCCATTTTTCGACAGGGGTCAATCAAAATCTGATGCTGCAGCCTCGCAACCTTGTTGTGGTGGAAGCGCAAAGTGAAGTGCAAATTATCGAAAGACATCAAAGCTTATCCGATACAGCAGTACTAACCAATGTTGTGACTGAAATTTTTACTCATAAAGGCGCACAAGTGGATTACTATAAAATCCAAAACGATCGTGAGGAAGCGTCACTGGTCGATAGCACTTACATCCATCAAGAAAAACACTCGCATGCCAAAGTGCATACCTTTTCTTTTGGGGGCCAATTTATTCGCAACAACCTGCATTTTTATCATAAAGACCAAGCCATTCAATCCACGATGAAAGGAATTACCCTAGTGGAAGGCAAGCAGTTGGTGGATCACCATACACTAGTGCATCATGCACATCCCCATTCAGAAAGCCATCAAGAGTATAAAGGAATTTATGATGGCCAATCGACAGGGGTATTTAATGGTAAAATTGTTGTGGAGCAAGAAGCACAAAAAACCAATGCCTTTCAACAAAACAACAATATCTTGATGAGTGATAAGGCAACCATAAATACCAAACCACAACTCGAGATTTTTGCAGATGATGTGCGTTGTAGCCATGGCTGTACCATTGGTCAGCTCGACGAAACAGCACTGTTTTATCTCCAAACACGTGGGATTCCTAAAAAAGAAGCACGAGCACTATTAACCTATGCTTTTGCCAACAATGTTCTAACAAGTGTAAATATCCCAGCAGTCAAAGCAAGAATCAATGCCCTTATCGCAAAAAAATTAGGTGTTCATCTCGGTTTTAATCTCTAATCAATGGGGTTGGATTTAACAAACATTCGTGCCGATTTTCCCATACTTTCTCGCAGAGTCAATGGGCAGCCATTGGTCTATCTCGACAATGCTGCAACCTCCCAAACACCCACCCAAGTGATCGATGTGATTGCCGACTATTACCAACAGTACAATGCCAATATCCATCGCGGCGTGCATACCCTCAGTCAAGAGGCTACAGACAAATTTGAACACGCACGAAAAACCATCCAAAAACATTTTAATATTCCAAAATCAAAAGAGGTGATTTTGACCTCTGGCACAACACATAGTATCAATCTCGTTGCTTTCGGATTTGGCACCCTTTTAAGTCCTAGTGATGAGGTCATTGTTTCGGCCTTAGAGCATCACGCCAACATCGTGCCCTGGCAAATGATGTGTGAACGAAGTGGTGCTGTTCTACGTGTTATTCCCATGACCGACGAAGGCACACTGGATATGCATGCCTATGCCGAGTTGTTGAACAAAAAAACCAAACTGGTGTTTGTCAATCATGTTTCCAACGCGTTAGGTACGATCAATCCCATTAAAGAAATCATTAAAAAAGCTCATAAAACTGGTGCTGCAGTGCTGGTTGATGGCGCACAGGCTTGTGGGCATCTAAAACCTAATCTCAAAAAACTCGATGTTGATTTTTATACAGTTTCGGCACATAAACTCTGTGGGCCAACAGGAATGGGGATGCTTTACGGAAAAGAAAAATGGCTCAATAAGCTTCCCCCCTATCAAGGAGGTGGCGAAATGATCGATGAGGTGACTTTTGAAAAAACCACCTATGCTGAACTTCCACACAAATTTGAGGCAGGCACCCCTAACATCTGTGGGGGGATTGCCTTTGGTGCAGCACTAGATTATATGAACAGCATTGGATTCGATGCGATCGAAAGCTACGAAGAGGAACTCCTTGACTATGCAACTGGAAAACTCAATCAAATAGAAGGCTTACGCATTTATGGGAACACAAAACACAAAACAGCTGTGATTTCATTCAATATCGATTCACTTCACTCCTATGACGTTGGTACCCTCCTCGATAAAATGGGGATTGCTGTTCGAACAGGTCATCACTGTGCACAACCTATTATGGATTATTACAAGATTCCAGGCACCATTCGTGCTTCCTTTGCGTTTTATAACACCAAAGATGAGGTGGATGCATTTGTCAATGGCGTTCAACGAGCAATTGCCATGTTGCGCTAATTTGTATTTTTGACGTATGACTATAGAACAAGTACAAGACGAAATCATAGAAGAGTTTTCACTTTTTGATGACTGGATGCAACGCTATGAGTATATGATTGAGCTTGGTAAGTCCTTGCCACTGATAGATACCAAACACAAAACCGACGACAACATCATCAAAGGGTGTCAAAGCAAAGTGTGGGTGCATGCAGATATGGTTGAAGAAAAAATGGTGTTTACTGCCGATAGCGATGCTGTCATCACCAAGGGGATTATTGCGATTCTAATTCGAACATTTTCTAACCAACCCCCACAAGATATTTTGGATGCCAATACCGATTTTATCGACCAAATTGGTCTAAAAGATCATTTGTCTCCCACACGAGCCAATGGATTGGTAACTATGATCAAACAACTCAAACTATACGCCCTGGCATATCAAACGCAACTCAACTGATGGAAGGACAAGAACTTGGAGACAAAATTGTTGGTGTACTCAAAACGATATACGACCCTGAAATCCCTGTCGATATTTATGAACTTGGACTGATATATGATGTCTTTGTCAACGAAGACCAAGACGTGAAAGTGTTGATGACACTCACTACACCCAACTGCCCCGTAGCTGACTCTCTACCACAAGAAGTCAAAGACAAAGTCCAATCCCTCAACGAAGTAAAAGAGGCTGAGGTAGAACTTACTTTTGATCCACCTTGGACACGAGACTTGATGAGTGAAGAAGCCAAACTCGAACTCGGATTTTTATAAGATGAGCATTTTAAACCGCGTTGCAGAAAGCGGTCTGATCCAATTTGACCCCGCTACCTTAGTGAAAGATGCCAAAGTGACTGTCGTGTCGCTATCATCATTCCTCAACGAGGATAAGATTTTACGAGAAAAACCATTTCGACAAGCAATCGCTGCTCATGACTGGACAGTTTATAAAGAGCAATATGTGGGTTTGCATATCGCAGAAGACACTCTTGTTCCCCAATGGGCTGCCATGCTGATGACTAGCCATTTGCAATCACATGCAGCAGGGGTTTGTTTGGGAGATCAGGATGCTGCCACGGCCTTGGCTTATGAATCGGCCTTAACAACACTCAAAGTCGAGGACTACAAACAAAAGAATATCATCATCAAGGGCTGTAGTGATGGTTCTGTTCCTGATTGGGTTTATGTGCGATTGATGGAAGTTCTTCAACCCCATGCTAATCGTATTGCCTACGGAGAAGCCTGTTCATCTGTACCACTTTATAAACGTTAGTTTTAAAAATTATATAGCGCACCTACATTGAAAACCCTATCAACTTTAATTCTAATTTTTTTTAGCACATTAGCCTATGCTCAAGAGAGTCAAAACAAGTCAAAAGATCCTGTTGGAGGGATTTGGTCATACGGGGGCAAAACAGCCCTATTATTCAATCAGTCAGCTTTTAGCAAATGGGCTTCTGGAGGGATCAACAATGTATCACTAGCCTTGGATGTTGATTATGAAATCAATTATAAAGAAAATGGATGGTCTTGGGACACCAAAGGCAAAGCTTCTTATGGATTGAGCTATTTGGAAGGGGATAAGTTCCTTAAGAAAACCAATGACCGCTTAGAGATCAATTCGCTGTTAGGAAAAGAATTTTCGGATACTTGGAGCTATTCGAGCATTTTGAATTTTAAATCACAAATTTCTCGTGGGTACCGTTTTGGAACAGATGATGAGGGGGAAGAGACACGCAGTTTAAAAACACACTTTTTCTCCCCTGCCTACTTGCAGTTTGGTGTTGGTTTGTACTGGAAAAAATCAAAAGATGCATGGGTAAACATCGCTCCCTTTACACAGAGAATTACTTTTGTTAGCAGACAATTCACCAATGATCTTAAAAACGGAAAGACTTATTTTGGTGTGTTAAAAGGGGCAAATCACCTCTTTGAATTGGGTGCCTCAATCACTGGTTTTTACAAAATTGAAGCCATGAAAAATGTATTTATCGAAAATCGATTAGCAGTTTACAGTGATTACTTGGGCAAGCCCGAAAACATCGATTTTGATTACACCTTGGCTGCTGAAATGAAAGTCAATGAGCTTATCAGCACGCAACTCGAGGTGCAGTTTGTCTACGACGATAATGCCGTGCAAGCACTTCAAGCTCGTGAAGTCTTTGGTATTGGGGTGCGTATGTCTCTTTAACTTTCGGGGTATAAAAACTGGTTGTAGGGAAATCGGGTGATATGAATCTCTCTTACTTTTTGGTAAAGCAACTCTCTTAATTTGTCAATATAAATTTTCTGCTGGGCAGATATGAAAATAGCATCTCCGTGGGTATTTGCCATCCATGATTGTTGCAATTCGTCCAAACTGTAATGCTTGGTCGTGCGAGGGGTTGTCAAGTCATCATCATCCAATGGCTCTGGATAATAGACATCAATTTTATTAAAGATCATAAGGGTTGGTTTATCAATTGCCCCAATATCACTGAGTAACTGATTGACCGAGTCGATATGCTCCTCAAAGTTTGGATGTGCAATGTCAACCACATGAAGTAATATATCGGCTTCGTGAACCTCGTCGAGTGTGCTCTTAAACGACTCCACTAACTGGGTTGGTAGTTTGCGAATAAACCCAACCGTATCACTCAACAAAAAGGGCAAGTTGCGAACCACAACTTTACGCACTGTTGTGTCGAGGGTGGCAAACAATTTATTTTCGGCAAATAAATCGCTTTTACTCAGCACATTCATCAAAGTGGATTTTCCCACATTGGTATATCCCACCAATGCAACTCTCACCAATGCGCCACGATTGCCACGCTGAGTAGCCATCTGCCGATCGATGGTAACTAATTTTTTCTTCAACAAAGAGATTTTGTCACGAACAATTCGGCGGTCTGTTTCTATTTCGGTTTCTCCAGGTCCTCTCATCCCAATTCCTCCACGTTGACGTTCGAGGTGTGTCCACAACCCCTTCAATCTGGGCAATAAATATTGATACTGTGCCAATTCCACTTGTGTGCGGGCATAACTGGTTTTAGCTCTTTGGGAAAAAATATCTAAAATCAAGCCTGTTCGATCGACAATTTTACGTTTTAACAGCTGTTCGATATTGGCTTGTTGAGCGGGTGTTAATTCATCATCAAAAACAACTGTACCGATATCATGGGTTTTAACATAAGCCTTTACCTCCTCCATTTTTCCAGAGCCGATAAAGGTTTTGGGGTGAGGTTTTTCCATGTGTTGGGTAAATCTCTTGCTGACTGTTCCGCCTGCCGTGTGTGTCAAAAAAGCTAGCTCATTGAGGTATTCATCTAAGCGTTTGGCTGTTTGGTTTTTATTGATTATCCCAATGAGAACTGCCTGTTCAAAACCAAGATCCTTTTGCTCAATCATCGTTAGGTTTCCAATGTTTTAATGACAGTTTTAATCCATCAAAAACCCCGTAGGTGTAATGCGTTATCCAATCGCCAATATTGATATAGGTCGATTTGGGGTTGAGGGAAATTTCCAAAGGTAAATGACGGTGTCCGAATACAAAATAATCGAAATGCTCGGCTTTGAGTTTTCGTTTGGCATACTGGAAAAGCCATTCTCTGTCAGGCCCATCATATTTTAAATCATCACTCCCAGATATCAATTTATTTTTTAAAGACAAATAACGTGCAAATGGTATACCTAAGTCAGGATGAAGCCAGCGATAGAGCCATTGGAAAAATGGATTTCCAAACACTTTTTTCATGCGCTTATAGCCCTTGTCTTTTGGCCCCAAGCCGTCTCCATGCCCAACGAAAATCTTTTTTGCTCTAAGTGATATCGTTTTGGGGTGAAAATAAACTTTTGCACCGATTTCCGTTTCGAGATAATCAATCATCCACATATCGTGGTTGCCAACAAAAAAATGAATCGGTATGCCATCATCCACAAACTCAGCAAGCTTGCCCAAAACGCGAACAAAGCCCTTTGGAACTACGTGTTTGTATTCATACCAAACATCAAACAAATCACCAAGAATATAGAGTTCACTAGCGTTGGGTTTGATCTCATCTAGCAATTTCACAAATTTACGTTCACGCACCAAACTCGAGGTTCTGTCAGGGGCACCAAAATGATGGTCAGAAACAAAATAGATGTTCTTTTTCATGGACTGCAAAGATAATTATTCTTGATCTTTTGCATACCATTCGGCATAGGCAGTAGCGGTTTCATTTAAACGAACCTTAAATAATTTTATGTGACTTGGTAACATGGAGGTAATTCGGTTGGCAAAATCAATAACCATGTTTTCACATGTTGGTTGGTAGTCAACCCGAACCACTTTATGCTCTTGCTTTGACAAAACTGTTGCCAGTTCCGAATGAGGTGAGTTATTGTTCAGTACCATGGCATGATCAAAAACATCTACAATTTCAGATTTAACAATGGTTTTAAGGTCTTTAAAGTCTATGACCATACCGTTTTTGGCATGATTCATATCATTGATAGGTTTCCCAATAACAGTGACATAAAGCTTATAACTATGCCCGTGTATATTTTTACAAAGCCCGTCATGCCCATATAGAGCATGCCCAGTTTCAAAACCAAAACTTTTAGTCACACGAATTTGACCCATCATTCAGATTTTAATTGTTTTAGAGTTTGTTGTGTCCGATCAGAAAGAACAAGACTTCCAGACACTGCCGCATTATGCTCTAATAGATTGTCCCAATCCTCTGTTCCTTTCCAAAGTGCTTTTTTAAGCTCTGCCACCGCTTTAGGTATATATGCCGAAATACGTTCGGCGTTTTGCTTGACTGCTTCTTCTAGAGAATCGAAGTCGGAATGCAGTTCAGAAAGCAATCCTTTAGCATGTGCCCAGTCTGCCGATTTCCAAGCATGTGCTGCTAACGATAGTTCAGACATTGCTGCCGTTCCAATTTTTCGCAATAACAATGGTGCAATTACAAATGGCCCAATACCAATTGCAATTTCAGAAAGCTTAACTTCAGCATGGTTTGTGGCGAGAGCATAATCACAAGCTGCAATAAGTCCAACTCCGCCGCCCACTGCTTTGCCGTGGATTCGTCCAATTATGGGTTGTGGACAACGTCGCATCGCATTAATCACATCAGCAAAGCCCATAAAAAATGCTTTTCCTTCCTCTGGAGTTTTCACGGCCAATAGCTCATCAAGGGAAGCTCCTGCACAAAAGGCCTTTGTAGGGTCACTCTGCAATATAACCACATGAACCTTTTTGTCTTTGGAAACCGATTCAAAGGCCTCTTTCAAATCTTTGAGGAGTGTAGCAGGAAAGGCATTTTGCTTGGCATGTGCAAAATGAATCCGAGCCACTCCAGCATTTGTGCTGATTTGTACGCCTTCCAATATAGACTGATTCGACATATCTTTGTAATCAATGAAGCAAAAATAAACAATATAGAATAGACAACACAGAGTAGTTATGAAAGGTGTATTATTTGATTTGGATGGTGTTTTTTATATCGAACAGCAATTGATTGATGGTGGCATAGACTGCCTGCAATGGTTGAACGAGCAACAAATTCCATATCGTTTTGTGACCAACAATACCACAATGTGTAGAAAAGACTTGACTGCCAAACTCAGCCGATTGGGTCTTGAAGTTGATGAGAACGAGATTATGAGTGCAAATTATGCGGGTGCACTTTTGATCGAACAACGAGGGTTTAAACGCTGTCGTTTAGTTCTCCGTGGTTCAGCAAAGCAGGATTACCCAACAAACTATTTGCAAAAACCTGATGCTATCGTCATTGGAGATATTGGAAATCGTTGGGACTATGATTTACTCAACGAATTGATGAATCAAGTTTTGGAAGGTGCTGAAATCATCGCGCTGCACAAAGGTCGCTATCACCAAGGCGAAAGCGGTCTTTTGTTAGATAGTGGTGCTTTTGTAGCAGCACTTGAACACGCCACAGGAAAACAAGCATTGGTTGTAGGAAAACCCAACCAGACATTTTTTGAACTCGCCAGCAATACTTTTAGGTGCAATCCCAATGAACTGTTAATGGTTGGGGATGATTTGATCAATGACATCGGAGGGGCTAATCAAATGGGAATGCACACCGTTTTGGTACAAACAGGGAAGTACCGAAAAGTACTAGTAGAAGCCTCAAGTATTCAACCCCAAGGATATATTCCCTCTATAAAAGAACTGCCAGCTTACCTCCAAAATATCATCACATAACATCTTATTAATAATTTCCAAATGGTATTTTATTATTTTTGTTTAAAATAAGCTATGAAAAATTTAATCGTGATTGGTCATCCTGACCAACAATCCTTTTGTTATAACGGCATTTTCTCTACAATCAAATCAGAGATTGAAGCCAGTGGAGAAGAGCTGGAAATCATCGATTTGTATCGCGATAGCTTTACGCGTCCACGAACCGCTGTGATTGATAAATACAAAAAGTTAGTCATATGGGCAGAGTGGATTTATATAGTTTCTCCCGTCTGGTGGTTTCGCTTAACCCCTCGTACCGAAATTTTCTTCGACGAAGTAATGACACCCGGCTTTGCATATGAATTTATCAATATCACCAAAACATATGCCTACCCCAAACCGTTTTTGAAAGATAAAAAAATTAGAACCTATGTCACACATGGTGCACCATCTCTTCCTGTGCGTACCCTTTACTTGAATTCTGTCAAACTTCGACTCGTTATGGGTGTTTACAGTTTTGTGTTCGGTTGGAGGTGGTCATTGTGGTTCAAAACCAAACAGTTTTGGTCGGTCCCTTTTGTTTCTCAAAAAAAACGGGAAAAATACTTACGCGTGGTCAAAAAAGATATTCAAAGAGACTTGAAGATTGGTTCAAGGCAATAACCATTTATTTTAAAATTTGTAATTTAGACTAATGATGCGATTTCTAGAAAAATATTACCCTATTATACTAGCCTTTTTCAGTTTTTTATACTCAGTATTTCTGTGGTTTACGGGCAATAAATTAGAAGGTATTTTTGTTGGTATTTGGGTACCATCCATTTTATCTCTTTCAATTGCAATTCGCCAAAGAAGACGTGATGATTAACCAAGTGATGTTTTTTGTTGGGCTAACGATTTTTATCGTTTATGTCTATTTTTTACTACGCATAATCGGAAAACAACATCGTATTCAACGAAGGGAACATGCTGATGCCTACGACCAACTTGACATTGATGGAATGGGTAATCAAGGTCGTATTCCTGATAAAAAACCCAAAAACCGCGCCTAAATCAATCGAGCGAAAAACGCATGCCAAAAGTAGCAAAGTAATATCCTTTCTCTTCGACATCCACTCTTCCTTTAAAGTCAGTATCTCGTGCTGGGTTTGTATGGTTTAAATGAATGAAGTAGATTTTATTTTTTTCTTCGACAGCTAACGATTTAAAACGTGTTATACTCTCCTCAACAAATGGATGTGGTACTTCAGACATTGGTCTAGAAATTTCACCGTCTTCAAAAAAAGTAGCATCTAGAAAAGCATAATCAACCTGAGTTAGTAACTCGTTTATGTCAGTTTCCCATAAATCCCACTTGTCAATGTCAGGAATATAAAGAACGCGTTTTGATTGACCAGTAATCAGAAAGCCAACCGTTTCAGAAAATTCGTCTCGGTGAGGTACTGTAAGAGGAGTAACTGTCAGTCGGGGAGATACTGAAACTGGAATTTTATTTTGTATAGGCTGGATCGAAATATTTTCGAATTCTATCAATTGACTCCATGGACCATTGTTTTGTAAAAACTGAGCCATTCGGGGCATGGCATAAACTGGTATTTTTTTTGTGTTTGCTGATTCTTTCCCCAAGTGGATAAGACCTGCATAATGTCCCATATGAGCGTGTGTTAAAAAAATCTCTAATTCTTTTGCGGGAGATATGGACTGTAAATAATTAGTTTGGGAAACAATATCGGGCGAAGCATCAAAAAGAAGATGTTTAGACTCATCGATAACCCCTAGGCTGACAACATAATCATTGGGTCTTTCCGTATGGCAACAGCTTTTTACACAACCCATATGCGGAGATCCCCCGTCTTGAAGAGTGCCCAAAACAACCAAAGTTTGGGCTTCAGTAATATGAACTATACCGATTAAAAGCAGAAAGTGTAACGTTTTCATGTTCAAAAGATAGTAAATCCTAATTGACCGTATGATTATCAACAGTGAAAGCAAATGACTTTTGAATTAATAATGATATTTATTTTGCTAAATTTAAAGAATGAAAAACTCATTACTATCAGCTACTTTGTTTTTAATTTTTTTATTGTTTTTTGGGTGTAATTCCTCCCAATCAATTTTAAGCTCCCCAGAAGATTCTGCTTTTATTCCAGGAGAACTAATCACGCAAAGTATACTTCACGATAGTGAGGAGCGTGAATACCTTGTTTATGTTCCTACCACTTACAATAAAAACACAAACCATCCTGTTTTGCTAAATTTTCATGCATTTGGAGGGAACGCAAAAGATTATATTGAAAATGAATCTGATTTTAGAGAGGTTGCTGAGCAAAAGGAAATGATTTTGATTTATCCACAAGCTTTGTTATTTTCTGGTTTTTCAGTTTGGAATGCAGCACCATTTTCAGAAGACAATATAACAGATTTTGATGATATTGGCTTTATCGAAAACCTAATCATCGACTTACAAAAACAGCTATCGATCGACCCAGAACGTGTTTATGCTGCAGGATTTTCAACGGGAGGAATGTTTAGTTACGCCTTGGCTTGCTTTTCCAATGAAACCATTGCAGGTTTTGCTGCTGTTTCTGCCGCACAGCTCAATCTTGTAGATTGTGCGCCTTCACCTATCAATGCATTTATCGCTCATGGTACTGCCAATGATATTTTGCCATATTATGGCTCTTCAGATATAGCTAGTATAGAGGAGGTGATTTCATTTTGGAACAGCGTAAATCAAACCTCTACTATTGCACAGGAAAGCAGTTATGCCTTTGAAAAAGAAACAATTTATCATTATACTTATTCAAAGGGAATTAATAATACACAAGTGATGCATTATAAGGTTGAGAATGGGGGTCATCAGTGGTTTGATCATGAAATCGATGGGCAATCATTTAATTCGCTGCTTTGGAATTTCCTAACTTCACAACAATAATCTCATTAAATTAGTTATTGTTGCTCATCCTTGCTACCTCCCACGCCGATGTACGTTTTCCATTGACATAAGCCACAATAAATGATTTTTTAAAGCCCTTTGAAATCACATGTCGCTGGGCCATTTTTGCGTGTTTATAGCTGGTAGTTGGTCGATATAAATAGCGATGGAATTCTTTGAATTTTTCAATCGATAAGCCTCCCAAGCCCCGAAAGACTTTGTGATTGACATCACGTCTATTAATCAGTGCAGCAATTTGTACAACATATATGACATCTGACTGTTCCAAAATACTTTGCATGTTGGTTGATGTAATATAATTATTGTTCGCTTTTATATGAGCTAAAATTTCATTTAGGGTATCCGCTGGTGCTTTTTCATTTGGTAAATTTTCAGGCAATAAATCATTATTTGGTTTGGCTGTCGGCTTTGTCAGTTTTGTCGCATTGGGTATACCACTTAGCTTATTATTGCGGTAATTCTCCAAAATTTTAAGTGCCTCTTTAGCCGATCGAACTCTTGAAACAGTTCCATTTGCCATTTTATTTGGGTTGGGTGGATTTGATAGTGTTGGGATTGGCTTTCTTGGAGGTGGCTGTGAGTCTTGTTTAATTTTAATTACAATCGCCTGTGGTTTTGTATTGGGTGTGGTTTTGGTTTGATTTTGTTTTAGATCATTTGTTTCATCTTTCGATTGATTTCGATGCGTTTCTAGAATCTGAAGTGCTTCATTAGCCGATCGAACAATAGGCTGTCCTGTTGTTTTTTCTACATCGGCATTGGTGTTTGCTGTATTTTGAATTGTGGGTTTAGGGTTTACCTGAATAATAATCCTTGCTGGTTCTTCATCGGGCGCAGCATTGGGTTGAGATGCAATGGCTGATAGCTGTTGTGTTGTTTGTGCAGGTATTGGTGCCACGGCTTGTGGTACATTGGTTTGTTGAGGTGTGTTCAATTGTATTGTGGGTACAACAACTGGGGGTGTGGCTGGAGGTCGACTTTGCGCTCTTGGTGGTATTTGAGGTGATATTGGGGTCGTTGTCGTTGGTGTATTTAATACAGGCCTAGCCAATGAGGGAGAAGGCTGTATCGGGCGATTTAGTTTGTATGTTCCACTTCCTCCCGACAAAATCTGATAGTTTTCAATAATAAACATCGAACGGCGATTGAGCTGATGCTCTGCTTCTGTACAAGGGACCCCATCAGCGCAACGGTTGATGAGCTGACTTTCTCCGTAGCCCACTGCAGACAAACGTGTGGGAGAGATCCCACGCTGAATCAGCCAGTTTCTGGTCGAAGTCGCTCGGTTTTGTGAAAGACGTAAGTTGTAGGATTGTGGGCTGCGTGAGTCGGTATGAGACTCGATTCGTATAATCAGTTCTGGAAATCGAATCATTGCATTAAATACCTTGGTCAATTCAATTTCTGCATCTGGACGAATAAAATATTTGTTGAGATCAAAATAGATGGGGTTTAATCCGAGTAAACAACCCAAGTCATAAGGCGGACAATCCTGAGAGTAGGTCTCAATTGCCATGTCAACACTGACAGTTTGTGAGGTCGTCGGAGCAATAAAAGTTGTTTCAGCTATGGAATATGCCAACCCGTTTTCTGTGACCAAATAGTATGCTTGTCCACACTCCACTTGCTCTGGGAAAGAGTAACGAGCGTCTTGCTGTACGATTTGCTCTGCTATAACATTCATACCCATGTCGAGAATTTTGACAGTCGCGCCCGGCATCAAGTTGCCAGTGTTAGCGTCTGTGACAATACCTGTGATTTCCACCACACACTTGCTCGGCTTGAAATAATAAATTTGATCTGAGGCACTTCCTCTGTTTCCATCGCGGTTGGAAGAAATATAACCTGTATTAGTATCTGTTTGCAACAAGAATCCAAAGTCATCGCCCGCGGAATTTATTGGCAGCCCCATATTTTCAGGTGCTCTGGCAATCCCCGAGTTGGTCAACTCGGCTTTAAACAGATCGAAACCACCAAAGCCAACCAACGCATCAGAGGTGAAATATAAGACCCCATCCTCAGCGATATAAGGGAAAGATTCTCGCCCTTCTGTGTTTACTTTTTGACCCAAATTGATCGGATCACCGTATGAACCATCTTTATAAATGTCAACATACCAAAGATCCGATTCTCCAGTGGTGCCAGGCATGTCAGAAGCAAAATAGAGTTTTTTCCCATCCAAGCTTAGAGCTGGATGAGCAACAGAATAATTATCATTGTTGAAGGGCAATTCCTCCACATCACTCCAATTGCCATTGTCATCGACAGTGGCAGTCAGTAATTTTAAACGAACAGTGTTTTTACGATCTGATCTTTTTTTGCCGTTTTTGTAATTGTTTCTGGTAAAATAAACTCGATCTAAATCTTTAGTAAAAACAGCGGACGACTCATGAAAAGCAGTGTTGATGTCACCCTCAATTTGTTCCGTATTTTCCAGTTGGCCATCTTCGCCTATATCAGCGACATAGAGGTCCAAAAATGGTTCGCCAGTCCAATCGTAATCACGTTGGCCACTGGCTTGATAAGTGGATGAAAAAACAAGTTTATCTGGGCCAAAAAATGCAGAACTAAAATCCGATTGATCGGTGTTAATTTTGGTTGTTTCAACAATATACCTAGGGCGAAGATCAGCGATGCTATCAAGGTAGTTGAGATCGTCAATGTATAGGTCTTCAATGACTGTTCCTTTTTCCATCGCAAAATACTGCTGTATATATCGATCTGCAATGCTGTAGTTTTCGCTACTCCTTGCACTGATGGATGCGCGCAGATAATAAATTGATTGGACATCGTCTGGAGAGAGAGAAATCAATTTTCGATACCAGGTGTAGGATTGGTTGTATTGACTGTTGAAGAAGTAGGTATCAGCCAAGGATTGGATTACTTTTTTATCGTTAAAATCAGCATCATCACGAACCAACTGTAAAAAGGCAGATTGTGCGCGGTTATATCGATAGTCGTTATAGTCACGATCTGCATCGAAAACAGTGTAAGGCTCGCCGGGGATCGAGTCGTTTTGAGCAAAGAGACCCATACAAAACAGGCTAAATATCAATCCCAAACAACTATTTTTATGATGACTGGGGAAAGAACGTAATGAAGTGAGCTGTTTCATTTAGAAAAATCTAGGCGTTAGTATACGTTCTCCTTTGCGAGGTATCGTAAATCTTAAAATCATCTCGTATGACCCTGAGCTAAATTTTTGAATCGCTGTGGTCTGATAGTCATAGGCAAAGCCAACAAAGGCTCTGTCAGAAAGGGAGAAGCCTGCAATGGCACTGATGGCAGCATCGAGTCGATAGGCAGCTCCGAATGTAATTTTTTCGTTGAAATACACATTGGCTGATACATCCAATTGAATTGGTGATCCACGCACAACCTTGAGCATACCAGCCGGTTTGAGTTTGACCGAATCACTAATGTCAAATACATAACCTGCAATTAAAAAGTAGTGCATCCTCTTTTTAGCCTCGGACGAAGCATAGGTAGTACCACTTACTTCATAGGTGTTGGTTTTAAGGAAATTAGGTACCGAAAGCCCTGCATAAAACCTATCGTTGTTGTAATAAATTCCTGCCCCAATTTGTGGGGACAACAATGATGTGTTTTCAGAAAATTGATCATCGCTAGCATTTGCAAGATTGAGAAGTGAATAATCAACTTGTAGATTGCTTATCCCTGCTTTTAATCCAAGTGTAATCTTTGATCCATAATCGTTAAAGAATGTGTATCCATAGTCGGCTGTGAGCCCTTGCTCTTTCGATGGTCCAATCACATCACTCACGATAGAAAGACCCAATGCGGTTTTGTTTCGGCGTCCAACAGGCGAGCTGATGGTAAAACTCCCCGTTTGAGGAGATCCCTCGAAATCAACCCACTGGGTGCGTGTCAAGAAGCCAAAATTGACAGTTTCGATAGATCCGATATATGCTGGGTTCACAACTTGGGTGTTGTACATGTGCATGGTGTATTGTGGATCTTGCTGTGCATTGACATATTTAGATACGCCCAAAAGGAAAATCAAAAGCCATAGCCCTAAACACTTGGCCATTAGAAAGGTCGATATGTTTGATTTCCTGTTCATCAATCTCGATTTATATATAAGTAGCCAGTATATCTTTCTCTACCCGGATTATCTCCTTCAAATTCAATTACATAGAAATACGTTCCCTCTGGAAGTTTTTGATTCTTGGTGATGGTGATTCGTCCCTCAGATATTCCCATAAAGAGTTTGTCGCCAATACCATATCCATTCACTTCATAAACAACTACACCCCATCGATTGAATATCTTCACTGTATTGTTTGGATAGTTTTCAATACCTGCGATTTTGAAGTAATCATTGAATCCATCACTTCCTGGCGACATTCCATTAAAGATTTCAAAGTCGCCATCAACAGGGTTTTGGAAGAATGCAACAACTGTTGGGTCGTTGGTCGTGTTTCCATCTGTGTCGTCACCATCGTCTGATACATCAGTAATCGTATTGCCTGAAGGCGTTGTTGCTGTAGCTGACGCCGTATTTGATACCCCACCTGCATTATCGGCTTGTGCATTGACGATGAAGGTTGCTGTATAGAATGCTGTTTCGCCAGACAATAAGGTCCCTTTAACAGAGCCAAGATTTGCACTGACAAACAATGGTTCTGTGGTTAATGCTAAGGCATTTCCACTCAAGTCGCTGAAGGTATCGTTGACAACAATTCCGTTCAAGGCAGTGCTTCCGGTGTTTTCGACTGTTATTAGGAATGTTATTGTATCTCCAAGGCCTGTTGTGCCATTTCCATTGTCAACAATTGTAGCTGTCTTAGTGACTTCTATAGAGGACTGTGGTGTTACTGTCGTGAGTATTGTAATTGTTGCATCGTTTGGTGCGATCGTGCTTGGGTCATCACTGGTGTCTGAAATCGTACCTCCACTTGTGCCTTGCGCTGTTACTGTCGCTGTGTTAGATACACCACCAGCATTCATCGCCTGACTGTTTACAACGAACGTCGCACGATAGGTTGCTTGTTCGCCGACTTGTAAGCTGCCTTCTAGTGATCCTAGACTCGCACTAATAAAGGTTGGCAATGTTGTGAGCGCTAAGGTGTTTCCAGTCAAGTCAGATAATACATCTGTAATGCTTACACTGCTCAATGCATCGTTTCCTGTGTTGGTTGCCACTAGAGTATAGGTAATGGTATCTCCAATACCAATGCTGCCATCGCCGTTGGTATCGGCTATATTGGCTGCTTTGGTCAATGTAATGGATGAAGATGGTGGAGGGATCGTTGTAATCCTCGTAATTGTAGGATCGTTTTCAGTATTTCCATCTGTATCGTCTCCATCGTCGCTGATATCGAATATATCATTTGTTTTTCCTGGGCTGCTAGCAACAACAGTTACTGTATTTGATACACCACCAGCATCGATTGCTTGTTGCGTGATGATATAGCTAGCATTGTAAATTGCTGATTCCCCCTGTCGCAGGATACCCTCATTTGAACCGAGACTCGCATTGTTAAAAATAGGTTGAGAGCTCAGTGTTAGCGGATCGCCATTGAGGTCGCTTATCACATCATCCAAGATTACATCACGAAGATCAGTGTTTCCTGTGTTTACAACTGTGATCACATAGTTTATGGTATCGCCCAAGCTATTGGTGTTATCACCATCATTATCAACAACACTGTATTCTTTGGTTACTTCAATGGAAGAAACTGGCGGCGCGTCCATCAACACAACTGTTGGATCATTATCAGGGTCTCCGTCACCATCGTCATCTGTAGGCGTTCCGTTATCCGAAACATCCTCAATGCCATTAAAGTTTCCAGTAATGCTACCAACGGCTGTTGCTGTATTGGTGATAAATCCTGAGTTTGCTGCATCTTGACTGATGACATATAAGGCAGTAAATATTACAGACTCTCCGACTTCAATTGTTTGTGGTTGCCAATAGTCTGGTCCGGAAGAGAGGGTCAATAAAGTCCCATTTCCATCCGTTAGGTTTTCGGTTTGAATATACACGTTATCCAAGGTAATATCTCCTGTGTTTGTAACTTCAATCGAATAGCGAACGATATCCCCAGCACCAGTTAATCCATCCCCATTGTCATTGACAAATGCAGTCTTGATGACTTCCATGTCAGGATTTGGATCAGTTAGGGTAATGGTTGGGTCATTGGTTGAATCACCATCGCCATCGCCATCGCTTGGAAGATTATCATCAGAAACATCGAATACATTATTTGATTTACCTGGGCTACTTGCAGTAAATGTAATTGAGTTAGAGACCCCACCTGCGTTAACTGCTTGCTGATTGATAATAAATGTTGCTAGATAAGTTTTTATTTCTCCAACTTCGAGAGTTGATGAAAGAGGAGATGAAATACTTGAATCATCATAAATAGGCCCTGAGGACAAGACAATTAAGTCTCCGTTAAGATCTTTAAATGTATCCACAAAACTCAGTCCTGTTAGATCTGTATTTCCAGTGTTTTCAACAGTTATGGTGTATTCAATGGTGTCTCCAATTCCATTTTTACCATTCCCATCATTATCAACAACATTCGCCGTTTTAATCACCTCCATACTCGGAATTTGATCCATGGCAACCACTGTAGGGTCATTGCCTGTATCAGTTGTACCCGTATCTCCATCGTCTGAAATATCAAATACCATACTGCCATCTGGAGCAGTACCTGTGGCTGTTACGGTGTTGCTAACGCTGCCGCTATCTGCTGACGTTTGTCCGATCACATAAATCGCTGTATAAATTTCAGTTTGACCAGGTGCGATGTCTCGAACAAGCCATGCACTTGTATCAATGTTTAGAATATCCCCGTTACCATCGGTTAGGGTATCTGTTAGTACAACTCCTTTAATTGTTACGTTTCCTGTATTGGTAACTCGGATCGTATACTCAATTACATCTGTTGCTCCTACAAAACCATCGTCATCCCCAACGATTGTCGCAGTTTTGATTACAGTCAGCTTTGGATCCTGTGTGATTGTTGTAATTGTTGGGTCATCGCCTGTATCAGTTGGCCCCTTGTCTCCATCATCTGAAATATCACTAACTGTACTACCATCAGGAGCAACCCCTGTCGCTGTTGCAGTATTGGTCAGCCCCCCTGCATCTACAATTGCTTGATTAATAAGTTGATAAACAGTATATGTGTCACTCGTTCCAGGGTCAATTGAGCTTGGAATTGAAAGTTTGCCAGTTCCTGAGGTCAATGGTATTTCAACCCCATTGTTGTCTTTTAACACATCTTCTACAGTCACCTCAAGTGTGACATTTCCAGTGTTTTTTACCTCAATGGTATATTGAACAACATCTCCCACACCAAAGTCTGCATCGCCATTGTCATTGATGGTTGCTGTTTTGATGACTTCTATCCCTGGTGCCGAAGCAATTGTTGTCTGAACTTCATTGCTCGTCACAGCTATCGATTCACCCTTTGGCGACACTGCTGTTGCTGAAGCCGTATTGGTTACCCCTCCTGCATCTATAGCTTGCTGATTGATTGCAAATACTGCTTCGTAAATGACTGTTTCGCCCACTGCAATTGTTGGTGTGCCTGGGTAGGTGGTGGTGCTGTTATCAGAGCTCACATAGCTTGGTAGGGATTGTAGTGTTAATGACTGGTTTAATAGGTCTTCAATCAAGTCATTCATCACAACGTCTTTGAGCACAACATTCCCTGTGTTGGTCAATGTGAGTGTATAGGTAATCGTATCACCTATATCTAGACTGCCATCATTGCCATCATTTAAGGTCGCTGCTTTTGTCAGAGTCATAGCTGGTGCTTGATCCAACTGGTTCTCTACTGCTATGTCGATTTGATCGTCTGTGCAGTCTGCTGTACCATCTGGGCAATCTGCACTCACACTTGCAATATTCGATAAACGACCACTGTTCATGTCGTCTTGGTCTATAGTATAGCGCAAGGTGTAAGTTGCAACATCATCTGGCGATAGGACTACAGCAGCTGGAGCAATCGTAGTTGAACTACCATTGATCGTCGATAACAATACATTTGCTGACTCATCTTTTGAGTTGCCTAAACCATCTGTCAAGATATCAGTGACTAAGATGTTGCTCAAGCTTACATTTCCTGTATTGGTAACAGTAATCGTGTAATCGATCGTGTCGCCAACATCCATCGCGCCATCACCTCCATCATTCTCAACAGAAGTCTTTGTGATTTCTATTGATGGTTGATGTGGAATGACAAGGACTAATGGGTCATTCTCAGCATCGCCATCTAAATCAGCATCATTAGTATCGTCATTGTCGCCGTCAGCAGTTGCTTCAATTATTGTTCCGTCAGGGGTTGATACTTTCACTGTAACACTGTTTTGTATACTGCCCTGATCAACTGTCGATTGCTCGATGACATAAGTTGCAGTGTAGAAGGCTGTCTCACCATCAATGATACTTCCTATGGATGAGCCCTTGTTACTATACTCCCACACTGGTCCTGAGGAGAGACTCAATGTGTTGCCATCACCATCTGTTATCACATCTGTAATATCACTCGCTGACCAACTTAATGGTACATTCCCTTGGTTGCTGATTGAAATTGTATAGGTTACAATATCACCCACGCCCAGTGTGCCATCATTATCTGTTACCGCTTGTGTTTTTGTCACTAAAACGTCTGGGTTTGATCCCATAGTGATGCGTGTTGGATCGTTTTCTGTATTGCCATCCAAATCATCTCCATCATCAGAAACATCTGAGATTTCAACACCCTGCGCATATCCAATTGCTGTAACTGTATTTGAGACTAGTCCAGTGTTATACACAGTTGTCGTTACTGTGTAGAACGCCTCATAAGTGGCTGTTTCGCCCACCAACAATACCCCTACGCTGGAGGTTTGGTCAGCACCTGTGAAGTCGAGTGGTCTTGGGTCAGTGGTTGTTCCATCATCAAACGATACTAAGTTTCCAACTCCATCACTAAAGGTATCTTCAAGTGTAATGCCAGTGACTTCAACATTTCCTGTGTTTTTCACACGCACGACAAAGCGTATGGTGTCCCCGTCATCAACAATACCATCGTTGTCAAGATCTGAGGATAATTCCCAAGTCTTCACAACTTTCATCGATGCCTCTGCACCTGTGATGACATCAACTGCATCAGAGAGTGTAATCGATGTCGATGATGGGTCAGAAGCTGTTACACTAACTGTATTGCGAATCAGTTTGGTGTCTGCTGCAGCAACTGTAATGAGGTAATCTGCTGTAAGGTTTAAGGTCTCACCCACGCCAAGGGTTGTGCCAGCAGTAAAGACAGGTGCAGTTGTGAGTGTCAAGTTGTTGTTGGCACCATCTGTTAGAACATCAACTAAATTGTCGAGTGTGAGAGTCACATTTCCTGTGTTGGTGACTGTGATAAGGTATTCAACGACATCATCTGTTCCATTGTATCCATCACCCTCATCAATGATATTTGCAACTGTTTTGTTGAGTGTAAACGATGGCGATGCCTCTATGCTTGTTTGTGTTGGATCATTTGTTGGATCATTGTCTGCATCAGCATCTGTATCATTCGTCGAATCTCCATCATCACTTGTGTCGGAGATTGAAGTACCTGCTGGACTGATCGCATCTGCTGTGACACTGTTTAGAACACCCCCAGCGTCAACTGCTTGTTGATCGATCACGTAAGAAGCAGTGTATGTTGCTGTTTCGCCAACTGCTAGAGTGCCTGTTGTGGAGTTTTGATCGGCACTCACAAAACTTGTTACAAGAGGTGAGGTTGCTAAGGCAACCCCAGTTGGATCAGTAATCGTATCTGTGAGTGTTAGTGTGTTGAGTGTAACATTTCCAGTGTTTATGATACGAATTGTATAGTCTATTGTATCGCCAAGACCTGTTACTCCATCACCATTGTCAGAAATGATCGCTGTTTTAATCACTTCTACTTCAGGATTCTCTGAGATCAGTGTTGTTGTTGGCGTATTCAAGTCGTCGCTTACTGAGCTTGTGCTTCCTAGCGCGTTGGCAGTTGCAGTGACATTATTGACCACTCCACCTGCATCTACTGCTTGCTGCGTGATGATGTAGTAGGCCTTATAGCTTGCCACTTCCCCAACTGCTAGGTTACCCTCTGGCGAGTTGGCAGTTGCCCCTGCAAAGAATGGTCCTGACACAAGTGATAATGCGTCACCTTTATTATCAGTTATTACATCAGTAATCGTAAGGTTTTCAAGAGCAATATCTCCTGTGTTTTCAACTGTGATGGTATATTCGATCAGATCACTTAATCCATTTACTCCATCGCCATTGTCATTGACTGACGCTATTTTATTGACCTCGACTCTGGCTATTGCGCTGATTGGTGTATCGACAGTATTACTCGTAACTGCTAAACTCTCTTGCGAAAGAGTTGTTGCACTGGCCTCTGCTGTATTGGAAACCCCACCAGCATTGATTGCCTGCTGATTGATTGTAAATAGTGCTTCATAAACAATCACATCACCAACAGCCATTGTTGAAGTTGATTCAAAAGAAGTACCTCCACTGATATAAGTTGGTCCACTTTGAAGGCTTAGCGCAGCACCCGAAAGATCAGTGGTGGTGTCGGATAGAGATACATTTGTTAAGGATACATTCCCTGTGTTGGTCAATGTGAGTGTATAGGTAATCGTATCACCTATATCTAGACTGCCATCATTGCCATCATTTAAGGTCGCTGCTTTTGTCAGAGTCATAGCTGGTGCTTGATCCAACTGGTTCTCTACTGCTATGTCGATTTGATCGTCTGTGCAGTCTGCTGTACCATCTGGGCAATCTGCACTCACACTTGCAATATTCGATAAACGACCACTGTTCATGTCGTCTTGGTCTATAGTATAGCGCAAGGTGTAAGTTGCAACATCATCTGGCGATAGGACTACAGCAGCTGGAGCAATCGTAGTTGAACTACCATTGATCGTCGATAACAATACATTTGCTGACTCATCTTTTGAGTTGCCTAAACCATCTGTCAAGATATCAGTGACTAAGATGTTGCTCAAGCTTACATTTCCTGTATTGGTAACAGTAATCGTGTAATCGATCGTGTCGCCAACATCCATCGCGCCATCACCTCCATCATTCTCAACAGAAGTCTTTGTGATTTCTATTGATGGACGATCTGTAATGGTAATAATTGCAGGGTCACTAACGACTGGTATGATTGCTGACCCGTCAAGGATTATAGCCGAAGCAGAAGCGATGTTGATAATACTACCACTGTCTGCAGCATCTTGCTCGATGAAATAAGTTACCATGTAGGATTCTGAAGCACCTGGTGCGATGTCTCTTACAACCCCATCAATGGATGCATCTTGCGTGAGCGTGAGTGTATTTCCGTTTTGATCTGTTAATTGGTCAGTTATTGCAACATCAAATAAGGTGAGATTTCCAGTGTTGGTCACAACAATTGTGTACACCACCAAGTCTCCTGCCTCAATGATTCCATCGTCATTTCCACCAAGGGCTGCAGTTTTTACAACTGACATACTTGGACTAGGATCAATGGTCGTAACAGTCGGATCGTTAGTTGTATTTCCGTCTGTATCATCGCCATTATCAGAAACATCAGCCACATCTACGCCATTGGGGTCAATGCCATTAGCAGAAGCACTATTGGTGAGCCCACCAGCATCTACAATTGCTTGATCGATGACATGATAAGCAGTATATGTTGCCATTTCACCCGATTGCAACGTACCATTAAGCGAACCTTGCGAAGCGCCTGTAAAGCTAAGTGTGTTGCCACTGGTCAATACAATCGCATTGCCTGCATTGTCTTGCAACTGATCGCTCACAGCGATACTTGTCAGGGTTACACTTCCTGTGTTTTCAACAGTGATGGTGTATTGTACAATATCTCCAACCCCTGTCACGCCATCGCCATTGTCGACGATCTCTGCAACTTTAGTCACTTCAAGAGATGCCGATTGGTCTATGGCAGTGGTAACAAGATTGTCGAGACTATCATTGACTTGTACTGCTGCAGGACTCATGGCAGTCACTGTAGCGTTGTTGGAAACACTACCACTATTCACTGCTTTTTGATCGATGGTATAAACCACTGTATAGGTTGCTGTTTCGCCTACTGCTAGTGTGCCTTCGGTTGCTGTATTTGAGGTGTCATAAGTCGAGCTCAACACAGTGGTCGTGCCATCACCATCTGTTAGTACATCTGTGACAAGGATATTAGTCAATGTTACATCTCCAGTGTTTTCAATGGTGATTGTATAGGTAATAAGGTCTCCAAGATTTGTGAGGCTGTCTGTACCCTGAGCAACAGTAGCAACTTTAGTGACACTAATGCCTGGCGACTGGTCGAGTGGCGTGATTGTTTGGTCATCGTCTGTGTCGCCATCATTGTCATCGCCATCATCACTTCTGTCCGACACATCGTCAGTGAGTTTTGGACTGCTGGCTGTTGCAAGAACGGTATTCATCACCTGACCACTATCAAGGGCTGTTTGGGTGATGGTGTAGATGACCGAATAGGTTGCTTTTTCTCCGACTTGTAGCGTGCCTTCTATGGCAGTATTTGAGATGTCGAAAATTGGTGTCAGACTTGAAGTATTTCCATCAGCATCTGTCAATACATCCTCTAATGTGATGCCAGTCAAGGTCACATTCCCTTTGTTTTCTACAGTAATCGTGTAGGTGATTGTATCCCCAGTGTTTGTTTTGCCATCAGTGTTCACATCATCAACAGTTGCTGTTTTGACCACTTCAATCACAGGGTCGTGTTCAATTTGCAGTGCTGTGGCATCTTCGATTGTTGTTGTTTCGGGATCATCTGTTTTAACATCCAAATCATTTGTTTGACCTGGACTACTCGCATATACTGTCGCTTGATTGCTCAGTCCACCTGCATCGACCACACTTTGTGTTAAATCAAAGGTTGCGATGTAATAGGCCTTCTCACCTGGAATCAATGTGCCTTCATCAGAGCCCTCACTACTAATTGTAAAGGTTGGTCCAGTCGTTAGGGTTAGGCTGGTGTTGTTGTCATCAATAAAGTCGTTGTCTTGTACATCTAAATCCGATAAGACTGCATTTCCAGTGTTTTCAACGATAATCGTGTACTCAACTGCATCTCCAACCCCTAAGAATCCATCTCCATTTTCGAGTACTCGTACTGTTTTTGTTGCAGCCATTGATGGATCAGATCCCATTTGAACGACAGTTGGATCGCTATCATTACTAGTGGTATTATTTGGATCGTCACTGATATCACTTACTGTTTTTCCTTGCGCCACGCCATAGAAGGTCACTTGGTTGGACACAAGACCAGTGGCAAATGCCTCTGCAGTTACTGTGTAGTTTGTAGTATAGGTCGCTGTTTCACCTGCAAGCAATTTCGTTTCGTCAGTAGTGTTGCCCAGATCAGTACTTACAAAAGTGAGAGTTGGTGTTGCGATGGTCACATCATTTCCGTCGCGTATGGTGTCTTGATAACCAACACTATTGAGGACGATATTTCCAGTGTTTTCCACTTCGATTGTAAAGATCACAATGTCTCCCACGTCAACAATACCATCGCTGTCGGCATCAGTTGTGAGTGCCCAAGTTTTTAAGACTTCCATAGAGGCGCTCGCTCCTGTATTTGTATCGACAAAATCGCTTTCTTCAATTTCGTTTCCAGATGGATCATCGGCAGTTACAGTCACTGTATTTCTCACCAACTCCGAATCTGAAGCTGCTTGATCAATTGTATATTGTGCGCTATAGGTAGCTGTTTCACCCACTTGAAGGGTTCCTTCAGTAGCTGTGTTTGCTGTATCAAATGTTGGGGTTAGTGTCAATGCTGTTCCATCGCCATTGGTAAGCTCATCAACAAGTGCAAAGTTGGTCAGGGCTACATTTCCAGTGTTTGTTATTGTGATAGTATAGTCAATAATATCATCTGTACCATTATACCCATCCCCATCGTCTTGTATTCCTGCCACTTCTTTTGTAACAGCGAATGATGGATTTGCATCTATATTGACAATTGTTGGGTCATTGGTGTCATCTAATGTGATGCCATCTGGATCATTTCCATAAGCTGTAACACTATTTGAGAGGGTATCGACTAGGAAGTCATCATTCGTGATAAGATAGCTTGCCAGATAGGTAGCGAATTCACCCACTTTGAGCGTGCCTTCTACAGAACTTTGGCTTGCTGAAGCAAACGCAGGTTCGGTTGTTAATAATCTTGCTAGCGTAGCAGTGTTTGCAACAGCAGTCAAATCATCATCTACATAAACACCTGTTAGCGTTACGTTTCCTTTGTTTTCAACAGTAATGGTATAGTTAATGGTATCGCCAGGCCCTGTGATGCCATCACCATTGTCATCAACTACAGCTGTTTTCACAACCTCTATGTCGGCAGTCTGTGTAAGTGTTGTGATCGTTGGATCGTCAGTGATATTTGTCGTCGATGGGTCATCACTCACTTCAGAGAAGCTGTTGCCATCATCAGTTTCAACAGTTACAGTCGCCACATTCGAAACCCCTCCTGCATCAATTGCATCTTGATTGATGATGAAAGTGGCTATATAGGTTGCTGTTTCCTGAATTGCTAAACTGTTTTCATTTGAGTTTTTAGATGAACTTATAAACCTAGGTGCTGAACTTAATGATAATCCATCTCCATCAAGATCTGAAAGGGTGTCAGTGATATCTGTGATTGTCAGAGCTGTATTTCCAGAATTGGTGATGGAAATTGTATATTGAATAACATCACCAAGTTGAGTTGTGGTGTAACCATCTTCAATTATTTCTGCCGTTTTGGTAACTTCAATACTAGGATTTGCTGCAATTGAGACTGTTGTTGGACTGTCTATCTCATCTGAAACTTCAGCGCCACTTGGGTCATAACCAGTTGCAATAGCTGAGTTAATGATGCTAGCTCTATAACGGTCTGCATCCGTGATTACATAGGAGCCACTAAACACATAGTTATCCCCAGCATCGATATCAACAGCGCTCCAGGATGATGGGGAAGTCAATGTCATAGCATTTCCTTTATCATCTACCATGGTGTCTACAACATTTACTCCTGTGAGGGAAACATTCCCCGTATTAGTCACTGTAATTGTGTACTGGATGGTGTCACCAGGTCCATTTATGTTATCTCCATTATCAACAACAACTGCAGATTTAGTCACTTCTAATGATGGCGTTGCATTGATTAAAGTAATTACATTGTCATCAATTTCATCTGATACAGCTGTGTTGTCCCCATCATCTGCAGTAGCGGTAACCGATGCAGTATTTGAAACCCCACCGGCATCTATCGCTGCTTGAGTAACTGCAAAGGTGGCTGTAAATGTGACTTCCTCACCTACCTGTAGGGTTGTTACACTGGTATCTGGGTCACTTGTAAAGTTTGTATTTGCACCTAGTGTTGAGCTTGTAAATATTGGGCCTGTTGTTAATGAAATTAATTCTCCATTTATGTCTGACAACTCATCGTCAATTACAACTCCGTTAAGCTCAGAGTTACCAGTGTTTTTAATTTTAATTGTATAGGTGATCACATCTCCAAGCTCAAAGATTCCAGAATCTGGTGAAGCTGTTTTAGTAATCAGTATTGCTGCACTCTGAGCAATGCTTGTGACAGTATCATCATTTACCAATGCTGTATCTGGATCGTCGCTTCGGGCTACCACGTCATTACCATTCGGATCTTTAGCAGATGCGTTTATAAAGTTAGAAACACTTCCTGTATTTACTGTCGCTTGACTTAGTATATAGAACCCTGTGAGTGTCCTTGATTCACCAGCAGCAAGTGTAAAGCTTGGCCATGGTGTTAGATCTCCTGCACTATGGTTTGGCGAAGACAAATATAATGTGGTATTATTACCAGATCTTAGATTGTCTTCAAGCTCTATATCCGTAACAGGTACTTCTCCTGTGTTGGTCACGATTACT
>CACFJP010000004.1 GCA_902566635.1 uncultured Bacteroidota bacterium | reverse complement strand
AGGTTGATGACAAAGCGAGGAAAAGTAGTGTGAATAACAAAAATTGATGCTGGGCTTTCTGATGAATCAGCTAAAAGAAATTCAGGTAATTGTTCCATTGTTACGAATAAGTTTGTTGGTTTGATACAAAAAACGAAGATACAACAACAATGAAGATGCGACCAAACCAGCCAAAAGTCCGATCCACACGCCAAATGCTCCCAGAGGGGTGTAAAGACCAAGGTATACCATGGTGGTAAATCCGACCAACCCATATGAAGCAAAGCATATCCAGGTAGGAATAATGACATCTTGCAATCCACGAAGGGCGCCAAGTGCAACCACTTGTGCGCCATCAAAGATTTGAAAAAAGGCAGCGACTAAAAATAAAGAGGAAGCGATTGTTGCTACCTCAATCACATCAACTGCTGATGAGGATTCAAGATACAACCATGGAAAAGCGTCTTTGGCAAAAATAAAAACCACTGCAAAAATGACATCAATGATTAAGGTGAGTAGAAACACTGACTGGGCAATACGTCTAAGGTCGATAAACGCACTCAATCCCTTTTGATTACCAACCCTTACCATGGCTGCTACGCTCAACCCCATAGCGACCATAAAAGTCATAGATGATATGTTCAGTGCAATTTGATTTGCTGCTTGTTCATTTTTGCCCAACAATCCACATACCCAGATTGCAGAAGTAAAGAATGCAACTTCAAACAGCATTTGAAGTGCAGAGGGAAACCCTAAGTTAAAGATTTTGCGCATTTGCACTTTGGAATATGTTTTTCGCCAAATTCCTTTGATATAGTGTGAGAGTTTTTTATGAAACCAAATCAAAAGAATCAATGCGAAAAGCATAACTATTCGTGAGATTAGTGTTCCAATTGCAGCACCTGTTAAGCCCCATGCAGGGAAACCCCATTTACCAAAAATCAATACATAATTGACAATTACATTGACGACATTGGCAATTACAGTTGCATACATGGAATATCGAGTTAGCGACATCCCATCTGTAAATTGCTTAAATGCCTGAAAAACGATCAATGGGAATAGAGAAACAGCTACCCACTTTAAGTAGGGAAATGCCAGTTCGACAACCTCCTCGGGTTGTCCCATCGAAAACATTAGGTTGCGAGATAGGTAAACTGATAAAAACAATGCCAATCCCAAGCCCAAGCACCATAACAGCCCATGATAGAAAATGGATTTGACTTCAGTTTGTCTTTTGGCTGAATCAGCCTCAGCGACCAGTGGTGTTATCGCTGTTGAAAATCCAATACCAACTGACATGGCAATAAAAATAAAACTGTTGCCAAGCGAAATAGCTGCCAGTTCAGCTGTTCCGAGTTGCCCCACCATAACATTGTCAATAAACTGAACAAAGGTGTGTCCTAGCATGCCAATGATAACTGGATATGACAACTTAAGGTTGTATGAAAACTCTTTGGTGTAGGCGGCTAGATTCAAATTTTGATTATTTGGTTTCTATTGGTGACCCTCCAACCAGACCATAGGTGTCATAAAGATAAATAAGTGAAGATAAGGTAGCCGCTCCCAATTCAAGTTCTCTTTTGTTGACAGCATCAAAAGTATCAGTAGCTGCGTGATGATGATCGAAATAGCGTTGAGAGTCAGGGCGTAAACCAGCCAATACATTAGTTTTGGTTTTTAATGGTCCAATGTCTGCCCCACTACCTCCTTTTTCAAAATAATGAATTAGATAAGGTTTAAAAAGAGGCTCCCATGATCTCACCTGCGTAAACTCATGATCAGGAAGGTCAAAATTAAAACCTCGGGGGGTAAACCCCCCTGCATCTGACTCGAGAGCAAAAATGTGCGTCTCACCTTTCAAAGCAGCTATTTCGGCATATTTTCGACCTCCCCTTAGGCCATTTTCTTCGTTCATAAACAACACCACACGCAGTGTGCGTTTGGGTTTGTAGTCCAATTGCTGAAACAATCGTAAGACCTCCATCGATTGCACACAACCTGCACCATCATCATGCGCACCATCACCAACATCCCAAGAATCGAGATGCCCCCCGACCAAAATTATCTCATCTGGATAATCTGATCCAGTGATTTCTCCAATGACATTATACGACAATACATCGTCATACTGCTTGCACTGTTGGCGAAATAAAAATTTGAGTTTTGGTGCGATTTTAAGAAGATTGCTCAACTTCTCTGCGGCGTTGGTACTTATTGCCGCAGCTGGTATGCGCATGCTGATTGGTTGATCGCCATAACTCATTGCACCTGTGTGAGGATAATCATCCATACGAAGGCTCATCGATCGTACGATCATCCCAATAGCGCCATATTGACTGGCCTCTCGAGCACCATCATAACGTTGGTTGACACAACCTCCGTAAGCAGAGAATGTGCTGATCAAATCTGCTTGCATGGGACGATTGAAAAACACAATTTTACCATCGATTTTTTCTGTTCCTAAAGCAGCCAACTCTTCAAAATTCTGCACCTCTACAACTTCTGCTTTTAAACCAACTGATGGTGTTGCGACTGAGCCACCAAGCGCAGTGATTGGAACATTGAATGTCACGCCTGGCTCTGTTTCAATCAATGCAAATTCTTTTGGACCTCGCACCCACTTTGGCACCAATACAGGTTGTAACCACACTTTGTCAAGGCTCAACTTTTCCAACTCTTGCTTTGACCACTCTACAGCACGTTCTGCATTGAGCGAGCCTGAAAGGCGCCCACCGATTTGATTAGTTAAGTAGTCTAACCAATCGTAAGCTTTTCCGTCAAGGAGTGCTGTTCTAAAAATCGATTGTAGCATCAATGAGTCTTTTTGCTGTTGGGCTTCAGAATAAAACATTATCAGCAGAAGGGTGAAGAGGGCATACTTTTTCATGGGGATATTTGATTTATTGATTGACATATTGTTTGACATCTGATGCTGTGATCTGGTCATCCGATAAAATATGAAGACGTTCAACTACATTGCGAAGTTGCCTGACGTTCCCACTCCAATCTATTTCTGTCAATAGGAAAACTGCTTCATCTTCAATCGACTTATATGGCGTCAAAGATGCATTAAAATGATCTATTAATAATGGAATATCGGAACGTCTTTCGTTAAGTGGTGGAACTTGAATTTCGATAACAGCAATGCGATGAAACAAATCCTCTCGAAAACGATTTGATTTGATTTCTTCATCCAAATTTTTGTTGGTCGCAGCAACAACTCTCACATCAACAGATATATCTTTATCACTACCTACACGTTGTATTTTGTGCTCTTGTAGTGCACGCAATACTTTTGCTTGAGCTGGAAGACTCATGTCACCAATTTCATCTAAAAAAAGTGTACCCCCGTGAGCTGTTTCAAATTTTCCCTTTCGGTCTTTGTGAGCAGATGTAAATGCACCTTTCATATGACCAAACAATTCGCTTTCAATTAGTTCGGATGGTATTGCAGCACAATTCACTTCAATAAATGGACCTTTATGACGAAGACTTTGTTTGTGAATTGCACCAGCCACCAACTCTTTACCACTCCCATTTGGACCTTGCACCAAAACACGCGCTTGTGTTGGAGCAACCTTAGCAATCAAGTTGTGAATCTTCAACATGACTTTTGATTTACCAACCATTTGTGGCGACAGATTCTGCTTTTTAACCACCTTTTTGGCAACAGTTAGTTGCGTTTTGGATTGCAATGCGCTTCTGACCGTTGACAATAAATGATTGAGATCTGGGGGTTTTGATATGTAATCAAAGGCTCCCATTCGCATGGCCTTGACAGCTGTTTCAAGATTCCCATGCCCCGATATCATAACAACAGGGGTTGAGGGGGTGTGTGAAATAGTAAAGTCCAGTACTTCAATCCCATCTTTCTTTGGCATTTTAATATCACAAAGGATGAGGTCAAACGATTGGTTTTTAATCAGAGAAATACCCTCTTGCCCATTTTTAGCTTCGGAAAATTGATAGGAATCATTGTCTTCTAACAAAACTTTTTTCAACACACGTCGAATGCTATCCTCATCTTCAATTAGTAAAATATTGGACATACTATTTGGAATAAACAACGCGTTGAGGGTATGGAATTTCGATGTTGTGTTTTTCGAAAGCATCATTGATTGAGAAGCGTATATCGCTTTGAATCGGAACAGCCTTGAAACTGTTTTTGAGTGAAAAGACTATTTCAAAATCAAGACTACTTTCACCAAAATTTTGAAATAAAACTGTCGGGGCTGGTGACTTTAAGATTGCATTGTGCTGATCAGCAATATCCAATAAGATTTTGGTAACCAACTTCACATCTGAACCATATTTAACCCCAACAGCAACACGCTCTCTAGTGATTTTACCGTTTTCAGTCCAATTGTATAAGGTGTTGGTCAGATATAAATGATTTGGAATCACAAGGACTTTGTTGTCTATTGTTACTGCTCGGGTGGTCCGGAGGGTGATGTTTTCAACTTTACCCACCTTCCCTTCAACTTCGATGATATCGCCAACATGGACGGACTGATCAATCAAGATAAAAATCCCTGAAATAATGTCTTGAAAAAAGGTTTGAAGTGCAAACCCAATACCCACCAATAGTGCAGCAGAGGCTGCAAATATTGCTGTGAGCTCAACACCCATATTTTGCAGAGCTAAAAGAATAATAATGGTATAGATACTGTAATTGAGAAAACCAAAAATGGGCTTAAACTTGCCCTTACGCTCGTCTGTGAAATTGCGAGAAACAATTCTTCGAAACAGGCGAAGAATAAATCGTGCAACAAAAAATACAATAAGAAAAATAAGGAAAAGCTTAATGTTGAAGCTCAAGCCGCCAAACGAAAGATTCTTGGTAAAAAAATCAACAAATTTATCCATTCATCTAATGTACAAAATGATTATAAAATAAAACCCACCCTTGATAAAAATCAAGGATGGGAAAAAATTGCTATGAAAAAGAAAAATTAACTATAGAATAATCTATCGTTGGTTCAAATATAATACAAATTTTATTTCGATCGATTTTTTTTTAAGAAAACATATCTTTTACTCTGTCAAAAAATGATTTATCTCCTTTTTTTGGTTCAGGAACAAAGTGTTCATCATCACGCATAGATTCAAAAAATTCCTTTTGTTCCTTTGACAAGTGTTGTGGTGTCCAAACATTGACATGAACGAGCAGGTCTCCTTTTCCATAGCCATTTAGACTTGGAATTCCTTTACCTTTTAGACGTAAAATTTTTCCAGACTGTATCCCAGCTTCCAATCGAATGCGAACTGGCCCTTGAACAGTTTCAATTTCTTTGGAAGCTCCCAATATAGCTTCAGGTAAACTGACATATAGATTCATATGAAGATTATCTCCTTCTCGACTGAGTGATTTATGTGGTTGTACCTGTATCAAAATTATTAAATCGCCTGAAATACCATTGCCAGGCGCATCATTCCCTTTTTCAGACATTTTGAGTTGCATGCCATCCTCCACACCTGCGGGGATATTGACTGACACTAACTCTTCTTTGGTAATGAGTCCGTTTGCGTCTGAACCAGGTGGCCGATTGACTAGCGTCTGCCCAGAACCCCCACAAGTAGGACATGTGGATGCCGTTTGCATCCGACCTAAAACAGTATTTGTGACTCGCATCACTTGCCCAGAACCACCACAAGTTCCACAAGAAGAGAACCTTGCTTCAGGAGCTTGTACTTTCCGCTTAACTTTAATTTTCTTTTCAACACCCAAGACAAGTTCTTCTAGTGTTAACTTTACTCGTACACGAAGATTTGTCCCTTTGGATGTTCTTCTGCCAGCACTACTAAAGCCGCCAAACCCACCACCAAAAGCACTGCCAAAAATATCTCCAAATTGACTGAAAATATCTTCCATGTTCATACCGCCGCTACCAAAGCCTTGACCCCCTTCAAAAGCAGCATGACCAAATTGATCGTATTGCTGTCGTTTTTGTTGATCACTGAGAATTTCATAAGCCTCTGCTGCATTCTTAAATTGTTGTTCAGCGTTGGCATCACCAGGGTTTTTGTCTGGGTGGTATTGAAGAGCTTTTTTGCGATATGCTTTTTTGATTTCGCTTGCTGAAGCCGACTTAGAAACCCCTAGTATTTTGTAATAATCTTCTTTCATAAGATTGCCATTTACATTAATTTCCGACGACTACTTTAGGGTAGCGAATAATTTTTTCACCGAGTTTATATCCTGTCCCAACCACATCGATAACCTTTCCTTTTAGCTTTTCTTTAGGTGCTGGTATTTGGGTGATTGCCTCATGCAATTCTGCATCAAAACCATCTCCCTCGTTGACTTCCAATTTAGTCAAACCTTGATTTTGTAAGGTGTCAAAGAGTTTATTGTAAATCAATTCAATCCCTTGCAATTGATCATTCCTTTCAGATTTTTTTATTTCAGCTAAGGCTCTTTCAAAGTCGTCAAGAACAGGTAACAGTGCAGTAACAAGGTCTTGTGAAGCTGTTTTGAAAAGCTCCAAACGTTCTTTGGAAGTCCGCTTTTTATAGTTTTCAAACTCCGCAAACAATCGTAAAAACTGATTTTTCTCTTTCTCAACACTCGAACTTAATTCATCGATTTTGACTTGTAGACTATCCTGGTTTTTTTTCTTTTTGGCAGTACTTTTTTTGTCTTTATCAGAATTGCTTTTAGCCATTATTAAATTTTAAATTAAGGATTGGCAAAAGTAACGCCAAAAGCAGACTTCTGCCAATTTGACACCAATTCATTTTTTCTTTTGAATCAAATCTGTAACACAAGATTTGATGTCAGAAAATTTGTACTGATAACGACTATCCAATAGCTTTTGTGGTTTTGCATGAATACTATCAAACACCAATTTGTGCATTTCTCCCAAAAAAAAGGACAACACAACTTTTGGTAATCCAGGTAAAAACTGTGGCGCACCTGCTACCTTAGCTATTGTCCGAATCAGATCTTTTTGTCGAACAGGGTTGGGTGCAGTGGCGTTCACATAACCTATCAATTGATACTTCAAACAGTGAACAATCACACCAACCAAATCATCAATATGAATCCATGATTGCCATTGTTGACCATTTCCAAACCATGCGCCAAAACCCCATCTAGAGGGTGTTGACAATGGAATAAATACACCTCCAGCGTTGGAAAGCACCAAACCAATGCGCAATATGGTTGTGTGACAAGACAGTTTTTCGAACTGTTTGGCTTCCTCTTCCCATTGACGAACAACAACACCATCAAAAGCATCAGAAAAGACTTTGTCTGTTTCAGTGTATTGCTTATTGAAGTTACTTCTGTATATCCCTATGGCTGAGGCATTGATGACATGTACTTTATGTTGGGTTTTTTGAATAATATCAAACAGCAGTCTAGTAGATTCTGTACGACTCTTTAAAATTGCTGCCTTGCTTTTTGTTGTCCAGCGTTGATTGATTTTAGCACCTGCAAGGTTAATAACAGCTTCAACACCTACCAAGGCTCTATCATCGATATCATTATTTTGGGGATCCCATTTGAAAATTTGTGTTTTTTCGTTCTCAACTTGCCATGGGGATCTTGTCGTTAAAATGTGAAGTGAGTGCCCTTTTGACAATAAATGTTTGCATAGCTGAGTACCAATTAAACCTGAAGCACCAGTAACAAGAATCCTCATATTTTTTTTTTACAAAATTAAATAGCAATGATTTTCAATGTACAACTTTTCGTAATTTTGTTAGCAAATCATTAAACAATGAACATACGCCAGATCGAAAAATCAAAACTTGGTACTGTTGATTTCGAAAATTTGGACTTTGGGTCAACCTTTTCTGATCACATGTTTGTTTGCGATTATGCGAATCGCAGTTGGGGAGAACCTGAAATTGTTCCCTATGCACCACTGCAGCTCGACCCTTCTACGAGTGCATTGCACTATGGACAAGCAATCTTTGAAGGTATGAAAGCTTACAAAGATGACAAGGGAGATGTGTTTTTGTTTCGCCCTGATCAAAACATCAAACGTCTAAACAAATCTGCCGAACGTTTGGCGATTCCACAGTTTCCAGAAAAATTATTTATTGAGGGTTTACACAAACTCATCGATTTAGAAAGAGATTGGGTTCAGCCTGGTACAGGCAATTCACTATACGTCAGACCCTTTGTATTTGCAAGTGAGCCATGCGTACAAGCATCCCCTGCCAAACACTATCGTTTATTGATTATCTGCACACCTGTTTCAAGCTATTACAACCACAGTGAAGTGCGTGTTAAAATTGCTGATCAGTTTAGTCGTGCGGCAAAGGGAGGCACTGGTTATGCCAAAGCAGCTGGAAATTATGCTGGTCAGTTTTATCCAACCAAGCTGGCGATGGATGAGGGGTATCAACAAATCATTTGGACTGACGCAGCAACACATGAATATATAGAAGAAGCTGGAACGATGAACCTATTTTTTTATATTGGAGATAAGCTGATTACTGCACCCACTTCAGATAGTATTTTGGATGGCGTTACACGAAAAAGTGTGATTAAACTAGCAAAAGATCGAGGCATAGAGGTCGAAACGCGCCAATTGACTGTTTCCGAATTGATCGAGGCTGCTGAAGACAAGACCTTGCGAGAAATTTTTGGAAGTGGAACAGCAGTTGTTGTTTTGCCAATCCATGGCTTTGGTTATAAAGGAAAAGATTATTACGTGGGAACACCTAATGACGCATTGTCATTGGCTTTGAAAACAGATTTGACTTCTATACAATATAATCTAACTCACGATCCTTATGGGTGGCGCGTGAAGGTTTAATCTATTTTTTTAAAATTTTTGCAATATTTGGCCGAAAGTAATTTGGGCCTTTCAAAACTTTTCCATCTTTTCTGTAGATTGGTTTACCATCATTGCCAAGCTTACTCATATTGCTTTGTTGAATTTCTTCGAACACCTCGTCAATTACATCTTGCATGCCATGCGTGATAATTGTTCCACAAAGAATGTATAGCATATCTCCCAGAGCGTCTGCCACCTCGATTAAATCCTTGTTTTTTATAGCGTCATAGTATTCTTTGTTTTCCTCCTCCATTAGCGAAAAACGTAAACGCATGGTATCTTCATCTATATCTGTTGTGGGTGTGTTGTTAACACCTAATCGAAATGCTTTGTGAAATGCAGTGACTGCGGAAATTTTATTCTTCATATTTTTGTTTTGTCTAAAATTAAACAATGTTTAGCACGGGACAGCTTCTTTTTGCACTATTATTCATTATTGTTTTTAGCATATCAACCGTATGGAGTTATCAAAAAGATCGCGCCAAAAACCCTACATACTTTAAAGGGACTATTTGGGTGCTTGTAGGATTTCTTGTGTTTATTGCATTACTATTATTCCTAAAAAGGGGTGTTTCATTATGAAAGAAGTGTTGTGTGTTTTTTTAGGCGGTGGATTGGGAAGCATTTGCAGATATATGATTACACTCATTTTAAAGGAAACCGATTCGGTTTACCCTTGGTCGACCTTATTGGCAAATGCTATTGGCTCATTGTTGATCGGGGTTTTAGCTAATCAATTAATGAGAAACACTACTATGCATAGCATAAATACACTATTTTGGATTGTTGGATTTTGTGGAGGGTTGACAACTTTTTCTTCATTTGTTTTTGATAATGTTTCATTATTTAAAGATTATGGTCTGCTAAAGATGATTATTTATGCTTCGTTAAGTTACTCAATTTGCCTCTATTCGGTTTTTATTGGAATGTACTTTTCTAAAGAGTTTCTAACTTAAATTGATAATTTTTACTGCGAACCCCTATAAATTTCAAAGGAATGTTTAAGCATTTTATTAACAAAATCCTGTTGAATTGTATATGCTTGATAATTTTTTGGTAAAGTTTTTTTTAAACTCAAAAAAAAATTGAGCTAATATTTATAATTTGATAAAAATTCAATTTAAACAGTTGTTTTTATGCTAGTTGGCAGTGTTAAACTATACTTTTGAAGGGTATTAATTTAAAAATTATTAAAAATTATGAAACTAATTAAAAATTCAATCATTCTGATTTTTGTTGTAATATTATCTTTTACTTCAACAGAAATAAAAGCTCAAGACTTCGGCGCTGATGTTGTCAGTTCTTACGTTTGGAGAGGTACTCAATTTGGTACTGGGCCAGCTGTACAACCTTGGTTTACACTTCCAGAACTCACAAGCGGCCTAGAACTTGGTGTTTGGGGTAGCTTTCCTTTATCTGACGACGGAGGTGAACATGCCTCAGGTCAAACATATGAGCTAGATTTATATGCTACATATGATTTTGGTCCATTTGCACTGACAATCTCAAACTATACCTTTAACAATCCTAATGGAGTTTATGGTGCTGGTGCCTATCCCGATTCTGGCTATGAACTATTTGATGGTGACATGGAAGTTGCTGCATCTGCATCTCTTGGTGCAATCGGACTAACTGTTGGGTATTTCACTGATTTAGAAGCATTGTATGTGGAGGCCGGAACAACTGTCGGTGGTATGGATCTAGCGATTGGTTACGGATCAGATGGAGATGGTGCATTTTATGCAGGTGGAGATTCAGGTTTAGTCAATGTTTCTCTTGGTGGATCGAAAGATATCAAAATTACTGACGACTATTCACTCCCATTGTTTGGTTCCTTTATATACAATCCTGATGCTGAAGCAGCATTCATGGTTGTTGGTATGAGCTTTTAATAAATCATTAACTATATAATTATGGAATTATTAACAGCTAATAACGTATGGATGATGATCTGTACAGGCCTGGTTTTTTTCATGCACCTAGGCTTCACTTTCCTAGAAAGTGGTATGACTCAAAAAAAGAACACTGTTAACATCTTATTCAAAAATTTCTTTGTAATAACAATGGGGCTTTTAGTATACGCTGCGGGTGGTTTTAACCTGATGTACCCTGGAGATTTTGGAATAATTGATGGTTGGTTAGGATTTGCTGGGGCAGGTTTAGACCCTGGAGTTGATTACGATCAACTAACCTACGCAGATGGTGGATACACCTACTGGACGGATTTCTTATTTCAAGGAATGTTTGCAGCTACTGCCGCTACGATAGTTTCAGGAGCTGTAGCTGAAAGAATCAAATTGGGTGCGTTCATGTTGTACGCATTTTTACTTTTGGTTTTTGTTTATCCTATTGTTGGTTCATGGCAATGGGGCGGTGGAAAATTTAGTACTTTTACTGAAGATGTAGGTTTTTATGATTTTGCAGGTTCCACATTGGTTCACTCGGTTGGTGGATGGGCAGCCCTAGTAGCGATAATTTTTCTAGGTGCTAGAGTTGGAAGATTTGGTTCGGACGGTAAGCCTAATGCCATACCAGGTCACAACTTGCCATTATCTGCTGCGGGCGTACTTATACTTTGGCTTGGATGGTTTGGATTTAACGGTGGTTCTGTTCTATCAGCAGATCCTGCTCTTACTTCATATGTTTTAGTTACAACTTCAATAGCTGCTGCCACTGGCGGAATTGTTGCGTTCGTTCTTGCTGCATTTGCATATAAAAATTACGATGTAACAATGTTTATGAATGGTATATTAGGAGGTCTTGTTGCTATTACAGCCGGTGCTGACCAAATGTCCATTTGGGATTCAATATTTGTAGGTGGCATTGGTGGAGCAGTGGTAGTTGGAGCTATTGCCTTTATGGACAAGCAAAAGCTTGATGACCCAGTTGGTGCCATCGCGGTTCACTTATTTGCTGGTATTTGGGGTACACTTGCCGTTGGTGTTTTTGGTGATTTAGCTGGTTTTGACCAATTTATGGTTCAATTAGCATGTGTTGGAATTGCTGGTGCGTTCTGTGTTGTCTCATGCACAATAATCGGTTTTATAACAACCGCTGTTTTTGGAGGTATGCGTGTCTCCAAAGAAGACGAAATTGCTGGTCTAGATGGAGTTGAGCATGGCATGGCTGCTTATGCTGGCTAATATCTAAACCAACTTTAATTAGGTTATAGTTTAGTTCTTTGGAAGGAATCCCGCTTAACAGCGGGATTTTTTTATACCCACTCTATTGTTTAAATTTGTAAAAACATGATTTCAATAACCCTTATAATACAGTGCCCGGATCAAAAGGGAATCATTGCTGAAGTTACACAGTTTATCTATCGTTATAATGGGAATATTCTATATATAGATCAATACGTTGACAGAGAGAATAAGGCATTTTTTATGCGGCTTGAAAGTGAGTTTAATGGAGATTTGAAAGCCATTGAACAATTCCAACAGGCCTTTGCCGATAGCCCTGCCACAAAGTATGAAATGACATGGTCACTCTACCACCAAAAGAAAAAACCAAGAATGGCCTTGTTTGTATCCAAATATGACCACTGCCTATATGACCTTTTAGGTCGATTTAGATCTGGTGAACTTAAAGTTGAAATTCCATTTATTTTGAGTAACCACTCCGATTTGCGGTCGATAGCAGAATCATTTGGCATCCCATTTTACCATATCCCTTTTAATGAAGAGACTAAAGCAAAAGCTGAAAAACAACAGCTTGAATTGCTCATGAGTAACAATGTCTCATTTATTGTGCTTGCACGTTATATGCAGATTTTATCATCAAATCTCATTGACAAGTACCCTAATAACATAATAAATATTCATCACTCTTTTCTTCCAGCTTTTCCAGGTGCAAAACCATATCACTCTGCTTTTGAGCGCGGAGTAAAAATAATAGGAGCCACTAGTCATTATGTAACAGAGGATTTAGACGCTGGTCCTATAATTGAGCAGGATGTAGTTCATGTATCTCACACCCATAGTATTAGTCAACTCCTAGCGAAAGGAAGGGATTTGGAAAAAATTGTACTTTCTAGAGCAGTCAAAAATCATATCTCTCACAAAGTTATGGTTTACAGAAATAAAACAATTGTGTTTTCCTAATTTTCAATTTTTCTTATAAATTCTATTGAACTGTTATTGAATTTTTCAGGTTGGTCAACGTTAACAACATGGCCTGATTGGGAAACTATTAAAAGCTTAGCAGAACTGTGATCAACTGCAAGTTTTTTAATACTTGGGAGAAACATATAGTCTTCATCTCCCATCAAATACAAAGTAGGAATTTTAATATCTACTTGACGGAACAATTGTAATAATGGATTGAGCTCGGCAGTTAGCCTGTACCAACGCAAAAATTCTTTCTTATAAAGTTTTTTGGCCTCCCCAACAAATAATAATCTCGATTCTTTGTGGTTCTTTTTAGGCATTATTATGTAAGCAAATAAGCGATATAGCCATAAATAAGGAATGATGGACTTACAGATATTCCCAAAATACATCAAAATCTGTGAACGTACATTAAGCTTCATAATCGCACCAGCCATCACCATACTTTGCACACGCTTGGGGTACATTTCACCTATTTGACGAATTAATATTGTGCCTAAAGAAATCCCCACAAAATGAGAATTCTTGATTTGTTCTTTATCCAAAACAGCAATAATATCTTCTGCCAGTACATCAAAAGTGTATTTCTTTTTAAAAACATTTGAAAACTGCATTCTGGATTTTCCATGCCCTCTTAGATCGAGCAATAATACATTGAAATGTTTTGAAAACTCTCGTAACTGCTTAAACCAAATAGACGAGCTCCCCCCTGCCCCATGCACAAAAGTGACCCAGGCTTTGGACGTAGGATGTAAATAAGTAGAATAATGAAGCATTAAAGCAGTTTTTTCATCTTATGTTGCAAATCCATTGCAGCCGTTCTAGCTGCATCTGCATAGTCATCACCACTCGATGCAAAAATGATACTTCTTGAGGAATTGACCAACAATCCAACATCCTCATTTGCTGCTGCATGAAATACAGATGCTAAGTCTCCCCCCTGCGCTCCGATACCTGGAACCAAAAAGAAAGACTTTGGTGCTAATGCACGTACAGTTGATAAGTGCTCTGATTTTGTTGCGCCAAGAACATACATCAACCGCTCTGATCCCCTCCATGTACGACTCGTAGCGATAATTGTTTCATAAAGGGATTGATCGACGGTGTTTAAAGTCTGAAAATCATAGGCACCCTGATTTGAAGTCAGTACCAATAAAATAGCATATTTACCCTCAAACTGTAAAAATGGCTCTATGGAGTCTCTACCCATATAAGGAGCTACAGTAACTGAATCAAATGGAAGCTTTTCAAAGAATGCTTTTGCATAATGGGTAGAAGTGTTACCTATATCTCCACGCTTGGCATCTGCAATCGTAAAATGGTCTGGATACATTTCTTTAAGATACTGAACTGTTTTTTCAAGTGCTTGAAAGCCTTCAGAACCATCAGACTCATAAAAGGCAGTGTTAATTTTATAAGCAACTGCCAAATCATGCGTTGCATCAATGATTTGTTTGTTAAATACAAACTGGGCTTCTAGCTGTTGGCTGACGCATGAGGGCAATTTAGATTTATCAGAATCCAACCCCACGCATAAGAATGACGATTTTTTTCTAATTTGTTCAGTTAATGATTGGATTGTCATATCAACTCGCCAGAAACTTTAAGTTTTTCAGTATTATAATGCATTTGTATTTCGTCCACGAGCTTATCGAGGTCTCCATTGATGATATTTTGTAAGTCATATAGAGTGAGACCTATTCGATGATCGGTCACACGACCCTGTGGATAATTATAGGTACGTATTTTTGCAGAGCGATCCCCAGATGATACCATGGCACTTCGCTTAGCAGAATCTTCTTCTAACTTTTTACTCAGCTCGAGTTCATACAAACGAGATCGAAGAACTTTTAGAGCTTTTTCTTTGTTCTTATGTTGCGATTTTTGATCTTGACATTGGGCTACTATTCCTGTTGGAATATGGGTAAGGCGAACTGCAGAATAGGTGGTATTGACCGACTGCCCTCCTGGTCCAGATGAACAAAACAAGTCAAGTCGTACCTCATTCATATCAATTTCAATGTCAAACTCCTCTGCTTCTGGCAAAACCATGACTGTGGCAGCAGAAGTATGAACACGACCTTGGGTTTCGGTTTGGGGAACACGTTGCACACGATGAACACCAGACTCAAATTTCATGGTTCCATAAACTTCTGTCCCTGACACTTCGATTATGATTTCTTTGAATCCACCTGCTGTGCCTTCACTAAGATCAACAATACTGACTTTCCACCCCTTCCTCTCGCAGTATTTTGTGTACATACGATAAAGGTCACCAGCAAAAATGGAAGCTTCATCACCACCTGTACCTGCACGAAGTTCCATTACAACGTTTTTGGCATCCTCAGGGTCTTTAGGAATTAGCATAAAGCGAATGGTTTCTTCTAGAGCAGGAAGTTTGGATTTGACTTCTTCCAACTCCTCTTTTGCCATATCAGACATCTCTGGGTCTGAGCCATCAGAAATGATCTCTTCAGCCTCTTTTAGTCGTTGGCTCAGCTTGAGGTAATGCTTTCGCTTTTCCATCAGGGCACTTAGATCCTTGTATTCACGATTGAGTGCAATGTATCGCTTTTGATCAGCAATGACCTCGGGCTGTATAATAAGGTCCGAGACTTCGTCGAATCGTTGTTTCACTATGGCCAATCGCTCAATCATAATGACAAATTTACGACAAAATCAGGCAATGCATTTTCTTGGATAAACAAGATAAAAGCGGTTGACGTTTAACAGGTCTTAGCTTATCTAGTATAGCAAATAGTTTTAACAATTTTTATAATAAAATTGCACTTGACAAATTAAAGCATGGAATTCCATTTGTTTATAATCCTGAAAATTAAGAGAAAGCAGCTTAAATATATTTCTAAAAACAAGATTCTTCACAAATAATTAATATTTAAACTTTCCAAAAGGAGAGGAAATCGTTAATTGTTTTTTGGTTGAGGCCTCTACCCTACCAACAATCTGTGCAGCCACCCCAAAAGACTCCGAAATTGAAATCAGTGTACTGGCAACAGCTTCAGGAATAAATAATTCCATCCTGTGACCCATGTTAAAAACCTGATACATCTCTTTCCAGTCTGTTCCTGACTGTTCTTGTATCAATTGAAATAAAGGTGGTACATCAAATAAGTTATCCTTGATGACATGAAGCTTATCAATAAAATGTAAAATTTTGGTTTGAGCACCCCCGCTGCAATGCACCATCCCATGAATTTGTTGTCGATCGATATAGTTCAAAATCGCTTTGATAATGGGTGCATACGTCCGAGTTGGTGAAAGTACCAACTTTCCTGCGTCTAGCGGGGTATTTGTGACCTCAGTTAATGATTTTTGTCCAGTGTACACCAATGACTCTGGTAAATTGGGATCATAACTTTCAGGGTATTTTTGTGCGAGAGTTTTGGAAAAAATATCATGTCTTGCAGATGTAAGACCATTACTACCCATACCTCCATTGTAAGCAACTTCATAAGTTGCTTGACCAAAAGAGGCCAAACCAACAATTACGTCACCTGGCTGAATACGAGCATTGTCAATAACATCACTTCGTTTGATACGAGCAGTTACTGTGGAATCAACAATAATTGTTTGAACCAAATCACCAACATCTGCTGTTTCTCCACCTGTACTATGAATCTCAACACCATGCTTTGATAGGTCTTTAATCAATGATTCAGTTCCATGGATAATAGCTGCAATAACCTCTCCGGGAATTTTATTTTTATTTCTTCCAATAGTTGAAGAAAGTAAAATATTATCAGTAACACCAACACATAATAAATCATCAAGATTCATGACTAGAGCATCTTGAGCAATGCCTTTCCAAACCGATAAATCTCCAGTTTCTTTCCAGTAAACGTAAGCTAAAGATGACTTTGTCCCGGCCCCATCAGCGTGCATGACCAAACAGGTTTCAGGGTCATTTGTTAAATAATCTGGTACGATTTTACAAAAGGCCCTAGGAAATAACCCCTTGTCCATAGAAGCAATAGCCCTGTGAACATCATCTTTTGTTGAGGAAACCCCTCGTTCACTATACCGTTTGTCGTTCATCTATCATATTTAAAACAAATATATCCGTTTGTACATTAGTGTAAAAACAAAAGCCCACTATAATTAACCGGAGGGCATAACTTAGCATTGAACAAAAGTTTTAAAATCAGAATAACAAAGAATTTCTACTAAAAGTACTTTATGGCACAATTTGGATTTATATAATTCTGCAATATTCTCAAAATGATTTTTAAAAATTAATAAAAATTAAATATAACACCTATAAAAATGGGGTCTTGATAAATTTAATATCAATAATTACAGTTTGTTCCGTTATCTGATATGGGGTCTGTTAAAAAATTTATCTTTATTGAGCAAAAAATATACTATATATGAGTAAATCTAAAGTTGAATATTTGTGGTTAGATGGGTATAAACCCACTGCCAACTTACGAGGAAAAACAAAAATTATTGAAAATTTCAGTGGTAAATTAGAAGACGTTCCAATGTGGGGGTTTGACGGGAGTTCTACCCAGCAAGCGATTACAGGTTCATCTGACTGCTTACTGAAACCCGTAGCCATTTTTCCCGATCCAGCTCGTAGAGACGGGTATTTGGTTATGACAGAGGTATTGAGTCCTGATGGTTCAGCTCACGAGTCAAATGGGCGTGCAATCATAGATGATGATGATGACGATTTCTGGTTTGGATTCGAACAGGAGTATTTCCTTTGGGATCCCGAAACAAATCTTCCTCTTGGTTTTCCAAAAGATCAAACACCTCAAGGTCAATTCTATTGCTCTGTAGGAGGTAGCAATGCTTTTGGTAGAGAGATTATGGAACGTCACTTGGATCTGTGTTTGGATGCAGGAATCAATATAGAAGGAACAAATGCTGAGGTTGCACCAGGACAATGGGAATATCAAACCTTTGCAAAAGGTGCTGCAAAAGCAGGAGATGAAATGTGGGTTGCACGTTACATCCTGGAGCGTTTGGCCGAAGAGTATGGTTTATCAATCGATTACCATCCAAAGCCGTTAGGTGCTACAGACTGGAATGGGTCTGGAATGCATGCAAATTTCTCAAACACAACCTTAAGAACATGTGGTTCTAAAGAAACATATGAGAAGATTTGTGAAGCTTTCCGTCCAGTTGTAAAAGAACACATTGAGGTTTATGGAGCATACAACGACCAACGCTTGACAGGTGATCACGAAACACAGTCAATTACTGAGTTTAGCTACGGTATATCTGATCGTGGAGCATCTATTCGTATACCTATTATGACAGTTGAAAAAGGTTGGAAAGGATGGTTGGAAGACAGAAGGCCAGCTTCAAACGGTGATCCTTACAAAATTGCAGCAAGAATTATCAAAACAGTTAAGTCTGCAAAAGTCTAGTTTTTATTGACAAACCAAAACGATAAAGCACCTAGATTTAGGTGCTTTTTTAATATAGGGTTGTTGCGATAAATAAAAAATAAACTGCTAGCAACATAAGGCCATCACGCCAATACATTTCCATTCTTTTTGGCATAAACACTAACGGAATTAATAACGCAGCAATTCCAATCATCACATAGATATCAAAACTGAGTAGAGTATTGTCGGCCACAGTGAGTGGATGAATGAGAGATGTAATACCAACAATAGCAAGAATATTAAACAAGTTTGAGCCCAGAAGGTTGCCAATGGAAATGGCATTTTCTTTCTTTGAAATAGCAACCAATGAAGCTGCAAGCTCAGGGATACTCGTACCAACAGAAACGACAGTTATGGCGATGATTCTTTCACTTACACCAAGCTGACTGGCAACACCAACTGCACCATTGACTAGCAATTCGGAGCCAAAAGTTAAAAATATAGTTCCGAAAATAACTAGTACTCCTATTTTTGGCCAAGATTTCAGAGTATTTAAATCATCAGTAGCAATAAAATCTGACTTATCCTTTAATCGTAACAAATAAACTAACATAAGAACAAGCAGTATGACAAGTGCAAATCCCTCAATGGCAGTAATTGATCCATTTTGAATGAAAACCCAAAGAAGTATGGATGCAATAAACATCATTGGCCAATCGGATTGGTAAAAACTCTTACTCACCTCTATTCTGGTAAAAAGCAACACAAAACCGAGAACCAATCCTAGGTTCGCAATGTTAGAACCTACAACATTACCTAATGCCAAGTCTGGGTAGCCCTCCAAAGCAGATCGAATACTTACAATTAGCTCGGGAAGAGATGTTGCAAAAGACACGACAGTCATCCCAATAACAATTTTTGGAATTTTAAACTTATTAGATGCGGCAACTGCTGCACGCAATATTAAATCTCCTCCAAAAATTAGAGTAATAAGGCCACCTACAATTTTTAAAATCTCAATTAGCATCTCACTAAGATAGAGTAAGATAATTTTGTATTTTTATTTTATGAAATTTTTTTTTAAGATAATTGCAAAATTTAATAAATTAATTTTCCCGAGTTTTTCAAAAATGGGAATTGAATTATCAAACGCCTCTCAATTTCAGTTAATTATTTTAAGCTGGAGAGCTTACATCACAAAACGTGCCTTATAAAATTAATTATAAAAACAAAAAGGGTTTCATATGTTTATATGAAACCCTTGTTACTATGATTGAAAAAATTTAAATTGAAAATTCAACCCCGCGGTAAACCCCTTTAGAAGTTGAAGCAACATTTCTTTTTAAATTGTTCAAATTATACTTTACTCCTCTATATACACCCTCAGTCTGTGACGATGAATTTTTGGAAGCAGTGTCCGAGATGTTATAAGAAACACCTCTGTAAGTGTTTTGTGTTTTGTTTTTATGATCACTCATATATCTAATTTATTAAAGTCAAACATATGTAACGATTTTTTCGGATGCGTTCACTCCACCCGCGACTATATTATTAATCCCAGTCCACACGGGATATTCAACAAATATAAATAATTTTATTAATATCTGAAAATAATAGTATAAAATTTATTATATTCTAAAAAATAGGCCATTTTTTAATTTATTTAATTCCAAAAACAAATGTGAATTGGGAGATTCTATTATATCAAATTTCATTTATTTGATTGGGCCAGTAGATAAAATTCCAATAGTTGGAATAAACATAAATATATATGTCTTCAAAAATGAAAATTTTTTAATTTTTATTTTATAAATACCCTCTTCAGGTATTTTTAGTGTTTTTCCATCCCAAGTTGTTACATATATATTTTTTTCATCTTTACTGGCCAACCTTCCATTAATTTTCATTCCATCAAGCATTACAACCCTAATTTTTTGGTATTTATCAGTTGTAAAACTAATGTTATCAATAGATCTATAGGAAGAACAGCTTTGTAATAAGAATGAGAATAAAATCAAACAAAGTCCTAATAATTTCCCCATCGTATTGTTTTTAATGATACTAATTTAAAAAAAATCAATAAGTTTACCACCTCGTTGTTCTCATATAAAGTGAGTGATTGTATAACATGTTTTACAAGACGTTGTACATATTCAAAAAAAGAGCACAACGTTGGTATTCTTAATGAATATACCGGCCTCGTGGCGCAACTGAATAGCGCATCTGATTACGGCTCAGAAGGTTGCAGGTTTGAATCCTGCCGAGGTCACTAAATCGGAGAATTCATTCACAAGAATTGTTTCTCCTTTTTTTATGTTTGAGATTTTCTTCGATGAAATACGAATTGAGCCAAAAATAGCGTTCACTTTTGGGGTTCGAACTCGGTCGTTTTGCTTGTCGTAACCCAATCCAGATGGAAAGACTAAATTTTGTGGTTTTTGTCGTTGTTTTAAATCTCTATCTTCGCAAATCTTCTCGAGAAATTCGGATAAAGTAAGGGCTCTGGGGAAAGAGATACTGTCGAAAATGGTTTCAATATTATTTTTGAGTAAAATTAGTTTCAAAAACTAAATTAAGATCTTCTTTAAAGTTCGAGGATTCGAACACTTAGGTCACGCAGTAGGAGAATTGATTCAGAGGAATTAGTTCTCTTATTTATTCTAATTTTTTTTAAAATTGATTATGTGAATTGTCTAGATACTAAAATTACTTTTAAATAAATAAATGCTATTTTCAACAACCATTTAACTTGGTTTGTTAATATTAATATTTTGTGAGGTATTTATTTTTTCCCCTTTTTTTAATATGTAATACAATTTTAGCTCAAGAAAGCAAGGGGTATGAAGCATTTCCTGTAAAAAGCCCACCCGTTATAGATGGAATACTGTCTGAGGAAACATGGAACAATTTAGTTCCTGCAACAAACTTCACTTTGATGTGGCCTGAAACACGTTATGGTAATAAGATACCCATGAAATATGAGACTATTGCATATTTAGGTTATGATCATAGCGCGATTTATGTCGGTGCTGTTCTCAAACATCCAGATCCAGACAAGATGCCTAAAGAATTTAGTCAGCGTGATGAAATTTGGAATGTAAATGCGGAAACTTTTTTTGTAACCTTCAATACGTATAACGACGATTTAAACTTTTTTGGTTTTCAGATAACAAGTGCTGGTACAGTTGGTGATGTATATTCTTCTGGATCTATTGAGTCCGATGATTTTTTATATGATACTGTTTTTGATGCCAAAACACATATAAGTTCGGATGGTTGGAGTGTAGAAATGGCAATCCCTTACAGTGCCATTCGATTTCCTGAAAGAGAGAAACAGCTATGGGGATTAAACTTTGGTAGAAAAATTCAAAGTTTAGATGAAACCTTCGTGTGGAGCCCTGTTAATGTTAATGAGTTGGAATATCATGAGTCCAATGGAACACTCACTGGAATAAAGAACATTAGTCCACCTGTAAGACTGTTTTTTTATCCTTATGTTCAGTCGTCAATTAATCTTCAAAAAAGAGTAAAGCCAGCAATTTCTTATAAAGCAGGTATGGACTTAAAATACGGCTTAAGTAGCAGTTTTACCTTAGATGCATCACTAATTCCAGATTTTGGCCAAGTTGCCTTTGATAATGTAGAACTAAATCTAGGACCTTTTGAGCAACAATTCTCTGAAAACAGACCCTTTTTCACAGAAGGTGCCACCCTTTTTGATATTCCAGACGGAGATATGGGAGGCGGATCTTTTTTTTACAGCCGAAGGATTGGAGAAAAAGTTTCAGTTGGTAATGATTTATTGGAGAATGATCAGCAGATTTTTAATTTTGATGAAACCCCACAACTCTTAAATACGGTTAAAATAACTGGAACAACAAACAGAAATCTGAGTATAGGTTTCTTAAATGCCATTACTGACAAGGTTGAAGCTAAAGTTCAAAACTTATCTTCAAATCAAAGAAGAAAACAAACTATACAACCTTTAGTAAACTACAATGTAATTTCCTTATCTCAGCAGCTATTGAATGACTACTCATCGATTAGTCTATTAAATACCAATAAAACTGGACGTGATGGTTTGTATGGAAACAATGTGGCATTTGTAGCAGACTTTTTTGATGACAATAGAGATTTCAACATTAAAGCAAAAGCCTTTGGTAGTAAAACACCAGCAGAAAATAGTAAAAATGGATTTAGGTCTGGTATTAGTTTCAGTGAACTTAAGGGCAATTTTAGATATAATTTCAGCTGGTGGGGTGTAGATAAACATTACAAACAGAATGAGTTGGGATATTTTAATTTTCGAGATCATCAGAGATTTTCGTCTAGAATAAGCTATCAAATTCTCAATGAGTATGGCTTTCTTAGAGAATACAGTAACTACTTGTGGTTTAACGACACACGTACGTTTCACTCTTTTGATAGAAAGTTATGGGGTCTTAGATTTGGAAATGATTTCTCAACACAAAATTTAATGGTTTTTGAAGCTGATTTTGCTTACTCTTCAAAAACAAGAGATTATGACAAACCCAGAACAATAAACCGCTTCATAGAGGAACCTGAGAACTTCCAATTAAAGCTTGTGATGCAATCAAATAAAAACAAAGATTTCTCATATCGGATTCAATGGAACAACTTTGCTTATTTTGAAGAAGATTTTGAAGAACAAAAATCTCAAAACAGACTTAATTTATCTATGCTGTATCGTTTTTCAGAACAATTTTCACTCGCATTAAAGTCTAACCATCTTGATTTTAAAGATGATGTGGGATATCTTAAAACAATAAATCAAGATATTTATTTTGGCAGAAGATATATTCGATCTGTGGAAAACAACATTAACCTTAGTTACTTTTTTGATAGCAAGAAATGGATTAACCTAAGAGTAAGAAACTATTGGAGTAGAGCCAAATACGATCAGACTCTGTTTCGACTAAAAGAAGACGGAAAACGAACCGAAACAGACTTTTCAATTTTAGATTTTGATCCAGACACAAACTTCAACATTTGGAACTTAGACATTAATTTTGAGTGGTGGTTTGCCCCAGGAAGTAATATGGTGTTGTTGTACCGAAACCAATTGTTTAAAAGTGATAATGCTACAAAGCTTGATTATTTTAAAAGCTTAGGCAATCTTTTTGATCATACAGCGCAGCACCAATTTTCACTTAGAATAAATTATCTGATAGATTTCAATCGATTATCAAGGTGAAAGATAAATTTAAATTCGAGTCAAACCTATTGCAAATCTTAAATAAGTTTGTAGTACTGTTTTTAAATTTGTATTATATACACTTTAACTATTCTCTGTAATAATCATAAAATAACTGTTTCATTCAACTATTTGAAAAGTTTTTTCATAAATTGAAATTAAATTTAAATCAAATCAAAATGAAAAAAATTAGTGTTTCGTTTATGTTGGTTTGTTTCAATCTATTTGCCCAAGAGAACATAGAATTAAAAAAAGGGGTTGCCTTTAATCTTCAATATGAGAATAGTTGGCAAGAGCGTTTTGAAAAGCTAAAACCTCATTGGCATTATTCATGGCATTGGGAGTATAGAGACAACTATCCTGAGGGGGTTGAATTTGTCCCGATGATATGGGGAAAGAACAATGCTACCCAAGCCACAATAGATTATTTAAATAACTTGGTTAGCTTAGAAAAGATCAAAAATGTACTAATGTTTAATGAACCTGACCTGGAAAGTCAATCAAATATGTCGGTTGATGAAGTTGTTAGTTTTTGGCCACTATTAGAAACATTAAATGTCCCCATATCTAGCCCTGTAACCTCCGCTCCACTTAATAATTGGATGAGGGATTTTATGCAAGCAGCAATTAGTGAAAACCTAAGAGTGGATTTCGTTGCCATTCATGTTTATCATAAAAATAACCCAACCAAATTTATTGAACTTATAAATGAGGTTTATCAAACCTACGGAAAACCTATTTGGATAACTGAATTTGCGGTACGAGACTCAAATGCGACAATTAATAACCCAAACATATACACAGAAAGTTATGTGGTCACTTACATGGAAAATGTGTTAAATGAATTGCATGATTTGGATTATGTTAAGCGATATTCGTGGTTCGATCCAAATGCCAACAATGAAAAGTACCCAAAGCTGCAAACTTCTGATATCATAAATGAAAATAATCAGCTCACAACTTTAGGTGAGTTTTATGCAAGCCAAAACCCGAATAACAACCTCTCAAATTATAATCAAAAACTTAGTGAGTTAACTATATATCCCAACCCCACTAAAAATTTAATTTTTATAGACAAAAATTTTTCTGATTTGACTGCATGTATTTTTGATTTGAATGGACAAATTCTGTTAAAAAAAATTGTAAAAAGCGAAATAGATTTATCCCAACTTAAAAAAGGTGTCTATATTATTAAATTAAGTGACAAAAAAAATAAATCAGTTCATAAATCAATAGTCAAGATATGATTTGTTTTAAAGTTTTTTGGAAGTACATTCATATGCTCAAATTCAATGATTTGATCTTGTTAATTTTGTTAAATTCTACCTTAAACTTCGCTCAATATTCTGAAAAATTTAATGTTTTATTCATCATAGCTGACGATTTAAATTGTGCCATTGGCGCGTATGGTGATCCCCTTGCTGATACGCCTAACATAGACAGGCTTGCTAAAGAGGGGGTGCTGTTTACAAATGCTCACGTTCAATATCCACTCTGCGGTCCCTCTAGAGTTTCTTTTATGACTGGGCTTTATCCAGATCAAACAAAGTCTAAAGAGCTAAGACTTCATGTTCGCCAAACGATTCCTGACGTAATAACTTTAGGGCAAAAATTTAGGATGGAAAATTATCATTCCATAAGAGTTGGTAAAGTTTATCACTACCATAACCCAAGAGATATAGGCACGGCTAGTTATGATGATATGTATACTTGGGATAGAACAGTAAACCCATATGGAAGAGATAAAATTGAAGAACATAAAATAACATTTCTAAAACCAAGATTTAATGGGGGTGTTCTGAGTTGGCATATGGCTTCTGGTAAGGATGAAGAACAAACAGATGGAATTGGAGCAACCAATACTATTGCATTTCTAGACGAATTTGCCAAGAGTGGTGAGAATTTCTTTTTAGCATTCGGTTTGTACCGACCCCACGTGCCTTTTGTTGCCCCTGAAAAATATTATGAATTACACAAAAATAAAGATTTTTCTGTTCCACAAAGTTCAAGTCAATATTTAAAAACCATCCCAGATCCAGCTGCTATTTCAGTGCGTGCAAAAAAAGAACAAGTTAGCCTAGAACCTGAACTGGCACTAGAAATCAAGCAAGCATATTATGCAACTGTTAGCTTTGTGGATGCTCAAATCGGTCGGGTGTTAGACAAACTCAAAAAAACAGGTTTGGATAAAAAAACAATAGTTGTCTTTACATCTGATCATGGCTATCACCTCGGAGAGCATGGGCACTGGCAAAAGCAAACATTATTCGAACATGCAACGAGGGTTCCATTAATTTTTTCAGGGCCTGGAATATCAAGTGATTTAGGTCCCATAAACGAACCTGTTGAGCTTGTTGATTTGTACCCAACAATTATGGAATTACTTCGAATGGAAATACCAGATTTTGTGCGTGGTAAAAGTTTAAATCCATATTTCAAAGGTTCTAAAACTCCGATCAGAAATAGCGCTCTGACGGAACTTTTAGTCAGAACTCCTCAAGGAATGGCACAAGGCTATTCAATAAAAACAAAAAGATACCGATTAAATCGCTGGAGTCATAATAACCTTTTTAAGTACGAACTATATGACCACAAAAACGATCAGCACGAACTGTTGAATTTGGTAAATAATCAGCAATACAACAAGGTTCTCGATTCACTTAAAATGATTCTTGAAAAAAGAGTTATTGATGCACAAGAATATCCACAAGGCCTTGGACGGCAGCTCGATAAGGCTAAACCATGGCTTGAACCAAGGCTTAATCTATTGAAAAGAAAATTTAGTAAAACGAATTGATTTCTTGAATAGATTTATATTTCCAATCAATTCCATTTCTCCATTTCACTGTTTTGTGCTTCTTAAAGTAGCGCTCCATTTTGGATTCTAGTTTTTTTGCTTTCCTTGGAAACTCCATAGCGAGGTTATTTTGTTCTCCTATATCAATCGAAAGGTCAAATAAATTTAGCTCATCATTATCATGAAACTTAATGAGCTTATAAAGGCCTGTTATAATTGATGAGTGAGGCCTACCAAATGCGATATTATTTATGTAAGGTACATGAAAATAAAATCCTTTATCCTTTCTTTTAACTTTCCCAATACCAGAGTTATATAATACTTTTTTTATGCTTCCGCCATCAATCGTTTTCATTTGTCTTCGAGAACTGTGCCCAGCTAAATCTGCGATTGTTGGCAAAACGTCAGCCAAAGAGACAGGCGTATCAGAAAATGAATTGGGCTTGATATTTGGTCCTGAAACAATGAAAGGGATTCTTATCCCTCCTTCTTTTAAGTCCCATTTGCCTCTGCTCAAAGGGTAGTTGTAACTGTGTTTGTATTTTCTTCTTGGTGGTAGTGTTGGGACTGCACCATTATCCGAGCAGTAAATAATATAGGTATTATTTGCGATTCCGAACTCCTGCAGTTTGTTGAGTAAAATCCCAACAGAATAATCTAAGTCTTCTGTGAGTGCAGCAAAATATGCATTCTTATGAAGTTTCCCTTTTTCATTTTTCTCATATTTCTCCAAAGACCGTTTTGTGGCTTGAATATTTGAGTGAACAGCATAATGAGACAGTTGTAAGTAAAAGGGATTTTTTGATTTTGATTGCTTCTCAATAAAAGCAATAGACCGCTGTGTGAGTGAGTAGATTTTTTTTGGATCTTCCGATGTAGAAAATTCCCACTCAGGCGGTTGAAAACCGCCGTCCCTATTTGTTGTTTTGCCATCAGAGAAGTCATATCCAAGTACTGACGGATGTACTCCAAAATTAACACCCAATTTTGAATTACTAATACCCATCCCCCATTTTCCATAATGAGCGCTAACGTATTTTGAATTTATTTTTTTTAAAATCTTTGGGATGGTCATTTCAGTTGTATGATCAATATGATCTGTACTCATTTGAACTCTGATCATGTTGAGTCTAGCTGCACTTTTGCCAAATTGTAAGCTGTATCGAGAAGGCGCACACACTGGAGAGGTTGAATAGGCTTGAGAAAAACGCATACCTTTTGCTGCTAGTTTTTCTAAGTTTGGCGTATGATGGTAATCACTCTTTGAGGATGCATCACCTTTTTTCATTTGAACTGAAGTCCCACTCCAACCTTGATCATCAACTAAAATAACAATGAAATTTGGAGAAGAGTTATTATTATCTCTTTGAGAAAACATTAAAGTAGAATTAAGCAACAGTAGTATCATCCAAAAAACTCTAATTTTTTTTAACGGATTTATTGGAGTCACATAAAAGTCAAAAATAAGTTTCATAACAAAAAATATATTTCAAATTACTTGACAAAGAATTAATTTGAGATAGCTTGTTTTATCAATACTTGCTCAGGAACTGCTCCCAAATCATTTGTGCTTAACATCCATTTTTCCAATTCAACTTTTAGCAGCTGAATATGTTCTTTATAATAGGGGTTATTGATTTGATTTTTCATCTCAAACGGATCCAATTGTAAGTCATAAAATTCATATTCCTCTTTCAAGCCGAACCAATTTTGTTGGTCTTGATTTAATTTTCCATTAAGATAAAGCTTCAGTAGTTTTTGCATCATTGGCATATTTTTTCTGTACTTTATATCTAGATGATGTGACTTTTCTGGAAAAAAACTTCTAATGAGCTTAAATCTCTTGTCTTGTATTGCTCGAACTCTATCATACTGTCCATCAAACCTATCCGATGCTGTAACTAAGTAATCCCTCAAGTTTTTATGTAAAAATTTGTTGATTGGTTTTCCCTGCATGTGCCAGGGGATTTCAATTCCAGCCATTTGCAAAACAGAGGGTGCCAAATCAACAAAGCTAATTAACCTATCATCTTTTTTTCCTGCATGAAGTGATTTTGGAAATTTTACAAAGAAAGGGACCTTTGTGCCTGTTTGATAAATGGCTCTTTTATGTCTTGGAAAAGGTCCACCATGATCAGAGTAAAAAAATATGTAGGCGTCATCGTATAACTCTTGCTCTTTTAGCTCTGAAATAATTTCACCCACTTGCTTATCCATAAGAACTAGGTTTGAATAATTTGTTGCCATATCTCGCCTAACTACAGGGTCATCGGGGAAATAAGGCGGAATAAATTCAATATCCTTTGGGTCAAAAAATACTTCTTGTTGCTTCCAAATCTGTGATTCATGTGTGATTTGGAAGTTGAAAACTGAAAAAAAAGGCTGGCCTGCATCTCTTTTTCTCCAATGAATGTTTTCTTTCTCTTCACCTTGACAGTAACGACAGCTTTGGTCCCAAACATCACTCGTAATTTTAAAATTGTAATCTTGCTTGTTGCTGTTGGTGCAATAATATCCCTCTTCTCTCAAGTACACAGTGAAGGGTTTGATATAGTCTGGGAATTTAGGAGAGTAGCTGGGTATTCCAAGTTGAGGTTGATTGGTTTTTCTTCCTTCATTGTAAGCACGCATATTGTGAGTCCCCAAACTCGTGGGATACATCCCTGTAATTATGGCACTTCGAGCAGGAGCACACACTGGGGTTGTTGCATGCATATTTTCAAAAATAACGCTGTCTTCTGCTAATTTTTCAAGGTGAGGCAATGAAACTGTTTTGTCACCATACATCGGAAAAAATTGCGCTGATTGGTCTTCACATACAAGCCATACAATGTTGGGCTTGTTCTCTTGACCAAAAACAAACATAATACTAAAAAGAAAAAAAACAGAATTTATGAACTTAATCATTGTAAAAGATTTGCGTAAGATGCTTGATAACTTTCAAAAAATAGCTGCCCAATTTTTTTCATCCCCTCATAGTTGTAATGTCCCACATGCTTGTCTTTCCATTTGTGTGTGTAAATCGGTGTATAGTTGATCTTATTTACGTCATGGCTTCTCTCAATGAAGCTTACATTATTTAATTTTTTACTCACTTCAAACATTGCTTTTTGAACTTTTTTACTACCCACTCCCAGTATCAAGAAAGGAAGATTAGGAATATGATAATGTCCTCTAACTGAATTGACTAAATTTTCTAAATTTTGATGGTAAGTATCTGCAGCTATTGTTCCATTAATTGTATTACTGTCAGTCTCACCTTGCACCCATAGCATACCAACAATTTCATAACTGTCAGGATTCAATTTTGCAAGCTCAGCATCTACAAGATTTATAAAATCTTGATAAAGTTTTGGTTTATCTTGTTCGTTAAAAAAACTTGCCTTTTCAAAAGACCAATTAGGATTCCAAGCGCCATACAAAGAAGTTCCGCCCTGAGATCTTTTAATAAAAAGATAGTCGTGGTTGGGGTGGTTTTTTACAAGCTCAATGCCAAAAAAAAGCTCAGGACCAAAGCATTTCTCAATTCTGAATTTTTTTTTCACAAAACTCCAAGGATTTGTGAAGTCTAACGCACCCTTATATCGAATGGCATTTCCTTCTCCCACAGTCCCTTTATAAACAAAGTATATTTTTTGACTTGCATTGGATAATAATTTCATTTCCGCTTCAGACAGATTTGATGCGTCGCCTCGACCATCCATATTAGATTGACCAGCAAGAATGAAAACTTTTGTTTTTTTAGCAATCTGACCTAACGAAACGCAAGAAAAGGATAATAATAAAAGTATAAAAAAAGAATGTTTATTAATATAAATATTTTTGAGATAATTCATCCGAGTCTTTATATTTTTTACGAATTTTTTTCAGCTTCTTTTTCATCGTTTGAATGATGCTTTGATAATTTGGGTCATAATAAAGGTTTGTCATTTCATTTGGATCTGCTTTCCTGTCCAAAAACTCCCACTCATCAATATCATAGTAATAATGAACTAATTTATATTCTTTTGTAACGATCCCATAATGACGCTTTACCATGTGAACAGATGGGAATTCATAGTAGTGGTAGTAAACAGCTTCACGTGTCCATTTTTTTTGATTCTCAAAAAGTAAAGGAAGTAAACTTTCACCCTGCATATCCCTGGGTGCCTTTATACTCGCTGCTTCCAAAAATGTTTGCGCAAAGTCGAGGTTTTGCACCATTTCATCATTTGTTATTCCTGGTCTTATTTTATTGGGCCAGCGTATAAGCAATGGTGTTTTAAAGGATTCGTTATAAATAAATCTTTTATCAAACCAACCATGTTCACCCAAATAAAACCCTTGATCTGAAGTGTAAACAACAATCGTATTATCTTCTAAGTTATTTTCTTTAAGATAATCTAATACCCTACCAACATTATCATCTACCGACGAAATTGTTGCGAGATAATCTTGCATGTATCGCTGATATTTCCAAATGGTTTTTTCTTTATCAGACATATTTGGCCATTTATTTTTAAAATCAGCACTGATTTTATCTAACGTTTTTCTGTACTCCTCTTCTTGTAGTTTGTTTGCTCGTTTAAAAGGCCTTAAAAATTCGCCAGCCCCTGCTTTTTTTATCTTTCTACTTTCTCCGGTATAAGTGATGTCTTTGACCAAATCCCCCATCTGCTGTATAGTCTTTGGATAGACCTTATTGTCTTGCATCAAATGCATGTGTTCAAAAATATTCATCTCGGCACTTGAAGCAGCTGAAGCTCTATTTGAGTAGTTATCAAAAAGCGTTTCTGGCAATGGAAATTCTTTTTGATAAAATTCTTCAAATTTTTCAGGACTTGGCCACCAAGCCCTGTGTGGTGCCTTGTGAAGATACATCATTAAAAATGGCTTGGATGCATCTCTCTTTTGTTCAAACCAATTTAGAGTCAGATCTGTGATAACATCTGTTACATATCCCGTAATGATTGTGTCTTTTTCCTTCCCGATAAATTTGGGATTGATATAGTGACCTTGTCCAGGCAAAATTAAGAAGTCGTCAAAACCTTTTGGGTTGTTTCCAAAGTGAAGTTTACCAAACATTGCCGTTTGATATCCTGCTTTCTGAAAAAATTGGGGAAATGTCATCTGAGTCGTATCAAAAGGGAAAATATTATCAACTTTTCCATTGATATGGCTAAACTTTCCGGTTAAAATCGTCGCTCTAGATGGAGCACAAATAGAATTTGTTACACTCGCGTTTGAAAATAAAATCCCCTCCTTGGCAATCTTATCGATATTGGGGGTCTGAATTAGTTTGTCGTTGTATGCACTAATCGCTTGATAAGCATGGTCATCAGACATTATAAACAAAATATTTGGCCTTTTATCCTGCGCTAAAACAAACGAGCTCCAAACTAGTAATAAAATAACTTTATAATTTTTCATATTAGTAAATTTTCTTTGATTTGATGTTATTGCTTAAACTGTCCATAAGGGTCTCGTACTTTTCAAGATGCGACAAGTTTTCCATCTGCAATGGGTCATTTTTCATATTATAAAGCATTCTACCCACGATTTTGCCCTCTTCAGAATACTTCCATTCAGAGTAGGCATAATTATCTGAGATATACATATCGCCATTTGTGTAGCGCGAGTATGTGTTTGTTTTAGAAATTAGATTTGGATTTTTAATGTTTTCAACTAAGGACATACCCTCTAGTTGTTTGGGTTTTTCTATACCCAACAAGTCACAAATTGTGGGGTATAGATCGATGAGCTCAACAAAGCTATCAGACTTTCCAGAATTTGAAAGACCTGGAACCCTAATAAATAAAGGAACATGGTTTTCCACCTTGAATAAATTATGTTTTGACCATCTATTGTGGTCAGACAAACTAAAACCATGATCACTAGTGATTATTACAATCGTATCCTCGGAAAGACCAAGGTCTTCAAGTGCCTGCAAAACATTTCCGATTTGTTGATCGATATAACTCACACATGCATAATATCCATGAATTAAATTGGTAGTCATTTCTGCATCCATGGTAAATGTCTTTGCATTCAATCGCGGATCATCTGAATAACCTTTTTGAATTCCCTTGTATTTAGATAACTCGTACCAATTCCCTGCACCCACATATGCGGTTACTGGAAATTTATTATTTACTGGAGGGGCAATATTGTTTCTGTCATACATTTCCCAATATTTTGCAGGAGCATTAAATGGAAGATGGGGCTTTAAAAAGCCTGCGACTAGAAAAAATGATTCTTTATTGGACTTCAATTTCTTTAAATCTCTAATTGTCTTTGCAGCGATTTTCCCATCTTTATATGCTTGGTCTTCAACATTGGCCTTTTCATAAGGCATATGATTATTTTTATGAGGAAGCTTGCTAGATTCAATATTTTCCTCCAATAGATAATCTTTTGGGTTTGTTGATCTAGGTCGCCACAAATCATCCCAAGTAGAGGCTTTATCTGAAATATTGTGCGAAACCTTTCCATTACTAATCGTAGTGTAGCCCCTAGTTTGTAACAATTCCGAGATGGTTATGGCTTGCGGCATATCTTCATCAATAGAAGTGTAATACTTCTTATAATATTCTCTAGTTGGTCTAATACCTGTGAGGATACTTGCCCTTGAGGCACCACAAGTAGGAATGTTCACAAAAGCATTATTAAATTGTACTGCATCTTTTGAAAACGCTGTAATGTTGGGTGCTACGACCTGAGTTGCCCCATAAGTTGGCAGAGCAGGTCGTAAGTCATCTACAATTATCAGCATAACATTTTTTTGGTTTGATTCTTGGGCTATTGTTGAAAAGCAAACGAAGCTAAAGATTATCAGTAAATAGATATTAGTTTTCATTTAAATAAATGTTTTTAGTTAGTTCAATTGTAGTTTTTTTGAGATTAGACGAATTTGCTGAGTTACCTACCAAAATATTGAATTTACCTTCTTCAGCTTTATACTTCATTTCTCTATCGTAAAACGCAAAATCATCTAACTCTAAGCTAAAGGATACACGTTTAGTTTGCCCAGGAAACACATTTACTTTTTTGTATCCTTTGAGTTCCAGTACCGGCCGAGTAACACTACTGAATAAGTCACGGATATAAAGCTGCACAGTTTCCATGCCCTCTCTTTCGCCAGTGTTTTTAACATCTACCTCAACAAGCACCTTTCCTTTGCCATCCCATTTGGTCGTTGACAAGGTTGGTTTTGAAATAGAGAAAGTAGTATAACTCAATCCAAAACCAAACCGATAAAGTGGTTTTGTTTTCTCAAAAGCATACTTGTGAATGTAATTCGTGGGTTTGTGATTATATACCATCGTAAGTTGACCCACTGATCTTGCAGTCGTCATGGGCATTTTCCCGCTTGGATTTATCTCCCCAAAAACGATTTTAGCCAAGGATTTACCTCCCATGCTCCCTGGTTCCCATGCATGAATGATTGACTTAATATTATCTTCAATCCATGGCTCACTAATCGGTTTTCCACTTACATAAACGACTGTAAGGTTTTTATTTTTTTCATAAATGGATTTTACTAAATCAAGCTGTTTTCCAGGAAGACCTAAAAAACTCCTCGCTTTGTTTTCTCCTGCTGTCTTTTGAAAGCTTTTACCACCCTCCCATGTATATCTTAGAGAATTGTCGCCTACAACAACAAATACGTGGTCATAATTTGTTGACATTTCAGCAGTAGCTTTGATCCTCGAATCTTGAATGTTTCTAATCTTTATACCTGAATCGAAATAATCTACTTTATGATTATAATTTTCTCCAATATCCTGTATGCCTTCAAAAATGGTTACAACGTTTTCCTCTGGCTGCTCAAAATGCCAATCTCCCAAAGTGGTATGATTATGTGCGTTAGGACCAGTGACCAATATCCGTTTTGAATTTGAATTATTGATTGGGAGTAATTCGTTATTTTTTAAGAGTGTGATCGAACTGTCAGCTATTTCCTCTGCTTTATCTAAATGACTTTTTATGAAAACATTTTCAACTATTTTGGATTTATCAACAAGGCGATTTTCAAATAAGCCAAGTTGGAATTTTGCATATAATATCTTTGAACACGCTTCATTAACTCTATCGATTGATAACTTTTTTTCGTTAACTAAATCAACAATAAAATCATAAAATTCAGGTCCATGCATATTCATATCCATTCCTGCCTCTACAGAAAAAAGTGATGCTTCTTTGTAGTTTCTTGCAACTTTATGATACGACCATATTCGTTTGATATCATACCAGTCACTTACATAAAATCCGCCAAAACCCCATTTATTTCTAAGTAGGTCTGTCATGAGACCTTTGTGCATATGGCTTGGAATTCCGTTGAGCTCGTTATGAGCTGCCATTATTGAATAAACACCTGCATCTATTCCTTTTTTGTATGGTGGTAAATGAATTTCATATAATGATCGTTCTGAGACATCCATAGGAGAAATATTTAGGCCGTTAAGTGGTTCAGACCCAGCAATCATGTGTTTTGCACAAGCAATTACATTATTAGGTTGGCCAAAGTCTTCTCCCTGAAAACCCATAATCATGGCTTTACCCATTTCACCAACCATAAATGGGTCTTCTCCAAAAGTTTCACCTACACGACCCCATCTTGGGTCACGTGCCACATCAATATTTGGCATAAATGTCCATTGAGAACCTGTAGCTCTCATCTCCCTTGCACTTTGTTTAGCCACGTCATAAGCAAAATCATTATTGAAAGTTGCAGCAATTGATATAGGTGATGGATAAACAGTAGTTCCACGAACCATAGCATTTCCGTGTATCGCATCAATTCCAATAATAAGAGGTATTTTTAACCTTGTATCTAATGTAAAACCCTGTAAATAATTTGCCTCCTCAGGGTCAAGAACATGAAGAAATGAGCCTATTTTCCCATCGATTATTTCTTGTATTATTTCACTTTCAGACAAGCCATACATCGCAAAAGCATCCTTATTAAGCTTAGATACATCGCCAGAGGCTTTTTTGTTTCTCTTTTGTTTTTTCAAATACTCTAACCCAACATATTGGCACATTTGACCTACTTTTTCCTCAAGAGTCATTCGTGCCATCAAATCGCTAATACGATCTCTTATGTCAGCATTTGAATCCAAATACAAAGGTTTATTCTGAGCAATTAATGAAAAGGATGTAAAGAAAATAAATAACAGTAATCTCATATCTTATTTAATTTTTAGTGCAGTGTTAGGGTTCAAAATTGTGTTTCGAAGCGAAAAATATGCTGGCTTGGGGTTGTTGTTTTTATCAAAAATAAAGCGATGTTTATCGTGATGTTTCCCTTTTTTTCCATCAACCATTCCCCAAGTGTTAAAAGTAACTACGCCATTGTCTCGCTTTGACAATAGAACATTAAGGATATTTGCATAGGCATCAGCTTGTTCACTTAGAGCTTTATAGTCATTATTACTATCCCAAATTTTGTAGTCAATTTCGGTTACATGAAAGTCTAAATCGTTTTGATGGGCCCAATCTATCAGAGATGCAAAATAATCGAGCTGTTTTTTATCTAAGGCCAAAGGAACATCACTACGCAAATGGGCTTGCCACCCAAGGCCATCTACACGATATCCTCTATCTTTTAGATAGATGATGGTGTGTTTAACTTTTTCCCACATTTTTGGCTCCATTCCTCCATGCTGATTAAACACCTGGCTAATATTTGGAGCATATCTATTCGAAATTTCGAATGCTTTGGTTATGTATATAGGTACGTCATTTTCATCTCTTCCTATTTGCTCCCATGGATTTTCCCATTGTGTGACACCTGGCTTTTCTTCAAACCATTCTCCTTGTGGAGTTATGGTTTCGTTTACTACATCCATCCACTTAACAGAGGGTTCTTTATTCATACGTTTACAAAGTGCCGTAAAGAACTCTACCATATTATTTTCTAATTCTTCTTTTGTCCGATTATCTGCCTTTGCCCAATGAGAGGCTTGGGGACTGATTGGTCCATGAATGCGAAGAGTAATTTTGTTTTTATCTGCAAAATCTATGTAATCATCAATGCGGTTCCAGTCCCAAACGCCAGGTTTTGGGTGTATCCTTGCTTGTTTTGCGCAGTTCTCAGGAGTTGAATAATTGAATTCTTTAAGAAACAGATCAGATACTTTTGTGTTTAGTTGGGAGTGATTTAATGTGGCACCAACATATACTTGATTTGCATCATAACCTGATTTAGCTAATAAATCTTTAACCCCATTCGTAAGATTTGTGTTACTAGAATTCTTTTCTGATTTTATGGTTGGGGATAGAAAACCTAAAGCCTGTTGCTTCAGTTTGTTATAGATGTTTTCATAGCCATTTTTACCTATATGATTTTCTGTTTCTAACGGATCTTTACTATAATCAAAGAGTTCTTCTTGTTTTATGTCATCATCACTTATTGTCGAACCTATTTTTTCTTTATCTATCCAAAGTGTATATCGATGATTTGCAGTTCGAAAACTATAACCCATTGTATTACGCCTAGGATACTGACTTACTGCAAAATCCTTTACCTTTTGTTGTTTTCCAAGCATCAAAGGTGAAAGAGAATTACCATCCAGGTGATAAAGTTGCTTTAGTTCAACTAAATCTATTAATGTTGGAAAAACGTCAACAAACTCAGTGGGAGTTACAATTTTCTGAGCGGTTTTTGTTTTAGGGTTATAAATTATAAGTGGTGAGCGAGTAGCCTGCTCAAAATTGGAATGTTTGTTCCAGAGCCGGTGGTCTCCAAAATGATAGCCATGATCTCCCCAGACTACAATAATTGTGTTATTCATTAATCCACTTTGGTTTAATTTTTTTATAATTTTTCCAATTTGAAAATCGATGAAAGTTACACACGCATAGTAACCATGAATTAATTCTCTTTCAAAATCTTCATCAAGTTGGAGTTGTTGATTTGAGTCCAAAATATATTCTCTGCCATCTTCTACATAACTTTGAAGTTCACCAGAATTATGATAAGCAAGATCTCCAACACTTTCTGCGCGTTTTCTAAATGGTTCTATTGGAATTTTGTTCGGGTTGTATAAATTAAAATATTTCTTAGGTGCTGAAAATGGCAAGTGAGGTCTCTTGAAGCCAACAGCAAGAAAAAAAGGGTTTTTGTCTGAAGACAAGCGATCTATCAAACGAATTGCTTCTTCAGCAATAGCTCCATCCGTATACGCTTGATCAGGAGCATTACTATTGGAAACAGGAGGTTTGTATTTATTTTTGAAAAATTTGCCTGCGTTTCCTCTTTTAAGATTGTTTTCAACAATCATCCTATCGATTTTTGCTTTGATTTCTGGGTTTTGATAAAACCCTAGTTTTGGTTGACCAAAATCTTCAGGGTAAGGTATTTTATGTGCTTTTATAAAAGGTATACTCCATGATGGCTCGTCTAATAGATTGTCAACTCCCCTTGGGTCAAATATTTTACCAATCCCAGCTGTTACATAACCGTTATTTTTGAAATACTGAGGCAATGTCAAGATATCTGGTCTTTTGTCTCGCATTTTTGTTTTCAAATCATACACTTGTGTATAGTCTGGACGCATCCCTGTAAGCAAACTTATTCTTGATGGACTACAAATAGCTTGTTGGGTGTGATTGTTTAAAAAAATTGTTGATGAACGTGAAAGATAATCCAAGTTGGGTGTGATAGCAATTTCATCACCAAAGCTCCCTATTGTTGGTTTGAGATCATCAACAGATATAAATACAACATTAGGTGTTTGTTGACCTTGAACGTAAATTATGACCAAAAAATAACAAAAAAAATAAGATAGCTTTTTTTGCACAGCTTTTAAAAATTGAAACTAATTTATATTTAGTCTTTTAAAACTTCTTTTATGTGAAGAAAACCATTTGTTGAAAATATTTTTAAAAAATATACGCCTTTTTCTAAAACAGAAATGTCATAAGCTTCCATTTCCTTGTTCCAAAACAAAACCTCCCTACCTCTAATGTCAATGAGTCGAATTTTGTCAATTGGAAGGGAGCTATCAATGAAAATGAAATCTTTAGTCGGGTTAGGGTAAACTTCAGAAAATTGCTTTTGTTTTGGAAGATTCAAGGTTGTTAGTGAGGTAGAAAAATCATCAAAATAATATGTGCCAACTGCGCCACCGCAAATAAGTTGGAATTGAATGGAGATTGTTTCTGGTGGAACATCAAAAGTAAACTCATAGGGACTTTCAGAATAATTTGTATCAAGTGTGAAGAGTGGTGAAGCAGAAAAATTATTCCCGCCGCTGGTTACGTGTTTAACACGAAGCTTAAACTGTAATCCTGAAACTGAAGCTTTTCCATGGACACTAAAATTTAGTTGCATGTTATCCAAGCTGCCATCATTAGATATTGTTTGATTAGCAAGTATTACACTATTTAAATTATGTTCCTGATTAACAACAACTTTAGCTCCATGGGAACCAGTACGAGCAGCAAATCCTGCATCTTGAAAAGTTGCCTGAATAGTGTTACCTATTTCCGATAAAGACCAACTTGTTGAATAGCCACATTCAAAATCAATGTTTTTTAAAATACTAGTATCATTACATTGAATTTCGGAATATGAATTGAGCAGCGCATCTTTAACGTCATTAACCCACAAGCTATTTTCAATTACAGTACTAGGGTTAGTTTGTTTTGGCACAAAACTGTCAATTGTAATGTAATCTATATCATAAGTAGTTAAACCACTGTCTTTCCGTAGATGAATTGTTTTTGAACCTTTACCACCATCATCCCAAGCTGAAAAAGAAAATCCTCTATCTATTGCGGCATTGGCAACGTAACCATGAAATTTAACTCTGGAGTTGGGGTCTGGACCTCCGTCTGCATAACCAGTGCCATTTGGCGGATTATTAGCTGTCACTAGATGTAAATCTCCTGTTCGGTAACTGTATCCATAAACATTATCTGCTCCAAACTCTCCTAGGTAAACAGCTACTGGAGGATCAAACCCATTTGCCCAGTTTTTTACAATATCAAATTCACTATCTACATTATTTTTATCCATTAGGCTCCCCCAGCTATTAACATTGAATCTGTAGTCACTAGACTTAGTGAAACTAAATGGGCGATAGTAATGAAAGGTGGCTATCAAAAAATTGTCACTATTTATTATTTGGGGGTCAATAGTTGTAATTGCCTGGTAACTTGTTTTTGTACCCCCAGTAACAATCACTTTTCTTGTCACATTATTTCCACCAGAACTTCTTACAATGGAGATAACCTCATTGTTTATATCATCCATTTCTGCCGCAGAAATATGAAAATAAGGTTCATTGATGACTTCAAAAATTAAATCATCACTGTAATCTTTAAAGCGATTTGCGATTTGTTCCCAAATGGAGTAAAATTTAGCCAGATCGGCAGCTCTTTTAGCAGAAGTTGGATAAGTGTATTCATCCTCCAAATCATCAAAAGTGTAAATAAACTCAGATTTTAGTGTTGCCCCATGGAAGTCAAGAACAATTATTAAGTTTTGCGCAAGTCCCCAGCCAATCACTTGCTCTAGGCGGTCAAAGTATAAAGGATCTACAATAAAATCAGCCCGTGATCCAGTAAATGTAGTGTTAGCATTAGCTGAGTATTGTGAAGTCTCGCCAGAGGTTCTTGTTCCAAAAAAATCCATTGGGATTCTTACATTTTTAAAACCTGCCTGTGCAACATCAATAAAATACTGCTCAGTTGCAGAACCAGACCAGTTACCCTCAACAGGAGCACTTAACACATTACCCAAATTTATTCCCCTACCCATTTTTTCAACAAGTTGTTGAGGAGTAAGTTGAGCATTTAAAAAACCTGCTGCTAAAATTAGCAGCAGGCTAGTTATATTTAATAAGTATGAAAATAAAGAACTATTTTTTTTCAGCCTTTTTTCTCGCTTCATTACTTAAGGTCATCATTTTTCGAGCCATTTTTGCTCCAAACTTGTCAGCAAGTTTTTCTTGCGCACTTTTATATTCAGCAGAATATACAGCTCGCTTTTCTTCACTTGCAGTTAAATTTTCTGACTGAATTTTTGTATTCGCATTATATATTCTTGCAAGCATAACATCGTAAACAAACTTTTTTTCAGTTTCATTTAGTCCCATCTGCTCTGTAATATAATTTGAAAACAATGTAGCTCGCTGCATCTGGAATTTGGTATAATCCTGAGCATAAGAGTTAATTGAAATTAAGCCAAATGCAATAATTAGTGTAATTAATTTTTTCATAATCAACGTTTTGATTAGTCTACCGCTTTATAAATTTAGCAGCTGCCTTATCGTCAACTTTTACAAAATATACACCACTGTTTAGCCCATTAATATCAAGCCTTTGGTTCTGTGATTCAATTTTAAAAGATTTAATCTTTTTACCAACCACATCAATTAAATCAACTTTACTATCGACTAAAAGATTTTCAATAGAAATAAAACTATCAGCGGGGTTTGGATAAATTGTAAGCAAACTATTATCAAATTCATTAACTGATGCAGTTTCAGAGACAGTATCTATATAATCAGGACCAGAAACTTTAATTTGATCAATAATAAAATAATCATCTGCTCCATTGTTTCCTTTAACCATAACGGTTAAAGCGTCGACAGTTTGGTCTGCAAGTGATAGTGTATTGGAACCAGTTGCTCCAAAAGTACCAGTAAGTCCGCCTTGTGTGGTCGCTAAACCAGCATTAGTTCCAGGAGCATCTGTCCAAAATTCCCATGTGTTTGCATCAAAATCAATTGTAGCTCCTAATACCATTGGAGTTGTATTTTCTGATCCAATTGGAAAAAGCCCTGCTGTTTTTTGTTGACCGTTAGTTTGTCCATTATATGTTACACCAACGAATCTGAGTTGATTATCAACAGGACTGCCAGAAACTTTATGTTGTTGAATTCTTACTGAAATTAACCTTTTGGCATCTGGATTCTGTAACCTAACTTCAATTTCGTTATTGGAACCATTCGTGATTTTCCAAGCTTTAAATGCCACTGATAAGTGAACTTTACCTGTACTTAGGCCTAAGCTCTTTGCTGGACCGCCTGCGTTAGCGGGTCTAGTCGTATTAGGATATTTTTGGGAGTAAATAGCGTTTGACGTCTTCGTCCCTGGTGCATCTATACATCCTGGGTACAAAGTTGGGTCTGCGTCAGTACCAAGAACACCCATATAACCAGCCGCAGCAGGCGTTTGATCAACTGCTCCTCCGTCAGCAGTGGCTACACCACCCCACGAGGATTCAGATGCATCAATTGATGTTTTAAATCCTGGGTTAGTGGAAGATCCAGCATTATTGACATCGTCAAAATTATAGGTAAAAATACCCTGTGAATAAACGCTAAATGAAAGCGTAAATGTTAATAATAAGTATAAATATTTCATAATTGTTTTAGTTATAGTTTTATAAATTTATAAATAAGCTAAATGTTTAAAATAAAACAAATAACCATTAATATATAATTTATTTTTCATTGTAAATATAATGTACTAATTTTAATATTTAACTACATTGTTTAATTTTAATTAGTTTTAGTATGATTTTCAAACTAAAAATTATTAAAACAATGTATAGAGTTTATAATTTATTCTTCTTCTGCATCAAAGGCCTTAGATCCCTCTATTTTAAGATTTCTTAGCAACCATTGTCCACCTGTCATAGGACCTACAGGGCTTAAAGTATCTCCTACATACTGAAGCCTTATAAAAAAGGATACATTTTTTGCAGTTGAATCTACTAAAATTGCATCTCCAGTGACTGGATTATATTTGTCTATGGTCCAAGGACTATATGTATTACCAAATCTAGCATTACTTGAAAATGCAGCATCAATCAAATTCCATTCAGAGGGGTCTAACGATGATGTGTCATCCACACTTTGATATGAGGAAATTGTTCTTTTGTATCTATTTACCCACCAGTCATTGTAGCCAAAAATTTCATAAAAACTAATTCTCAATTTCTTAAGGGTGGTACCTTGGACAGATATTTTAAATTCTGCAGCTCCGTCAGCATAATTTGAAGGAGGGTTAAAAACTCCAAATCTCATAACCGGACCATCAGATTTCGGGTGTTCCCTCACACTTACCATTGCTGATGTGCTGCCCATTTTATGGAAAGTGAGTTGGCTGCTTTGAGAGCTGAAATCATCCTCGTAAATTGGGGTAGTATCCCATCTTTCTTCAACCTCTATTGTTAATACATCTTCGAATTCAAATTCATCATCACTTGCATTGGTAGCTTTGAGTCCTAGGGTATGAGTGCCCAAAGGAAGACCTGCATCTGCAGCGATTGTTACTTTTCCTGATGGCTCTTCAACACTAAATGAGCCTGAAAAATCTATTACTTCACCCATTTCAAGATCACTATTCACAAGTGATGCAGGGAAAACAACCTCCCAGTTTGTTGGATTCATTCCAGTAACTTCAGGAGCTGAAGTTGTGTATGCAGTATTTGGCGACAAAACCGTTTTTGTCAGTGGTGTCAATCCATCCTGTTGAAACATTTCAATCGTAGGTGCTTCACCTACATTAACAGTAAGTATATTCTCGGCTATAACTACCCCAGCATTCGTACTAACTCTAACACTCAAAATGTTAGGGCCAGAAATTGCTCCACTTACTTTAGAAATTGCACCAGTTGACGAATTAATTTGAAAACCAGCTGGTGGATCAATTAATGCATATGTTGCCGATGAAATCGCTCCTGACCCTGAGTTATCTGTGTATGAAACAGTTGCCATTATACCTTGTTCAAAAATACCGGCCTCTACTTCGCTAAAATCAATATTTATTATAGCAGGTACATCTAAAATTGTGAGCTCAAATGCATTCTCTTTTACAGCCATTCCATTTGTATTGGCTACACCAACATCAACAGAAAACGTCCCAATACCAATGGTGTTGTTAGTATTATTGTAAGTAAGGACACCGCTATCAGGATCTATGGAGAAAGCAGCTGGCACAAAACTACTTTGAGTAGAAGAGGAAACCTTTAACAAACGAAAACGATATGGTGTTTCAAATTCAAGTCCAGTTGGAACAGAGCTTGGAATACTTCCTAATGCTGGGTATGTTATTAATTTCTCGTAAACTAAAGATGAATCATCTAATGAAATTGATTCTTGCTCATATAATTCAACTGTTTCTTCCTCATCACAGCTTAAGAGAATTAAAACAGATAATATAAAAGTAGAAAATAAAATTTTTGAAATTCTCATGATTTAATCATTTAATAGTTCGTTGTTATTTATTTCAAGCAGAGGAATGTCAAGTAACATAACCTCAGACTCAACATCATTCAAAAGTACATCTACTGAAGATTTAAAATTTGGATTATTATTGTGTCGATTTATTGTATTTTCAAGAAAATAGGAAAATCCTCTTCTTCTGTTGTTGTAAGAGTCATGGCCCTCACCAAGTAGCTCAAAACGATACTCATCCATAATAGCATCTCTAAAACTGTTTTTGTCAACAAGATATCCCGCATGAGGAGCTTGCCCAGAACGTTCTAAAACTTCAGTAACATAGCCCAATTGCTCACCATTTTCAAGCTCATTTGAAATTTCAGCAAGCATTAAAAGTAAATCAGCATACCTGTAGATAATTAAATTTTGGCTATTAAATTGATTTGTGTGAGATCTGTCTTTTTCAGCATGTTTAAATAAATATGGATGTGCATTTCCAAAACTTCCTCTTGATGAATTGGTTGGATATGTACGATGAGGATTGCCCTCATCACTACAGCCTCCGCATCTTTGGGTGTAATCAGAAATAAAAGTAGCATTCAAACGTGGGTCAGTTGGATAATGTGAAACATGATAATCGTAAACACTTGCAGATACAAAAAACCAGCCAAAAGCCTGCCCTGATTTATACCTCCAAGGTGTGTAGTTTCGACCCATTTGTGAATTACCTGCATCTTGACTAATCTGAAGTTCAAAAATTGATTCTGTAGAGTTTTCATTAGTTCCGTCAAATAAAGATGAATAATCAGAAACAAGCGAGTATTCACCAGACATGTATATATCTTTTGATTCATTATATGCCAAATTCCAATAATCAGTTTCCGATAAACCATCATCACTAAGTTCAGGGTTTGTAGCTAGAAGCATATAAACCTTTGCTAAGAGCATTTGAGCAGCATGTGCTTTTGGAAAACCAACGCCTGCAGATCCATTCAAAAGTGATTTAGCTCGTATTGCGTCTTCAATTATGAGTTTATAGACTTCTTTGGATGAGGTTTTGGCCATGTTAGTATTATCTGCTTCAGGTAATTTTGTCCACACTGGAATATCACCCCATAATCTTGTTAGTGAAAAATAAGCAAAGGATCTACTAAAATAAGCATGCCCAATAACATCATTAATTCTTAATTGATTTATATCACTTGATTCAGGATCAGTTGTGGAGTTATCAATAGCAGCATTGGCTCGGGCAATTATTCGATACAAACCTATCCATGTATTTTGGTTATCGACATTTTCATTGGGCTTTAGCTTCATGACTCCATTCATCCATACTGAACTGAGTTTGTTTCCTCCTCTTCGAGTGGTAAATAAACCTGAATAACCATTTTCAACAAACATTCTTTGCTCCATGGCATTGTAGTGTGTGAATCCTGCATAAATCCCATCTCTTGCTGCCTCAGCACTTTGAGGATCGCTATATAGAGTGTTGTCCAAAAAAGGGGGATCTTCATTCAAATCGCAAGAAATAAAAAAGATTAAAATTGAAACAAAGCCAATTATGTATGAACAATACGTTTGAAATTTTTCCGTTAATAATGAAGAATTTTTAAGCATGATTTAATAATTTAAGTTTAACCCAATTAAGACAGATTTAGCGTTTGGAGGTCCGTTCCAATCAACTCCATTAATTAAGCCATTCCACATAAAGCTTGTGATTTCTGGATCAAAACCAGTATATTTAGTGAGAGTCAACAAATTTTGCCCGGTTATGTAGATGTTAGCACTTTTTAGAGGGCTGTTTTTTGGTAATTGGAACTCATAACCTAAAGTGATATTTTTTAAGCGCAAGTAACTGCCGTCTTCCACAAACCTATCAGAAATTGCTTTAAATTCTGGTCCTTCAATAACTTTGTAACCAATTCTTGGATGGGTAATTGCAGTTGATGTTGTTTGTCCCACTTTTTCGGGTCGCCATGCGTTATGATATGCTTCAGGTGTGATATTTCTATAGAGCCCCTCGGCATTACCCATTTGAAGAGCATTCCCATTGATTATATCATTTCCATAAACTCCATTAACCAGAGCAGATAGAGAAAAAGACTTATAATTTATTGAGAAATTCATACCAAATGTAAAATCTGGATTGGGATTTCCAATTATCGTTCTATCAGTTTCGTCAATAATACCATCTTGGTTAAGGTCAATTATTCTAACATCACCAGCTTGCGCACCTGCTACAAATTCATCTCCAGGTTGGTATATTCCATAAGTCTTATAACCATAAAAGAGTGAAGTTTCTTCTCCCTCAATAAAAATATTAGCAGGGTATTTAAAATAATTTCCCCTACTAACAGCATTTCCAAGATAAAATCTTTTTTGTTCAGTATATGAATCGTTCAAATAAACTGATGAAAGTGATTGAGAAGATAAACCTTGTATCCTGGTTTTATTAAATGCAATATTTCCACCAAAACTAAAATTAATATTTTCTGATTCTTCAGGGCTAATTTGAAGTGCAATTTCTAACCCTTTATTCGATAATTCACCTCTGTTCAATAAAACATTACTAAAACCTGTTGAAGGTGAAATATTTGAGTTTATTAATAAATCTTTTGTAAGCTTACTGTAAACATCAATGGTTCCCGAAATTAAATTATCTGATAGAGAAAAATCAACACCAAAATTCATCTGTTCTGTGGTTTCCCATGTTAGTGATGGATTTGAAATATTGTTAAGTATTAAGGGTACACTAGTTCCATTGGTAGATGTACCGTATAATACAGAAGAATTGATTCCGTAGTTTGATAAGGTACCATAAGCTCCGATTCCATGATTACCAATTTGACCCCACCCAACACGAACTTTAAGTTCATCAATTGATGGAATATTTTTTAGAAAGTCCTCACGATGCATGTTCCAAGCGAATGCCCCAGATGGAAAAAAACCATATCTTGATTCCTCTAAAAATTTGGAAACACCATCTCTTCTGAAACTTGCGGTAAGAATATATTTGTTGTTAAATACATAATTAATACGGCCAAGTGCGGAAAATAATTTAACCTCAGAATCTATGTTAGCGAGTGGACTTGTTATCACCTGTCCCAGGAAAGGTTGCTCAGTAGTTTTTTCAAGTGTAACAAAATCTTGTACAACATAAGTCATGTTTTGAGTATTTCGCTGATCGTAAGTCAGCCCTAATACTGCATTGATTCTGTTGTTTCCGCGAAATGCCCTGTTATACCTAAGTGTGTTTGTAAATTGAAAAGATGTTGTTTCTAATTTTGATAATTGGAGCATTCCGTTTGCATTTCTACCTACATATGTAGTTAAACCATAAAAACGTCTTCTTTCTTTTGAACGCATATTCCCACCAGCACGAATTTGGTAACTTAAACCTTTAATATCAAAATCAAATGTGGTAGAAATTGAACCAAAAAACCTGTTTTCTTTAGAGATATCCTCAAAGTCATCAATAAAAGAATAAGGACTAGAAATTCCAAGATCATCAGTATTTTCTGCATCATCTATACCATCAGGGAGTATTGGTCGAAATGAAAGTAAATTTCTAATAAAGCTTTGGTTGGAACTACCTATTAAATCACCCCCTTCAGCGAAATCTGTTTCACTAAAAAATCCACTAAGTCGGGCATTTATTTTAATTTTAGGACTCAGAATTTGGTCAACGTTAAGTCTAATATCACCGCTCCTAAAACTTGAGTTTTCTACAAGTCCTTTGTTATCATTTATTCCACCTGATAGATAATAATTACCACTGTCACTTCCACCTGAAACTGAAATTCCTGCACTAATACTTGGTGATGGATTTAATAATTCATCTTGCCAGTTGACCGTGCTAACAGGAGTGTCAGAAATACTAACAACGCCATCAACATTAGTGATTTGATAAATCTGGTCATCGGCAATATGAAAAGCCGGGTATTGGTTATCTGTTGTTCTCAAATTTGATTCATTTCTGTATCGTGCGTAATCAATTGCATCAAGGACATCATATTTTTTTGTAATACTCTTCATCGAAGTATTCAGATAAATATTTGTCTTTACTTGATTTGGGGTTCCTTTTTTGGTTGTAATTAAGACTACTCCATTTGCACCCCTTGAACCATAAATTGCGGTTGCTGAGGCATCCTTTAATATCTGAATATCTTCAATATCGCGAGGATTTATTCCATTTAATCCGTTCTGTTGTTCCTGACCAGTATTACCACCTCCAGTTGCTACAACATCCTCACTTGCAGATGAAACAATTATACCATCAACTACATATAAAGGCTCATTGTTACCACGCAAGCTACTGGTCCCTCTAATCCTAACACTAATTCCAGATCCAGGATTCGCTGCATTTTGGGTAACATAAATTCCTGCTGCTCTTCCCTGTAAAAGTTGATCAACAGTTTGGGTTTGTCTAGCTATTTCATCAGAAACTTCGACAGATGCGACAGATCCAGTAAGATCTTTTTTCAATACTGTCCCATACCCAACAACAACAACTTCATCTAGTTCAGAGATGTCTTGAGATAATTTAATGGTTAGATTATTCTGACCATTTACACTTACAGTTTCAGAAATAAATCCAATGTAAGAAACGACAATGGATTGGTCTGGAGAATCTAAAATAACAGAAAACTCTCCATCAAAATTTGTGATAGCACCCACCTGGTCAACTCCTTGGATTTGTATAGTTGCTCCAGGAAGCGGATCGCCAAGATCATCAAGAACAATTCCTTCAACAACTAATTGTTGTGAAAATAAAATAATAGGCAAAAGCAGAAAGAGATTTGTTAGGTGTTTCATTGGTTAGTTTTTAATAACATAAATCTAAGCGTATTACTAAAAAAAAAATAATACAAATTGCTTATTTAATATAAATTATATTTCAGAATTATCATAAAAATAAGAAAGGCATCAAAAAAAAACAAATTTTGAAATTATTAGCAAAATATCGATTTCGATAATTTTATATATTTATTACTTTAAACGATTTGTTACACTACTGTAAAGTTTAAATTTTTAAACCCTTAAAATATGGTAATCATAAATAAAATTAGTTTTTTTCTGTTTATTTCTGCTTTTGCATTTGCTCAGCAAGAAATTTATGTGAGTGTAAACACTGGAAATGATTCAAATAACGGAAGTGAACAATCTCCTTACAAAACCATTAACAGAGGAATTCAAGATGTAATTGCAGGTGGGACAGTATATGTCATGAATGGTATTTATAGAAACGAAAATGCAAGTACACCAATTGTTTCATTTTATGAGGATTCTTCGCAACAAGATTCAGCGAACAACTATTATGTTTACAGTAATGGAGAAAACCTCAATAACCCACATGTTGTCACAATTAATAAATCGGGCAACGAAACTGATGGTTTCATTACTTTAAAGAATTATCCAAATCATAGACCCAAAATTATTTTTGATGGACAAGGTGGTATTAAGCTTGGTCCAAATGCAAATTATGTTATTGTAGAAGGTTTTGAGGTTGAGGGCCCATCACAGTCGATTACATACGATCAAGCGATTATGAATCGCAGAAATAGGATTACTTTAAAAGAATCTATAAACCAAAACAATAACAACTACTCCTATTTTTCTGGAAAAGGAATTTGGGGTGGTTACGACGACCACCATCATATCATTGTCCGTGACAATATTGTGCATGACACGCCTGGATCAGGTATTAGGTTTAACGATAGTGACCACATCACGATTGAAAATAATACTGTTTACAACACCACTTGGTGGACATCCTCAGCATCTAGTGCAATTGTTTTTGCAGAAACTATTGCAATTTCTGAGGAGGAAAATACAGATGATATTAAAATGATTATTAGAGGAAACACAGTGTATAACAATTGGAATCGCATTCCCTTTTACATGAGTTCATTCCCAGATAACGCTCAGCCACCCAATGGTAACTATGGAAATGCAGGTTATTCTACGATTTTAGATGGTCAAGGTCTATATGTAACTAGAAGTGATCCCAACTACAATGGTACTTTTTTATTTGAAAATAATCTTTGTGTCAACAACGGCAAAAATGGAATTAATTTTGACAGATCAAATGCAAGTTCCGCTATAATTAGAAACAATACTATTTATTTTAACGGTGCACATGACTTAGTGCAAGATATCTCAGTAAAAGTTGAAGGGAACCCCAGGCATGGTGGCCAAAAAGTTGCAGGAATTAAAGCCAATTACGTCAAAAAAGTTACAATTGTTAATAATATTGTTGAAACAAGATTTGATAATTATTCAGCACTTGAGGTGTTCAATTTTGAGGAAAACCCATTTGTAAATAACAATATTTTTGTCACAGGATCTATAAGTTGGGGAGAAAACAATCCCTCGAATTTGATAAATATATCCCCTGCATTCGTAGAACCAACTGAGCTTTCTGATGATGCCAGCGTAATGTCAGATTGGGAAACATACATGGATAGTGTTGACTTCTCTTTGCAACCAACATCTCCAGCAATAAATGCAGGTATGTCGGAATATTCTCCTCAATTTGATATCCTTGGGAATCCAAGACCAATTCTTCCTGAAAATATTCAATCTTCCTCAAGTTTTGAAACCTCCTTTGATGGCTGGGTTAAATGGTCAAACGATAGCTCTGATAACGGTATTGAGTTAAGTGAAGAGGCTAGTAAACACGGAAATAAAAGCATTAAAGTAATTGGGAGAACTAAAAATTGGCACAGCGCAAAATTTGACTTATCTAGTTTAGAAATCAATGAAAATTATACAATATACCTGTGGGTTAGAAATACACAGCCAAATGGTACTGCACAATTAACTGTGCGTGAAACCATGGGTGATGCTGTTACATATAATAATATTACCAATCAAATTGAAATTAGCAACAATCAATGGACTCTTTTAAGTGCTGATTATACTCATTCACAAAATGATAGTAGCTTTTTATTTGTCAAGGGTCCACCAGTCGTTGATGGAACAGGAGTTGATTATTATTTAGACAATTTTTCATTGGTTTCTCAAGGATCGCCAGAGGTTGATTTCAGCTCTGTTGGTGATATAGTTGACATTGGAGCATTTGAATATAAAGAGTCTGCGCTAAGCATTAATGATTTGACAAATGAAATAATTTTAACAAATAATATTATACCATTTCCAAACCCAGTATCAGATGTACTACATTTGATTAATTTGGATTTAGAATCTGAAATCCAAATTTTTGATATTATGGGTCGGAAATGTGATGTAAAAGTTTTTCCTGTTCCAGAGCTAAAAAGTGTTAAAATCGATTTATCATACTTGATACCTGGAACTTATGTTGTTCAAATATTTTCTGAAAATGGAATGACCAAAAGCTTAAAAATTATTAAGCAATAGTTGGCCTAAAGCTGAGATACACTAGCTAGTAAAGTACACCAATATTCCAATTACAATTGAAACCAAAACAACTGATAGCACAACATCGATTGTGTCATAGGACCCTTTGTTTTCAAGCTTATGCTCTTTGGTGAGTGTACCAAATGATAATCCAGAAATTCTTTTATAATCTGGAGGACTAGTGGCTAGACTTACCGATATACACAGTGCTACAGAAAATAGAAACATAAATATGGCCATATGAGCAAAATTAATTGTTGCAAAGCCATACAATAGATTGTCATGCACTTCCCCTCCTGAAATATCTGCCTGATAGTATATTTCTGAAGAAAGTCTCAATACAAGAAGCACCAAACCTGCAACAAGTGTAGAAATCGCAGCTTGCGCATTTACTCTTTTCCAAATGATACCAAGTAAGAAAACAGCAGTTACAGGTGGAGCGATATAGGATTGTACGTTTTGTAAATATTGATACATTACACCTCCTCCAATTCGTTCCATGATTGGAATCCAAACTATACCTAATATAACGATAAATGTTGTTGCGATTTTTCCTGTAGTCAACAAATCTCTTTCTGACTTATTAGGTTTTAATTTTTTATAAATATCTATTGTGAAAATTGTAGAGCAAGAGTTAAAAACTGATGCTAAAGAACTCATAAGTGCTGCCATCAGCCCCCCAGCTACGAGCCCTTTTAGCCCCACTGGGAGCAGCGTCTTGACAAGCATTGGAAAGGCACGATCGGCCTTCTCAATTGAAAATACTTCAGGGTCTTGAATGCTCAGTGCAAATGCAATGATTCCAGGTATCAAAAAAATAAGGATGGGTAACAGTTTTAGGTAGGCACCAAAAATAGCTCCTCTTCGACCAATTTTGATGTTGTGTGCGGCCAGTGTTCTTTGCACAATATATTGGTCGGTACACCAATACCAAATTCCAACAATCGTTCCCCCTATTAATAAGCCTGTCCAAGGAAAATCTGGATCAGACATTGGTCGCCACATATTGAAATGATCAGGGCTGACAGCACGAACAGTGTCTTGCAATTGATTCCATCCACCAACTTCTTGAAGACCCAAGTAAGTAATAACGATTGAACCTAAAATTAGGACAATTGTCTGAAGGGTTTCTGTGTAAATTACTGCTTTCATTCCTCCAATTACTGTATATATTCCAGTAAAAACAACAACACCTATTGCCCCATACCAAAACGGAATTCCCAATAATTCAGAAACAACGATTCCACCAGCATAGATGGTTACAGACACTTTAGTTAGTACGTATGCAAGAAGAGAAAAAACAGATAAAAACCACCTAGATCTACTATCAAATCGTTTTTCCAAAAACTCTGGCATTGTAAAAGCGCCACTTCTAATATAAAAGGGCAAAAACAGCCAACCAAGAAGGAGTACGATCCAAGCATGCAACTCGTAGTGAGCCATGGGAGTACCTGATTCAAATCCTGTACCAGCCAATCCAACAACGTGCTCCGAACCAATGTTGGAAGCAAAAATGGAAGCACCTATGACAAACCAGCCGACATTTCGTCCTGCCAGAAAGTAATCTTCTGTGTTTTTATTTTTTTGTAAAACAACCCAAACAGCAACTACAATTAGTGCAAGGAAATAGATACTTAATACTATCCAGTCTAAAGTTTCCAATACTGAAGTCATAATTTATATGTTTTGATTAATAATATTTTCTAGTCGTTCTTGTTTTCCACTTGTTGCTGGAATTGAATCTCTATTTAATGCCAATTTATATAGGTCTGTTAATTGTAATTTACCCTCTTCAAAATCACTTCCCTTTGACTGATTAAATGAATCGTATCTATGATCTACAATTTTTGAAAAAGATGGGTCATTGATAATCTTATCAGCAGCAATTAGCCCTCTAGCAAAAGTATCAGCACCTCCAATGTGAGCAAAAAACAAGTCCTCAAGATCTGTTGAATTACGTCTAATCTTTGCATCAAAATTTACACCACCACCCTGTAATCCACCTGCTTTAAGAAAAACAATCATGGCACGAGCAGCCTCTTCAATGCTGTTTGGAAATTGGTCAGTGTCCCAACCGTTTTGATAATCCCCCCTGTTGGCATCTATACTACCAAGCATATTTTCATTTGCAGCCACTGCCAATTCATGCTCAAAAGTATGTTGGGCTAGTGTTGCGTGATTGACCTCAATATTCAATTTAAAATCATCTTGCAGTCCATATTTTTGAATAAAACCTATTGAAGTTGCAGCATCAAAATCATATTGGTGTTTGGATGGCTCCATTGGTTTAGGCTCAATGAAGAAAGTCCCTGTGAATCCTTGACTTCGAGCATAATCTTTAGCCATCGTTAGAAAACGAGCCATGTGATCTAATTCTCTACCCATGTCGGTGTTCAACAAACTTATATAACCTTCTCTCCCACCCCAAAACACATAGTTCTCGCCGCCAAGGGCAATGGTCGCATCAAGGGCAATTTTTACCTGTGCTCCTGCGTGAGCTACAACATTGAAATCGGGGTTTGTTGCAGCCCCGTTCATATATCTTGGATGAGAAAAGCAATTGGCTGTTCCCCATAGTAATTTGATTCCTGTTTCTGCTTGTTTCTCTTTGAGATACTCTGTAATTGCAATCACTCTTTTTTCAGACTCTAACAATGTTGATGCCTCATGAACCAAATCATAATCATGGAAACAATAATAATCAAACCCCATTTTTGAGATAAACTCAAAAGCTGCATCTGCCTTATCTCGAGCAGCTTGAATTGAATCTGTTGCATTATCCCATGGAAAGTTTTGTGTTCCTGCACCAAATGGGTCAGTTCCTTGACCACAGAAGCTATGCCAATAGGCAATTGCAAATTTGAAATGATCACGCATTGTTTTTCCAGCGACGATTTGATCTGAATTGTAATATTTGAATGCAAATGGATTGTCAGATTCACTACCTTCGTATGGTATTTTGTTTATTCCTTTAAAATATTCCGTGTTGGCCATGGGATTTAGTTTTATCTGTTAATCATTTTTTCAAGTTCACTTGTCCAGTTGGAAAATGCCATCATATATTGTGATGCGTCTTTTTCTGGAATAAAGCTCTTAAAGTAGTCATTTTTAGTACTCATTTTCACAAAAGCATCTAGGTCTTTAACATTGGTAGAAGAAGCTCTAGCAGCACCTATTGCTCCAGTGGTATTGTATAGTTGAATTTCTTTTCCAAGCAATGTAGATATTGTTTGGCTAAATACGGCAGATTTAAAAAGATTGTCATTTCCAGCTTTGATTAAAGCTAAATTAAAATTGTCATCCTCAATAAATTTAATTCCATAAACAAATGAAAATGCAATTCCCTCAAGAGTTGCTCTGTACATAGACCCTCGGACGTGCTGATTGAGATTTAAATTTATATATCTAGCATTTATATTGAGATTATTAAGCATCCTTTCGGCACCATTTCCAAAAGGATAAACCAGTAATCCGTCTGATCCAATGTCCTGTTTTGCTGCCAACTGGTTCATTTGCTCATAGCTGTTGGCACTAGTGTTATTTTTCATCCAGCGGTATTGAATTCCTGCACCATTGATACAAAGCAATTTACCGACAATAGGGGATAATTTGGAATAGTTGATGTGAGCGAAATGATTAATTCTTTGATGCTCTTTCGATTTAAGCTTATCTGTCACTGCATAAACCACTCCAGAAGTGCCACCAGTTGCAGCAACTTCACCTGGATTGATAACATGAAGTGAGAAAGCATTATTGGGTTGGTCTCCAGCACGATATGTAATTGGCGTTCCTTCCTTTAAGCCACTTTCTTGCGCTCCCTTTTTGTTCACCAAGCATTGTGTCACAAAATTGGGAACAATTGTCGGAGTCATCGAAGAATCGATATTATAATAATCGAAAAGCCATTGGGCAACCTCTTGGGACTTGAAATCCCAAATCGTACCCTCAGAAAGACCATTGATCGTCGTTGTCATTTCTCCACTAAACTTGTAGGCGATATAATCTCCTGGCAGCATGTATTTATGTATCTTTTCATAAATGTGGGGTTCATTTTCTTTAACCCACTTTAGTTTTGATGCCGTAAAGTTTGCAGGGCTATTGAGCAAGTGATCCATGCATTTTTTTGCACCCAAATCTTGATATGCTTTTTCTCCAATCGATACCGCCCTACTGTCGCACCAAATGATTGAATTTCGTAAACAGTCACCCGATTCATCAACAACAACTAGTCCATGCATTTGATATGCAATTCCAATTCTTTGGACTTGACTAGCGTCAACCCCACTTTTTTGCAACAATTTTTTTATAGCAATACAGACGATTTTCCACCAATGATTTGGATCTTGCTCTGCCCACGACGACTGAACACTTATCATTTCCATCTCATCTTTTGGCTCTTGCACAAAAGCGATTTTTTTCCCTGTAAGAGTTTCAGTCAAAGCAGCTTTTACTGACGAACTTCCGATATCTAAGCCTAAACTAAACAACGATATAATGTTTATTAAAATCTAAAATCAGAACCAAAATATGTTTTTATTGGGTCAATACTTCCGTCACTATTGTGATCAAATGTCGTAAACTTTACATTTCTTAGATGTGTTTTTCCTGACAATTCTGTGTCATGATAGAAAAAATACCAATGGTCTGCAACCTTCAATGTTGAGTGATGGTTTGTCCATCCCTGTACAGGTTCGTGCATTACCCCCTGATAGATAAATGGGCCATATGGATTATCACTAGTTGCATATGCGATTAGATGTGTGTCTCCTGTAGAATAGGACATATAATACACACCCTCGTATTTGTGAATCCAAGGTGCTTCAAAAAAGCGACGCTCTAGGTCTTTGGTCAAAATTGGATTTCCATCTTTATCAATGATGTCGATCGTTTGTACCTCTTCTGAAAACTCAAGCATGTCATCTGTCAACTTGGCCATTCGTGGCATTATAGAAGGTGCATCTGGCACTCCCAAATCCTTCAAAGAACCATTCTTGTCGTAGGATCCATTTTCCCATCTTTGGAGTTGTCCGCCCCAAATTCCACCAAAATATAAATATGCTGAACCATCATCATCGATAAAAACAGCAGGATCGATACTATAGCTTCCTTTAATAGGTTCGGGTTGTGGAGTAAAAGGACCCTCTGGACGATCACTAACAGCCACACCTAATTTGAATATATTATCCTTATCCTTAGCAGGATAATAGAGATAATATTTTCCATTTTTAAATGCTGCGTCAGGTGCCCAAAACTTACTCTCTGCCCACTCTACATCATCAACCGATAGCGCTACAGGGTGAACTGTTACATCACTCCCATCCAAATTCATTGATAAAACATGATAGTCAATCATATTAAAATGATTTCCACTATCATCTTCAATACCACCAGACTCAATATCGTGTGATGCATAAATATATATTCGATTTTCAAAAATATGTGCCGAAGGGTCTGCTGTGAAGATATCAGAAACCAATGGACTGTTATTAAAGTCTGGATGTAAACTTTTCTTTTCTTCTAATTGAGCCCCTGTGTTATTCATGCAGGACAGAAAAAGAAAAAGAAAGGCGAATAAAACTAAAGGTTTTGTAAAGGAAATTTTAAAAGGCATAGTTTGTTATTTTAAAACCTAAAAGTAAAAACCTATATTTTTTGATTTTATAAATATTCAACCAAAAAATGATACAACAAATTCATATGATTATTTTATAATACACCCCTAATAATGAGATGGGATATAGTCGGCACTCGATAATGTAAATTGAGATTCTTTTTTGAGATTATTCCATTTAGATGGTCTGTCAAGTGGATGCAATGTTGGCTTTATGATAGGCATCTTGTGCTGGATAAGAATGTCATTTTGACTAATCATCCAGTCATTTAGTACTGCCGATAATTTTTGCTTAATGGCCAATAAACTTTGGTCCTGGGCAAGATTGACATGTTCATAAGGATCTACTTCTAAATCGTAGAGCTCCTCAAATGGCACGTCGGAAAATTGATTAGCTCCACGCTCAATAAAATAATTTATATGTTCATTCGACCCAAGATTATCTTGAACCACTTCATTGGCATTATAATTAACAACATATTTATAACGATGATCACGAACAGACCTCGAGGGGAAAACATAACATTTTTGTATGTTTTGACGCGTTGCGAGTCCAAAAATATATTCGCGAAAAGAAGTATTACTATTCTGTATCATAGGCATCAAGCTTTTTCCGTCAAGACTCTCAATTTTTTTTCCACCTGAGACTTCAACTATAGTCGGAAGAATGTCCACAATAGAAACGAGTTTGTCATTTGTTGTGTTGGGAGCAATAAACTTGGGCCATCGGATAACCATTGGTATTTTAAGCCCTGTTTCTCGAACACTCCATTTTCCTTTCAACCCATGATCTGAAATGTAAATAAAAACAGACTCGTCAAAATCTGTTACGGTTTCAAGCATATTTAAAACTATGCCTAATTGAACGTTGTCTTCCTCAATATTTTGATAATACCCCGCTTTGTGATTTCCAATCTTTGTTGAAATAGTTTTTGAGGACGGATCATAATCTAAGGGTTTATTGTTATAATCATTTGATTTTGGGTATGGTCCATGTGGTAGGTCTGAAGAAAAAATAATGCATAGAGGTTTTTGAGAACCGGCAATATAATGTTCAACTTTTTTTATCGGAATGAGTCTGTCACTATTGGTGGGGAAATAGCGAGTCCAATTAAAAATAGAGTTTGGCTTGATATGTCCTTTACCTGCAAGAACGACATCATAACCCAATTCAGACATAAAATCATTGATGTCTTTGACATTTCTTACAGGGAGATGGTTTGCAAAACATCCATTATTCATGGGGAACAGTCCTGTATATAATTGGGATCTGCTAGGAGCACAGATAGCTTGTGATGTATATGCATTAGAAAAACTCAAACCCTCATTTACCAAACGATCAAAATTTGTTGTTTTTACTTGGGTATTGCCAAATGTAAAATAGTCCCAACTGTTATGATCGTCTGCTATGTAAATAAAAATATTAGGTTTTGAATTAGAAGCATTTTGACCAAATGCATAGACAGCGTGTAATGACAATAATAAAAATAAAATAAATTGATCTCTAAAATTAGTGTTCATCTCAAGTCTAATTTTTACAATTTAATTAAATTTAGTAATTTTTATTCATCAATTTATTTGAAATGCAATTTTTATTTCATAGTTTGTTATGAAAATAACATTACACTCAAATATTTGATTCATTTTTTATAGTAGATTTTGCTCATGATTCGAATTGTTTTATTTACTATATGCACAATCTTTTTTGCTAAAATTAGCGCACAAGATTCATCTCTTTTATTTGTAAAAACCAGTCCTGATTTAGGAAATCGTGCAATAACTTGTATGACAACTGATTCAAACAATCATATGTGGATTGGTACTTATGGCGGTGGCCTAAAGCGATATGATGGGTTGAATGTTGAGACTTACAGCCATGATCCATTTTCTGAATCTTCCATTTCGAACTCTACTATTTTTGATTTGGTATTTATTAAAAATCAAGGCCTTTGGATAGCGACTCAAAATGGTGTTAACCATTTTAATCCCAATACCAAATCTTTTTCTTTATTCAACCCTGTTTCAGATTTTATTTCGGTTCATTCACTATGTGAAATAGATGAAAATGTTTTGGTAGTAGGAACCCATCAAAAAGGGATTTATTTTTTTAATACAATAACAAAAACATTTGATAAAATTGGTATTCCAGAAACAATTGATGAGAATGGACTACTTATTAACGATATTGTTGTTGATCAACTGAGTCGAATCTGGGTTGGAACAAACTATGGAATATTTATAGTTGATAAAAAGGATATGATGCTTACTCGAGCATCTTTTAAAAGTTCAAAATATATTAATCCTAATAATACAGAAGCCTTAAGTTTTGAAATAGATCATATTGGAAATATTTGGATTGGAACTGTAGATGATGGCCTTTTCAAAATCCTTCCAAGTGGAGTAAATAATTTTGATGTAGAACACTATGAAATTTCAAATAAAAGGATTTTTTCAATAAATGAATATGATAATAAGTATATGTTGTTGGGCTCTGAAAACGATGGCTTTTTTGTGATTTCGTATAATGGTAAAGTTCTAAAAAGATACTTGAAAGAAAAAGGGAATGAATTCGGAGTACAGTCCAACTCTATATGGTCTATTCTATGTGACAATAAAAATCGCATTTGGTTAGGTTCTTATGACCAAGGTCTTGTAAAGTTTGACCCTAATCATTTTAAATTTCAATTTCTACAAAATAATTCGGATGACAATCTACAACCTTTCCCATTATCAATTTCATCAATTGTAAAAGACAATAAAAATCGACTTTGGTTTGGCTCAGTAGATAATGGTGTGTATGTATATGACAAGTCAAGTGGTGAATATATTTACTTAAATGATCCTAAAAATAAAATTGCTAAGGGTTTCAATAGTCTTGACATCACTTCTTTATTTATTGACAGTCAACATAACATATGGATTGCATCATGGTATAATGGGTTATACGTATTAAGAAACGGAACGACAAATTTTATGAATATAAATACAGATTCTGTTCCGAATAAACTAATGTCAAACCGGGTTGTAAGTTTTTCAGAGGACTCAAGTAAAGTTGTTTGGATTGGTACTTTTTTAGGTGGCTTACATTCCTATGATTTAAGTACTGGGAAATTAACCCATTACAATGATGATCAATTTATTGATCTTGAACTTGATAAAGGGAACATTAGAAAGATAATTGTAGATGAGTTCGACAATGTATGGCTGGGAACACGCAAAGGTCTTTTCAGATATAACCCAAAAATAAAATTGATTACTTCAATAAATGAAAAAATTGAAAGTGTGATTAAGAATTCTGGTTCAAATTTTGTTGTCTTCTCTATTTATGAAGACACAAATAATAAAATATGGATTGGAACAGATGGTTATGGCTTACTAAGTTACTCACCAAATGAAGATAAAATCACTTGGCATGGAGAAGGAAAAGAAATTAGAAATATGTCCATTAACTCAATTACACAAACCTATGATGGGTCATTTTGGTTAGGAACAGATAATGGTTTAATCCGATATAATGGTGACACAGATAATTACAGAGTCTTTGACAGAAGTGATGGATTGTTGAACAATAATATTAATCGCAATTCATTCTACAATGAACAAAACATACTTTATTTCGGAACAATAGAGGGTATAAATTTCTTCAATCCCATTAGTGTACCTAAAAATGAAAGCCTACCTAAATTAACCTTTCAAAAACTGAAAATTTTAAATAGTGAAATAATAGTTTCAGACAATTCACCACTTAAAAAAGCTCTCAATCAATTAGACACTCTGGTTTTGAGACACGATCAATCATCATTCTCAATCGACTATATGGGGGTTAGTCATACCAGATCTGAAAAAAACAGCTATGCCTATATGCTTGATGGTTTGGATGAAGATTGGAACTATGTTGGGCAACAACGATCTGCAAATTACACTAACATCAAGCCAGGAGACTATATCTTTAGTCTTAAAGCTGCCAATAATGATGGCTATTGGACCAATGAACCAAAAACAATTTTTATAAAAGTCCTCTCTCCTTGGTGGCTCAGTTGGTGGGCAAAATTTTTATATGTAATCGTTTTTCTATCGGCAGGATACTATATATATAGATTAATTACCCTCAGAATATCTGAAAAAAGAAAGGCAGAGCTTGAACGTGGTCAGCGAAAGCAAAATGAAGAGTTAAATGCCAAGAAAATTCAATTCTTTACCAATATATCGCATGAATTTAGAACTCCTTTAACACTAATTTTGAATCCTTTGGAGTCCTTGATTAAAGATAAGCATATTACTAATCTTCCGATCGAAATCATAGATAAGCATAAAATCATACATCGTAACACAAAGAGATTAAAGCGTCTTATTGATGAGCTCATGGATTTTAGAAAAATGCAGTTTAGTGAACTTAAAGTTCAAATTCAAAAAGTCGATTTGGTGAAAATCATGACAAATATTACTTCTAACTTTATTGAAGAAGCTAATTTTCGCAAAATTGATTTTCAAATTGATTTTGAAAAATCAATACCAAATGAGATAATGGTTGACACATCCATGTTTGATAAAATTCTTTTTAATTTATTGTCAAACGCTTTTAAGGCAACAAGCGAAAATGGAAAAATAAGAGTTAAAGTATCACATCACAATCAAGGGCTAGTGTTCCCATTAATTGATGAGAAAAATGTGCAAAGTGGATTCGAATTTGACATTACAGATACAGGTATTGGAATCAACAAAAAAAATATAAAGAAAATTTTCAATCGGTTTTATCAGAGTGAAGAAAATAATGAACAATATTACAGTGGTACTGGGATCGGTTTAGAGGTAGTCAAGAAATTTGTCGATTATCACAAGGGGAAAATTGTAGTGCAAAGTGAACAGGGTGTTGGGACATCTTTTAAAGTATTTATTCCTGATGTTAAAATTCAATTTTATGAAAATAAACAGCTTCTTAACGGAAAAAAATTATCGCAATTACAATCGAAGAATTTCAGTGGTTTTATTGATGAACTTCCTCTTGAAAACTCAAAACTTTCTAAACGCGACACAATATTAATCGTGGAAGATAATATGGAATTGCGCGAGTATCTAAAGTATGAATTAAGAAGCTTGTACAAAGTTCTTGAGGCACCTAATGGAAAAAATGGTTTAGAAATAGCTAGGAAAAACAAACCTGACATCATTATTGCCGATGTAATGATGCCAGAAATGGATGGATTTCAAATGACAAGGTTATTAAAGTCTGAGAAATCCACAATGAATATTCCTATCGTTATGCTGACAGCAAAAGTAGGAGAGAGTGATAGAATACATGGGATCGATTCAGGGGCTGATATTTATCTTAAAAAGCCATTTAGTATTGATCTTTTGAAAACCCATTTACAACAACTCATTAAGTCAAAAGAAAGATTTTATGAGACCTATTTTAATAGTCTAGACTTAGATATAAGCGCGACAGGGGGAAACAAAAAAATTCTTGCAAATATCATTAATATCATTAATGAAAACTTATCAAAAGAAGATTTGTGTGTTCAAGATCTCGCTGATGAGCTTGCTCTTAGCCGGAGTAAATTATATCGTAAAATTAAAGAATTGACTGGGAAATCTGCCAATGAAATGATTCGTAAAATGAGGTTAGAAAAGTCAAAAGAACTTTTAGAGATAACTGATATGACCATTGGAGAAATATGCTACAAGGTTGGTTTTTCATCACCATCCTATTATACCAAAAGATTTAAGGAGTATACAGGGCTGATACCAAAAGAATATAGGTTAAATAACAAGGATAAAAAAGAATTATCAATTCAAAAATGAACAATAAGTATCACAAAGAAATGAATGGGTATTTTTTAGTATTTATCTTCTTAATGATTTTTATGCCACTCACTTTAAACGCACAAAAGAATATTCCTGTTTCGGGTAAGGTGATTGACAATACTGGCTATGAGATTCCCTTTGCAGCGATTGGTATTGTGTCTAAAAATATTGGAACCAGCTCAACAGAAGATGGGACTTTTTATTTTCAAATTTCGAATGCCGAATTGGAAGACACATTGAGTATTTCATCGCTTGGTTTTTCTACCTACACATTGCCTATTTCACAACTCGTGAAAAATGAAAAAATGGTTATAGTTCTTGAAGAAAAGACAACATCATTGAATGAAGTAGTTGTAAATTCAACCTCATTTTATGTTCAGCAGGCGTTAAAAAAATTGAAAGAAAACACCCTGAACAAAAACCATGAGTTGGATTTGCTGTACAGGCGTTGGTCTGTAGAGGATAATACTTGCAGGTTTTTAATCGAGCAAAACATAAAGGCGATTGATCGAGGGCCAAGCTCGTATCTGAACAAATTTTCGATTGAAAATACAAGAACATCCGCAGATTACAGATTTGTTAAAAATGAACAAAAATTACATGCGTTGAAATATATGGAATACAACAATCCTTTACGCAAAGGGATAAATGTAAAATCCTATAAATGGGACACGATTGGGAACAGCACATACGATGACGAAGATGTAATCATTGTTCAAGGGGATATCAGTGGACAGGAAACGATTACGCTATATATTGGGCTAGACAGTTCTAAAATTTTTAGGCTGGAAATGGAGAAAAAACCTCAAATTGGCAAATCATTAACTGCCACCTACATATACAAGAACAATAAAGCCGATAAGCTTTACCTCAGCTATCACCAAAGAGAATGGAAAGGTGCATCCAAGCTTAATGAAAACATAAGAAGAGCGATGATAAGTGCAGCAAAAAAACCTCCTATTTACATTCCGATTGCTTATCGGCATGAAGTTTATGTACTTGATTTGATTGAAAATAAATCTTTGTTTCAAACTGAGGAGAGTGCTTCGAATTTGGATATGTCAAATTATGCGCCAAATTATGATGAAGCATTTTGGAAATCGTTGAGTATGCCACCTGAGACAAAATTTTATCGCAAAAATATAGAGGAGCTTGAGGGGATTTATGGAGTTTCCTTGGAAGACCAGTTCAAATATGCTAACATTAGAAATTAAAACTTACCCCTTGAGTTTAATTTTGACCACACCCTCATTTTCTTTATTATGATCAAAAGAAAATTTGTAGCGTTTATTGCCAACTGAAACAGTTCCCTCATATTGACCATAAAACCCAGTAAAATGAAACTCTTCGTTGAGGTTTATATCTTCTTTAATACTTGTGGTCCAGGTTTCTTTAATTAAGGTTTTTAGGGTGTAAAATGCTTTTTTAGGCTGCAATTCTTGATCCAAAATACCACCCGCATGTCCTCTCCAAGCATTCTGATCTGTCAAATTCCACATTGTCACAGAGCTCACACTTGGCTGACTAAATAAAAACGTATAAAAGTCTTTGATGTATGCAGCTTGATAGTTCTCTCTTTCTTCGAGGCTTGGCAACGTCAATTGTTTACCTTTTCTACTGAACTCTTTTCTTTTATTCAAAAAAACTTGGTGGTCCTTCCAGTCCTTAAAAAGCTTAGAACTCGTAACAGTTACTTCAGTAAATTGAATGTCTTTGCCCAGTGGGACAAATGAATCTATCAGGTCGATGAGTTCTTGCTCCTCAAACACATTATCCTGCGTTTGCATATGCGCTTGCATCCCAATCGCTTGATAACCAACTCCTTTCTCAATAAAAAATTCATTCAACTTAAAAAATTCAGGGTCTTTGGGATGATAATGGTTATTGGTGTATATCTTAGATGAATCGATTTGGTTCACAAAATCGTATAATTCGAGCATTGCAGGGTAAATTCCACCCTTATATTTTATCCAACGAGTGACGCCACTAGGAGTTACATGCTCCTTGAAAGGTGCAACAGCCTCATTGTACACATCCCAATATTTTATTTCTGGATATGAAAGTATCAAATCCTTAATCCGAGTGTAAATAATTTTTTCCAACTCTTCAGGATCATTGTTGTTAATTACCCATTTTGGAAGTGATTCATGCCAAAGCAATGGATGCCCCTTAATTTTCAATTTATTTCTAACTGCCCAGGATATTTTATCATCCATAGTTTTATTGAAACCACTTAGATCTCTTTTTTCATCCCTGGCACTCCAATAGAAACCAAGTGTAACGAAATTAAATACCTCAGAAACTCTTTGCCTGTACATGTCTTGGTATGCTGTCCCTTCAAAGGCTCCTTCTTGAGTCATTGAAACGCCAAAGTTAAATGCATGGTTGACTAACTCTAGTTTCAAATTCGCAGATTCAGTCTTTTGATCATTCAAAACTAAAAGAAGTTTTGCTTTACCTTTTCGATATGTATCGATACGCTCATTAGCACCTTCCAATCTCCATGGAATATGAACATCATATTGTTGAGATTTTACAACAAAGCAAATCAAAAACACTATAAGAAATAGGCGAGATTTATTCATCAATTTATGTTTGTTTTGATACAAAACTATCAAATGATTTACTGTTGAAGTAGAAGTTATACGTCATAATTTATAATGAAATGTGATTTTAGTCAAGTGAGCTGAAAAAATCCCAAACATCGTTCCAGAGCGATGAATAATACCTAGAGATATTATGTCCTGCTCCCTTAAGAACTAGGTATTTAACAACCACGTTATCATCACAATCAAAGTATGTATGTGAAATTGATTGTTCTGCTTCTTCAACAGCTACATATTTGTTGCAATTAAAATTTGAAGCCCACTTTTTCGCACTTTCAGAAACACTCAAAAATGGATGCCCAAGTTTCATTCCCCCGCCGATTGGAATTAGTAAATCTTGATCGCCATTGACCTGAAAAACAGAAAGAGGAATTGCGTTTGACTTTATTTCTGTTCGCTCAGTCAACTGTGATGCTATGGGTGCTATTGCTTTTAACCTTTTGTTGACACCTCCCAACATATTCACCATACCTGAGCCATTAGAATTCCCCACTGCAAAAATCTTATTCTCATCTACATTGGAATAGGATAGTAAAGTGTCTATGACATTGGAAATAAATGCAATGTCATCTGCATTTGAGGGTTCTTGACCTAAATTCCATGAGTTTAGATGACCTTGAGGGTACACACCAATAAATTCACCTGAATTTGTGAACTTAGAAAGCGGTTGCACCCAATTTTTGTTTGAGCCCCCTCTGCCATGGAGAGCAATAACTATGGGATACGACTTTAAATTATCAATTTTTGCACAGGTTTTAATAATTACAGGACGACTAATCATATTACCATCAATTTGTTGATCGAATAAAATCGTTTTAGAAGTAAGAATTTTACTTTCCAAAGATTGTGAGGTAATATCAATTCGTTTGCACGATATTAAACTTAACATCAAAACAACATACAAAAGTTTGACCTTCATTTTTTCACAGATGTATATTCAACCCTATCAAAATCAGCGTATCCAGTGCTAATCTGCCCATTGCTCGTTGCATACAAACCAATATGCGCGCCAGTATATCCATAACTCAACAAACAATCTGCAGGAGTTTCTGTAAACAACTGGAAATCGTCATTTTTTAGAGCAAAATAAAATCGATAACTATTGAGATATGATTCTACTTTTAACTGAATTGGCAATGCAGAATTATAGTCAATTTTTTTTGAGTCAATACTCGTCTCTATTTTATTCATAAGTTTTAGCTCAAGAGAAAAATCATCTCCTAATTTTTTTATGGTAAATGATAAAAAATTATTGTCTTTTTGGACGATAGCAATACCTGACTCGTCGCTATTGCCTGAAGGAGAAAAAGTCATTTTCGTTTCAAAACTGAATTCACTTTCAGTCTGCTTGATTCCGGTAAAATTTGCACGTTTTCTCTCTTGCAATTTGTTGGGATTGGTGTACACTCTTAAAGAACCAGGATTGCTTACCAAATCAAACATATTTTGCATTGGCGCTCGTCTGTGGTTCCATGCAAGATCCAAATTGGTGTCATTGAATTCATCAACAAAAAAAGTCCCCTTGTTTTCGATGGTTTCACTAAAAATAATTGGATTATTTTTCAGAATCTTCCCAGACTGAGGAGCAATGACAGGCCATACTATTTTTCTTTCTTTCCACTCATAGGGCTCTCTTTCCCAAGAAACAGGAGCGATAAATGTTTCTCGTCCCATATTTGATTTTCGCTTTACGTCTCCTCGAACACCTAACATCACAATATACCATCTACCATCCTCAAGCTCAACCAAATCTCCATGCCCAGTACTGTTTACCCAGTTGTCATAGGACAAATGCCTAGAGCTAAAAATAGGATTGCGTTCATTGGAAACATAAGGACCTATGATGGTATCGCTCACAGCTACCATAATAGAGTGATTGAATGAAGTACCGCCTTCAGCAATTATTAAATAATATTTACCATCTTTTTTGTAGATGTGTGGCCCCTCTGCCCAAACACCACCACATGCACCCCTCCAAACAAAAAAACGCTGGCCGATAAGCTGAAAGCTATTAGGATTCAACTCTTGTATCCATATTTCTTTTTCATCAGAAAAAGTTGGATTAGATGGTTGATGCATCCCTGTATACCAAACCCTACCATCGTCATCAAAAAAGATGTCTGGGTCTATCCCTGGTGCGTCTTTAATGACAATTGGATTTGACCATGGTCCTTCAGGTTTTGAGGATGTAATGATAAAGTTGGTAGCAGTTGATCTTTGTTTTACTTCATCGTAATAAACATTGGTTGTTACGATATGATATTTTCCATTATTATAACGAATGGTAGGCGCATATATCCCTCCATTCGACTGCACATCAGTCAAATTTATCTGCCCTGAAACTTGTTCCAATCGGTTTAGACCATGACCTACCAATTCCCAATTCACCAGATCTTTGCTTTTGTGAATCGGTAATGCAGGAAAATACTCAAAAGATGAGTTGGCCATAATAAATTCATCTCCAACCCTGCATATTGATGGATCGGGATATCCCCCTGCTAAAATTGGATTTTTAAAAGTTTGCGCATTTAAAGAGCCAATAGCAACAATAAATATGATTTTTTGCCAGTATGAACAAAAGTTGTTATTGAATGAATTTAAAGTACTATTCAATGGTCAATTTTAACCCTAATATAGAAAAATGAAATATTTAATTGTATTTCTTACGATTGTTTTGTGTGTGATGAGTTCATTTTCGCAAGAGTTACCCATACAAAATGGAGAGTTTGAGCAGACATCTGATAATGGATTTAGTTTCTGGACAAATCAGTCGATAGGTGGGTCAAATGCAATCTTTGATGTAGTTGATAATAACGAATTGTTTGGTAGCACAAAAGCACTTCGGACGCAGGTGAATGCATTAGGTAGCCATCAATACAGTGTGCAAACAAAGTCTGACCACCAGTTTTCTGTGGGTGCGAATCAAAAAGTAACCATCTCCTTTTTTGCAAAAGCTGCATCAGATCAACCTGCTTCACAATTGAAATTATGTTTGAGTGACCCCACTATTGGCGTTTCAGTTTTTAAGCAAACTACTTTTGAACTGACGCAAAATTGGAAACAGTATTCACATACTTTTGCAACTAGCGAAAGTGTACCAAGCTACCAAATAAGTTTTCGCTATCTAGATGCAAATTCGACTTATTATTTAGATGAAATTAATGCAATGCCGGGTAATGCGATTTCGATCAATATCAATGAGCGTTTTCAAACGATTCAAGGCTTTGGGGGTGGAATAAAACGAAGAACAGACTACTTAAATAATTTATCACAATCAAAAATAGAAATCGTTGAAGATTTGATTTACAAGGATTTAAAAATCAATATGCTTCGTTTTTTTATTCATCACTCCATAGAAAACAATCAAAATGATAATGATGACCCAAACTCGATTAATCTATCAAATACTTCTTGGAATTACTATAATGGGGAACCATTCAAAGTTGGAGAAACAATTCAAAGGGCCATTTCAAAAAGCGAAGTTGGCATTGATCATTTAGTAGGGAATTGCAACAGCGCTCCTGGTTGGATGAAAGTAAACGAATCACACAAACGTAGCTCAGCTAATGAGGATGTATCACTCAACACATTAAAAGGGGGTATGGAGCAAGAGTTTTCAGAATACATAGAGATTTTTCTCGAGGGACTAAAACAATATTTTGATGTTGATGTCACTGAGGTGTCTATCACAAACGAACCTGATTATCTAAACACCTATGAATCTATGAATTTCACCCCTAGTGATCTGGTGAATGTTATTCCAGTTCTAAGAACTCGGCTAAATAATTCTTCCTTTTCGTCGGTCGATATTATAAGTCCTGAGGCGGCTAGAGTAAGCCCAGGGGATAGCGATAAATTAACAGCTGTAAATTCGGCTGTAAGCTACATAAAGTACATGTTTCAAGATTCAGCGACCAAAAGCGCAGTAGATGTTGTCGCTACCCATACCTATTATGACTCAGAACATAATGCCAATTGGTCAGCCCTTACGTCAGAAGCTGATGGAAAGCCAGTGTGGGTGACCGAATCTGCAAACTTGAAAAGTTTAGATTTTAGTATGACCGACGCATCAGATTATATTCTGTGGATGACTAGAGGTTTTAATGAAGGTGGAATGACAGCTTATTTGGTTCACTTACTTTTTGATTATCACATATATGCAACGCCAGAAGTGGGTGATAAAGAAGGTTCCTCTGGTTTAGTGGTTTGGGATGATACAGAGAACGTCATCACTCCAAAACGTTATTATGCGTTTAAACACTTTTCAACTTTATCGGGTAAGGGATTTATTAGAGTGTCTCACAACTATCTTGAAAGCGATTTGCATATTACCACATTCCTCCATCCCAAAGAAAATCAACTGGTTATGCATGTTTTTAATTCAGGTGACCAATCGATTCCGATGACTCTTGAGATTCCTTATAATACATTTGAAATATTACGCTATAAAACGGATAATAATCTTGATTTTAACAACTCAGAAGTTGATGTTATTGATAATCATCGATTTATAGAAACAGATTTCACTCCCAATTCCATCAGTAGTTTTGTTTTTAATCTTTCTTCAACACTTAATAAACAGTCGCAGGAGATCAAGCCAATAACGATTTTCCCAAACCCAACATCTGGTCTTATTTTTATTTCTGGAAATGATACCCAAGTTAAGTGCTCGGTTTTCTCTATGACCGGAAAAAAATTATTTGAACAAAAAATTTCTAATGAAAATAAACTAGATTTATCGTTACTAAATGTAGGGTTATATTTTATTCAAATCCAACAGCACGATAAGATTCAAAATTTTAAAGTCTTGCTAAGTCGATGAAAAAAATAAAATTATTGATAATCCTATTTTTAGTTACCAATTCCAATAGTTGTACCAAAATTTCGAAAAAAATGCCAATTTTAAAAATAGATAAAACCCAATTTGGTAAAACAATGGATGGCACATATGTTAATCAGTATATTCTGTCCAACAACAAAGGGATGGAGGTTAGAATCATCAACTATGGTGGAATTATAACTTCTTGGACAGCTGCAGACAAAAATGGGGATTATAAGGATATTGTACTAGGATACAACACTTTGGCTGAATATGAGCTTGAAAACCCTTATTTTGGAGCACTTATAGGCCGTTACGGTAATCGAATTGCAGGTGGGAAATTCAATATAGACGATCGAGAATATACACTGGTAGCTAACAATGGACCCAATCATCTCCATGGTGGTTTAAAAGGTTTTGATAAAGTCATTTGGGATGCAAAAACTATCGTTAGTGACTCGACAGTGTCTCTGGAGCTCAGCTATCTGAGTAAGGATATGGAAGAGGGTTATCCTGGGAACCTAGAAACAAAAGTAACTTACACCTTAAACAATGAAGATGAACTTAGCGTAAGCTATGAAGCTACAACTGACAAACCAACGATTGTTAATCTAACACAGCATTCATATTTCAACTTAACAGCAGACTTCAATCAAGATATTTTAGATCACGAGATCGTCATAAATGCTGATTACTTTTTACCAGTGAACGATGCACTTATTCCAACTGGTGAGTTTAGGGATGTGAATAAAACTCCATTTGATTTTAGAACACCAACAGCTATTGGAAAACAAATCAGCGATAAAAATCCCCAGCTTGAAAATGGAATGGGCTATGACCACTGTTGGGTCCTGAACGACCAAGACAAAGGGTTACGTTTTGTTGCGTCTGCTTATGAGCCAGTAAGTGGTAGATTGCTCGAAGTTTATACAAACGAGCCTGGCGTTCAGTTGTACTCTGGTAATTTTCTTGATGGTACATTGCCAAATAAATCAAATGGCAAATACCAACACAGGACAGGTTTTTGTTTAGAAACGCAACATTATCCCGATTCCCCTAATCAGAAAAATTTCCCATCAGTAAGACTAAACCCAGGTGAAAAATACAAATCAAAAACAGTTTTTAGACTGGCGACTAAACCTTTCATTTAGATATAATGAAAAAATCTGTTATGGTAATATAGTTAAGAGATTTTTCATAATTCGAAATTCAAATCAAATTAAAATGAAAAAACCGAGCTTGCATGAGCTTTTTTCGCTTGTGGGATTTTCAAAGCAGTGATTTGGAGAATAATAAAGAAAATATAGATTAGCTTCTACAACATTATTCAAGATAAAATCTAGAAACTATTCAGGGTAAACTTCTCTCAAATGATATACATTAATCAGTTTTTCGATTAATATCTTTTTGATTAATTCAATCTCTCGTAAACTAATATCTGCCTCATCAAATTGGTTTTCATCTGCTTGCTCTTCAATAATTTTTTGCACAAAACTGGCGATTCCATCAGCGGTTGGCTCATGCAAACTTTTTGATGCTGCCTCGACACTGTCGGCCATCATCAGTATCGCAGTTTCTTTTGAATATGGCTTAGGTCCAGCATAGCAAAAAATAGATTTGTCTACATCTTCATTTTCTTTTTTTGCCATGTGATAAAAGTATCGCGTAGGAGTAGTTCCATGATGAGTCCGAATAAAATCGATAATACGGTCAGGTAAATTGTTGCGTTTGGCAATTTCAATTCCGTCGCTGATATGATTGAGAATCAAACGACTGCTTTCAAATGGGTCAAGTTCTTGATGGGGGTTGTAATTTGTTGATTGATTTTCACTAAAATAAAGTGGATTATTCATCTTCCCGATATCATGGTACAACGCTCCTACCCTAACAAGTAAGGCGTTAGCATTAACTTCGTTAGCAGCTGCCTCAGCAATATTTGCAACTTGTAAAGAGTGATGAAATGTGCCAGGTGCCTTTTCTGAAAGGGTTCTAAGTAGTTTTGAATTTGTATCCGAAAGTTCTAAAAGAGATAAGTCGGAAACCAAACCAAAAATCTTTTCAAAAACATATACCAGTGGATGCACAAAAAGAATACCCAATCCGTTGATCAGCAAAAATCCAAGTTGATCTAGAGACACTGTAGATAGATTTCCCTCATAGATCATATGAAAAGATATGTGGCAAAAAACATAGGAAACAACGATGAGAGCAGCAACGACGAAAAGGTTTGCTCGTTTATATAAATCTGGCATTGTTAATGTTGCAATTGCACCAGCAACAAGCTGCATAAATATAAATGAGAAGTCACTTGGCACCATAAAACCAATCAGCAACAAGCCCATCAGGAATACAAAAAAAGCGAGTCGTGTGTCGAAAAAAGTCTTAAGCAGTAGTGGCACAATGCAAAGTGGTACAACATAAACAAAATTTATATTATAGGTCATAGCCAATTTGATTGCTGCGACCATGATTAAGATGGTGGAAAAAACAAAAACAACCTTCGTATTATTTTCATAAACCAATGGACGGTAGCGCCACAGAAACAAAAAAGTGAGTAAAATGAGGATTGATACCAGTATTGAATAACCAATAATAATTGATTGCTCACTTGAGGCCCACAAATCACTGAGGTACTCAACTCGCAGTGAATTTAAAATTTGGAATCTTTTTTGATCGACTACCTCTCCTTGCGCAATGATTCGTTCTCCTTCTGCAACTACCCCACGTGTTGGGAGTATTAGGGACAAAGACTCCTCCAATTTTTGCCTTGTTAGTAGAGAGTCTAAAACTAGATTCGACTCTATATATTCGTTTAAAATCAATCGATTGGAAGCATTAGCAATAATGCCATTGAGTAGAGCGCTTTCATCTGAAAATGGAAGGCTATCATTGATTTTTAAATCTGAAAACAATAGTTTCTGAGCACTGTTGTCACTAACAACCAAAATTGGTTTTGCGCTTTGTATTGCAAATGATGCATCGATTAGACCTGGTGAGTACAAGGTTGTAAGATAAATATCCCAATCTTTTAGAAGCCTTGACGAAGAAAAGGGTGTGACTTGTTGGCGAATCCATTTTCTTGTCCGCTCCAGTGATCTCTTCTCGGCTAAGGTATCTCTTGTGAAGATAAGTGGGCTTTCTTGTGCTACTGCTTGTCGTTCAGCATTGAGCTCCTCCTCCGACTTGGCAATAGGGAAGTCGAAAGGTGCTAAAAGTGTTTCGTAAGGCCAAGGTTTTCCTGTTTGATAGTTGTATTTAAATCCTCCGCTTCGCGGAAAGAGGTAGACCAAACAGAAAACAGTGATCAAAAAAAGGATGACCTTATAGATGAAAGACTGGTATTTGTAGAAAAATTGCATCACTATCTTATGGGTCAAAAATACGTTTTCTCAATTTCTTTCGCCAATCGATTCCAATTTGTTTGTATTTTTGGTCTATGCAATATGGAATATGCCCATTGAGTATTGTCCCACTAAGGGCAGAACCAAAAAATACAAGTGAACAAACATCTCAGCTACTTTATGGAGAGTTTTTTACCGTATTTGATAAGCGCAAGTCGTGGTCAAAAATTCAAAATGAAAGTGATGGTTATGAGGGTTGGGTCAACAACAAGCACTTTTTACTAATCGAAAAAGCCAATTTTGAAAAGCTGCAAAATACCCCAAAAGTATATTCATCCGAACTCGTTGATTTTATTTGGAAAGGAAATGAAATCCTTTTTCCTACCCCTATTGGAAGTCAAGTTAGTTCAGCCCAAACATTAGGTCATCGATTTGAAGGAAAACAACTAGAAAATCCAAAATCAAAAGACAATTTAGTCAACACTGCCCTGCACTACCTAAACAGCCCCTATATTTGGGGAGGTAAATCGCCTTTTGGCATCGATTGTTCTGGGTTTGTTCAGTGTGTATATCAACTTCATGGTATCCAATTACCGAGAGATGCTTACCTCCAATCTGAACATGGAGAAACCTTGGGATTTATTGATGAAAGCGAAGCAGGTGACCTGGCATTTTTTGATGATGAAGAGGGCAAAATTACGCATGTGGGCATAATCATGTCAGACTATCATATCATACATGCATTTGGGCAAGTGAGAATCGATCGGCTTGATCAAACAGGCATTTTTAACAATTCCCTAAATAAACATACACACAAACTTCGTGTGATTAAGAAAATTAAATTCTAAACTATTGCCCTAACTCCTCTAGTTTAGCTTTCATCATTTTGAACTTGGCAGCATCACCTATTGTTCCAAAAATGTTTTTTAGGGTTGTTAGTGCTTCGATATTGGTTGGGTCAATTTCGTTGAGTTTTTCCAAAACAGGTGCTGCCTCCAAAAAAAGTGACTCTCTTTCTTTTTTAAGCTGATCGTATTTTAAGTTGTCAGCACGCGAATTGCCCAAGGCATTCATCTTTTCAACGATTTCAGGCTCTTCATCTAAAATTAGAGCAGCTAAGTTAAGGTATGAGGCAGCATAGGTTGGATTCAATTCAATCGCACTTTCATAGTATGAGCGAGCTTTTGACCTGTCGCCTTGATCAGCTGTGATCACACCCAAATTGAAATACAAAATATGATTTTTGGGATCCTTCTCAATTGCTTCTTTCATCAAATCACTAAATTTTTCCTTATCACCCAACTGGATGTAAAGATTTGCTTCTGTGAGGATTAAACCAACATCCAAAGGGTTGGCCTCTCGCGCTTCTTTGATAGCACCTATGGCCAAATCATTTCTCTTTTGTTGAACATAAATCAAAGCAATGTTTTTGACAATCTCTGGAAGTTTAGATTCTGTCATTTCAGTCCTAAAATTCGTGTAGTCTTTTTGTTTTTGAAAAAGAACATAGGTCTCGGCAGACAACTCGATTTCTTCACCGGTATCGCTTTTGGTCGCATAAAATTTTTCTACCGATCCAGAGTAATTCATGTCTTTGAGCTCTTGATAGTACGTAAGTGCTCGATCAAAATCACCTCCATTTACTGCGCTAGAAGCAGCATAGTATAAGTAATCTTTTTGCTCTTGGTCAACATTGTAAACCATGACCAATAAGTCTGCAGCAACAGCAAAATTTTCATTCTGATTTTCATAAATAGCCTGATTGATTGCTTCATTACTGACCTTGTTGAGCAGAATATTGATTTCTGCTATGTACTTGGAACTGCCATTTTCTGCCTCAAGCTGCTTAGCTAAAGCTAAAGCTTCAAAAGCTGCGCCAAACTGTTTTTGTTTGCTATAAATTTTTCCAGCTAAAAATTGATATTGCGCTTGGTATTTCAATTCAGTACCTTCAACTAGGGATTGCGATGCCAATAACTGTTGCAAAGCAGAGTCATAATCCTCATTTTGAATAAGCTTATCGACTGATTTTAACTCTTTTTTTTGCGCAAAAAGAGATATTGGTAGTAAGAGAATAAAGAGAATATAAATTTGATTTAACATAATTATATATATTTTTTTTATTTATAATTCACTTTCAGATTCGAAGGACATATCAACCTCAATATTTTCGACGTCTTCAATTTCATCGTCATCTTTTAACACCTTTGCAACTGCTGCAATGGAGTCGTTTTCACGAAGATTGATCAGGCGAACACCTTGCGTTGCTCTACCCATTACTCGGAGACTTTCGACTTCCATACGAATTGCAATACCCGATTTGTTAATTATCATCAAGTCATCACTGTCTGAAACGTTTTTAATTGATACAAGACTACCTGTCTTTTCAGTAACCGATATTGTTTTAACTCCTTTCCCACCACGATTTGTCATTCGATAATCTTCCAGCTTTGAACGTTTTCCATAGCCATTTTCAGAAACGACTAAGATATCAGAATCCATATCATTAACAGAGATCATTCCAATCACTTCATCCTTGTCATCGGCTAGTCTGATTCCTCTAACTCCAGATGCGTTTCGACCCATAGGCCTTGTTTTGTTTTCCTCAAAACGAATTGCTTTACCAGACCTAACTGCCAAAACAACTTGCGACTGACCAGTCGTCAGTTTTGCTTCCAACAGCACATCTCCTTCTTTGATGGAAATGGCATTGATTCCATTCGATCGGGGTCGTGAGTATTGCTCCAAAGATGTTTTCTTGACCTGGCCCTTTTTTGTTGCCATAATGACATAATGAGAATTGATATATTCATCATCTTTCAAATCCTGCGTGCAAATAAATGCCATGACTTTATCATCCTGTTCGATGTTAATCAGGTTTTGAATCGCACGGCCTTTTGAAGTTTTAGATCCCTCAGGAATCTCAAATACACGTAACCAAAAACACCTTCCTTTTTGCGTGAAAAACAACATATACTGGTGATTTGTACCAATGAACAAGTGTTCCAAAAAGTCTTCATTTCTAGTGGTTGATGCCTTCTGTCCAACACCACCACGATTTTGTGTTTTATATTCCGCTAATGGCGTTCTCTTGACATAGCCTGCGTGCGAAATGGTAATCACTACCTTTTCGTCTGGAATCATATCCTCAATACGGAACGAACCGCCCACAAAATTGATTTCAGACCTACGTTCATCTCCATACTTTTCGACGATGTAGTTTGTCTCAGTTTTGATGATTTCCATGCGGCGTTCTTTGTTGGCGAGTATGTCCTTTAGATCTTTAATTGTTGATATCAATTCGTCATACTCTGAACGTAGTTTGTCTTGTTCAAGACCAGTTAGCTGACGCAGACGCATCTCAACAATAGCTTTTGCCTGTACCTCAGAGAGACTAAATTTTTTGATCAGTTTTTGACGAGCTTCGTCAGCATGAGACGATGCTTTTATCAGTGCGATGACTAAATCAATATTGTCAGACGCAATAATCATTCCTTCAAGGATGTGTGCGCGCTCCTCTGCTTTTTTCAGCTCAAAAGTCGTTCGGCGAACAACAACTTCGTGTCGGTGATCTATAAAATGGCCAAGCAGTTGCTTAAGGTTTAACAATTCGGGGCGACCATTGACCAAGGCGATATTATTGACACTAAAAGAAGACTGTAAAGAAGTGTACTTGTACAACATGTTCAAAACAATGTTTGGAATAGCATCTCTTTTGAGAATATATACAATTCTCATTCCCTTTCGGTCAGATTCATCACGAATGTTAGAAATTCCTTCAATTTTTTTATCATTTACCATTTCAGCAGTTTTTCGAATCATCTCCGCTTTATTGACTTGGTAAGGAATTTCTGTTACAATGATACATTCACGTCCATCAACCTCTTCAATCTCAGCTTTTGCACGAAGTACAACACGTCCTCTACCAGTGTGGAAAGCCTCCTTTACGCCTTCATAACCATAAATGATACCGCCAGTTGGAAAATCAGGTGCTTTGACATGGGCCATCAATTCATCGATTGTGATGTTTGGGTTATCGATTTGTGCGATAATCCCCTCAGACACCTCTTTGAGGTTGTGTGGAGGCATATTCGTGGCCATTCCCACTGCAATTCCAGAAGCCCCATTGATGAGCAAGTTTGGTACTTTGGTTGGCAAAACAGTAGGTTCTTTTATAGTATCGTCAAAATTAAGTTGATGATCAACGGTATCCTTTTCAATATCGGCAAGCATTTCCTCAGATATTTTCTGCATCCTTGCCTCAGTGTAACGCATTGCTGCAGGGCTATCTCCATCGACAGAGCCAAAATTTCCTTGCCCATCAACCATCAGATAACGAAGGCTCCATGACTGCGCCATACGAACCATAGTATCATATACTGAGCTATCGCCGTGAGGGTGATACTTACCTAGTACTTCACCAACGATACGTGCTGATTTTTTGTAAGAACTATTTGCACGAACACCTAAATCATGCATGCCGTACAACACACGACGGTGAACAGGCTTCATGCCATCACGAACATCAGGCAACGCACGTGATACTATGACAGACATTGAGTAGTCAATGTAGGCCGATTTCATTTCATCCTCTATGTTAATAGGGATTAACTTTTCTTCAATAGACATAAGAAACGATGTGTTTTTTTGTTTTTTTAGGTACAGCTAATGTACTGATTCAATATATATTTACCATTTGATATTTTGATGTTTTTAAACAATTTTATCAACAGATTCCTTAAAAAAATGGTTGAATTTTTATTTAAATTTCCATTGTTTTTATGTAATTTTTTTGTCTATTAGCACAATTAAGTTGTAATTATAAGTTCGACAAAAAAATTATAGTATGGATGATAATTTTTCTCCTCGTGTAAAAGATGTAATTAGCTACAGCAAAGAGGAGGCACTACGATTAGGGCACGACTTTATTGGAACTGAGCACTTGATGCTTGGCATCTTAAGAGATGGCAGTGGCAAAGCCATCAATATTCTAAGCTCTTTAGAAATTGATTTAGACTATTTGAGAAGAAAAGTTGAAATATTAAGTCCTGCCAATTCTGCACAAGGCCAAATAACCAACAACAAAAAAAATCTACACCTTACACGACAAGCAGAGCGCGCATTAAAGACAACTTTTCTCGAGGCAAAACTCTTTCAAAATCCATCTATTAATACTGCGCATCTATTACTTTGTATTTTGCGAAATGAAAATGACCCAACTACCAAACTGTTACACAAGCTACAAATTGATTATGAAATTGTAAAAGATCAGTTTAAAATGATTTCTGCTGACGAAAGCGATGAAGTGATGGACATTTCTATGTCCTCTCCCATGTCTGAGGAATCAGAAGATGATGCAAGTCCAAAAAAATCAAACCCATTTGGAACATCAGAATCAAAATCAAGTAAAAAATCAAATACCCCAGTTTTAGACAATTTTGGTCGAGACCTCACTGCGCTAGCCATCAGCAACAAGCTCGACCCAGTGATTGGTCGTACAAAAGAAATTGAGCGTGTTTCCCAAATTTTAAGTCGTCGTAAAAAAAACAACCCTTTGTTGATTGGAGAGCCAGGAGTTGGCAAATCAGCAATTGCTGAAGGCCTAGCATTGCGTATTACACAAAAGAAAGTTGCACGTGTGTTATATGACAAACGAGTAGTTACCCTTGATTTGGCTAGTCTTGTTGCAGGGACAAAATACAGAGGTCAGTTTGAAGAGCGAATGAAAGCTGTGATGAATGAGTTAGAAAAAAATGATAATATCATCCTTTTTATTGATGAAATTCACACTATTATAGGAGCTGGCGGAGCAACTGGTAGTCTCGATGCATCGAATATGTTTAAACCAGCACTTGCACGTGGAGAAATACAATGTATTGGTGCCACAACTCTCGATGAGTATCGCCAACACATTGAAAAAGATGGCGCACTCGAACGAAGATTTCAAAAAGTAATTGTCGAACCAACTTCCGTAGATGAAACCATTGAAATACTGCAAAACATTAAAGACAAATACGAAAGCCATCACAATGTTAATTACACAGATGAAGCACTCAACGCCTGTGTAAAACTCACAAATCGTTATATGTCAGAACGTTTTTTACCAGACAAAGCGATCGACGCATTGGATGAAGCTGGTTCGAGGGTCTATATTAACAATATGGATGTTCCACAAGAAATTGTTGATCTCGAAGAAAAGCTTGAAAGTGTTCGAGAAAAAAAGAACAGCGTCGTAAAAAAACAGAAATACGAAGAAGCAGCCAAACTTCGTGACGACGAAAAACGAATCGAAAAGGAGTTGTTTATCGCGCAAGAAGAGTGGCAAGAAACTCAAAAAGAAAATCGAGTGACTGTCAACGAATCAGATATTGCAGACGTAGTATCAATGATGACAGGCATTCCCGTCAATCGTGTTGCCGAATCGGAAAGTATTCGTTTGAACAACCTCGCGGGTCAAATAAAAGAAAAAATTATTGGTCAAGACCAGGTTGTTGAAAAAGTTGTACGTGCAATTCAAAGAAATCGTGCAGGGTTGAAAAACCCTAAGAAACCAATTGGTTCATTTATTTTTTTAGGTCAAACTGGCGTTGGTAAAACACAATTGGCAAAAGTTCTAACAACAACTTTGTTTGATACCCCAGATGCGCTCATTCGACTCGACATGAGTGAATACATGGAGAAATTTACCATTTCACGACTAATCGGTGCGCCTCCAGGTTATGTGGGCTATGAAGAAGGTGGGCAACTGACTGAGAAAGTGAGAAGAAAGCCCTATGCTGTTGTTCTTTTAGATGAAATTGAAAAAGCACACCCTGATGTCTTTAACATGCTTCTTCAAATTTTAGATGATGGCTTTATTACTGATTCTCTTGGTAGACGAGTTGACTTTAGAAATACAATTATTATTATGACATCGAACATTGGTGCTCGTCAGGTAAAAGACTTTGGGCTAGGTGTTGGATTTGGGACGGCTGCAATAAAAGCACAGGCTGATGATCATACAAAAAGTGTAATCAAAAATGCTTTAAAGAAAACCTTTGCACCTGAATTTTTGAATCGAATTGATGATGTTGTCATTTTCAATTCACTTGAAAAAAGTCATATTGCAAAAATTATCAAGATTGAACTAAGAGATTTAGAATCAAGAATACAAGAACTTGGATTCTCCCTTAGTCTAACTAAAAAAGCAATCGAATTCTTAAACGATAAAGGATTTGATGTTGCGTTTGGTGCTCGACCTTTGAGTCGTGCGATACAAAAGTATATTGAGGACGTACTCGCAGAGGAAATTATGAAGAGTAAAATTCCAGAAGGTGCTATGCTTCAATTTGATTGGGATGGAAAAAGCGAAAATCTAAGCTTTTCACTTTCATATGAAAAGAATACTGCTAAATCTTAAATTTATTTCTTTTCTTATTTATTATTTTTATCAAAATCATAGTATTTCGACTTTAAAATTTGATATTTTTGCGCTTTGCTAAGCAAATATGCTCCTCTCTTTGCTCATACAGGTTTTAAATTATGATAGTAGCAAAATTTGGTGGAACTTCAGTCGCTGATAGTAGCTGCATCACTCAGGTACTCGAAATTGTTCAAAACAATTCAAAAAAACAAATTGTAGTAGTTTCTGCTTTTGGAGGTATAACCAATATGATTCAAGAGTCGGCAGCATTGGCAGCCGATGGGGATTTAAAATACCAAGAGATTTTATTGGAGATCGAAAAACGACATTTGAGTTGCATTAAGAAACTCATTCCAATCAAGACACAAAGTAAGGCGCTAAGTCAAATCAAACAGCAAATCAATGCCTTGGGAACACTTCATGAGGGAGTGTATTTGTTAAAAGAACTTTCTCCTTCAACAAAAGATCACATGTTGGGATTTGGTGAGCTTCTCTCCTATTTTATCATCGCAAAAGCTGCAGAAGTTAAAAAATTGGATGTTGGTTTAAAAAATGCTAGGGACCTTATTTTCACAAGTGAAGACATGGGTAAAAATATGGTCGATTACCCCAAAACATTCGAATCGATTCGTTCTTATTTCAAAACAGTAGGACATCGCATAACCATCGTTCCCGGGTTTGTCGCTAGCGATTTAAATGGCGTTCCAACCACACTCGGTCGTGGCGGATCAGATTTAACTGCTGCTTTGTTTGCAAGTGCATTAGACGCTGACCAACTTGAAATTTGGACAGACGTTAGTGGGATGTTTACAGCGCATCCAAAATATGTGAAACAAGCACGTGCAATTAAACAACTCTCATATCATGAGGCCATGGAACTATCACACTTTGGAGCAAAAGTGATATACCCACCAACCCTCCAGCCTGTTGCTGAAAAAAATATCCCAGTAGTCGTTAAAAATACTTTCCAACCCGACGAGCCTGGAACATTCATCAGTAAAGAGAGTGCTTCGAATGGAGAGGTGGTTCGTGGAATAAGCTATATCGAAAACATTGCTTTACTCACACTTGAAGGAAGCGGAATGGTTGGTATCCCTGGATACTCCAAAAAGCTATTATCAACGCTGGCAAAGGCAAAAATCAATGTCATCATGATGACACAGGCCTCGTCAGAGCATTCGATTTGTATTGGTATTGGAAATGACCTAGCTATATATGCCAAAAAATTGATAGAAAATGATTTTGATTATGAAATCGAAACACAACGAATCAATCCGATTTCTATTGAAAACAATCTCTCTATCATTGCTCTTGTGGGCGAAAAAATGAAGAGTTTTCAAGGAATCAGTGGAAAAATGTTCAGTGCTCTTGGGAGAAACAATGTTAATGTGAAGGCCATTGCACAAGGAGCGTCAGAAAGAAATATTACTGCTGTGATAGACTCTACCAACACAAAACAGGCATTAAATATTTTACACGAGGCTTTTTTTGAAGAAGATATCAAACAAATCAACTTGTTTGTCACTGGCGTTGGTAACGTTGGAAGTAAGCTCATAGACCAGCTTAACAGTCAAAAAGAATACCTCCAAAACCAATTGAAACTGAATATCAAAGTATCTGGAATTTCAAACTCGAGAAAAATGCTGATCGACGCTAATGGTATAGACTTAGATAATTGGAATGAAGTCCTTGATAAAAGTGAAAAAGCTGTTCCAAGCACATTTTTTGAGCATATCAAAAATCTTAACCTTCGCAACTCGATTTTTATTGATAATACTGCCAACGAAGATATTGCACATACTTACCCACCCTTTTTAAAATCGAGCATTTCAGTTGTTACATGTAATAAAATTGCTGCAGCTGAAACCTATGAATATTACAGTCATCTTAAGCAACTGGCGCGAACTTACAATGCTTCTTATTTATTTGAAACAAATGTTGGTGCTGGCCTTCCAATTATCGACACCTTAAATCATCTGATTACGTCAGGTGATAGAGTGCATACCATACAGGCGATACTGTCGGGAAGTTTGAACTATGTATTTAACGAGTTCAACGATAAAACTACCTTTAGAGAAGTTGTAAAACAGGCAATGGATGCTGGCTTTACTGAACCTGATCCAAAAATTGATTTGAGTGGTGTGGATGTTGCTCGAAAAATTTTGATCCTTGCGCGAGAAAGTGGCTTACAAATGGAACTTTCAGAAATTGAAAATGAGTCATTTTTGCCACAAGAGTGTTTGGACACAAAAGACAATGAAAGTTTTTTATCGTCTTTGGATTATCACAACGATCACTTTAAAAGTCTATTCAATACGGCTGCATCAAAAAATTGTCGCCTGAAATATGTTGCTGAGCTTGTTAATGGTAAAGCCAAGGTTGGGTTAAAAGAAATTCCGAATGGGCACGATTTCTACAATTTATCGGGAAGTGATAATATCGTCTTGTTCTACACAGACCGCTATAAAGACCAACCTCTCATTGTCAAGGGTGCTGGTGCTGGTGGAGAGGTCACTGCTTCAGGAATATTTGCTGACATTATAAGGATAGCAAAACGCTAGATATGAATCATGTTTCTGTATTTGCCCCTGCCAGTGTAGCCAATATATCATGTGGATTTGATGTATTGGGTGTTTGTCTGGACAATATAGGAGACACTCTTCATATTCAAGAAACATCTAAACTTGGAATTGAGATCACAGAAATCATTGGTCAGGATTTACCCCTAGATCCAAAAAAAAATGTAGCGAGCGTAGCTGGAATGGCCCTTTTGGCAGATCACAACAGCGATAGAGGTTTTGAAATCAAAATCGAAAAAGGAATTAAAGCGGGGAGCGGAATCGGAAGTTCTTCGGCAAGTGCAGCTGGTGCTGTTGTTGGAATTAATCATTTATTGGGAAATCCATACACCAGAAATGAGCTGATTTCATTTGCAATGGAAGGCGAACGTGTTGCCTGTGGCACTGCACATGCTGATAATGTTTCACCCGTTTTGCTAGGTGGATTTACCCTTGTTCGGAGCCTCAATCCACTAGACGTTGTTACCCTCAATTCGCCACTGGAATTGGTTGTCACGATCATCCATCCAGAAATTGAAATTAAAACTGCTGATGCGCGTGCTGTTTTGCTCGACAAACTACATCTCAAACAAGCAGTGGCACAAACAGCAAACCTGGGTGCGTTGGTCACTGGATTATTTAAGGAAGATTATGAGTTGATCCGTCGATCTCTCGTCGATCATATAGTCGAACCAGTACGGTCCATGCTCATCCCTGGATTTGGTGAACTCAAAAAGGCGACAAATGAAGCAGGTGCACTTGGAACTGGAATCTCAGGTTCTGGACCTTCTGTCTTTGCACTATCAAAAGGTATGACTACAGCAAAAAATGTGGGATTGGCAATGCAGAAAGTTTATGACAAAATTGAAGTTCCCTATAACACATACATAAGTTCTATCAATAATCAAGGTGTAAAAATTCTGTAATTAAAATGCAATATTTTAGTTTGAACAACAATGCTAAGGCAGTTGGCTTTGAAAAGGCAGTACGATTAGGACTTGCACCAGATCGAGGTCTTTATTTCCCTCAAAAAATTGAACCACTAAGTGACTCGTTTTGGGACAATTTCCTGCAAATGAGTCATCATGAGATTGCCTTACATGTCATCGAGCAGTTTGTTGGTGATGAGATTCCCAAAGATGAATTACAAAAAATTGTTGAGGACACTTTGTGTTTTGACTTTCCTCTAGTAGAACTCAGTCAAAACCTTGCCGCGCTTGAACTCTTTCATGGGCCAACAATGGCTTTCAAAGATGTTGGTGGTCGTTTTATGGCGCGGTGTATAGGCTATTTCAATCAAAATTCTGATGAAAAAGTTACTGTACTCGTTGCGACTTCAGGTGACACAGGAGGTGCAGTTGCAAGTGGGTTTATGGGTGTTCCTGGAGTTGATGTAGTGATTTTATACCCAAAGGGAAAGGTCAGTCATATACAAGAGCTTCAACTTACTACACATGGTCAGAATATAACTGCATTAGAAGTTGATGGTGTTTTTGATGATTGTCAAGAAATGGTTAAAAATGCCTTTCTCGAGGAGACATTAAAACCGCACCGAAATTTGACATCTGCCAATTCAATCAATGTTGCAAGGTGGCTTCCCCAATCGTTTTACTACTTCTTCGCAATGCAAGAATTGATAAAGCGGAAGGTGAAAAACCCAATTGTATTTTCTGTTCCAAGTGGAAATTTTGGGAATATATGTGCTGGTTTTGTTGCTAAAGAATTAGGGCTTCCCGTTTCGCATTTTATCGCTAGTACAAATCAAAATAATACATTTCCTAGGTATATGGAAAGTGGGAAATATGTTCCTCAACCCTCTGTGCAAACCATTTCAAATGCAATGGATGTTGGAAACCCAAGTAATTTTGATCGAATCAACAAGCTCTTTAACAAAGACTTATATCGCTTAAAAAATGTTTGCTCCTCTTACTATTTCTCTGACAATGAAACACATAAAGCAATTCAAGAAATCTATGAAAGGTTCAGCTATGTAGCAGATCCCCATGGGGCTATAGGATACTTGGGCTTGCAAAAATACTTTGAGAACAATGCAGATTATTATGGCGTATTTTTAGAGACTGCACATCCTGTCAAATTTTTGGATGTTGTTGAAAAAGCGATCAAAACGAAGGTTAAAATACCTCCACAAATCCAAGAAATTTTAGATCGTGTTCCTGAAAAAAAACCTATTTCTTCTTTTAGTGAACTCAAAGAATATTTAATCGATAACGCTGTCTAACGACGGTAATATAAACTGATCTAGAGGACTGCTTTGTGCAGTGATTGCCTCAATTTTTTCAATTTCTCTTGGTGCAGCTACAGATAGATTTACAGGGCCCTCGTTTGTAATTAATATATCATCCTCAATACGAATGGCTATGCCCCACCATTTTGGATCGCATGAGCTATTTGGAGGAATATAAATCCCAGGTTCAACAGTGATGACAGAGTTGGCTCGAAGAGGCCCATAGGTACCAGGGTCATGTACATCTAGACCAATATAATGAGATGTTCCATGTGGAAAATAGGTGCGAACTTCTTTTTCAGACTCGATAATTCCAAGATCAATCAGTCCTTGTTGAATAATTGATCGAGCGACGCGATGAGGGTCAGAAAATGAAGCCCCAACTACCGAAGCTTCTATCCCCGCATTTTGCGCTGCTAATACAAGGTTGTAAATCTCAGCCTGCTCTTTAGTGAATTTTCCGTTGGCTGGGATGGTTCGAGTTACATCTGCAGTGTAGTTCTGAAACTGGGCTCCTACATCCATCAAAACAAGCTGATTACCTACCTGATCGGCAGTGTTTGCAGTGTAATGAAGTACACATCCATGTGCACCTGCCCCAACAATTGAGGGGTAGCCTACATGCTTTGCGCCATATTTTTTAAAAATAAATTCGTGTATCCCTTGCAGTTCACGCTCGGATATGTTTGGATGAATGGCTTTCATCACCTCAACTTGCCCAATTGCTGACATTGCCACAGCTTGTTTGAGTATTTCAATTTCTTTTGCTGTTTTGATTTCTCGTAATGACCCAATCACATATGGCAAATACTTTTGGTCGATTATTAGTGAGTTGTCTTTGGGTGCAAACAGTTCGGATTGCTCAGAGATATAGCTTTTAAAAGCAGCAAGAAGTGAAAACAGGTCATTTTCATTTCTCGGGTGATCACGAACATCATCAAAAAATGGAAAATGATTGATGTTATTTATCCCTTGTAGACAAGACAAGAAAGACTTAAACTTGGTAGTGCTCAGCACCTTATCTATAGCATATTCTTTTTGCGTTGCCTCTGGTCCTTTGATATCTCCTTCCCAAAGTGCATAGTAGGGGTCTTGGTCACGAACAAAGAGAATTTCTTGCACAGACGAACCTTCAACATCCATAGGCGTACCGAGCAAAACAAGTGCTGCATGTGCTTCTTGAAATCCTGTGAGATAATAAAAATTTGGGTTTTGATGATATGGGTGATCAACATCGTTGGCTCTGTTTCGGATCGGAGCAGAAAAAATCACCGAAATGCTATTTGGAGGGAGTTGATCTAGTACCATTTGCCTGCGTTCTTTATGAAAACTAGGGTTAAGAGCTGGTACTTCCTTTTGCTGCGAGTGAAGAATAAATGTCGTCAAAAAAACAAATACAATTGAAAGTCTAAACATTATTAACATTTTGTCCAAAATAATCAAAATCCCCTATTTTTGAAAAAATCCAAATGAGAAAAACATCACTTCATATATGTCATTTGGCACTTCAAGCCAAGATGGTTCCATTCGCTGGATTTGAAATGCCTATAAAATACATTGGCGTTGTTCGCGAGCACCATGCTGTTCGTGATTATGCTGGGCTTTTTGATGTTTCACATATGGGAGAGTTTTTGATTAGTGGGCCTCAGGCTGTTCCATTTATTCAATATGTATTTAGTAATGATATTGAACGTTTAGATATCGGACAAGCGCAATATGGCTATATGCCTAATGCAAAAGGAGGGATTGTCGATGATTTACTCGTTTATCGAATCGATCACCAGCGTTATATGCTTGTTGTCAATGCGGCAAATATTGAAAAAGATTGGAATTGGTTGGTGACACATAACAAGATGTTTGGAGCAACACTTGAAAATCAGTCTGAACAGTGGAGTTTGTTGGCACTGCAAGGTCCAAAAGCAACTCCTATACTGGCTACACTAACAGAAGCTACTATTGCAAAAATTCCTTTTTACAGCTTCATACATGGTACAGTAGCAGGGGTGGAAAATGTCTTGATTTCTGCAACAGGCTACACAGGCTCTGGTGGTTATGAACTTTATGTTCCCAATGCACATGCAGAAAAGATTTGGAATTCTCTAATAGACAATGGAGCAGAACCATGTGGTTTGGCTGCTCGAAACACCCTTCGAATTGAAATGGGCTATTGTTTGTATGGAAATGACATAGATGACAGCACCTCTCCTATCGCTGCTGGCTTGCGTTGGTGCACTGAATTTTCCAAAGATTTTGTCAGTAAAGACATCATTGAACAACAGAAAGCAGTTGGCACAAATACTAAAAGAGTTGGATTTGTTCTCAACGAACGTGGAATTCCAAGACAAGGCTACTCTTTGAAAGATGTTGCTGGAAACGATATTGGTATAGTAACGTCTGGCACACAATCACCATCTCTTGAAAAGGGTATTGGCATGGGCTATGTTGATCGAGAGCATGCTATTGTCGGAAACAACATAAACGTTATCATTCGAAATAAATCGATTCTTGCTACAATTACTTCACTTCCTTTTTACCATGCATCATGAACCGTGTATTGATTTTTGGTGGAAGTGGCTTTTTGGGTCGTGCACTCTTCAAAGAGTTGCATCCATACATGGACATTTATGGCACCTACTGCAACCAGGCTAAATTTGAAAGCAATAAGAGATATTATCGTTACGACTTTCGAGAGGATTCTCCTTTAAAAATTTTAAAAAAAGTCAAGCCAGACATTATCATTTCATGCCTTCGAGGCGATGCTGAAGAACAGTTTATTGCGCATGATTTGATCATAGATTTTAGCACAAAACAAGAGTCAAAACTTATTTATTTATCATCTGCCAATGTCTTTGACGGTTTTTGGCATTTCCCCAGTTATGAACACGATAAAACCTATTCAGAAAGCACCTATGGTCTTCTTAAAATAAAAATCGAAAACAAGGTGATGCGAATGCCCCCTTTTAGTTGGGCAATTGCACGTTTGCCAATGGTATTTGGCGCAAATACACCAAGAGTTCTAGAGCTTAAAAATGCCATTGAAGAACAAATTCCTTATGAGATTTTTCCGAACACTGTTATGAATCTAACAACAAATGATTTTGTTACCCAACAACTGCACTATATTGTCAATCGAAATTTATGGGGGATTTTTCATTTGGGGAGTACAGATTTAATCCATCATGATGAGTTTATTTTTCAACTTGTTGATGGTCTTCGTCTCAACAAAAAACCCATTTACAAGCATGTGTATGCTAGCAACAATAATCGATACATTGTGGCACTACCAAGACATAACAAACTACCTGAACACCTTCGTTTTCAGTGTAATGATGTTCTCCAAAACACCTTGCAGGGCTTGAAAAAATAAGATTGTAATTAAAGTGAACCTGAACGGCCAATTGATTTCTCAAAAATAAGCACAACATGTCATATTGTTGTACTTGCATAAACGTACAGGGCTTTTTTATCTTTGCAATCATGGGAAGAGCGTTTGAGTTTCGCAAAGCAAGAAAAATGAAGCGTTGGTCGGCAATGGCCAGAACCTTCACGCGCATTGGAAAAGACATTGCGATGTCTGTGAGAGATGGTGGACCCAATCCAGAAACCAATTCACGCCTTCGAGCAGTGATTCAAAACGCTAAGGCCGCCAATATACCAAAAGACAATATTGAGCGTGCAATCAAACGTGCATCTGATAAAAGCACTGAAAACTACAAAGAAGTACTTTTTGAAGGGTATGGCCCACATGGCATTGCAATTTTAGTTGAAACTGCGACAGATAACAACAACAGAACTGTTGCCAATATTCGCAGTTATTTCACCAAGTGTAATGGAAATTTAGGGACTTCCGGGTCTGTTGAATTTATGTTTGACCACACCTGCAACTTTCGAATTTTAGCTGAGGATTTAGATGTCGAGGAGCTTGAACTAGAGTTTATCGACTATGGAGTTGGTGAAGTATTTGTCGATGATGATGGGATTTTGCTTTATGCCTCATTTGAAAATTTTGGTACTATTCAAAAGGAACTTGAGCTACGAAAAATTCCCATACTATCATCAGGCTTTGAACGCATCCCCACAACAACCAAATCACTGTCTCTAGAGCAGTCGGAAGAAGTGGAAAAATTGATCGAGAAAATTGAAGGAGATGATGATGTGCAAAATATATATCACAACATGGTTTAGGCCATCAGTTTTTTGGCACGTTCGAGGTCTTCAGCAGTATCGATTCCCACACCCTCATATTGAGTCTCAACCATTTGAATTGTTTTTCCCATTTCCAAATAGCGAATGGCTTCAATTTTCTCAGACTCTTCGAGGGGAGTTATGTCATGCTCATAAAAATCAATTAGCGCATTTTTGCGAAACGCATACACCCCAACGTGCTTATAGATAGTAGCATGATTTTCCTGAATGCGCTGGTGAGGAATGGCAGATCGTGAAAAATACAATGCACGATTGTTCATGTCTGTGATAACCTTTACGACATTGGGATTATTTATCTCCTCTGTTATTGGAATCATCAATGATGCCAAATCAACATCTTTATTTTTATCGGACTTAAAAACCTGAATTAAAGACGATAATCCCTCTGGATGAATAAATGGCTCATCCCCTTGCACATTGATCACAATATCAACATCGATGTCAACAACTGCCTCAGCAATGCGATCACTGCCACAGTCGTGCTCTTTTTGACTGCGAACCACATCACCCCCAAAGCCAGTGACTACAGAAGCAATCTCATCGCTGTCTGTGACAATTATGACACGATCAAACAAGCCTGACTGATGCACCTTTTCATAGGTATGCTGAATCACAGGCTTACCATACAAATCGGCCAAAAGTTTTCCAGGAAATCGACTGGCATCGTATCGTGCAGGAATGGCAGCAATAATTTTCATACCACAAAACTACGATAAATCAATCGTTGATAAAGTCTTCTTCTTTGAAACCAATGAGAAATAGTTGTTCAGAAGTCCTTGTGATTGCTGTGTATAACCAACGATAATAGTCTAAAGAGGGTCCTTCTGGGAGATATGGCTTTTCGATAAAAACACGTTTCCATTGGCCACCCTGTGCTTTATGAC
>CACFJP010000003.1 GCA_902566635.1 uncultured Bacteroidota bacterium | reverse complement strand
GGTCCTATTCGTAAAACCATTTCTGTAAGTTCCAATGCTGTGACTCCTCTGGTCGCGTTGCAAATAAAAGGTTTGGTCGAAGAACTTGAGGAGGAGGAATAACTACAATATTCAGGCTTTTTCGACTTTTTATCGAACTTCATAGAAGTAAATTTTGCATCTTTGCAAGAAATTTGATAAATGCCTAAAATTTCGTTGAAAGGGAAGAATCTACCAACTTCTCCCATTCGAAAATTATCGAAGTATGCAACATATGCAAAGGCCAAAGGAATCGATGTCATTCACCTAAATATTGGTCAGCCTGATATTGAAACCCCTGCAAAAGCACTTCAAGCGATTCAATCTTTTGATGAAAATGTATTGGCCTATGGTCCATCTGAAGGGTCATTAGCATTTCGTCAAAAAATGTGTTTTTATTTCGCAAAACACAATATCGAAGTGCAGCCAGATGATATTTTGGTCACAACAGGTGCTAGTGAAGCGATTATAATGACATTGGACTGCATCACCAACGAGGGTGATGAGATTATTATTCCAGAGCCCTTTTATGCAAATTATGACACGTTCGCTGCTGCATGTGGTGTGAAAGTTGTGCCTGTGTCATCGACAATTGATAGCAATTTTTCATTACCTCCCGTTGAGGCTATCGAAGCAACAATCAATGAAAAAACACGAGCGATTTTTATTTGCAATCCAAACAATCCTACTGGTTATGTATATTCAAAGAAGGAGCTCAATGATTTAGCAACTCTAGTAAAAAAGCACGATTTGTTTATAATTGTTGATGAAGTGTATCGTGAATTTACATATGATGGGGCAGTCCATCACTCTGTCTTAACTATCTCAGGACTTGATGAGCATGCAATTCTAGTGGACTCGATGTCAAAAAGATACAGCATGTGTGGTGCTAGAATTGGTTGTTTGGTATCCAAAAATAAAGAGGTTATGAATGCTGCACTTAAGTTCGCACAATCTCGACTCTCCCCTCCTACTCTAGGGCTACATGCCTCCGAAGCTGCCATGGATGAACCACTGAGTTATCTCGAAGAAGTCACTAAAGTATATCTTGAAAGACGAAACATCTTGGTTGGATTACTCCAACAGATTCCGAGAATAACTGTCAGCGTTCCTCTAGGGGCTTTCTACTGTCTTGTGCAGCTGCCTGTTGAAGATACAGACGTGTTTGCCAAATGGCTATTAACCTCGTTCAATCACAAAGGGAAAACAGTCATGGTAGCACCTGCATCGGGGTTTTATGGTGAACGTAGTCTCGGAAAATCGCTGATTCGAGTTGCATTTGTACTCGATATTGAACGGCTGAAAGAAAGTGTCATTATACTGGAAAAAGCACTGGTTTCCTATCCTCATACATTGATATTAAAAGAGAATCCATGATTAAGCAAGGCGTTTCACTCAAAACCTATAATAGTTTTGGAGTAGTCGCCAAAGCTGACTTATTTGCAGTTGCAAAAAGTACAGAAGACCTACAATTGATTCTTGGAGATAGGCGTTTTCATTCGGCTTGGATTTTAGGAGGTGGAAGCAATACATTGTTTTGCAATGCTCCAAAACAACCCATCATCCACGTTAATATTGCTGGAATCCAAATCATTGAAGAGGATACCGAGGATGTTGTGATCCTTGTTGGTTCAGGCGTAAACTGGCACGAATTGGTGTTATGGTCTTTGGAGCAGGGGTTTCGAGGTATTGAAAACTTATCCTTAATCCCTGGAAATGTTGGCGCTGCTCCGATTCAAAATATTGGTGCCTATGGCGTTGAGCTTCAAGATGTTTTTGAGAAATGTTCATTCGTTCACAGAAACAATCAAACCATTGAAACATTTGACAAAGCAGCATGCAAGTTTGGATACAGAGATTCTATTTTTAAAAATGAATTGAAGAATAAAGTTGTGATTACTAATGTTAGCTTGCGTCTAAAAAAGAAGAACTATAATCTAAACACATCCTACGGCGCTATTGAACAAGAGCTTTTGTCCAACAATATCACAGTGCCAAGCCCTAAAGATGTTTCAGATGCTGTCATCAAAATTCGATCAAACAAATTACCAGATCCCAAACAACTGGGCAATGCAGGTAGTTTTTTTAAAAACCCAATTGTAAGCAACACTCAATTTCAAAAGCTGAAGACATCATTTGCCGATATTCCTCATTATATCCAACCCAACGGAAATTATAAAATACCTGCTGCTTGGCTTATTGAGCAGGTTGGGCTGAAGGGCGTTCGTAAGGGAGAAGTGGGGATACACAAACATCATGCGCTAGTGTTGTTAAATTATGGAAATGCCAGTGGGCAGGACATCAGGGACTTTAGTCTTAGCGTGCAAGAAAAAGTGCAAAACCATTTTAACATTCTATTACAACCAGAAGTAAATTTCTGCTGTTAACACTATCTTTGTTTTATGAAACTATTTTTACTCAGTGTTTTACTTATCGGACTTGCATTTGCAGGGATTGCAATCAAAATTTGGGCTAAAAAAGGTGGGGGGTTCTCAGGTACATGTGCGAGTCAAAGTCCTTTTTTAAACAAGGATGGCGAGCCATGTGGCTTGTGTGGCAAAATGCCTTCACAACAAAAGGACTGTGATCTGCCTCATCCACAACACAATTGAGAGCTTCTCTAGTCTGAAAAAAAACAGAATGAAAAGTCAAGAAAAAAGAATTGCTGATCTCCTCGATGCTGCAAAACAAGACGACCAGCACGCTTATCGTGAGTTACTTGATCTTCATTGGAATGAGTTGTATGGTTTTTTGATTAAAAGAACAGAAAATGAAAACGATGCTGAAGATTTATGTTTACAAGCCTTTTCAAAAGCATTTGATAAAATCGATTCTTTCAACGATGATTTTTTATTTTCCACATGGCTGATTTCAATCGCTAAAAACCTACATGTTGATTTGATTCGAAAAGAAAAAATTCGACTCCAAAAATCAGCAAGTGTAGACAATAATACAAAAGATGTTATCGATGAGACTTTGGGCCCTGAGGACCTACTGATTCGATCTCAAAATCTGGTTCAGCTACTTCAGCAGATTCGTTCACTAAAGCCCATTTATAGAGATGTAATACAAATGCGATTTTTTCAGGAACTTAGCCATAAGGAAATCGCCTTACAACTTGACTTATCAATGAGCAACGTAAAAGTTCGGTTGCTTCGCGCCAAAAAATTACTTTCAGACATCATCAATGAGAATGATTAAAAGCATACAAAAACTAGGTCCTGGACTGTTGTTTGCAGGTGCTGCAATAGGTGTTTCACATTTGGTACAATCAACACGTGCTGGAGCTGAATTTGGCTTTGGATTGTTGTGGGCGTTGTTACTTGTAAACTTCTTCAAATATCCTTTTTTTCAGTTTGGACCACGATTTGCATTAGCGACAGGAGAGAGTTTGTTGTCTGGCTATGCCAAACTCGGCAAGGCCGTAATTGTGACCTACTTCATTTTGTCTCTAACGACAATGTTTACAATACAAACAGCTGTTACTATCGTAACTGCTGGAATTGCAGTTGAGCTATTTGGAATTTCGACAAACATCGTTTATTGCGGCATTGCCATTACCTTTATCTGCTCATCATTGTTGTTTTTAGGTCGTTATGGACTTCTCGATCGAGGTATGAAAATCATTATTTTTGTTTTGAGTGTTAGTACCATCATTGCAACTTTTTTAGCTTTCGACCAGTCAAAAGAAATAGAGTGGACACAGGTTCTACCCTCGTCTAGTACTGGATTTGCCTTTCTTATCGCCTTTATGGGTTGGATGCCAGGTCCACTTGATATTTCAGTATGGCATTCTTTGTGGTCACTAGAGAAGAAAAAAAGAATGAAAAATCTAACATTAAATAATAGTTTATTCGATTTCAATGTGGGCTTTATCACAACAATTGTTCTTGGAACTTGCTTTGTTCTTTTAGGTGCCATGGTGATGTATGGTACTGGAGATAGTTTTTCGAGTAGTGGAGGAGCATTTGCAAAACAACTGATCGCACTCTATACAACTAATCTTGGGAATGGCACATATTGGCTCATTGGCATCGCTGCATTTGCAACGATGTTCAGCACAACACTAACGACCTTGGATGCATCGCCCAGAGCAATGGCCAAAACTGCCGAAATTTTACAATTGCCCAAAGCAATTTCATCTTATTTCTTTTGGATCATTGTGTTGGCACTCGGGACAAGCGCTATTTTCTTTTATCTACTGTCGAATATGGTAACACTAGTACAAGTGGCAACTACACTCTCGTTTCTCACAGCTCCATTTTATGGGTTGATGAATTATTTACTCGTTTTTGGAAAACATATGCCAAAAAAATATCAACCAAATAAGATGATGAAGGTATGGTCTATAGCTGGACTCGTCTTTTTAACTGTTTTTACAATTTGGTACTTGAGTACTCAAGTGATTTAATGTATCTTTGTAGTTGTCTATGAAAACAGAAACACTAACAGCTAAAACAACACACATATCCAAACCCAAATGGTTGCGTGTGAAACTCCCCACAGGCAAGAAATATACTGAACTCAGGGGTCTCGTTGACAAGTACAATTTGCATACCATTTGCACTTCAGGGAGCTGCCCAAACATGGGTGAGTGTTGGGGAGAAGGTACAGCTACCTTTATGATACTCGGGAACATTTGCACACGTTCATGTGGATTTTGTGGTGTGCAAACTGGTCGCCCTAAGACAGTTGATTGGGCAGAACCTGAAAAAGTTGCTCGATCGATCAAGATCATGAAAATCAAACATGCTGTTTTGACATCTGTTGACAGAGATGACCTCCCTGATATGGGCTCTATCCTTTGGGCAGAGACAGTGCAAGCAGTTCGCAGGTTGAACCCAAATACCACGATGGAGACACTTATCCCCGATTTTCAAGGAATTGAAAAACATATCGATCGCATTGTGAAAGTGATGCCCGAAGTTGTGTCTCACAATATGGAGACAGTTCGCCGATTGACTCGTGAGGTTCGCATTCAAGCCAAATACGATCAGAGTTTAGGTGTATTAAGATACCTCAAACAAGCTGGTGTGCGTCGCACCAAATCAGGAATCATGCTTGGGCTGGGCGAGACTGAGGAAGAAGTTAAACAAACCATGCTTGACTTACGTGAAGCAGAAGTCGATATCGTTACGATTGGTCAGTACCTGCAGCCATCCAAAAAACATCTTCCAGTTAAGGAGTTTATCACACCTGAGCAGTTCAAGATTTATGAAGAGTATGGAAAGCAGATTGGGTTTAGACACGTTGAAAGTGGTGCGTTGGTTCGGTCTTCTTACAAAGCACATAAACACATCGACTGATGACCAATGTCAATCACCAAATTGATTGGCAATTATGCTCTTAAATCGATCTTCATCTGACAAAAAGCAAATTGAAATTGGAATGAAGAACACCATTTTTATCATTGGACTTAGTCGAACATAGTCTTTTTCAGTTGTGAGTATAGGTCGCTGTTTAGACAACATCTTCTTAAAATCAGACGCTGTGAAAAAGTGATGATCTGCAAAGGCTAAATGCTCAAAATCTGCTCCAAGACTCTCGAGGTAATCTGTCAGGGGTTTGGCATTGGCAATTCCAGTCACCAAAACAAAAGGGTTTTTAACAAATGATTTTAGTTCCATCCGACTTGCGCCAAAGACGTAGGAGTCATAAACAATGGTCGAGAAAAAGATATCTTGATGCGCGTCCAGTTGTAAATGATGGGTATGTTCATCCTGCTCAATTTTTGAAAGGTTGCTTGGACATTTTGTAACCACCACGACATCAGCTCGATTTTTTCCTTTTGCAGACTCTCTCAAATTTCCAATTGGCAAAACACAATCTCTAAACCATGGGTTATGATAAGGCGTAAGTAGAATTTGAAAAGATGGTTTGAGCTGGCGATGTTGATATCCGTCATCTAATAAAACACCATCAATAGTTGGGAATTTGGACAGCAGTTGTTCTACTCCTTTAAGTCGATTTTCACAAACTCCAAAGTGAGTCATTGGAAATTTTTGTGATAATAAATAAGTCTCATCACCCAAAGTCTTGATTGATGAATCTTGATTGGCCAACACAAAACCAGACGATTTTCGTTTGTACCCTCGACTCAACACAGCCAAAGAAAAATGATTGGAAAAATGATCGAGTAAATACGCAATCATCGGCGTTTTACCACTCCCACCTGTGATGAGGTTACCAACCACTATCGTTGGCACCTTACACTGTTTTTGCTTCAACCATTGCGCATCATAAGCAGCATTGCGCACACGTGTTGCGATATCATATATCAGGCTGAGTGGATATAAAGACTTCCGCAGAAGATTCATAAAACAAAATTATAACATTTATATTTGGGTCTATGATGACGATTGACAAGATTACACAAATTTTGGAAGAATGGGCACCACTGGACTATGCTGAGGACTTTGACAATGTAGGATTGCTCGTTGGCGATAAAAACGACGAGGTCAAAGGGATACTCATTACGCATGACTGTTTGGCTGAAGTGGTTGATGAAGCGATTGAAAAAAAATGTAACCTTATTGTATGCTTTCATCCCATCATATTTAAAGGGCTCCAAAAATTGAGTGGTAACTCTCATGTCGAGCAAGCAGTCAATAAGGCCATCAAAAACGATATCGCTATATATGCAGTCCACACAGCTTTGGACAATCAAGTTCATGGCGTAAGTTTTGGCTTGAGCCAAGCCCTGGGACTTGTACACACATCGACTCTGTTGCCAAAGGAAAATACGATTAAGAAATTGAATTTTTACATCCCCAAACAACAAGCACAAGAAGTACAAAATGCATTGTTTTCAGTAGGTGCCGGCAGTATAGGCCATTACGATGAATGTAGTTTTTCATCAGAGGGCAAAGGTAGTTTTCGTCCATTGGAAAATAGTAATCCCTATGTAGGTAAGAGTGGGGAAAGACACATCGAAGATGAAGTGCAAATACAAATGTTGTTCCAAAAACATGTAGAATCTAAAGTGATTGATGAGCTGATTTCTAACCACCCCTATGAAGAGGTTGCTTACGAAATCAGCTCGCTTTCCAATGTCAATCAAAATATTGGTATGGGAAAAATTGGCAAATTACCAAAAGGCATGAAGGTAGATGCTTTCTTAAAATTTGTCAAAGACCAATTGGGTACACCTGTGCTACGTCACAGTAAAATAGGTGTCAAAACGATTGAACGAGTCGCAGTCCTTGGTGGGTCAGGCAGTTTTGCAATACATGTAGCCAAAAAGAAAAAAGCAGATGCTTACATCACTGCAGACTTGAAATATCACGATTTTTTTGAGGGTGATAATGACTTTTTACTGATAGATGCTGGTCATTATGAAACTGAGCAACACACAAAAAAATTAATCCATGATTATCTTACAGAAAAAATACCTAATTTTGCAATTCTTTTATCGGCGTTGGATACGAATCCAATAAATTATATTTAAACATGGCAAAAAAAACTGAGATTTCTGTTGAAGAGCGTTTAAGAGCGCTTTATGATTTACAACTTATCGATGCTCAAATCGATAAAATTAGAAACATTCGAGGTGAGCTACCCATAGAGGTAGAGGATTTAGAAGACGAGGTTGTAGGACTAGGAAAACGCGTCGAAAACACCAATACAGAAATCAAAGCATATAACGACGAAATAAAATTCAAGAAAAACGCCATAGAAACCTCAAAAGGGTTGATCAAAAAATATGGAGAGCAACAAGAAAATGTGCGCAACAATCGTGCATTTGAATCTTTGAATAAAGAAATTGAATATCAAGAACTTGAAATTCAACTTGCAGAAAAGCAAATCAATCAACTCAAAGAACTAATCGAAAAAAAGAATGAGGAGTTGGTACAGGCCGAGGAAAAACTCAGCGAAAGAGAGAATCACCTAAAACATAAAAAAGAAGAGCTAGATGCCATCCTTGCCGAAACCCAAAAGGAAGAGGATATACTTCTTAAGAAATCAGCGGAATTTGAAAAAAAGGTAGAAGAACGCTTGGTTACTGCATATAAAAGAATTCGCTCATCTGTTCGAAACGGCCTGGCTGTTGTACCAATTGAGCGTGGTGCATCTGCAGGTTCTTTCTTTACTATCCCACCCCAAGTACAGCTTGAAATTGCATCACGAAAGAAAATCATTACTGACGAGCACAGTGGTCGTATTTTAGTTGATGCTGAACTTGCACAAGAAGAACAAGAAAAAATGCAAGCTCTTTTCACCTCATAGGTACTTTGCATATTCATTTTAAAAAAAATACTTAGGTTTTTGTTACATTTGATATATAGAACAAAGTCTATTTATTCGGGCTTAAAATTATCTTATGTCAAAACCCAAATCCATACAGCTTTGGTCTCATCACGTTCTGCGTATCGCTGCACATTATCAGCTCAGTGCTGACCAACTTATCAGTAAAACAGTTGAAGAAAATCAAGGAACAATCAGCAGCACTGGAGCGCTGATTATAAAAACTGGAAAATTCACTGGGCGATCATCAAAAGACAGGTATATTGTCAAAGATGATATCACAACTGATCTCGTTTGGTGAGGTGATATTAACATTCCTTTTTCATCAAAATATTTTGAATGGGGCACCAGACTTTAGGTAAAGGGGTTGCTTTTTGCATAGTCAACAAACCACTTGATGGCATTGGGGTTACGCAGTGAATCAGTGCTCAGTGCCTGCGATGCAGACACCCCCATTAATAGTTTTTTGATGGGAATTTCAACTTTTTTTCCACTCAACGTATAAGGTATTTCAGGTGCACGAATGATGTGATCTGGCTCATGCCGAGGAGAGTATTTGTTTCTCAACTGAGATCGTATTTTTTGCTCATCCATGTTCGATTGAAGCACTACAAACAGCAGTAAAGTATCTATATGTTGACTCGTAAGATGAATCACAAGACTGTCTTCAATTTCATCTTGATTGATCAGTAAATTATAAATCTCCGCTGTGCCGATGCGCACCCCTTGTCTGTTTAGTGTTGCGTCTGAGCGTCCATGAATGATTAGACCGCCCCTCTCATTTTCAGTTGCCCAATCGCCATGATTCCAGACGTTTGGATACATACTATAATAACTTGTTTGCAGCAACTGATAGTCCTTATCACCCCAGAGATAAATCGGCATAGATATAAAAGGTTTTGACAGCACCAACTCCCCTGGCAGATGTTGAATTTGTTTACCATCTGTATTCCAAATTTCTACTGCTGCACCCAACATCTTGCATTGAATTTCACCTGTTACTACTTCCATTTCAGGGTGCCCCCCAACAAAAGCAGTACAAACATCTGTTCCTCCACTTAGAGAGATGATATGAGTGTTTGGAAAGCGATGCTGTAATGACTTGCAAGTGTCAGCAGACAAGGGGGAACCAGTTGATCCAATGGTCTTCAAGTGTTCAAAATCATAGCCTTCAAACCCAGAAAAACCCTCATCTGCTTGCTGCTGAAAATACACTGCCCCATGTCCAAAATGATTGATTTTTGCTTGAGAGGCAAAATCCCAAAGCACTGAAGGCTTAGGGGTTGTTGGTGCGCCATTATACAGACAAAGCGTAGCACCACACAACAAACTCGACAAAGCGTAATTCCACATCATCCAACCAGTTGTGGAATACCAAAAATATCGATCTCCTTCACAAACATTTTGATGAATCGCAAGTGCTTTTTGGTGTTCTAAAATCATTGCTCCTGTGCCATGAACAATTGCTTTGGGTTTTCCTGTCGTACCTGATGAAAACAATACCCATATCGGATCAGAAAATGACACAGGGATTTGATGAAGCTGATATAAACTTTGGTCAGGGTCGTCGAAAGATTGATAGCGACAGAGGTCAATGCAATGACAGTTTCCAAAGGCTTTTTGAAGGGCCTCCACTTTTGCGCTAATATCGTATTTCTTTCCTCTATAGTTGTAGCTGGAATGAGCAAAAAGAACCTTGGGTTGTAATTGTGAAAATCGATCAATAACAGCGTTGATTCCAAAATCTGGGGAGCATGATGACCAAACTGCACCCAGACCATTAACAGCCAAAAAAGCAGCAATCGTTTCAGGCGCATTGACACAGTATGCAGTCACACAATCTCCTTTCTTAACACCCATCCCGAGTAATTGCTGCTGTATGTGCACAGTTTTATTGTAGAGTTCTTGCCAACTGATTTCAGTTAAAGGGCTCGTTTCGCTTTGATAAATGATTGCTGGTAGTTGCTTTGAAAATTGAGAAAAAATATGTTTGGCGTAACTCAGCTCTGCCCCATCAAACCATGTTGTTTTCCAAGGTTCATCAAAGTGATTCATCACTTTTGAAAAGGGTTTATCAAAATCAACAGAGAAAAATCGTGCAATAGACGCCCAAAATGTATCTTGATCACTGACACTCCAATGATGAAGATCGTGATAATTTGAAAAGGAGATTTGATACTCCTTGTTTAAAAATTCAATGTATAGTCGATACTGTGATGTTTCGATTTTGGACATGATCTAGCAATGTAAGAAAAGTAATTGGGACTGTAAATAAGAAATCCCAATGCTTTGCATTAGGATTGTGATTGTTGTGGGCGCGAAGGGATTCGAACCCCTGACCCCTTGGGTGTAAACCAAGTGCTCTGAACCAACTGAGCTACGCGCCCTAGCGGTAGCAAATATAGTCTCTTTTTTTTAACCTCAAAGGGATTTACAACACTTCTGTAACCACAAATAAACTGCCACAAACAAGGATAATATCAGACAGGGACGCCCCCTGTTTTGCAGCATCCAAGGCACTGGCCACTGAGTAGTGTGTAGCACCCCTAAAACCCAATTGACTTGCCTCTGCAAACAGTTGATCCACTGCTTTGGATCGTATCACATTTGGACTACAGAAATAGTAGCTCGCATCTTTGGGCAAGTATGCTGAAATTTGTCCAAAATCTTTGTCATTGACCATCCCAAAAACAATATGAAGATGGTCATATTTCATTGTATTGATTTGTTCGATCACAGCTGCAATCCCTGCTGCATTATGTGCAACATCAGCAATAACCTTTGGACTGTATTGTAATATTTGCCATCTCCCTTGAAAACCAGTGTTTTTTACCACTGATTGTAACCCCTGTATAAGTTGTTTTTCTTCAATATTAAGTTCAGAAAGTGCTGTGATTGCCATAATTACATTTGCTAAATTTTCTCTCTGATAATCCCCTAACAAGTCTGTCGTATATTCGTTTTGATAAACTTCTTCTGAAAAAAAAATTGGTGATGAGGTTGACTTGGCTTTATCTATGATTACTTGCTGTACCACCTTCTCATTTTTGGCTAAAACAACAGGGGTGTTTTCTTTGATTATTCCTGCTTTTTCGCTGGCGATTGCTGCGATCGTATCACCCAAAAACTGTTGATGGTCTTTGCTAATATGTGTAATCACAGATAGAATAGGTGTGATGATATTGGTTGCGTCCAAACGTCCCCCCAAACCAACTTCAACAATGGCAACATCGACAATGGCTTTGGCAAAAATTGAAAAAGCCATCCCAACTGTCACTTCAAAAAATGAATAACCCCCCTCCTCTAATATCGCTAGGTTTTGGTTGACAAAATCAACAACACTTTTTTCATCTACTGATTGCCCATTGATTTTTATGCGCTCTCTAAAGTCCTGTAGGTGAGGTGAAGTATAAAGTCCAACTGTATAACCAGCAGTTTGAAGGACAGACGCCAACATATGAGCTGTTGAACCCTTTCCATTGGTTCCAGCAATATGTATACATTTAAAGCTTCGATGAGGGTCTCCCAAAGCAGCACTTAAACGATTCATTTGATCCAAACCCAAACGCATGGCAGAAGGACCAACCCTTTGATACATGGGTAAGCGCTGGAACAACCAAGTTAGGGTTTGGCTGTAATTCATTGATTACACCAATATGTAATCTCTAAACAACATAAATGTTAGGTAACCTGAAACAGTTCCGATGAGCGCAAGGAAAGAAATCTTTTTCAGATACCAGAAAAAGTTGATTTTCTCCATTCCCATAGCAACAACACCAGCTGCAGATCCAAATATGATCATGCTACCACCAGTTCCAGCAGCAAACGCAATTGCATGCCATAGAGGGTGATCAACAGGCTCTGAGAACATTCCCATACTTGCAGCGACTAATGGAACATTGTCGATAATTGCAGAGATAAAACCAAAGATTGCAACCACGATATCAGAGTTGGGAATTGCAGCATTGAGGTCTTCCGCAAATCCAAACAACAACCCTAGAGATTCAAGAGCAGCAACAGCCATTAAAATACCCAAGAAAAATAGGATACTAGGCATCTCGATTTTTGTCAAAGCAACATGAACAGGATTGTGATGCGTGCCATTACCATTGTGAGACTTAGCTTCTACAAAAGCTTTGGAACGACTATACAACTCTGCAAAAACAGACACCACAGCTAGCGAAAGCATCATCCCAACATATGGAGGCAGGTGCGTTACTGTTTTGAAAATAGGAACAAATAAAATCGACCCAAGTCCTAGATATAGCATCGTTGGGCCTTTGGGGGTGAGCTTGATATTGTCATCTATTTTATCAATTTCTCCTTTGAAAATTTTATATCGACTTGCAATAAAAGTGGGTACAATCATACACACCAAAGAAGGTACAATTAGGTATTTTATCAACTCAGGGGTGGTTACTTTTTTACCAATCCACAACATCGTTGTTGTCACATCTCCAATGGGAGACCATGCACCCCCTGCGTTGGCAGTGACGATAATCATACCAGCAAACCACAAACGAAGACTACGATCCTGAATGACCTTTTGCAGGATGGTAACAAGTACAATGGTTGCAGTCAGGTTATCAATGATCGCTGAAAGTACAAAAGCCAAGCAAGCAAAAATCCAAAGTAAACGAATCTTATTTCGAGTTCTTAAAAACTGCTTGATTGTAGCGAACCCATTGAAATAATCTATGATTTCAACAATGGTCATCGCACCCAAAAGGAAGACAAGTATTTCTGCTGTTTTTCCCAGGTGGTGGAGCAGTGCTTCTTCAATGTGAGTGGGGAGCAGCTTTTTGTTGACAGCATCAATATCAAACACATCTAAGTGACCTAGGGCTATCATCGCCCACAAAATGGCCATCATTGCCAGGGCGGGAATAAGTTTATCAATATGAAGGTTATGCTCAAGAGTAATTGCGAGGTAACCAAGTACAAAGACAATAATAATGATTGTTTCCATATAACAATTTTAATGTCTCCAAATATACTACCTCGATTTAATTATTACTAAAAAACTTCTACTTGATATCGAGAATTTTTTATTTGATTACATATTCTTAAAATATTGAAATTCTCATTTCAATGAGGTACAAAAGTCAATGTTTTTATGTTTTTATTTTCAACCCCACAATTTTGAGGGTTACAAATTCAGAATTATCTAATTTTTATGGATTTAATTATTTATACTTCCATTTGTATAAAATAAGTATTTATTTTCGCCCTTCCTTATAAATCTTGCATTTTTTTGTTAACAGTAAAATTTGTAATTTGAATATCTCAAACTGTTGGATATATTTGAGACGCTATGATAAAAAAACAAGGACTCTACGACCCGCAATTTGAGCACGATAACTGTGGTGCAGGATTTATCTGCAGCCTAGAAGGCAAACGTACAAATGACATCATTCACAAAGCTTTAGATATTCTTGTCAAACTAGAGCATAGAGGTGCCGTGAGTGCTGATGGCAAAACAGGTGATGGTGCAGGAATTCTTATCGACATCCCGCATGACTATTTACAGCAAGTATGCGACTTTGATTTACCAGAACTTACGACCTATTCTCTGGGGATGGTTTTTCTCCCTTCCAAAGAGAATCAACGTCAGTTTTGCATCGATACGCTAAATAACGAGTTTGAAAAGCAGGGGCTTGAGGTTATTGGATGGAGAGAAGTCCCAACCAATCAAATGGTCGTTGGAGAAATTGCTGGACATACGCTTCCACACATTGAACAAGTGTTTGTTCGTCCTGCTGAGAATGTCAGACTGAATGAAAAAGAACTCAATACAAAAACTTTTATTGCTCGGAAAATTGCAGAACATAAGGTGTATGGTACCAAAATGTCGCAAGCGAGTTATTTCTATTTGCCCAGCCTATCGACAAGAACTTTGATTTACAAAGGCCTTCTTGTTCCAGAAGATATTGAAAGGTTTTACACAGATTTAACTGATAAACGTGTAGTCACAAGGCTTGCATTAGTGCATCAGCGTTTTTCGACCAACACCTTCCCAACCTGGGATTTGGCACAGCCCTTTCGCTATATGTGTCACAATGGCGAAATCAACACCTATCGAGGGAATCTAAATCGAATGATAGCTCGCGAGGAGCTACTGGCTAGTGACTTTTTTGGTGATGATATCAAGTCAATTCTACCAATTGTTTTACATGGTAAATCAGATTCTGCATCAATGGATATGGTCGTTGAGCTCTTAGTGCACACTGGTAGATCGCTTCCCGAAGTAATGATGATGATGGTTCCTGAGGCGTGGGAGAAGCACAAGAGCATGGATCCTGCGAAAAAAGCATTTTATTCCTTCAATTCCTGTATCATGGAGCCTTGGGATGGCCCTGCATCTATTCCTTTTACAGATGGAAATTATATTGGAGCACTTCTTGACAGAAATGGTCTGCGTCCTTCCAGATACACAGTGACCAAAGATGGGTATGTCGTGATGTCTTCAGAAACAGGTGTCACTGAAATCGAGCCCAAAAATGTAGCCAAACATGGGCGACTTGAGCCAGGGCGTATGTTCCTTGTTGATATGAACGAAGGTCGCATTGTTGAGGATAAAGAAATCAAAGGCATTATCTCTTCAAAACACCCCTATCAAGATTGGTTGAATGATAACCTTTTGCCACTGAAAAATGTTCCATACACTGGCAACACAACGCCACAAGAGGAAACTGGTTATACCCAACGCTTAAAAGGATTTGGATATACTGAGGAAGACATCAAGACTTTGATAATTCCAATGATGTCTGCTGGTAAAGAGGCCATTGGGTCGATGGGTACAGACACTCCTTTGGCAGTGCTTTCACACAAGCCACAATTGCTTTACAACTATTTTAAACAACTTTTTGCGCAGGTAACAAACCCTCCTCTAGATGGGATTCGTGAGGAAATCGTAACAGACACCTCCCTTTCGATTGGAAGTGATTATAATTTATTTTCTGTTGATCCTGTGCACGCCAAAAAGCTGCGCATTCAAAATCCGATTATATCCAATGAAGATTTGGATAAAATCAAATTTATCAAACACAAGGACTTTATTTCTGCATCCGTCTCTGTACTTTATGAAGTTGACAAGGGCTACAATGGAATCGAGAAGGCCATAGAAAACATTGTCAATCAAGTCAAAGAAAAAGTAATTCAACGTGCCAATATAATCATCTTGTCAGACCGAGGTATTAAAAAAGACCTAGCGCCGATTCCGATGCTTCTTGCATGCTCTGCAGTGCATCATGGACTGATTAAACATGGGTTGCGTTCGAAATTTGGAATTGTGATTGAATCTGCAGAACCTCGCGAACCTCATCATTTTGCAACTCTCTTTGGATATGGTGCCAGTGCTATCAACCCTTACATGGTCAATGAGATTATCGAAACCCTTGTCAGCTCACAAAATCGCATCCAACTGACGACTGAACAAGCAATTGAAAATTTCAACAATGCCATCGCAAAAGGATTGGTTAAGATTATGAATAAAATAGGCATCTCTACTCTTCACTCCTATAGAGGTGCACAAATTTTTGAGGCACTTGGGTTGAATTCAAAATTCATAGAGCAATTCTTTTGTAACACCCCAACAAGAATTGAAGGCATTGGATTATTTGAAGTCGAAAAGGAAATCTCTCTCCGTCATCAGCATGCGTTTGCCAGTGCAGAAACAGATGAGTCTGCAGATTTAGAAATTGGTGGTAGTTATCGTTGGAGACGAAATGGTGAAGCTCATATGTTAAACCCCGCCACGATTGCAAAGCTACAAGTAGCAACGAGACAAAATAAGTATGAGAGCTATGAGGAGTTTGCAAAATTGGTCAATGATCAATCACGTCAATTGATGACCATACGTGGTATGTTTACCTTCACTGATCTCGATCCCATACCAATCGACGAGGTAGAGCCTTGGACTGCAATCGTAAAGCGCTTCAAAACAGGTGCTATGTCACTAGGATCAATCAGTGAAGAGGCACATGAAACCTTGGCCAAAGCCATGAATCGTATTGGTGGAAAAAGCAACTCTGGTGAAGGAGGAGAAGACCATAGGCGATTTGACAGAGATGAAGATGGCGAATGGCGCAACAGCGCAATCAAGCAAGTTGCATCAGGTCGTTTTGGTGTTTCGTCTCACTACCTTGCAAATGCACAAGAGATTCAGATCAAAATGGCACAGGGCGCAAAGCCTGGTGAAGGTGGACAACTACCTGGCCCTAAAGTAAATCCATATATCGCATCTGTTCGAAACTCTACGCCATATGTAGGGCTTATCTCACCCCCACCCCATCATGATATTTATTCAATCGAAGATTTGGCACAACTCATTTATGATTTGAAAAATGCCAATCGAAAAGCACGTGTAAATGTCAAGTTGGTATCTGAGGTTGGTGTTGGAACAATTGCTGCTGGAGTCGCTAAGGCCAAAGCTGATGTGATTTTGATCTCTGGCTATGATGGCGGAACTGGTGCATCGCCCCTAACCTCCTTAAAGCATGCTGGGTTGCCTTGGGAATTAGGTATTGCTGAAGCTCAGCAAACGCTCGTCTTGAACGATCTTCGTGGACGTATAGTATTGGAGTGTGATGGCCAAATGAAAACTGGTCGTGATGTTGCCATCGCTTGTCTATTGGGTGCCGAAGAATATGGTTTTTCAACTGCACCTCTTGTTGCTACTGGCTGTATTATGATGCGTGCATGTCACCTGAACACCTGTCCAGTTGGGATTGCCACCCAAGACCCAGTGCTTCGTAAAAATTTTAAAGGAAAACCCGAGCACGTCGTCAACTATATGCATTTTATAGCTGAAGAAATGAGAAGCATCATGGCGCAACTTGGGTTTAGAACAGTTGATGAGATGGTTGGTCAAAGCCAAAAGCTAAATATGAGTGACGCCATTGAGCATTTTAAAGCCAAAGGCATTGACCTCTCAACAATCCTGCACAAGCCCAATGTAAAAGAAGGAACTCCTTTGAGAAATACTGAAAAACAAGATCATAAACTTGAAAATGTTCTTGATATCACACTTATCTCTAAAGCAAAAAATGCCCTTGAAAAGTTAGAACCACAGATCTTAACGTTGCCTATTCACAACACCGATCGAAGTGTCGGGGCTATTTTGAGTAATGAAGTATCCAAAAAATATGGTGCAGAAGGCCTTCCTGAAGATACACTAACAATATACTTTAATGGTTCAGCAGGCCAGAGTTTTGGTTGTTTTGCAACAAAGGGACTTCATTTAGAAACCATTGGAAACTGTAACGACTACTTTGGCAAGGGTCTTTCGGGTGCACGCCTTGTGGCGCGTGTTCCTGAGGGTGTTTCATATAAAGCCGAAGAGAATATAATCATCGGAAATGTTGCGCTCTATGGTGCAACAGCTGGTGAGGCATATATCAATGGAATTGCTGGCGAGCGTTTTTGTGTTCGCAACTCGGGTGCCACTGCAGTTGTTGAAGGCATTGGAGACCATGGTTGTGAATACATGACAGGAGGTATTGCTGTCATCATTGGAGATTTTGGTCGCAATTTTGCTGCTGGTATGAGTGGTGGAATCGCCTATTTATACGCTGCTGATGGTACATTTGATGAGCGCAATTTCAATATGGAAATGATCGGCTTAGAAAATCCCTCTACTGAAGATCTGAATCATATAGAAGAACTACTCAATAATCATATAAAATACACAGCAAGTAGCAAGGCAACAGCCATAATTAATCAATGGGAAAAAGAGCAAAAGAATTTTATAAAGGTAATGCCAACAGACTATAAAAAAGCCCTTATTCGATTGGCAGAAGAAGCCAAACAAGAAGTAAATTGATATGGGAAAGTTAAGAGGATTTTTAGAATACGACAGGATTGATGAGGCAAATATTCCTGTTGCTAATCGCGTAAAAAACTACAAGGAATTTACAGTTCACCCTGGTGAGGAAAAACTACAGGATCAAGGAGCACGCTGCATGGACTGTGGTGTTCCTTTTTGCCATAGTGGATGCCCACTTGGCAACATGATACCTGACTTTAATGATGCTGTGTATCAAAACGATTGGCAAAAGGCTCTACGCATTCTGCATTCAACAAACAACTTTCCTGAGTTTACAGGTCGCCTATGCCCTGCCCCATGCGAAGCAGCTTGTGTGTTGGGGATTATCAACCCTCCTGTATCTATTGAAATGATTGAAAAATATATTGTTGAGAGAGGTTTTAAAGAAGGTTGGATTCAGGCAAACCCCCCAAAAAACAGAACAGGAAAAACAATTGCTGTTGTGGGGTCTGGTCCAGCTGGCTTAGCTGCTGCTCAACAGCTGAACAGAGCAGGTCACACAGTCACTGTTTTTGAAAGAGATGAAAAAGTTGGGGGATTGTTGCGCTATGGAATTCCCGATTTCAAAATGGAAAAGCATGTAATTGATCGTCGCATTTCGATTCTTATAGAGGAAGGTATCCAATTTAAAACAGGTGTTGAAGTTGGCAAAAACTACAGCGCAGAAAAACTAAAAGATTTTGATGCTGTTGTTCTTTGTGGTGGTGCTACCGTTCGTAGAAGATTACCAATTCCTGGAGTAGAAGCAAAAGGAGTTGTACAAGCGATGGACTTTCTCCCGAAAAGTAATCGATGGGTAGATGGTCTTACAGATGTTGATCCTGATCTCCACGCACAAGGAAAAAATGTCATTGTCATTGGAGGTGGTGATACAGGCTCTGATTGTATAGGGACATCCAATCGTCAAGGGGCAGCCAGTGTTACCAATTTTGAGATTATGCCCAGACCAGCCGACGACAGAACGTCTGAACACCCATGGCCCTACTGGCCATTTAAATACAAAACTTCCTCATCACACGAGGAAGGAAGTGAAAGAGAATTTAGTATCATGACAAAAGAATTTGTGATGGATGAGGATGGCAGACTAACTGGCCTCAAAACTGTACAAGTTCGTTGGGAAAAACAAGAGGGAGGACGACCAAAGCTTATTGAAGAGCCAAATTCAGAAAAGGAATGGCCATGTGATCTGGTATTACTCGCACTTGGGTTCACTGGTCCTGAGCCAACATTGGCAGAACAACTAGGCATTAAACTTGATGATCTTTCAAATATCAACGCTGATACTAAATCATATCAAACCAATGTCCCACACATTTTTGCGGCAGGTGATATGAGACGTGGTCAGTCTTTAATTGTTTGGGCAATTTCGGAAGGTAGAGAAGCTGCTTATCAAGTTGATAAATTTTTGATGGGCACAACACAACTGCCAACCAAAACAGATGGAGATTTGCCAAATCATCCCTAAGATGGTTTATTGAAAAAAGTTCCATACGATCCCAAAGCGTAGGATAAAATCTCTGTATGGGTAATCAGGGGAAACTAAACTGTTGTTGCCATTGAAAGCAGCTCCTAGATTTTCTGCATTGAAATACAGTCTTGTCTGTTGAATTTTAGCATTAAAAAAGGCACTAAACAAAGGCTCTCCTCCTATTTTTACAGCATCTTGCACCACATAGTCAGATAGGATAGGACTGTAAGTATCTGCATAAAATGATGAAAAATATTTGACTGTTGCACCAATCTGCACAAAAGCAGCTTTGTTAAACCATTCATCGGCATAGGACAAAGTCGATCGCCCAAGTAAATCTGGTAGGTGTAATGGAACGTTTTCATTTCTAAATTTGTGAATCTGGATATTTGTATCTAATGAAAATATACCAATAGATAAATTGTTGTCCCAACGAGCTTTGATGAGTTGAATTGTTTCGTTCCATTGTTTTGGCGTGACAAATAGTGATCCTCTGTCCAAATCTTGTTGCAAGTAGGCATAATTGTCTAATGTGATAATGTCCACTCTGAAAAAGCCGAGTTTGGGCACATCCAAGCTAGAAAAAATAGTACAACGATTCGTACTGAGTAGATTCTTCTGCCAAATAAATGACTTATAATTACTATGATAATTCGTTAGTGTGAGTTTGGGTACGTAGGTATCCCAGCGGAATCCACCTTTTAGTCTAAACTTTTTTACACTTGGAAAAGATGCTGTCAGTTGCAAAAAGTTTCCCAGCTTATTGCTCCCTGACGACTGTTCGAAGTGAAAATTCAATTGGCTTTCTTTCAAAGAAAAGCCAAGTTTAGCTCCCACTGCTACACCAGATTCTTTGATTTCGAAATCATCGGTAGTATGCACATGATTAAAGCTGTATTGTAAAGCCGATCCATAAGCCTCTACTTCACCCCATTTTGATTTTTCAAAAACTGCATATACATCGTGTCGAGTGCTTGTATAATGCAACTCATCATTGGGAGTGGTTGATTCCTCGGCAAGAGCACCTAACTCCTCAACGACCGAGTCTTGATTAAAATGATGCCGTTGAGAATCTGTTCTTACTCTTTGTCCAATCCGAAGCGCTGGTACAGGGATGGAGTCTGTCGTCATAAGCAGCGCATAGTCTTGTTCTAAAAGATATCGCTTTCCTGTAAATAAGTTGGCAGCGTTTTGAAACTTGACTGATAAACGAGTCCTATCTTCAAATTCTGCGATTTTATCTGTAAAATTTTGCAATGATAAACTATCTAGACCACCATTTTCTTGTTGCTCAATTTTTTGATTTACCAATTTGAATCGTAATCGATATCTGCGATTTGGGTTTTCATACCAAGCTGAAAATCGAAGTTGACTCACTCCCGACAAACTGTGCTGATAATGCCCAAGTGAACGATGACCCCTGTAAGCAACAGCATAGTTCAATCGTGGACTGAGGTTTGCTGTAATCAATACATCTGTGGACTGCCCTTGCTTAAAAGCTGTTTTGAAATACATTTCAGTCAGCGGCGAAGGCACATGATAATAATACACCTCACTGGACTGAAACATTTGATACGTTTTTGCACCATATCCAGGCATTGGTAGAATCGATTTCGGAGCCGATTGTAAAGACAAATGATTGACAGTTTGACCAGTGTTTGCAAAGGCTAAATACTCAAAATCGTCTTTGCGACGGAAATTAAACTTGTATTGTTTTTCAACGCTAAGGGTGGTGTCAACAAATGTGGTGTCACGATCTTGTGAGATGATTAGATAATCTGTGATTGGTCTTTTTTCAGTAAACAATTGTTTTGAACGCTGCCCAAACAAACTGTCTTGGTTTTGAGAGGACCTATTGAACGAATCGTTTAATGAGGGTCCTTCTCGCATGAGATCTCTTTTATTAATAGATGATGATCGATTTTGAGAATATGCAACAAAGGCAGATAGCAAACAATAGATTGCAAAAATTTGTCTTAAAGAATTCATTTGGGCAAAGGTATAGAATTCGAGTGGACAGTTAAGCGAGACTTTTAAACCATTTCAAATAAGAGATATAATAATTAGATCAGCAATTTGTGGCATTGTTGTAAATTAGTTAAAATTATTTAATCTCATAGCTACGTTTTTATTGAATACGTAGTTAAAAATGAATTTCATGCAAACCCAGCACACTAAATTTGTTGAATGTGGTACTGACGAAGCAGGACGAGGGTGCTTGGCAGGCCCTGTTACAGCTGCTGCTGTTATACTACCTCCAGCGTACAAACATCCTTTGCTTACTGACTCCAAAAAACTGACTGCCAAACAAAGAAAGGAAATACGAAAAGAAATTGAACATATTGCCATTTCCTTTGCAATCGCTCATGTGATGCCAGAGAGGATAGATGAAATCAATATTCTCAATGCCTCCATTGAGGCCATGCACCTAGCCATTGAAAAACTCGACACCACTCCTGCATTTATTCTTGTCGATGGCAATCGTTTCAAGCCCTATTTCAAGATTCCACACAAATGCAAGATCAAAGGGGATGCAAGCTATCTCAACATAGCTGCTGCATCAGTACTGGCAAAAACGGAAAGAGATGAATTCATGACAAAGCTTCACAGCAGTTTGCCTCACTACCATTGGGATACAAACAAGGGGTATCCAACCAAAAAACATCGAAAAGGAATCCAGTCGAATGGAACCTCCAGATGGCACAGAAAAAGTTTTACATTATTGCAAACACAAACCCAATTCGATTTCTAACTTTATTACATTTGTAATATGCGCTATTTACACTTTTTCATTGCAGTTTTTTTCCTTACGCAATGTTCATCGCCTACAAAGCCAGTGGTTGATCCACTTGGATTTATCCCTGCTAAACCCATTGCTGTTCTTCATATTGAAGACATGGAATCTGTTATGCGTTTTTCCAAAAACCAACCTGAATTAAATTCTTTTCTAAAACCACTGCTGTCTTTGGATGAACATTGGTTGCCTTTTCAAGAGTCCACGATTAGTTTTCATGAAGAGGGTGTGAAAGACTACAAATACTTGCTTATACATCCATTGACAACTCTTTATAGTGTTCCAAAACTAATTGGAGATACTTTGCGTTATGAAAATCTACCCATTGTCCAGTTTGAAAAACAAAAAATAAATCGGTATGCGCTTGTTCATAATGGTTATTATTTTGAGTCTGATTCCAGAATTTTAATCGAAAATAGCATCCGCCTACACAATGTGCCAAACACCCCCGACGACAATCTAAAAAAACTATATGATTCGAAATCAGGAACATTTCAGCTTTATATTCATGAAAGACTGCAAGGATTGTTGAATGAAAAATTTAACAACAAAGCCCCTTTTTCCATCTCTGATTTTTCACCATGGATTGCCATTCAACCAAAGACTGAAAAAGGTAACATTGTCCTTGAAACCACTGGCTTATTTTCATCCGGTCAACTGACCAAGATGAGTTTGCTAGCAAACCAAACAAATAGGCTTTCAAAAGTACTCTCCAACCTTCCGATTTCTGTGGCTGGTGCTGAGATTTATAGCTTTGATTATAAGTCTTTTAATCGCGATAGTGATCGTTACAATGCGCAACAAAACCTACCCAATCATCCTATTGACAGTCTATTGATAAAGGCAAATGCAATTGCAACTATTTATACCTCCAAAAATCAAATTGCTGTTCTGGACATAACAGAGTTTGAAGAAGTCGTTCCTATACTTGAAAAAAACTCAGAGTCCACAAAAAAAGTCAGAGATGCTGTCATTTATCAATTTGAAGAGAATACAGTTCTCAATAAACAATGTGCTCCTCTACTAAATTTGCCAGCTCTTTCACATGCTACTGCATTGAATGATATGCTGTTTTTGGCTCCGAATGAAGCTTCTCTTGCAGAAGTCATCACCCAAATTACTAATGGCTTTACATTGGGTAGTGATGAACAATTTGATGGCCTTCTAGATGAAATACCAAATGAATGCTCTATGCTTTTTGTTGGTTTTGAAGAGTTATTTTCAAAACGTTTAAATACTCAACTGATTGATGATATTCGCATTGCTAGGAATGATGAATTCCCCTATTGGCTTGGCATTGGATTGGTTGAAAGTGGTGTTGCTCAAATCCAATTTAAGCGTGTTTCAAAGCAAGAAAAAATTGCAAACAAAAGACCCAAGCTCTTGTTTTCAACAGCTATTGAAAGTCCAATCGCTAATGGCCCTGCTGCATTAGTTAATCATCTAAATGGATCAATGGAATGGGCTATTCAAGACGAAAAAAACAATTTGAAATTGATCAGCAATGCAGGAAGAAATAACTGGACAAGACCTATTGATGGTCCTATTCTATTTCCAATTCATCAAGTGGATTTGTACAAGAATAGTAGATTGCAAATGGCCTACACAACAAAAAATAGTTTTGAGGTCATCGATAGAAATGCAAAACCTGTTCAGCCTTTTTCATCAAAGCTAAACAATCCCCTGCCGCTTGCTGTTTTTGACTATGAAAACACACGAGACTATCGGCTTGTTCTAGTCAACCAAAATACATTGGAGCTTCGCGATCGAAAATTTCAAAAGGTCAGTGGATTCAATCGTACAAAAGCCAATCTGAAATATGCACCTAAACACTTTCGTATTGGCACCCGCGATTATATCGCAATGGTTGAAAATAGTGGAAAACTACTTTTACTAAATCGAAGAGGAAATGTGCGTATAAAAACCCCAAATGATTTGAATCTATCCTCTGATGTTTATCTACATCAACATGGATTTGTTGGTTTGGATGATAAAAACAGATTGTTTCGAATAGAAATCAATGGCACAATTAGTTATCGTACACTCCCCTTCGAAACCCCCTATAAAATCTATGCAAGAGGAAAAAACATAGTGTTGCTGACAGAAAATAAACTAGAAATCAATGGCCGACTTCTTGAGCTGGATTTTGGTTTATATGGAAATCCATTGATCCATGTGGTCAATAATCGTACGATGATTAGTTTGTATGATCAACAAGAGGAGAAGGTGTATGTTTTTGACAGAAAAGGAAACTTACTGCCTCATTTTCCAATCTACGGCGCTGGTCCAGTTACGATTAACAGCGATCGAAAAGGCAATGTCTTTTTAGCAACAACAAGTGAAGAAAATAACGTGGTTGTCTATCAAATTCCTCAGTGGTAACGCTATTTCGTTAAAGTCGCTTCAAACTGTTTTTGAAAATGGTATATGATTCGTTTTTTAACCTCCTCTATAGATACCACTGTGTTCAACTCACTGGCCATTGAAGTGACTTGCTTGCCATGAATACCACAAGGAACGATATGCGTGAAATGTGTCAGATCTGTATTTATATTTAGAGAAAAGCCATGCATCGTCACCCAACGACTTGCACGTATCCCCATGGCGCATATTTTTCTAGCAAAAGGGGTGTCGATATCCAGCCAGACACCAGTTTCCCCTTTACTTCGTGTGGCTTCGATATCAAAGTCAGCTAGGGTATCAATAATGACCTGCTCCAGAAATCGTAAGTACTTGTGAATATCAGTGAAAAAATGATCCAAATCGAGTATAGGATAACCAACGATTTGACCAGGTCCGTGATATGTTATGTCTCCTCCACGATCGATTTTAAAAAACGAGATTCCTTGTGATTCGAGTTCAGCTTTGCTTGTCAACAAATGATCTGCTAGGCCACTTTTTCCCAAAGTAATGACAGGGGCATGTTCAACTAGTAGTAAATAGTTTTGGGTAGGTTTGGTGGTTTGATTTCTGCGATTGTATATTTTGGTATCAATCGTTTGTTGAAACAAATCGTGTTGCAAATCCCAAACTGTTTGGTAATCCAAAAAGCCCAAATCGCGAAGTTGAATTTCTTTTTTCATAGATGTCAAAAATAAATCTGACTTGACAACATCAATGTTATCTTCGAAGGTGCAAAATACGTAAAAAACAGAATTTCAGCAGCACATATTATTCATGTTTTAATTCCTCTAAATGACTAAAAGCTTGCGTCTGTATGCTGCTTCGTTATAAAACCAAGAACAAATTCACTCAATTCGTTATGCATGATTATCTTTGCACAAAAGAATTCATTTGGAAAGATCCGAGCAAGAGCTTATAAGACGGGAAAAGTTAAAACAACTTCGTGGACTTGGAATCGACCCATACCCTGCCGCTACATTTTCTACCAACGCAAATAGTGAATCGATCATCAATGAATTTGTTAAGGGGAAACAAGTCACCATAGCAGGAAGGTTGATGTCTCGTCGAATACAGGGAAAGGCAAGTTTTGCAGAACTACAAGACTCGAAAGGACGCATACAAGTGTATTTCAATCGTGATATTCTTTGTCCAGATAAGGACAAGACAATGTACAACGATGTTTATAAAAAGCTCTTAGACATAGGTGATATTATTGGGCTAACTGGAACTTTGTTTACCACCCAGGTAGGTGAAAAAACAGTGCAAGTGGAGTCTCTTTATGTCTTGAGCAAGTCCCTTCGTCCAATGCCATTACCAAAAACAGATGCTGATGGAAACACATATGATTCTTTTTCAAACCCTGAGCAAAGGTATCGCATGCGATATGTTGATTTGATTGTCAATCCTGATGTCAAAGACACTTTTCTCAAACGAACAAAAATCACAAATACCATTCGTTCTTTCTTCAATGCAAAAGGGTATATAGAGGTGGAAACACCCATTCTCCAGCCCATTCCTGGTGGTGCTGCGGCACGTCCGTTTGTTACCCATCACAATGCGCTGAACATTCCACTCTATCTGCGAATTGCCAACGAATTGTATTTAAAACGTCTTATTGTTGGGGGGCTTGATGGTGTTTATGAATTTGCCAAAGACTTTCGCAACGAAGGTATGGATAGAACACACAACCCCGAGTTTACTGTCATGGAGCTTTATGTCGCCTATAAAGATTATCACTGGATGATGGAAACAACAGAGACTTTGCTCGAACAAGTTGCCATCGACACACACAACACGACAAAAGTGAAGGTTGGTGATAAGACTATCGATTTCAAATCTCCCTATCCTCGTGTCCCTATTCTCGAGGCTATTAAGAAGCACACTGGTATTGATGTAAGTGGGATGAGTGAAAAAGAATTGAGAGCAGCAGCTATTGGGCTTGACATTGAAGTTGATGATAGTATGGGTGTTGGCAAGCTCATTGATGAGATTTTTGGTAGCTGTTGTGAGCATCATTATGTACAGCCAACTTTTATCACAGATTACCCTAAAGAGATGAGTCCTTTGACTAAAGTTCATCGCGATAAGCCTGGATTAACAGAGCGCTTTGAGCTCTTGGTGAATGGAAAAGAACTTGCCAATGCATACTCTGAACTAAACGATCCTGTCGAGCAGTTGGAACGCTTTAAGGATCAGCTTAAACTATCGGAAAAAGGAGATGATGAAGCGATGTTTATCGATCATGATTTTGTTCGCGCACTCGAGTTTGGTATGCCACCAACATCAGGCATTGGGATTGGGATTGATCGCTTAGTGATGTTGATGACAGACAATAGCTCGATCCAAGAAGTTTTATTTTTCCCTCAGATGCGTATAGAGGCGAAAGGCCCAACATTGACTGAAGAAGAAAAAATTGTCTTTAGCATCCTCAAAAAACAACACCCAGTACTATTGACTGAATTGAAAGAGAGTGCTGGGCTCAGCAATAAAAAATGGGATAAGGCAATCAAGGGACTCAGTGCCCATCAATTGGCAAAAGTGACCAAAACAGAAAATGGGCTTTTTGTTCATCTAAAAGAGTAAACCTCCTGTTTAATTTTAAACGCTTACATTGGTTGTTCTTTTTCTCAAATTAAAGATTATGATATGAAAATAAAACTCTTATTCCCATGTTTAATACTCTTGTTCGCTTGGCAATTGAACGCCCAAGACAGTGAAAAGAGTGAAAATAGCAAAGCTGAAAAATCATCAGAAGAAAAAAATAAGGATACCAAAGAAAAGAGCTATCAGGATATCGTCACTGATGAGGCAATTACAGATAAAGGTTTGTTTGACGTCCACCAGGTTGATGATAAGTACTATTATGAAATTCCCGACAGTTTGTTTGGTCGTGAAATGCTTGTCGTGACACGAATTGCCAAAACAGCAAGTGGTATCGGATTTGGTGGTGGCAAGCAAAATACTCAAGTATTACGTTGGGAAAAAAGATCAAAAAAGGTTTTATTAAGAGTGGTTTCGCACCAGGTTGTCGCTGCCGATTCTCTACCGATTCATGAAGCGGTGGTCAATTCAAATTTTGAACCAATTCTTTACAGTTTTGATATAAAAACGATTGGAAAAGATTCTACTTCCACAGTTATTCAAGTAAACAAATTTCTAGAAAGCGATGTCAAAGCTATTGGCTTTCCTGCCTCGAGAAGGAAAACGTATAAAATCAGTAGTTTGGATAAATCGCGTTCCTTTATAGAAAGCATAAAAAGCTATCCCCTCAATGTAGAGATGCGTCATGTTAAAACCTATAATTCATCTGAACCTCCTTCAAATGCCAGTACAGGATCAATTAGTTTGGAAATGAATAACTCCATGATTTTACTACCAAAAGTTCAGATGAAGCGACGTTATTTCGACCAACGAGTTGGGTGGTTTGCACGTGGACAGGTGGATTATGGTCTTGATGTTCAGGAGAGTAAAACCATTCGCTATCTTGATCGTTGGCGATTGGAAATTGCATCAGAAGATATAGAAAAATTTGAGCGTGGTGAACTGGTCGAGCCTATCAAGCCAATTGTGTATTACATCGATAGGGCAACACCAAAAAAATGGAGAAAATATATCAAGCAAGGTGTTGAAGATTGGCAAGTTGCTTTTGAAGCAGCTGGCTTTAAAAATGCAATTCTGGCAAAAGACCCACCCACAGCTGAAGAAGATCCAGATTGGAGTCCAGAGGATGTGCGCTACTCTGTTGTGCGTTATTTGGCATCGCCCATTCCAAATGCCAATGGCCCACACGTAAGCGACCCAAGGTCTGGAGAAATTCTCGAATCAGATATCAATTGGTATCACAATGTAATGACCTTGTTACGCAATTGGTTTTTTGTTCAAACTGCAGCAATCAATCCAGAGGCACAAGGCGTTGCCTTTAAAGACGAAATAATGGGTAGATTGATACGATTTGTGTCTGCCCACGAGGTTGGTCATACGATTGGTCTTCCTCATAACATGGGAAGTAGTGTTGCCTACCCCGTTGACTCTTTACGTTCTGTTTCATTTACTCAAAAATATGGTACTGCTCCATCAATCATGGATTATGCTCGTTTCAATTATGTTGCTCAACCTGGTGATGGCGATGTTTCGTTGATGCCAAATATAGGCCCTTATGACATCCATGCTGTACGTTGGGGGTATCGACCCATCCTCTCTGTTGAGAAAGCAGAAGATGAAAAGCCTATACTTGACCAATGGATTCGAGACAAAGAGGATGACCCAATGTATAGATTTGGGCGACAACAATTTGGGGTTGTAGACCCTAGTTCTCAAACAGAGGATCTTGGTGATAATGCAATCATGGCCAGTGCTTATGGTATTGCAAATCTTAAACGCATCGTCCCAAAACTAATCGAGTGGACAGCAGAGGATGGGAAAACCTACGATGATTTAGAAACTTTATATGGCCAAGTTTACAGTCAGTTTAATCGTTATATGGGGCATGTAACTTCCAATATTGGTGGGGTTTACGAATATTACAAAACCTATGACCAAGATGGTGCAGTTTATACCCATGTTTCAAAAAGTCATCAGCAAAACTGTTTATCATTTTTACAGCAAGAGCTTTTTCAAACACCAACTTGGTTGCTAGAAGCTGAAATCTTAAACAAGATTGATTTTGCAGGTGCTGTTGATCGAATGCGCCGAACCCAAACCAGAATCATCAATAGCATCCTTGATTTTGGCCGTATGGCAAGAATGATAGAGAATGAGGCCTTAAATAGCACTCAAGCATACACCCTTGTCAGTATGATGAATGACTTGCAAGATGGTTTGTGGTCTGAGCTTTCAAAAGGGATTAAAATTGATACTTATCGTCGAAACCTTCAACGTGCATACATCGATCGTTTATCATTTCTGATGACTGAAAGCCAAACCCCTGCAACTGGTTGGTCACGAACGTACGGGAATCAAACCAGAGTACTGGTCAGTCAGTCAGATATTCGATCTGTTGCTAGAGGACAGCTCAACAAACTGAAAAAAGACATTGAAAAAGGCATGAAGCGCGTTTCTGATACAAACACCAAATATCATCTACAAGATGCAATCTCGCGCATCAATATCATTTTAGATGAAGATTAATCAGAGTTCTTTGAGGGTTTCAGAAAAGGCTTGTAGCGTCGTGTCGATGTCTTTGTAGGAGATAGCATCATTTAAGAAATAGCTTTCAAATGCGCTTGGAGGTAAATACACACCACGCTTTAGCATGCCATGAAAGTATTTGGTAAATCTCTTGTTATTGCCTTTGGCTGCTGAGGTAAAGTCCTTAACAACAGTGTCAGTAAAATGCAAGGATATCATAGACCCCAAACGATTGATTTGATAATCAATTCTACTTTTAGAGAGAATATTATTCATTCCCTCGTGCAAATAAGCTGTTTTATCTGCGAGACTGTCAAACACTTCTGGCTGATTGTCCAAAGCTGTTAACATTGCCAATCCGGCTGCCATCGCAAGAGGGTTTCCACTCAAAGTACCTGCTTGATAAACAGGTCCTTCAGGTGTCAAAAAATCCATGATTTCTTCTCTAGCTGCAAAGGCGCCAACTGGAAGACCACCACCAATCACCTTTCCAAAAGTAACGATGTCGGCATCCACTCCAAGAAGTTGTTGGGCACCACCAGCAGCCAATCGAAATCCAGTCATCACCTCATCAAAAATGAGCAAGGTATTGTTCTGATTGCATAAATATCTAAGACCCTCCAAAAATCCAGGTTCTGGTGGAATACATCCCATGTTTCCTGCTACAGGCTCAATAATCACTGCTGCAATTTCGTCTTCATTTGCTTCAAAAAGTTGAGTCACATTGTCAATATCATTATAATTTGCCAGTAAAGTATCCTTAGCTGTTCCTTGGGTCACACCAGGAGAGTTTGGGCTTCCAAAAGTCACAGCACCACTGCCTGCCTGAATGAGAAAAGCATCAGAATGACCATGATAACAACCCGAAAATTTGATGATTTTTTCACAACTGGTATATCCACGAGCCAGTCGCACAGCACTCATGCAAGCTTCTGTTCCAGAATTTACAAATCGAATTTTATCAATATTGGGTGCCATCGAAGTGGCCAGTTCAGCTATATTGGTTTCAAGCGCAGTAGGAATTCCATATGAAGTTCCTTTGTCGGCTTGCTTTTGCACTGCCTCCACAACTGGTTTGTAGCCATGTCCCAAAATCAAAGGCCCCCAAGATGAGATAAAATCGATATAGCTATGATCATCTTCATCAAATAAATACGCTCCTTTTGCTTCTTTGATAAAAATTGGAGTACCCCCAACTGCCTTGAAAGCTCTTACTGGAGAATTGACCCCTCCTGGAATCACTTTTTTTGCTTGTGCAAACAAAGCACTACTTCGCTCGTACCTCATTTTTCTAATCGTAATTGTTGACCAATCTGAATATCATTAGATTTCAAGTCGTTTATTTTTTTAAGTTTTCCCACTGATATACTGTAACGTCTGGACAATCCATAAAGTGTATCGCCTTTTTGTACAATATGTATCCTATTGTCTCGATTACTAAACTTTGGCGATAATTTTGGATTATCGTATTTCCAAAGGTTTAAGCGTTCGATAAGGCCAATCAATTTATCTGCATAAGCTGGATCTGTGGCATATCCTGCTTTCTTCAATCCTTTTGCCCAAGCTTTATAATCTGTTTTTTTGAGACGAAATAAACTCGCATATCGCTCACGCTCGACCAAAAAAAGCGAATGGTCACGATAGGATTCTTTGGGGTCATTATAGGCCCGAAAGCATTCGCCAGGTGCATCATCATCATGATACACTTTTTTACCTCTCCATTCACGTTTGCATTTTATACCAAAATGATTGTTTGACTTCTTTGCTAGCTTACCTTGTCCAAACTGCGATTCTAACAAACCTTGCGCCAAAGTGATGCTTGCTGGAATTTTATAGCGACGCATTTCCTCTTGTGCAATACTGGCATATTGCTGGATGTAGCGTGTTGTTGGATCTAAGGAATAAACAACCTCTTTGTCTTTTTTCTTTTTTGTCTTTTTTTTGGATTTTTCCTGTGAATTAATCGTTTGTTCATTCATTGATGTATCGGCATAATACACTTGTTTTTTACTGCCGCATGATGCTAAAAAGATGAGCATGGCCAGCGCAACAAACTGCCTTGCGCTGCCAATCGCTGGTTGATTCCTTTGATTGAACGATGGCCCCCAGTATGAATAACCAACAAACGATTTCCAAAATTCCATGTGTTTTCTTTCCACTTTTTAATCAAATGCCATAGCATCGGAGCCGTGTATAGCGGGTCGAGAACTACACCCGTATGGTTGGCTATACTATGAGCAAAATCAATCAATGATTTTGGCGTTTTGGCAAAACCGATCTCTTTGTGAGTCGGCACCAATGACCAACGATTATTTTTGACAAAGGTACGAATCCGACTGCGTATTTCTATGTCTTTTACAACTTGAAATCCAACAATATGCTGATGCTCTTGCGTTGATTCGATCAAACCCGCCATCGTTCCACCTGTTCCTACTGCTACAGCCAAAGTATCGAAAGTCTTGTCAGTAGTTGTGAGAATCTCTCTACACCCTTTTATTGCTAAGGTATTGGTGCCACCTTGAGGAATGATGTAAGGGTTTTTGTCCTTTATCACAACTGTTGATAATGCCTGTTCTTTGTCCTTGTACAACGATCGACTGACAAAATGCAGCGCCATACCCATTTGTTTGCAATATTGGAGGGTTGGATTTAGAGATTGACCCTCCAATTCATCTCCACGAACAATACCATGTGTTGTAAACCCATATTGATATCCTGCAGCTGCCACAGCAGCCAAATGGTTGGAATAGGCACCCCCATAAGTCAACAGGGTTTTATAACTGTTCGCTTTGGCATACTGCAAATTGTATTTCAGTTTTCGCCATTTATTACCAGAAATATCTGGATGAATCAGATCTTCTCTCTTTAAGACAATTTCCAAATCTCCTGCAATTTCCTGTAATCGTAGATGTTGATTATTAGACTCCATCGCTCAGTCAAACATATTTAAATACAACTTGAAAAAAACTATTACATTTAAGGTGTGAAAAAGAAATTTATCCCGATTGAAGAAAGCGACTCGTATCAGACTGCTGAGGGATTTGTCGTTTTTACTGAACAGTATCATTTAAAGAGAGGGTATTGTTGCGAGAGTAACTGTCGGCATTGCCCCTATGGATTTGATAAAAATAAAGTCTAAATTAGATTTTTGACAGCTTGTAATGCATCTGATAAGCCTGTTGGATTTTTGCCACCTGCAGTTGCAAAAAATGTCTGACCTCCACCCCCACCTTTTATGTATCCACTGATTTCTTGTATAATCGTATTGGCTTTGTATGTGCCCTGTTCGACTAGTGCTTTGGAAACATAACATGACAAAATTGGTTTGTTATCTTTTTTCGAACCAAGGACAGCAACCAAATCTTTTCTGTTTTTCCCAATTTGAAATAAAATATCTTTCATACCAGAGGAATTGAGATTGACCTCTTTACAAAGCAATGAAACACCATTGTGATTTTGAATTTCACTTTCCAAATCAACAATCATTTGCTCAACAAGTTGATTGTTGAGCTTCTCTATTTCTTTTTTGAGCCTTGTGTTTTCTTCCTGCAAAGCCTGTACCGATTGTACAAGGTCTTTTGGGTTTTTCAATTGCAACTTGACTGCTTCCATCAAGGCTGCTTGCTCATAAACCAGTTTTTTAGCTTCATCGCCAGTCACTGCTTCAATCCTTCTTACACCAGATGCAACTGCTGTTTCACTAGTGATCGTAAAGTGCCATATCGCTGATGTGTTTGATACATGGGTACCTCCACATAGCTCTATTGATTCGCCAAAACGTACTGTTCTGACTGTATCACCATACTTTTCGCCAAACAAAGCCATTGCACCATCGGAAATGGCCTGATCATAAGGAACATTAGTAGTGATTTGCGCATCGATTTTTTCTTGAATCCTGGCATTGACAAAATCTTCAGCCGACTGAAGTTCTTCCTGCGTTAGTTTAGAAAAATGAGAAAAGTCAAAACGCAAATGGCCCGAACGAACCATAGAGCCCTTTTGAGTAACATGAGAACCCAATACACTTCGCAATGCATGATGCAACAAATGAGTTGCTGTGTGATTGCATGAAGTTGCGTGACGTTTTTGCTCGTCTACAACTGCTTTAAATTTTGAAGCTACGTCTGCAGGGAGTTGATTGGCAGTATGAACAATTATATTGTTTTCAATTTTAGTATCATATATATTTGTCACATTCCCATTTGGTGCCACCAAATATCCCTTGTCACCAACTTGACCGCCCGCTTCAGCATAAAAAGGAGTGATGTTGAAAACCAACTGGAATAATTCGCCATATTTATTTGTGATTTTGCGATACCGAACAATACTTACTGGTGTTGAAAGTAGATTGTAGCCAACAAATTCCTGCTCCTCGTCTTCGATGACTTCAACCCAATCTTCACTATTTGTCTGAGAGGCAGCTCGTGAACGCGCTTTTTGTTTGTTCATCTCTTTTTGGAAATCCTCTTCATTCAATGTCATTCCATGCTCAGAAAGAATTAAGGCTGTTAAGTCAATCGGAAATCCAAAGGTGTCATACAACTCGAAGGCCTTGGATCCCGATAACTCTTTACTCGAGCTGGAGGACATCAACTGTTGCAACATTCCCAGTCCCTGAGCCAATGTTTTAAGAAACGAAAGCTCTTCTTCTTTGATCACATTTTGAATAAAGTTTTGCTGTGATTTGAGCTCTGGAAAAGCACTTCCCATTTGGCTCGTAAGCGTTTCAACAAGCTTGTAGATAAATGGTTCTTTTTGGTTAAGGAAATTGTATGCATAGCGTATCGCACGACGAAGAATTCGACGGATCACATATCCAGCTCCATTGTTGGAAGGCAATTGCCCATCGGCAATCGAAAAGGACACAGCACGAAGGTGGTCGGCAACCACTCGGATGGCAACATCTGTTGATTCGTCACTGCCATAGTTGGTCAATGTTCGTGTTCCTATTTCACGAATAATTGGTGTAAAAACATCCGTGTCATAATTGGATTGTACTCCTTGAACAACCATACAAAGCCTTTCGAAGCCCATACCAGTATCGATGTGTTTTTCTGGCAGTTGCTCTAGCGACCCATCAGCCTTTCGATTGAACTCTATAAACACCAGATTCCAGATTTCAACAACCTGGGGGTGGTCCTGATTAACCAAGGCTGATCCAGGTGTTTTCATTTTCTCCTCTTTGGAACGAATGTCCACATGGATTTCTGAACAAGGTCCGCAAGGCCCTTTGTCGGCCATTTCCCAAAAATTATCCTTTTTTGAACCCATCAAAATACGCTCAGGGTCAATATGTTTTTTCCAAAACGCTATCGCTTCAGTATCTGTTTCTAAATTTTCAGACTGATCGCCCTCAAAAACAGTAACATACAAATCATCTTTATTGATGTTCATGATTTCAGTCAAGAACTCCCAAGCGTATGCGATGGCATCTTCTTTGAAATAATCTCCAAAACTCCAGTTGCCAAGCATCTCGAATAAGGTATGGTGATAGGTATCCTTACCAACTTCATCCAAATCATTATGCTTTCCAGAAACACGCAAACATTTTTGGGTATTAGCTACTCTTTTGTCTTTTACTTTTTTATGACCCAAAAAGAACTCCTTGAAGGGGTTCATTCCTGCATTGACAAACAGAAGAGAAGGGTCATTGTTGTTTACCAATGGGGCTGAAGGAACAATTTTGTGAGATTTTGATTGAAAAAAATCAAAAAATGATTGCCTAATTTCTTGCGCCTTCATAGAGTAGTGTTAACTTGTAAATATCAACTTGTAACAACATTTTTTATATTTGTAAATATTTCTATCTAACTGCTTGTAAAATTAGCACATTTTGACAAATGCCAAAGTATAAATATTATTACGATCAAGAGACCCTTTCTTACAGACGAATAGAAGTCAATACTGGAGTACGTTTTCGCAACGCTTTTGTTTTTCTAACTGTTTCTGCGCTTTTTGGTTTAATCATGTTATTGGTGTTGTTATCTTCTACCCTGATCGAAACCCCAAAAGAGATTGCTCAGGCAAGAGAGATTGACAATTACCAACTGCAATATGAGCAGCTCAATAGAAAAATGCAACAGATTGAAAGCGTATTGGACAATCTACAGGACCGAGACAATCAAATCTATCGTGTGATTTTTGAGGCAAACCCCATTTCAGAAGATGTTCGAAAAGCAGGTTTTGGAGGAGTTAATCGATATTCTGATTTGGAAGGCTTCGAAAATTCTGAACTGGTCATAAGCACTACAAAACGAATGGAAATATTGTCCAAGCAAGTAGTTGTACAATCGAAGTCATTAGACGAAATTCAAAGAATGGCGTTGGACAAAGAAGTGTTACTCTCTGCTATCCCATCTATTCAGCCTATCAACAACGAAGATCTCAGAAGAATGGCATCTGGATATGGTTGGCGTACTGACCCATTTACAAAAACACGTCGTAAACATAAAGGGATGGATTTTTCAGCTCCTACCGGAACACCAATCTATTCAACAAGCGATGGTAAAGTCATTCGAGTTGATGGGCGTGCGCCTGGCTATGGAAAACACATTCGTATTGATCATGGCTTTGGCTATGTTACCCTTTATGCGCATTTAAGTCAATATAACGTACGACGCGGTCAAGAAGTTAAACGAGGTGACGTGATAGGTTTTGTAGGAAACACAGGTCGTTCTGTTGCACCTCATCTACATTATGAGATACGAAAAGATGGGGTGGCTGTCAACCCAATTAACTTCTACTATGGAGATCTAAACACAGAAGAATTTAATGCACTATTAGAAGCAGCAAATAGAGAAAATCAATCCCTAGACTAAATGAGCACCAAGCTATCAGAAAAGCTTTATTATAGTATAGGCGAAGTTGCTGAAGCCTTTGATGTGAATCCCTCACTCATTCGTTTTTGGGAAAAAGAATTCGAATTTTTAACCCCTAAAAAAAACACCAAAGGAACGCGAAAATTTACTGCCCAAGACATAGAAAAAATCGAACTGATTCATTTTTTAGTGAAGGAAAGAGGGTTTACCCTTGAAGGTGCAAAAAAAGAGATTCAATCGAAAAACAGCAGTCAACATCAAATCATCAAGCGTCTCAAATCTATTCGCGAGGAACTGCTTCGTATTAGAGAAAATCTGTAGTTATTTTTTACGAATAAAAATATCGATTGTAGCACCAGTAAAATCGTAATTTTCCCTTATTTTATTTTCTAAAAACCTTTTGTAAGGCTCCTTTACATATTGAGGAAGATTGCAAAAAAAGGTAAATTGTGGGTGGTCACTGTGTAACTGTAAGCAATATTTAATTTTTACATACTTCCCCTTTATCGCTGGAGGTGGAGTTTTTTGAATGATTGGAAGCATAAAATCGTTGAGCTCTCGCGTTGGAATTCGCTTGCTTCGTTTCTTGTAAACATTAACTGCTGTTTCAATGGCTTTAAACACTCGTTGTTTGGTAAGACTCGAAATAAACACAATTGGAACATCTACAAATGGAGCAATTTCTTTTTGTATCGCTTCATTAAATAATTTGGTTGCTTGAGCATCTTTTTCAACCAAATCCCATTTGTTGACCAAAATCACGATTCCCTTATGATTGCGAGCAGCTAGCCAAAATATATTCTTGACCTGACTGTCAAAGGATCTTGTGGCATCAAACAACACCAAACAAACATCCGAGTTCTCGATTGATCGCAGCGCACGAATCACAGAGTAAAATTCGATGTTCTCCTTGACTTTTGATTTTTTTCTGATTCCAGCAGTATCAACTAGGACAAATTCGAAACCATATCGATTATATATGGTGTCGATACTATCTCTTGTCGTGCCTGCTTGATCTGTAACAATGTTGCGTTCTTTTCCCATCAGCGCATTGATAAAAGATGATTTTCCTGCATTTGGGCGACCCACAACAGTAAAGCGAGGCAAGTCATGAATTTCAGGTTCTTTGGTTTTAGGAAGAACATTAATGATTGTATCTAGCAACTCACCAGTTCCTGACCCATTGATGGCAGATACATGAAAAGTTTTGTCGATTCCTAGAGCAAAAAAATCGACTGTATCGGGGACACGTAATGCATTATCTACTTTATTGATGACCAATAAAACTGGTTTATCTGAACGATGCAAAAGGCGTGCAACTTCTTCATCCATCACGCTGACTCCGACTTCAACATCCACAACAAAAAGAATCGCATCGGCCTCGTCGATAGCAACTTCAACTTGGTGATCGATTGCAGCTTCAAAGGTATCACCACCTCCAATGACATAACCTCCAGTGTCGATAAGTGAAAACTCCTTGCCGTTCCAGTCAGTTTTGCCATAGTGTCGGTCACGTGTCACCCCACTAGTAGCGTCCACAATCGCCTCACGACGTTGAATCAATCGATTAAAAAGTGTTGATTTTCCAACGTTGGGCCTTCCAATAATGGCTACAAAATTACTCAAAGAATTTTTTTAAATTACAAAATTACTTCTTTTGAGAAGAAGAATAGCCAAAACGCTGTAGTTGGGTGTGATTTGATCTCCAATTCTTATTGACCTTCACAAATAATTCGAGGTGAATTTTCTTGTCAAAAAATACTTCGAGGGCTTTACGCGCCTCTATGCCAACATGCTTAATCGCGCTGCCTTTAGTCCCAATGATAATCCCTTTTTGGGAGTTTCTTTCCACAACAATAACACTTCTGATTCGTATGATTTTTTCTGTTTCCTGAAACTGTTCAGTCATTACCTCAGCTGCGTATGGAATTTCCTTTTGGTAGCATAAAAGAATTTGTTCACGAATGGCTTCATTAACAAAAAATCTTTCAGGTTTGTCTGTGATTTGATCTTTTGGAAAAAATGGTGGATGGTTGGGAAGTAAGGAAACGATACGATCCCTCAACTCCATTACTCTATAAGATTCAGTAGCTGAAATACTCCATATTTCGGCATCTGGTAGTTTTTTTTGCCACACATCGGCAAGCTGTTCCAAGTTTTTTTGATTCGAGAGATCGATTTTATTCAGTACAATAAGCAATCTTCCACCAAAGTTGGTGATTCTTTTCCATGCATTTTTATCTAGTGCGCCATCATCATCGGCAGCAATAACGAGAAGCATAATGTCAGCATCTTCAAAAGTTGAGTTTGTTGCATCCATCATCTTTTCTTGAAGGGCATATTCTGGTTTGATAATGCCCGGAGTATCTGAGAAAACAACTTGGGCTTCAGGTGTGTTAAAGATGCCTAAAATACGATGCCTAGTCGTTTGTGCTTTGGCAGTGATGATAGATAGCTTTTGGCTCAAAAAGGCGTTCATGAGGGTAGATTTACCAGCATTTGGGTTTCCAATGATATTGACAAATCCAGCTTTGTGCATAGGCTGCAAAGTTACAAAACCTTGTCAGGTTTGGTAATTTTACGTATATTTGAAGGTCTAATCGCGGGATAGAGCAGTTGGTAGCTCGTCGGGCTCATAACCCGAAGGTCGCTGGTTCGAGTCCAGCTCCCGCTACAAAAACAATAAAGCGGTTATACTATCGTAAAGTGTAACCGTTTTTTTAGCTAATAATTTTTTTTATGATGAAAAAATTTCTACCAATTACTTTTTTGTTGATTATAGCCTTGATGGTTATTAAGCAACAATCATTACAATCTCCAAAGACAGCAATAATATTTGCTGATAAAATTGAAAAAAAACAAAAGAAAACAGTAGCTGAAAGGCAATTATTTTCCGAAGAGCGGCTTAAACATGAGTATGACATCCAAAAAAATCCGTTGACAGGACTAATCCCGCCTGAAGAAAAGAGTTTGGAGCTTAAGAATTCCATGCTAGCTAGGCAGAAACAATATAGCGTCCAACCAAATAGAACCAACACATTCTCTATTCTATCTTCAAGTACATATACCTCAAGAGGCCCATCAAATTTTGGTGGGAGAACAAGAGCCTTAGTTGTTGATGTAAGTGACACAATCAGTAATACAATTATTGCAGGAGGAGTTAGTAGCGGGGTGTTTAGAACCACGGATGGTGGTAACAATTGGGTTAAAGTATCTGCAAATGATGAAATCCACAACGTTACTGCAATCGCTCAAGATCCTAGACCTGGATTTCAAAATATTTGGTATTACGGAACAGGAGAAAGGCTAGGAAACAGTGCTGTTCTAGGGGGGTTTAATTATTTTGGTAATGGAATATGGAAATCTACAGATAATGGCTTAACATGGAATCAAATTCCAGAAACGCAGTCTGACCTCACTTCATTTGATTCGCCTTTAGATTTTATATCTGCAATTCAAGTAAGTCCTACTACTGGTGATTTATTTATTGCTGCAGCTGCTGGGATATACAGATTTGATGGGACTACGTTGACTTCTGAGCTTGGACAAAACGATAATTCATTTATCACAGATGTTTTAGTTAATTCTGATGGCAGAGTCTATGCTGCCTTTGATGGTCGTGATGATATGAACGGAGTGTGGACCTCCCCAACTGGAATTGGCTCATGGACTAGAATTTCGGAAAATACCACAACCGTTGGTTGGGAATCCGCTGGTAGAATTGTACTTGGGGCAGCGCCATCAAATGAAAACATAATTTACGCACTTTTCAATAACGGTGACGGAGACAATAACGTTAATAATGATGATGAAAATACCGGAGAATTTATTGAGGCCGATCTGTGGATGTATAATGCTGAAACTGCAATTTGGACGGATTATTCGAACAAGTTACCAGACGAACCAGGTGGTGATCTAAAAGGAAATGACCCATTTGCGATACAAGGAGGATATGATTTGGTTGTTAGTGTAAAACCAGATGATGAAAACTTTGTCACTATTGGGGGGACAAATGTTTATAAAATTGAAAACATTGTCAATGATTCTATATTTACAAGAATAGGGGGATATGCCAATAACACTGGTTATTCGACTTATGATGTGGGCGGAGTTAAACATCACCCTGATATCCATGTCCTGGCTTATGATCCAAATAATTCGAATATTCTCTTTTCTGGCACAGATGGAGGTGTTCATAGAACCACGAACATCGGTGTAGACGAGGTGGCTTGGCAAAGTCTAAATAACAATTACATAACCTATCAGTTTTATCACATTGCAATGGATCCAAAGCAAGGAAGTAATTTTGTTATAGGTGGGACGCAAGATAATGGGACAAAATATGGCGGAACAGATGTAGGCTTACCAGACAACACTTCAATGAGTCACTATTACGGAGGAGATGGTGTCGCAGTTGGTATAGCTAGAAGAGGTGAAGATAACAACACATTTCAACTTTACTATGGGACTCAAAATGGAAATTTCAGAACTAATGAACCGAATTTCAGATCTATAACCCCTGACGAATCTGATAGTCAATTTGTAACATACTTCTACCTAGATCCAGATAATACAGAACAGTTATACTATGCTGGAAAATCCACTTTATATAAAACGAATGATGCAGAAAATATAACTACTTCTACTTGGGATAATTTAGGTACTTTGGCAAGCGGTGAGTACCTGAAAACTTTTGCAACCACGAGGGGAGCTTACGATATGGCGTCAAGTTATTTATTAATAGGTGGTGATAAAGGTGGAGTATATAGACTTAATGACCCTAAAAATGCCTCAGCAATTAGCGATGCAGTTAACATAACACCTAGCCAGGCATCAACAGCAAAAGGTACAATTGTTAGTGGGCTAGCGATTCATCCGACAAATCCTGATATTGTTATGGCTGTTTATGGGAACTATGGGATCAACAATATCTTTATTACCGAAAATGCTACTTCCGACACCCCTACATGGTCTTTGGTAGAGAAAAATTTAAACGCACATTCAATACGATCAGCTGCTATAGTATCATTAGAAAATGAAGATATCTATTATGTGGGAACAGGAAGAGGGTTATACGCAACGAGCGACCCCATAAACAATGACTGGGAAATTGAAGGCGCAAATGAAATTGGGTTTGCGGTAGTGAGTGGTTTAGTACTCAGACCATCTGACAATAAACTCTTAATTGGAACACATGGCAATGGGATGTTTGAAACAACAGTTTCAGGAACGTTGTCTGTTATTGACAATCCATCAAGTGCAGCAAAATTCACCCTTTTTCCAAATCCCGTAGTGACAGAACTAAACATAAAATTTAGCAATAGTCATGTCAATCAAAAAATGATATATGAAATTTTAGATATCTCAGGCAAGCGAGTATTGACAGGAATCACTGAAAACAACAAAGTAAATGTAGCGTCTTTAGAACATGGAATATATATTTTTAGCATGCGCTTAAATGATGAAAATAAATTTTCAAAATTTATCAAGGAATAATAATGAAAATTATCATTATAACATTGATTTTATTTAGTGGGATATCCTGTTCAAATAAATATGTGCTTGACAAAAACCCTGAAATAAAAATTTCCAAAGCATATTACAAAAAATGGTTCTCAGGAGTGAGAGGAGGCGGTTCTGGCTTTAACATTTTTATAAATCTCAAAAAAGATTACAATCTTGAAAAAGAAAATATTAAATTAATAAATGTGTATTTTAATGGAGGTAATTGTAAGTTGAAAAAACAATCTAAAAGCCTATACCAAGGTTATATTGCATCAACAAATAACACCATTGATATTGAACTAGACCGCTTACCGAAAAAAGTTGAAAAACAAAATCTAAAACAAGAAAAAATACCATTTAATCTTTCTAAAGATGAGGCGGTTTTGTGTTTTATTAAAAACGGTAAGAAGCGTTATCAAAAAATCAACTTGAAAGAACAAAAATTAAAAAACATCCCAATGTAATTTAGTTTATCATTGACTATATTTATGGTTATTTAAATTTAAGCTAATTTATTTCGAAAAAATATTCCTATGACTATTAATAAGCTCCTAAAAGAAGTCAAGTAACTTTTTTTATTAATATCTAGAGAGCTTTTTTATGCGAGCAACCCAGCTGTAGTAAATGAGTACAACTCAAAATCAGGAAAATTAATTATATTTATATCATGAGCAATCGTTTAGAAAAACTTTTATGGAATATCCGCTACGTGACATTACTAGCCGTAATACTTTCAATTATTTCTTCGGTATATCTTATGATCCTTGGGAGTTGGGAGATTATTGAGGCAATTATATTTTTCAATCCACTAATTGACTCCTCTATTACTGAAAATAATGAAGTTCTATTCAAAATCATCTCCTCAATAGATTTGTTTATAATTGCAATCGTATTATTAATTTTTGGATTTGGTATATATGAACTTTTTGTTAGTGAAATTGATTTTACAAATTCAAAGTTTAAGGATTCAACTTTAATTATTCGAGACTTAGATCAATTAAAAAACAAAATCACCAAGGTTATTATCATAGTTTTAATCGTAAAGTTTTTTGAAAAAATTCTAAAGTACTCAGAAAGTTTTACGTCTACTACCGATATTTTATACTTTGGTTTATCAATTCTTTCGATTTGTATAGGTTACTATATACTAAATAGAAAATAGATAATATTGTTACAAGAAAAGCAAACAAAATAATTTGCTTTTAAGGTTTGCGAATATTTACCACTAGCTCTTGTATGTATTTACTCGGAGAGGCGGTTTGTTGACTTACTAAAAGTGTTACTGCAAAATTAGCAATCATTGCGATACTTCCAAAACCCTCAGGTGAGATCCCAAACCACCAATCGGCCTTGGTGCCTCCACCAAACCAATCAAACTTAAACTTGAGCATATAAAACAGCATAAGTGATACACCTACTATCATACCACTTACAGCACCTTCTTTGTTGGTGCGACTAGAGAATATTCCTAGTATTATGGCTGGAAAAAATGAAGAAGCTGCTAATCCAAATGCCAAAGCAACTGTAGCTGCTACAAACCCTGGTGGGTTTATCCCAAAATATCCTGCCAAACACACTGCTCCCGTTGCAGCAATACGCGCGGCGATTAATTCTCCTCTTTCAGATATCTTGGGCATCAACATTTTTTTGAGGAGGTCATGGGATACTGCAGATGAGATCACAAGCAATAGGCCTGCTGCTGTGGAGAGCGCTGCTGCCAATGCTCCTGCTGCCAATAGAGCTATCACCCAGTTGGGAAGCTGTGCGATTTCTGGATTGGCAAGTACCATGATGTCTGCATCCACTGTGAGCTCATTAGTTTTAGTATCGGCTGTATATTGAATCAGTCCATCTTCATTTTTGTCAGTAAAGCTAAGAAGTCCTGTGGTCTCCCATTTGTCAAACCATTCAGGCATTTCCTCATAGGGTTGGTTTTTTACTGTTTCAATTAGGTTTGTTCTTGAAAACACAGCAATCGCTGGTGCTGTGGTGTAGAGAACAGCAATAAACAATAGTGCCCACCCAGCTGACTTCCGTGCATCACTAACTTTCTTAACTGTAAAGAAGCGTACAATAACGTGTGGTAGTCCTGCTGTTCCTACCATCAGTGCCATGGTGATGCAAAACACATCTAACATTGATTTACTCCCTGATGTGTATTCATGAAAGCCTAGTTCTCTATGTAATCCGTCAAGCTTGTCCAAAAGATATACCCCATCTGCACCACTCGATCCAAAGCCAAGTTGTGGGATTACATTACCTGTTAGAAGAAATGAAATATAAATGGCGGGCACCATAAAGGCAAAGATCAATACGCAATACTGCGCCACTTGGGTGTAGGTGATTCCTTTCATGCCGCCTAAAACAGCATAGAACAACACAATCCCCATACCAATTAGTACACCTGTTACAATATCTACCTCAAGGTATCTAGAAAATACAACCCCTACCCCACGCATTTGTCCAGCGATATAGGTAAAGGAAATAATCAAAGCACAAAACACAGCAACTGATCGAGCGGTGTTGGAGTAATACCTGTCACCTATAAAATCAGGCACAGTAAACTTGCCAAATTTTCTTAGATAAGGCGCAAGCAGTAAGGCCAAGAGTACATAACCCCCTGTCCAACCCATTAGGTATACAGACCCATCATAACCACCTAAGGAAATGATTCCTGCCATCGATATAAACGAGGCTGCAGACATCCAGTCGGCTGCAGTTGCCATTCCATTGGCAATGGGATGAACCCCACCTCCTGCAACATAAAACTCTTTTGTTGAGCCAGCACGCGACCAAATCGCAATTCCGATATATAATGAGAAACTAAGGCCAACTGCTATCCAAATCCAATACTGAAGTTCCATAGTTTATTTGTTTTGCGTTTGATCTAGTTTGTTCATAAGAAAGACGTAGGTGAAAATAATAACAACAAATCCAAAAATAGACCCTTGCTGAGCAAACCAAAAGCCGAGTTTAAAGCCCCCAATTTGAATGGTGTTTAACTGTTCTACAAACAAAATCCCGCAGCCAAAAGAGACGATAAACCATAGACTGAGAAGAATGCTGATGTAACGAATATTTTTATTCCAATAATTGTTTTTCATATATGAAGTGCTAATTAGTTTTGTAAACGTTTCGCAGAAACTGCAAAAACAAAAATGATAAAATAACAAGGGATGAGAATGTAATAACTCTCTCGAGCTGAGATAGCTAAAGCGTCAGATGAAGACACTCCTGCTTCCATCAAAGTTTCTTTTCCAAAATCAACCAGCTGACCATACAGTGGTGGGATAATTGCGCCCCCGGCAATAGCCATGATTAGTAATGCAGATGCCGTTTTGGTGTGCCTACCCAAGCCTTCAAGTGTGAGAGGCCATACAGCAGGCCAAACCAAAGCATTGGCGATACCTAAGGCAGCAACAAATAAAACAGATGTAAAGCCATCAGTCATTAGTATTAAAATACTAAAAACAATCCCCAAAAGAGCACTGATCTGTAGTGCCTTTTGTTGGCTGATATATTTTGGAATTAAAATAACTCCGAGGGCATAAGTGAACACCATTGCCATGAGGGTAAAGGTGGTAAAAAACTTGGCTGTTGAAGCTGAGATGCCCAAAGCAATTCCATAGGCAATGATGGAATCTCCAGCAATCACTTCAGCACCGACATAGACGAATAAGGTTAGCATTCCAAGCCATAAATGAGGGAAATGAAAAATTGTTTTTTGCGACTTCTCACTTGACTGTTCATTGTCATCCAAGGCTGCATCTACGTTTGGCAAAGGAGCCTTGCGCATCAGTAAGCATAAGACAAATAGTACAATCGCCATGATGACATAAGGTGTATATACACTATCAGCCATTTGATCGAGCAGTAAGGCTTTTTCACTCGCAGAAACACTGTCAAGTTGAGCGTTGACTTCATCGATCCCTTTGAGAAGAATGGCACCAAAAATGAGTGAACCCAAAGCACCAGCGACTTTGTTAGCAATGCCCATGATGGCAATGCGTTGAGCACCACTTTCGATGGGACCAAGAATCGTGATGTATGGGTTTGCAGCAGTTTGTAGAATCGTCATTCCAGTACCTTGAATAAAAATTCCAGTCAAAAACATCCAGTAGGTTCTTGCTTCGGCAGCTGGAATAAAAAGCAAAGCTCCTGCTGCCATGATAAAAAGTCCGATAGACATTCCTATTTTATATCCTACTTTCTGCAATAGATATGAGGCAGGTAGTGCCATGACGACAAAAGAAATGTAGGATGCAGAAGCAACAAGATATGACTGCGCTTCAGTGAGTTCATTAATGGTCTTCATAAAGGGAATTAAAGCCCCATTGACCCAGGTTACAAAACCGAAAATAAAAAAAAGGCCTGCGATTATGGCAATCGCAATTTTGTTGTTTGTGTTGGTATTCATTGGTTATTTTTTGTCAAGATAAATAATTGAATTTGAAACATAATATTATATTGAAAATAATAGCAAACTAATTTTATTTATATCAACTTAAATCTTCTTCATTCTATTAAATTAATAATTTAAACATAGAAATGATGGGTTATTTCTAACAATCAATCTTAAAAAATACAACGCAAAAGCTGATCTAGTAATTGAATAAAAAAGCCATTTCTTTGGACATAATGAATATATTTGATGCCAAATGAGATTGTTTTTCATGAGTCAAGAAAAAAATAATAATTAAAAATGTCACCCTTTTTAGCTGAGTTTATTGGCACTGCTGTTTTACTTTTTTTGGGTATTGGTGTTGTTGCAAATGTTTCTTTGAATAAAACAAAAGCTTTTGGGTCAAGCCCAACTGGGAAATGGATTTTGATTACCACTGCTTGGGGATTCGCTGTGTTTTTTGGCGTAATTATCTCTGGAACCTACAGTGGTGCACACCTAAACCCTGCTGTTACGGTTGGATTCGCAATTGCTGATAAATTTGCATGGTCAAATGTACCTGAGTACATACTTGCACAACTTCTTGGTGCCATGTTGGGTGCTGCGATTGCATATCTATTTTATAGCGATCACATCCGATCAACAACTAATGAAAATACCATCAGAGGGTGCTTTTCTACTGAACCAGCCATAAGGAACTATGCGAACAATTTTTTTAGTGAATGTGCTGGTACGTTTATGCTTGTATTCTTGATTTTTTTTATTGCAAGCCCTATCCTGACTATCGATGAATTAGACGATATTCAGTTTGGAATAGGGTCGATGGATGCCTTTCCTGTAGGTATTCTTGTTTGGCTTATTGGAATGACACTTGGCGGCACAACTAGTTATGCGATTAACCCTGCTCGTGATTTGGGTCCACGTATTGTATATGCATTATTTCGAGGAAAAAAAGCAAATCCTGATTGGTACTACTCATGGATACCTGTTTTAGGCCCACTTGCAGGTGGTCTTTTAGCTGGACTTGCCTACTCATTTTTATTTTGATAAAGCCGAAAATCGAGAATGTTAGGAGTGAAAAATTTGATCTACTAGAACAGTAAAATCAATTCACTTTAACTACCTTTTTGATCTGTGGAGCATATTTCTTTATGGTTGTCTCAACACCCAACTGCAAGGTCATTTGATTAACACTACAGGAAATGCAATTTCCCTCAAGTTCAACAATAACAGTATCACCTTCAATGGCAACCAACGATATATTTCCGCCATCGTTGACCAAAAAAGGGCGAATTTCTTCTAATGCTTGTTCTACTTGTTCTTTTACTTCTGCCATATTTAAAATATTAGGAAACTGCCGAACAACCAGCCATGGTGGTGATCTTTACAATTTCTGTTGGGGGTAATTCTTTATTTCGCTGCACAATTTGCGTAATAAGTGATTTTGTGATACTTGTAAATGCATTTTCGATCGCTCCACCTTGCAGTACAGCTGGCCTACCAACATCTCCTGCTTCCCGAAGACCTTGCACCAAGGGCAAGTCACCAAGAAATGGCACATCTATATCCTCTGCCAAGTACTTAGCACCATCTCTTCCAAAAATATAATATTTGTTTTCAGGGAGTTCCTCTGGAGTGAAATAGGACATATTCTCCACAATGCCTAAAACAGGTACCTGTATTGAATCTTGTTGAAACATCGACACTCCTTTTCTGGCGTCAGCAAGTGCAATGGCTTGGGGTGTACTCACCACAACAGCGCCTGTGACTGGAAGGGCTTGTAAAATGCTGAGGTGAATATCTCCTGTCCCGGGAGGCAAATCGATCAATAAAAAGTCTAGCTCACCCCAATCTGCATCGAAAATCATTTGATTCAGTGCCTTGGAAGCCATTGGTCCTCTCCAAATGACAGCCTGATCAGGCTTTGTGAAAAAGCCAATCGATAACAGTTGAACACCATAGTTTTCAATTGGTTTCATTTTTGACTTTCCATCAACCTGAACAGATATTGGGCGTTCGAAGGCAACATCAAACATCAATGGCATGGATGGTCCATAAATATCAGCATCGAGTACACCAACCTTAAAACCCATGTTGGAAAGAGTAACTGCAAGATTGGCTGTTACTGTAGATTTACCAACGCCTCCTTTTCCTGAGGCAATCGCAATGATATTTTGAACCCCTTTCATTGGCTTTCCTTTGATGAAGTTTGGCTTTTCATCAGTAGTGTTCTTATGTGTAACTTTGACTTTAAACGTATAGTCGTCACTTAATTTTTCCTTCAAAGCAGCCTCGACATGCGCTTCTGTCTTTTTTCTAGATTGCAAACTTGGACTTTGCATCAATAAATCGATAAGAACTTCCTTTCCCATGATCTGAACATTTGCCAATGCACCAACGTCTCCTATGCTTTGGGAAGAACCCAGCAGTGGAATGTCTTTTACAATTGACTCAATGTCAGATTTTTTCAATTTTGCTTTTTTAAATTAATTTTAACTCACAAATATAACACAAAGCCAGCAACTTACACAGGGTTAATTGGTTCCCAAAACACTTGTTTGAAGTCGATGATTTGGTCGTTTTCGATTTGATGTCCCTCATTTTCCAACAACTGCTGCATAACCCTAGGTCCCCCAAAATGGTGTTTCCCAGTAAGCAACCCATTTCGATTGACTACACGATGTGCAGGTACATCTGTTTTTGTATGGGCAGCGTTCATGGCCCAACCCACCATTCGTGCCGATCGGCGCATACCTAAACAGGCTGCAATTGCGCCATAGCTTGTCACACGACCTTCTGGAATTTGACGGACAATAGCATAAACTCGTTTAAAGAAATCGTACTCATTTGACTTGTCACTCATAACTAAATCTTAGGTAGGTTATTGGTATTTTTTTAGCCAAATACTGTTGCTCATAAAAGGTTTGAATTGAAATCAGTTCTGTTGGTGCATGAACATATTTATATATATCATGATGTGCCATTTGAGGTTGAATTCCCATGCCGTCTAAAACACCAAGCGTGTATCCATGAAGAAAAGAACTGTCAGTTTTTAGGTGTATAACCCCTTTGGGCTTGAGAACTCGTTGGTACTTTTGTAAAAATTTGGGGTTGGTTAACCTGTGTTTTGTGCGCTTAAACTTTAGTTGAGGATCTGGAAAAGTCAGCCAAATTTCTGAAACTTCACCTGCAGTAAATAAATTTTCAATAAGCTCAATTTCTGTTCGAATAAATACAACATTAGAGAGTTGTTCTTCATAAGCTGTTTTTGCTCCTCTCCAAAAACGTGCGCCCTTGATGTCTATTCCAATGTAGTTGCAATCAGGATTTTGCTGTGCCAATGCCAATGTATATTCACCCTTGCCACAGCCCAACTCAAGGATGATGGGGTTATTGTTTTCAAAATATGTATGCCAATTCGCTTTGTAACCAAACGACCCATTAATCAATGACTCCCTACATGGCTGAATCACATTGGGTAAAGTTTCATTTTCTTGAAACCGCTTTAACTTATTCTTACTGCCCATTGATTTCTATGTTTTGTCACCCGAATAGGTTGCCTTGTCTAAGGTAAAAGAAAATTGAGAACCAATATCAACTTTACTTTCAACAAATATTTCTTGATGATGGGCTTCAACGATGTGTTTCACGATAGAAAGCCCTAAGCCAGAGCCCCCATCTTTGCGACTTCCACTTTTATCAACGCGATAAAAACGCTCAAACAAACGTGGCAGATGCTCTTCTGAAATTCCTTCGCCATTGTCTGCAATATGAACTGTGATTGTGTGTTCATCAACGTCTTCAAAACGAACTTCTGTTGTCCCTTTTTTCTTTCCGTATTTAATCGAATTTACAATCAGATTTGTCATAACTTGTTGAATTCTTTCCTCATCTGCATGAACTTCAATCGGGAACAAATAATCTTTGTCAAATTCTAAAGATATATTGGCTTTGGCCGCTCGAATTTCTAGCAATTCAAATATATTTCTAACGTGCTCCACAATATCAAAATTTGATATCATTAGTGCTTGATTTTGTGTCTCAAGTTGTGTCAGCAAATCAAGATCTTTTACAATATAAAGCAGTCTATTGACCCCTTTGCTTGCTCTAGTAATATATTTTTTATTGACTTTTTCATCATACAAAGCACCATCTGATAAGGTCGATAAATAACCTTGAACTGTAAACAAGGGGGTTTTAAGTTCATGCGCCACATTGCCTAAAAACTCTTTTCTAAAGGCATCTTGACTTTTTAAAGTGGTGATTTCTAATTTTCGCTTGGAAACAATTTCTTTAACCCTCTTCTCCAACTCCTTCAAATCAATCACTTCATTGGCTTGATAGAGGACTTCATTTTCCGCAGAAAAATCTTTGAAGAGTTCTTTGAGGTGGGCGTCCAAAAGTTTATTGATTTGTCTGTTGAGCCAGAAATAAAGAGCGAACGAAAAAATGACTCCTAATCCGATTGAAAGGGTTAAGATATTGGGTGAAAATGGGTCTTGATTAAAAAGTAAATAACTCGATAGAGAAACTGCGATTACAACAATCAATAGGCAGGCAGTTGAGAATGCAATGGAAAGTGATTTTCGTTTCTTTGATAGCACAGGAGTTCATTTAGATGACGTATTTGTATCCAACACCTTTCACTGTTTTGAAGTGTCGATCGCCAATTTTTTCTCTGAGTTTACGAATGTGTACGTCAATTGTACGTCCACCAACGATGACCTCGTTTCCCCAAATACGATCGAGAATTACTTCACGCTCAAAAACTTTGTTGGGCTTACTCGCCAAAAGTGAAAGGAGCTCAAATTCTTTTCTAGGAAGAATTTTTTCATCACCCTCATATATGATTTTATATTCTTCACGATTGACAACAAGGCTACCGGCTTCAATTATTTTACTGCTTTCTTTCCCATCACTAACTCGACGCAAAAGTGATTTAACCTTACTGATGAGAACTTTAATTTTCACTGGTTTTGTGATGTAGTCATCAGCACCAGCTTCCAAGCCTGCAACCTGTGTATAGTCCTCACTTCGAGCAGTGAGAAAAACAATGATTAACTTTTCTCCCAATTTGGGTATTTTTCTCAAGTTCTCACATGCCTCGATCCCATCCATGACGGGCATCATGACGTCAAGTAAAATTAAGTGTGGAGACTTGCTTTTAGCTTTTTCAATAGCGTCTTCTCCATTTACAGCAGTGTAAACTTTATACCCCTCATTAGATAAATTATAACTTATAAACTCTAAGATGTCAGGTTCGTCATCAACTAGTAGAATCTTAATCTTTTTTTTATCTATCATAAGCCAAAACCCAAATTTATAAAATTTATAGCTCAGTCAACTACTCAAACATTAGCTTAATGTTAAAAATGTAAATTTGATGTCGATTTATGAACCAATTTTCATTTTACCAATCATCAAAAGCATTTGACCTGCAAGCAATTCAATTATATGAAAAGCAGTTCTCAAACAATCCAATTTATCGTTCGTTTTGCGATTTGGTTCACAAACATCCCAGCGATTGTAAATCTGTTATAGAGATTCCTTTTCTACCAATTTCTTTCTTCAAAACACATAAAGTCCTCACAGGAAACCCAAAGTGTTCACATATTTTTGAAAGCAGTGGAACAGCAGGTAAAACAAGCATACATCATGTAGCAAACATTGAGATTTATGAGCAGAGTTTTCTCAATTGTTTTAAATTGTTTTATGGACATCCCAACCAATTTGCTGTGATTGGTTTGTTGCCTGGATATTTGGAAAAACCCAATTCATCGCTGATCTACATGATGCAAAAGTTGATCGAAATGTCGAATTGTTCAGACAGTGGTTTTTATCTCAACAATTACCAAAAACTGCATGAAGTTTTGAAACGTCGTGAGCAGACCAATCAAAAAACTTTTTTGCTTGGAGTAAGTTTTGCTCTTTTAGATTTTGCAGAACAATTTCCAAGCCCATTGCAGCATACTATCATAGTCGAAACTGGAGGTATGAAGGGGCGTCGTAAAGAACTAGTGCGCGAAGAACTTCATGCACAACTCAAGCAAAATCTTGAGGTTGGAGGTATTCAGTCAGAGTATGGAATGACAGAACTACTCTCACAAGCCTATGCAAAAGACAATGGGCGATTTAGCTGTCCACCATGGATGAAAGTCCTTGCTCGAAATCCAAACAACCCTTTAGATATTCAAGCGCATGGAACAGGGTGTCTGAACATTATTGATCTGGCAAATAAAAATTCTTGTGCATTTATTGGATCCGATGACTTAGGCAGGGTTTATTCAGATGGAACCTTTGAAGTAATAGGTAGAGTTGATTCGAGTGACGTCAGAGGGTGTAATCTAATGGTTAGTTGAACACCACCAAAAAGTAATTCTTTTTTCCTCGCTGAAGCAACAAATAGCGTTCACAGATTAGATCGTATAATTGTGCAGTAAACGACTCGTCTATCTTTTCTTTATTTATTGAAATCGAATTCTCTTTTAGTGCTCGTCTGGCTTCGCTGTTTGAGGATAAGAATCCTGTTAAGGAAGCTAGTAAATCTATAGCCGTACATCCTTCTGAAAGGGCCGACATGGATAAGGTGACTTGAGGAACTCCCTCAAACACATCCAAAAAAGTTGCTTCATCCAGTTCCTTAAGCGTTGCCGAAGTTGCTTTTCCAAAGAGGATTTCTGATGCTTTAACAGCTAACAACATTTCCTCTTCAGAGTGTACCATCCTTGTCACTTCATCTGCTAGGGTTTTTTGAAGCTTACGAAAATGTGGTGCCTCTTGGTGTTCTTCGACGAGACTAACTATCGTCTTTTCATCCAAAAAGGTGAATATTTTGATATAGCGCTCTGCATCATCATCAGAGGTATTTAGCCAATATTGATAAAATTTATAGGGAGATGTTTTAGTTTTATCCAACCAAACATTGCCATCTACAGTTTTTCCAAACTTGGTGCCATCGGCTTTGGTAATCAAAGGACAAGTAAGCGCATAAGCCTTACCACCTGCTTTACGTCGCACAAGCTCTGTGCCAGTGGTAATGTTACCCCACTGATCACTTCCTCCCATTTGCAACAAGCAGTTGTGCTGTTCATACAAATGAAGAAAGTCATACCCTTGAATCAATTGATAGCTGAACTCAGTGAAAGATATCCCTTCTTTGGTATTGCTCCCAAGACGCTTTTTTACAGAGTCTTTTGCCATCATATAATTGACTGTCAAATGCTTACCAATATCCCTTGCAAAATCAATAAGTGAAAAGTCAGACATCCAGTCGTAGTTGTTGACGAGCTTAGCGGCATTGGGAGAATTTTTGTCGAAATCCAAAAAATGGCTTAGCTGAGTTTCAATCCCTTTCACATTTTTTTTGAGCGTTTCTTTATCAAGTAAATTTCGTTCCTGTGATTTACCAGATGGATCACCAATCATTCCAGTTGCACCTCCTATCAATGCAATTGGACTGTGCCCTGCTCTCTGAAAATGCATTAAAATCATAATCTGTACCAAACTCCCAATGTGCAAAGAGTCGGCTGTGGGGTCAAAACCGACGTAGCCAGCTGTTGACGTCTCCTTCAATACCTTCTCAGTGTCGGGCGTGATGTCATGAATCATCCCTCTCCACTCTAGTTCTTCTACAAAGTTTTTTGCCATTAGTTTAGAATTACACAAATATAAGTGCTTCACGCTGATCAAAAAAGAATGGACTATTCATCCATTATTATTTTAGGAGACAACTTCTTAGCAATAGAGTCAATCGCTATTTTTTCGTTCTGGTTTTCCTGCATTTTTTTTTCAAAATCCTCCAATTTTATTTTAGCCGCGTTTGTAATGCGCAAGTATGCTTTTGGTTGCTTTGCGTAGTAGGAGTTACTCACAGCAAAACGTAAGCTATCGATATTATGGTATTTATAAAATGACTCACTATTTAAGCCAATTCTAGCTGTTTCTCCCTTCATTACAAAGCCTTTGCTAGCATCAAATAGCGCAAGCTCAAAAATCAAATCCGACATTTTCTCCTCTCCAATTAGATTTTCTGGTTTTTCTTGATCAACTTGTCCACAGGACAAAAACATCAAAACCATCAAAAACAAATGTTTTTTCATCTTTTAAATTTTACAGCCATCGCAGCACTTTCACTTGAAAACATACCATTGTCATACGTCAAAACCCCACTCACAATTGATTGCGTTACGCGGGATCGAAAGCGCTGCCCTTCAAGGGGCGACCAGCCACATTTGTAAAGTATATTTTCTTTAGAAACAGTGTAGGGCGCATCCATATCTACAAGTACCAAATCAGCAAAATATCCCTCGCGAACAAATCCTCTTCGGTCGATATCAAATAGTTTTGCTGGGTTATGTGCCATTTTTTCAACGATTTTTTCTATTGAAATTTTTCCTTGCAAATGACATTCCAACAACACAGACAAAGCGTGTTGGACCATTGGGCCACCCGAGGGAGCTTTAGTGTATGGATTCATTTTTTCTTCAATGGTGTGAGGTGCATGGTCAGTGGCAATAATATCAATTCGATTGTCATTAAGTGCTGTCCAAAGAGCATGTCGATCTTCTGCTGTTTTTACAGCTGGATTCCATTTGATCAAACTCCCTTTATCGTCATAATCAGCATCTGAAAACCAAAGATGATGAATACAAACCTCTGACGTTATATTCTTTGTTTTTACATCAAAATTACTGTCAAATAATTCGGTTTCTTTTGCTGTTGAAAGGTGAAATACATGAAGTCTTGCACCTGTTTCTTTGGCAAGTGAAACAGCCTTAGATGAGGAAATATAACAAGCTTCCTCAGATCGGATCTGTGAGTGTAAAGACATAGGAATATCATCACCATATTTTTCAATAAAAACCGACAGATTGTATTGAATGGTTTGTTCATCTTCGCAATGAACAGAGATTGGGAGTTTTGTGTTTGAAAAAATATCTCGTAAAACCTCATGGTTATCAACTAGCATACTGCCAGTCGATGAGCCAAGAAATAACTTAATTCCAGGCACAAGTTGAGGGTCTACAGCGAGTACTTCGTTGAGGTTGTCATTGGTGCCTCCAAACATAAATCCAAAATTAGCCCAAGAAGATGTTTTGGCAATTTCAATTTTATTTTGAAATTCGCTCCAGCTGGTCGTTTGGGGGTTTGTATTTGGCATTTCAAAAAAGGTGGTAATGCCTCCAGCAACTGCAGCACGGCTTTCTGTTTGTATTGTTCCTTTGTGCGTGAGTCCAGGCTCACGAAAATGAACTTGATCGTCGATGAGTCCAGGCAGCAACAACTTACCCATTGCGTTGATTTCAACATCTGCCACATCATCAATTTGAGGGGCAATTTTAGAAATGAAAACACCGTCGACGAAAAGATCAAGGGTTTTGATTTGCCCCTCGTTTACGACTTTTGCATTGCGAATCAAGAGTGTTTGATTATTTGGCATACCAGCTTTTTATTTTCATCAAAATTATACCAAAAATAGCTTCGCTAATAATTGATCGATTCATTTTTGAAACCCCACGCGTTCGATCTGTGAATACAACAGGAATCTCCTTCAAACGAAAATTCTTGACCCATGCTTTGAATTTCATTTCAATCTGAAAAGCATAGCCAGAAAAACGAATGTTTTCTTGTATTATAGTTTGAATCACTTCTTTTTTATATCCAACAAAGCCAGCAGTGGTATCTTTAATTGGAATTTGAGTAATTAAACGAACGTATAGTGAGGCAAAATAGGACAATAAAATTCGAGACAAAGGCCAATTGATGACTTGAATTCCACGAACATATCTCGAACCCACAACAACATCTGCCTTATCATGCTGCAGTATATCGTATAATTTATTCAGGTCATAAGGGTCATGAGAAAAATCAGCATCCATTTCAAATAAATACTGATAATTTCGATCCAATGCCCATCGAAATGCCTCGACATAAGCAGGACCCAAGCCTTCTTTTTTTTGTCGTTTCAGAAGGTGTAAACGGTCTTTGTATTTTGTCTGCAGTGCTTCTACCAATTGAGCAGTTCCGTCAGGAGAATCATCATCCACAACCAGCATGTCAAAAGGACAAACTAAAGCCATCACATCAGCAACCAATTCCTCAATGTTTTCGGCTTCGTTGTAGGTGGGAACAATAACTAGCTTTTCTTTCATGATATACGCAAAACAAAAGTAGGGAATTCGGTGGTCTTGTTCCCACACCATTGTTTACTTTTGCACTGTGAGAGAATATACTTTATTGCCATACACTTCTGATGATTCCACTGCCATGTGGTATTCATTACTAATCTTGTGTATTTTAATCATGATTAAAATAAGAGACCAAGTATTGTTTTTTTCGATCACTCGTATCAGCCAATCTAACATTCCTTCGACCAAAAAAATTAACGCTCCCTCAGAAAACATAAAAATTCAAGACATCATCTCCTTTGCTTTTCGTGGACTTGTATTTGGGTATTTCGTTTATAAACTTTTGGTTAATTTCCATTTGATTAATGAGCTAACACCAATTTACTTGGTTATCGGCGTGTGGCTTGGGTATACTACTGCCAAGTTTGTCTTAGAATTTATCATCGGATTGTTTTGGAAGTCATGGCGCATGTTGCTTGAAGTGATTTTGCGCAGAGGGCTGTTAAAAACCAAAGCAGCATTTATACTGTTTATATCTATCTTATTCTCAAACTACCCTCCAATTGATCACCAAATATACTGGGGGGGTGTGGGTCTGATTTACATTCTGTATTACATCATTGGATATCAGTCCTTTGCCAAACCTTATCAACAATTGATACAAAAAAAGAAAATACTATTTATTTCTTATATTTGCACCCTCGAAATTGGACCCATTTGGGTCTTGTTCGTCTCACTGAATCAAACCAACACATAATACCTTTATGAAAGTAAAAACGATTCTTGTTTCACAACCCGAACCAGCTATTGAAAACTCACCCTACAACCAACTTGTTGAGAAGAGAAAAGTTGCCATTGACTTTAGACCTTTTATTCACGTTGAAGGAGTTGCTGCAAGAGAGGTTCGCAAGCAAAAAATTGATCTGATTAAATTTTCAGCAATTATTTTGACAAGTCGAAATTCTGTAGATCATTTTTTCAGACTTGCAGAAGAGATGCGATACCCTGTTCCCTCTACCATAAAGTATTTCTGTCAATCTGAAGCTGTTGCTTATTATCTTCAGAAATATGTGGTTTATCGTAAGAGAAAAGTCTATGTTGGAACACGAACGTTTTCAGATTTGATCGAGCTGATTGGCAAGCACAAAAGCGAAAACTTTTTACTACCCTGTTCAGATGTGCTCAAACCAAGTGTTCCTGAGGCGCTTGATAAGCTCGAAATTAACTGGAAAAAAGGTGTGTTTTACAACACTGTCATCAGCGATTTATCAGATTTACGTGATGTATATTATGATATTTTGGTGTTTTTTAGTCCTTCAGGGATTGAGTCATTGTTTCACAATTTCCCAGACTTTCAGCAAAACAATACACGTATTGCTGTGTTTGGAAATAGTACAGTCAAAGCCGCTGAGGCCGCTAATTTGCGAATCGATATCCTCGCGCCTACCCCTACCAATCCTTCAATGACTAAAGCACTCGACGAGTATATTGCCAAGGCAAACAAGCGATAGTCTACTTCGTTTATTGATCGCATAAAATATAAAAACCCTTAACTGATTGGAGTTAAGGGTATTTTTGTGCGGGTGAAGGGACTCGAACCCCCACGCCGTGAAGCACTAGATCCTAAATCTAGCGTGTCTACCAATTTCACCACACCCGCTAATAATGGGTTGCAAATATAATCACATTTAGCGATTTTTTATCTCTAAATTATACGATATATTCGTATTCAATTCAACATTATGTCAGCACAAGCTACCTACATCGAAAAAAACAAAAAACGCTTTCTTGAAGAACTGTTTTCTCTCATACGTATACCCTCTATTAGTGCAGATTCGAACTACGCATCGCACATGCAAACTGCTGCACAAGCAGTGGAAGATGCCCTCACTGCTGCAGGATGCACACACACAGAACTCTGTCCAACTGCAGGTTATCCTATAGTCTATGGCGAGAAAATGATTGAACCTTCGCTACCAACTGTACTCGTTTACGGACATTATGACGTACAACCACCCGATCCGCTTGATTTATGGGACACGCCACCTTTTGAACCAAAAATAAGAAAAACAGATATTCATCCGGAAGGAGCCATTTTTGCGCGTGGTGCTTGTGATGACAAAGGGCAAATGTTTATGCATATCAAAGCACTTGAAGTGATGGAGCAAAATGGTGGCATTCCTTGTAATGTTAAATTTATGATTGAAGGTGAGGAAGAAGTGGGCAGTGACAACCTGGAAACTTTTGTTCGAAAAAATACCGACAAACTCGCCAATGATGTAATACTGATTTCCGATACTAGTATGCTTGCCAACGACATTCCTTCCATCACTACTGGTCTACGTGGAATGAGCTATGTAGAAGTGGAAATCACTGGACCGAATCGTGACTTGCATTCAGGTCTTTATGGTGGGGCAGTTGCCAATCCGATAAACATACTGACCAAAATGGTGGCGTCCCTCCACGACAAAAACAATCGAGTGACCATTCCAGGCTTTTACGATAAAGTGGAAGAACTCAATGCTGCAGAACGAGAGCAATTCAAACAAATCCCATTTTCATTAGAAAACTATCAAAGCGCACTTGAAATTGAATCGGTTTATGGAGAAAAAGGCTATTCTACACTAGAGCGCAAATCCATTCGCCCAACCCTTGATGTCAATGGCATCTGGGGAGGATATATTGGTGAAGGCGCAAAAACTGTTATTGCATCAAAGGCCTATGCAAAAATATCAATGCGATTGGTGCCAAATCAAAATTCAAAAGAAATTACAAAACTATTTATGGATCATTTTGTTTCAATCGCTCCCAAAGGTGTGACAGTAAAAGTCACGCCTCATCACGGAGGAGAGGCATATGTAATGCATCCCGATGGTTTGGAATTTCAAGCAGCATCAAAAGCATACGTTGAAACCTTTGGTAAAGCCCCCATACCAGTGCGCGATGGAGGGAGTATTCCAATCGTGGCATTATTTGAAGAAACCCTGAAAAGCAAGATCGTATTGATGGGCTTTGGTCTCGACAGTGATGCAATTCACTCCCCTAATGAGCATTTTGGTTTATATAACTTTTTAAAAGGGATCGAGACAATTCCGCATTTTTATAAACACTTCACGACGATGCACCAAGCAAGTCAATAAGAAATAAGTCTGCAGAAATTCCGTCAGCTAAAAATGCACCATTTCGAGTGGTTTTTATCGCATTGTTTTCAATATGCAACAATCCTTCTTCTATAAATCGTTTGGCTTGCTCCTCAAGATGCTGACGATAACGCAGTCCCAAATTTCTTTCCATTGCCTTTAGAGATACACCCCAAGATGCGCGCAACCCAATCATAATTGATTCGTTGTATCTATCAATTACACTCAACTTTTCTATCGTTTGTGGCAGTTCGCCCTGTGTTATCTTTTGCATATAATTTGCATTATTGCTCACATTCCAATATCGCTGAACACCATCAAAACCATGAGCTGAAGGACCAATACCCAAGTAAGTTTTGCCTTTCCAATAACCAGTGTTGTTGCGCGAATGGTATCCCGGTTTTCCAAAACTTGACAATTCATAGTGATCATAACCCCTGGAAGTAAGGGTATCAACTAAATAATTGAACTGTGCCTCCACTTGGTGTTCGTCCAAAAGAGAAATAACCCCCTTGTTTACAAAACGTTCAAGAGCTGTTTTAGGCTCAAGGGTGAGTGCGTATGATGAAATGTGTGGTACATCTAGTTGAAGGGCATAATCAAGATTTTGTTTCCAATCATCTAGCGTCGTATTTGGATTGCCATAAAGCAAGTCAATCGATAGGTTGTTAAAAATTGCTTTTGCGTTCTGCACTGAATTAATGGCTTTACTGCCATTGTGGACGCGATTCATCAGGGTTAAATCATCATCCAAAAACGATTGTACGCCTATCGAAAGGCGATTAATGCCTAGCTTTTCAATGTCACGCATATACGCTTTGGACAAATCATCGGGGTTGGCTTCAAGGGTGATTTCGGGGTTTTTCACCAGGTCATAACACTGGTTAACTTCATCGATCAATAATTGGAGTTGAGCAGGGGTAAGCACTGATGGTGTTCCACCACCAAAATAGATTGTCTTTAAAGGTTTTTTAGCATCTTCTTTTCGCAGTCGAATTTCTTGTTGAATTGCAGCCACCATATCATCAACATAGCGCATCGAGGTCGAAAAATGGAAGTTACAATAATGACATGCATTTTTACAAAAAGGAATATGTAGATATATTCCCGCCATGCTATCTCTTAACGCGATGTGTCTCTTGTTTGACAAACGAGTCCCAACTCGAATAGGTTTTTCCAGATTCCTGAGGAGGGTTGAAAAAGTGACAGACAGCAGCTGCCAACCCATCAGTAGCATCAAGGTTTTTGGGTAGGGTTTTGAGATCCACCAATTGTTGAAGCATTCGGGCAACCTGCTCCTTGGAGGCGTTTCCATTGCCTGTGATAGCCATTTTTATTTTTCTGGGGGAATACTCCGTTATTGCTAACTCTCGTGATAATCCAGCAGCCATGGCTACCCCTTGTGCACGACCTAACTTCAACATTGACTGAACGTTTTTTCCAAAAAAAGGTGCTTCCAAAGCCATTTCATCTGGGTGAAATTTATCAATTATCTCGATGGTCTTTTCAAAAATCTTTTGCAAACGCAAATAGTGATTTTCTTTAGATTTCATCACCAATTCATCCATGTGAAGAATCTTCATTTTTTTTCCATCGACTGTGATAAGACCATAACCCATTATCGTTGTTCCTGGGTCAATGCCAAGAATGATACGTCTCGAGCTAGAAATTGTCTCTTTCATTGTTTTATCATATTAGTTTTGAAGTAGAATAGGTATGCGAAATTGCACTTGAGCAGTAACCCCTACATTTGTTTTTGTTGCTGGGCTTACAGTTGGTAATTTATCAATGGCTATTTGCATGGCATGAAGAATTGCCTTGTGTGAGTCAGGTTCAACTCCTTTGAACATCACTTTACCACTTTGATCAACTTCTACATAAAGAGTCACAGATTTTGGCGCATTGGCTTGAAGTGGTAAAGGATTTTCTGTAAAAGCCATGCTTATCGATCGAGAAATCGATGCTTGGAAACAATCCCATTGTTCAGTCGTTGTTTCTCTGCTCTCGCATCCAGGATATACAGGGGGTTGATCTGTTGATTGCCAAGCAGTATTGGGCTTGCGAATTTGCTCTGAATCAGTTTGGTTGCAAGAATTCGTCAATATTAATATCCCAATAAATAATGCCCTCAACATTGGTTATGAAAAGTACAAAAAAAATTATGGAATCATTTGCATAATACTCCCACTTCGCTAATTTAGCATTGCCAATTTTTTTCCATGGACATCATATTACTCATTTTTAGTGGTCTGCTAATACTGTTGGGCGTAGCAGCCAGTTTTTTACCCATCATCCCAGGGCCAGTCTGCAGTTGGCTGGGCTTGCTTGTACTCCATCTAACAGACAGTGTTCCATCAAACACAACCTTTTTGACACTTACATTTATTATCGCTCTTGTCATTTTTTTACTCGATGCTTTACTTCCTGTATGGGGCACAAAAAAACTAGGTGGTACACGAATGGGTACTATTGGTTCGGGCATTGGTCTTCTCATCGGATTTTTCTTTGGGCCAATAGGACTGGTTTTTGGTCCTTTTTTAGGAGCATTAGCTGGTGAGATAACGCAAAATTCAGACTTCAAAAAAGCTGTTGGTGCTGCCTTTGGTTCCTTGGTAGGATTTTTAGCTGGAACAATGATGAAGTTCACCCTCGCAGTCGTTTATTTAGTTTTGTTTGTCAATATTTTTTTGAAACACAAAGAATTGTTTTATTTATAAAAGCCCCAGCAACCTAAAGTTCTTTTCAAATCAAAATACTATATTTAAAAGAACTTTTCAATGCATGGAAATGTTTATTGCTAAATTAAAAATAGTCGAACCTATTGTCAACCACTTCATAATGATTGCGAATAACCTCGTCTGTCAATGGTTGAAGACGACTCAAAACGTTTTCATTTAACGAACTCGAGTAACCATCGTAAGAGGGCAATGGAATTGATTCTTCAAATAAATCAACTTCTAACACAAATATTCCTTGTTTTCCCTGAATCAATGCTGAGGTCTTATTCATTTCAAGTGAAAAACCTGACCCCACCACAAATGGCTCTGTACCTGCGCCAGCAATTGAGCCTGCTGCTGCATTGATCGCTGATGAGGTTAAAATGTTTTGTCCATACTGCTCTGCGATTGTTGCAAGAGATACATCACTGCCATATTTCAAACTGAGAAGATCATACTTTTTGTCTTGCATTAGTTTAGCTTGTACCGCATTTCTTGCATCTTCTACACTTGACGTTCCAGCTGATAATTTTTCTATCAACTCAGCAACAACATATCCACCACCAAGAAGGTCAAATCGTTTTATATCACTAACGCTTGTTTTTTCTTCAAAAGACCATTTCACAATGGTACGCTGAACACCAAGACCTGGAATGCTTTCATCCATAAGCTTTAGATTTGTTGCGTTGCGAAGATCGTACCCAAATGACTCTGATGCAGTTGAAAATCCGTTTTTCTTACTTTTTATTTCAAATTCTGTAGCCAATCGAAAAACTTCATTGCTTGTAGATTCTGATGGTATAATTTTTTTGACAACAGATGCAATCAAGACTACATCTTCTTTTTCTTGTACCTCAATCACATGATAACCAAAATCTGTTTCAACAACGCCAATTGAACCAGTTGGCTTTGAAAATACATAATCATTAAACGCTTTAACCATATCGCCACGTCTAAAAAATCCAAGATCACCACCTCTGTTTTTAGATGGACCATCAGAGTAAGTTCTTGCCAGATCGGCAAAGTCAGAACCATTGGCACGTACCAAACGAAGAACATTATAAGCCTCTTTTCTTGCTTCGTTTTTTGTTCTAGTCACATCGCTAGATGCACTTTGTGATCCTTCATAAGCAATCAATATATGACGTGCCTTAACAGAACCTCCTCGATCGAAATCCATCATGCGAGAGAGTTTAAAGTGATTTTCATCTTTATATGGTCCGAAAACCTCACCTTCTTTAAGGTCGAAAAGTGTATTTGCGTAGGTCCCGAGTTGGGCTCTGGTTTTATAAGTCTCATCATATGGAGTTTCTGAATATTCGGCGATAAACTCCTTTAAATTATCTGTCTGGGAAAATGATGGCAAAGTTTCTTGAGACTCACTAACTTCATTAAATATGACCTGAGGTTCGAGTAATTTTTTAAGCTCGTTTTCGATTTCCAAATTATCTTCGACAGAGGCTGTTTCATCAAAAACAACATACTGAATCGATCGGCTTTCCTTCACTTCAAATTCTTCTGGGTTAGCATTGATGTATTTTTTAATTTCTCGATTTGAAATCATTACCAAACTATCTGGTATAGAGCTGTATGGCACTTTTACAAAAGAAATACTAATCTTATCATTTTCGAGTTTATATTCTGTTTTCCCCTCAAATGCAGTGTGATAAATGCCCGCTTGAATCATGGTGTTGTATAACTGTCGGCTGATGGTGCTTCGTATTGATTCTTCCTGTAGCTGCCATTGACTGTATACCGCAGGATTGTTTCTTTTACTGTCATTGATAAAGTCAGTAAAAGCAACGACATCAAATTCCCCTAAAGCGTTTTGAAAACGGCTGTCTTGTCTAAAACCAGGGGAATTGCCAATAAAATTTTCGACATGACTTCGACCCACTTCAAGACCAAGCTCCTCTCGCAATTGGTTGAACGAATATTCGGTTACAATTTGGTTCCAAACAGTATTGGCTGCTTGCACATTACTCATCCCTGTATTTCGTTCAACAGCATCCACGCGCCTGCTAAACTGTTCGATGGTTATTTCCTCATCCCCAACAATAGCGACTGGTTCTTGGCTGATGGTTCCAGCGCCGTCAAAAACACCTGAAATAACAAACGCAAATAGTGCCATTCCAATAACTAGAATTAGTATGATAGATTTTTCTCGAATTTTACCTAAAATCGCCATGAATTATTTTTTTGATAGATGGCGAAAATACAACTTCTTTGGTTGAAAAAAAAGATGTTTACAAGGTCTTATTTAGCAAGGATTTTAATTAATTCAATTTTGCTTGCTGTTACCTTTTGGATTTCAAATTCGTATTCTCCAATTTCTACGATTTCGCCTTTTATAGGGATACTTTGCGTGTGATGAACTATGTACCCCCCTAAAGTTTCATATTGATCATCTTCGATCAAGTCGAGCTTATATTTGTCGTTGAGGTAATCGACCTCTAGTCTCGCTGAAAGTAGATAATCGCCAGATTCCAGCTTTAACTCGATTAAATCGACCTGATCGTATTCATCTTCTATTTCTCCAAACAACTCCTCAACGATGTCCTCTAATGTGATCATTCCAGCTGTACCACCATATTCGTCAAGCACTATGGCAATACTTTTTCGCTTTTTAGTAAGAGAATTTAAAATATCCTTAATCAACATCGATTCTGGTACAAATTCAACAGGATGTGTAATCGAACGAATATTTTTTGGTTTTTTAAACAAATCAAATGCATGAACATATCCAACCACATTGTCTAGGTTTCCCTTATAGACCAAAATTTTTGAAAAACCAGTGCTTGAAAAAAGGCTAGTAAGTTCCTTATTAGACACATAGCGATCGACAGCAGTTACTTCAGCTCGTGGAACCATAATTTCTCTTGCTTTTCGGTTATTGAATGTCAATGCATTATGGAAAATTTGTACCTCACTGTCGAGCTCCTCATCACCAGTTGATTCGACCTGTTCACTCACATATTCTTCGAGATCAACTCTGGAAAAAGCTGTTGGGATATGATCCTCACTTGTTTTAAAAAAACGTTTTAGAATGACATTGGAAAACCACAAAAAAGCATCTGTCAAAGGGCTCAATATATGGTAAAAGAAGACCGTTGGGATTGAAAAAAATTGCAGTAAAGCGTTGGCATAAATTTGAAACACAACTTTGGGTAAAAATTCTGCAGTAATCAAAATTACCAATGCAGAAATAACAGTTTGTATAAAAACGATCGAAAGCGTTAAATCATCAACATCGACCATATCAGGGTAGATTTTAGAGGTGATGAAGTCTCCCATAAACAATCCATAAATGACTAGCGCGATATTGTTTCCAACCAAAGTAGTTGCAATGAATTTTGAAGGGTTTTTGGTGATGTTTGCCAAGGCAGATGAAACCAGCCCAGGTTGTTTGATTTGCAATGCCAAGCGCACTCTATTTGAGGAGACAAAGGCAATTTCCATACCTGAAAAAAAAGCAGATAGCATCAAGCAACCAAAAATGATAAACAGCTCAGAGGTCATTTCTGATTTTGGTTTCTACTTTCAAATTTTTTACGATACTTACGTCGGAAGAAAAACATTCCAAAAGCAGCAGCTCCCAATATACATGAGATATAAAAACGCTGATTCATATTTTGTACATTTACAATTATCTCGATCATGAATATGAAACCAAAAAACAAATACATATTTTCTGAAAATCTGTGAAATTTGTTCATTTAATTTATATTTTCGTCTTTCACTAGAATATTACCCCTTATCATTCCTGTCATCAGTTTTTGAAATGAACGATTGGCATCCAATCGAACTGCTTTGATGTCATATGAACTGTTGGTAAAAGTAAAATTTTTTTCTGTGAACAACCACTCTTTACCCGCATCCCAGTACAATTGACTCGTGTTCAACTTTGTTCCTGAAGTATCAGAAATGACCACATTACCTCTTAGTTCAATGATTTCTGTTTTGGGATAATAGATACCATAATCCGAACTAATAAAAGTGATTTCACCTCGATCTCCATACAAAGTTGCATCTAACCCCTTAGGAAACTCCGAATAAGGAAATTTTTGATTTGTAAAATCAATATTTACAGGCGCAATGAGCTCTGCCTCCTTACGAGCAGAGTCAGAGTAAATCAGGTGGAGATCTTCTGTAATACCAACTGGTATCTCATCAAATTTATTCATCTGTTGCACAGCTGAAAACTGATCTGTGCAACTTGCAAACACCACTGCAAACAAAAGAACAAGATACCTACCGGTAGTCATGTGCTTACAAGTTGGGAACAGTAACAGATGAACGAATCCAACAGTCAAAGGTAATTATCTCACCTGCCTTTCCTTGCGTAAAGATATCGGTTTTGGAAGGTGCTCGTCCACTATAACTCGCTTCGAGTTTTTGGGATGTTTTCTTTAAGGATGGATCAACAGATGCTGCTCGACGTGCCATTTGGGCTGCCAACCAATAAACTGATTGTTTTTCAAACTGATTGTTCCCACAGTCATTGGCGCTACCGGCATACAAGCCTGCTATCAAAATATATGCTTTACCCATTGATGGTTTGTTCGACAAGGCTTGGTTCGCATAGTTTCTAGCTTGGCTTTTCAAACCTCTTTTCTTTAGTCTTGAAGCGATTTTGTACATTATTTCTGCTTTTCTGTAAGTATCTGTTTCTAGTTTGAGGGACTCCTCATAGAAAGTAATTGCTTCGGTTGTGTTTCCAGCCTTATCCTTTAAGATACCCAAATAATAAGCAGAATCTGCAGAAGGGCTAATACTGTGTAGAGCTTCGACAAGCTCAACAAACAATGGATCATCTGAACACTCTTTGGCGTCCATACGACTTGCTGCACGTTTGAGCCATTTCTCATCCAATTTGTTTTTATCAAAGTTTGATCGATACAGTGGAACCAAGTTTTCACATGACGCTTCTTGCGAAATTATGGCATCGAGATTGTTCGAATAAGTTGAATTGGCACGTGAATTGATTTCAGCAACTCGTTTGCTTCGTTTATCCCTCGAAGTCAAACTTTCGCCGGTATCCTCCTTTTTTATGATTCGATCAAGTGTTTTGGAGAGTTTTTGATTTTCAATGTTAAATTTTTCAGATACATCCTCATACTTTGAAAACAAAACATCCATAGTCACATTGTCTTCACCGTTTTTATACATGGTGTATAAAGTCTTAAAATAATTGTAAAGTGCTTTTGGGTTATTAAAACTCTCAACATCAGAGACGTACGCCTTGTCAAAAATTGCATATATCTCTGCTAGTGGAGCTGTTTCATGTTCAAACATAGACTGCGCTTTCGCAGACAAAATTTTCCCTTGTTGCGATATCCCTCTTCTGTCTGTGGGGAAATATGTTAGCCAATCATCATATAGAGGCATTAACATTGTTTTAAACTCTGCGTTATCCTCATTGTTTTTGATTTTATGGTTGAGGATGCGTTCTCCATAAATATATGTTGCTTCGTTCAACTCTGGGCAATGGGTTGTTACTTCCAGCCAAGGTGCAAAGGCTGAATCGTAATTTTTGACTTTTGCAAACTCGGCAAAAATACTGAGGTTGGCTGGACAGTCTGCTGGGGATTGTGCAGATAGCATTCCAAATGAATACGAGAGTAGTATTATTAAAGTAAATTTTTTCATTTCAATTGTATTTACGTTTGATAAACCAACGGTCATTGAGCGAAAACCCAATGCGTGTGTTGAAATAATTTTCCTGAATAAGGGTTTCACCATCAGCCCCTAATTTTCCAAATTCGATACCGATGTTTAAATTTGAAAAACCAGCAACTGGGAGTCCAACTCCAAAAGTTATGCCAGTATTAATGATTGCTTTGTCATTTAAAATCATTCCTGTTTTGGATGATACAAAACCAGCGCGATAAACAATACGTTTCCAATAAGATGAAAAAGAGTCATATTCTGGAACAAAATAACCTCCGAGTGATAATTTTGTGGCAGGTTCATATCGAAAAGTTCCTGTCGAGTAGAATACATTATCGATAGACTCTTCTGATGAGGACCATTGCCCACCAACAAACCATTTTTTAGGCTCACCAATCCCTCCCCCAAATGTTTGTTTGGATGGTAATCTACTAATCGTTTGATCGAGACCATCGCTGGATAGGTTTATTTCTTGTGAGTCACGTGATCCGCCAAGTGATGTAAATGTTGATATCGTTCGGGAATTGAAAGATTCTAGGTCTGCAGTAGGTTGGTATGCATAATGCACTTGCATTTGGAGACGGTCTGAAAGATCAATCTTATAATATGATGAAAGATTCAACTCAACTCCTCTTATTTCTGATTCACTGGCCAATTGTGATAGCAAATCAATGCCTTCGTCTTGACGAGTATGAGATCGAAAGATTGATCCAAAATTATAATGTATCGCGAGTCCGATTCCTGCATTTTTTATTGGAGAAAAGCCAAATGAAAAGAAAACTTGGTTGATTCCTCCACTTCCTTCATAATTAGAATTGGTGTTTACGCCATCAACTTGATTGTCAACACTTAATCGATAACCAACTGCTGTTTTGGGAATTAAACCAAATCCAAATCCAAAGTATTTGGTCGGAATGGCTAATGACATATAATCAATGCCAGCAGTGACATTGTTAGTAGAATTGTCTTCAGAACTAAATTTTCGACTTGAATGATTTGCCCCTACTGCGTAATTGACAAGTTTTAAATTGGCCAACGATGCAGGCGACGAGATGTTGAAGTGAATACTATCGACGTGTGCGACCAAACAACCCATAGATCTTTGGTCTATAGTTCCTTCAAACAAGGGTTCCCCCAAGCCATAAAAAGAGTAAGGCGATAATGTGCCCTTTTGGGCAGATACAAGAGGTGTAATGAAAAGAAATGTGATGATAAAATAGCGAGTCATTTATGACTTATTCGTTTCGAGCAAAAGATTTAAACCAAATGCTAAAAAATTTGCGTCCGCTAAGATGCTATTTTTTAGTCGTTTAGACAAGAAACCAGCGTCGCCACCTGTTAAAATTGTCATAAAATTTGGTGTATGAGCCTCAAATCTCTTGATAAATGTCTTTATTTCAGCTTTAACTCCGCAGATAACCCCATAATGCATGGCTTCATTGGTGTCTACAGGTGGAAATGCAGTGGGCTTTTTTATCTCTAAGTTTGGCAATTGATGCGTGTTTTTGTGCATGGCTTGATATCTCATTGATAGACCAGGACTGATGATACCCCCAAGATGATTTGCATTTGCAGTGATGAAATCATATGTGATACAAGTACCTGCATCGATAATCAGGGCATTTGTTTTGGGAAACAAGTATGTTGCAGCTGCTAATCCCACAACTCGATCAATCCCCAAATTCGTAAAAGGCTCATATGCAGATGTAAATGGGAATTGAAGCTGATGATGAACCTCCAAACATTGGGTTTTGGTGTAAAGGTCATCTAGTGCTAACTGTTGATTTCTAACCTGTGAAACAATGGCATGGGAGACTTTATTTGTTAAGATAATCGATTTCCATTCGATGGGTTGATTGGTTGTATACTTCTCAGTAGATTTTAACTCCAGACCTTCGAAAAACCCGAGCTTGGTGTTTGTGTTTCCAATATCTATTGTGAGGTTCAAAACGATACTTTGTTAGTGCTAATGTACTTCAATTTTAAATAGTCCCTTGTCAATTCTATAAAGGGTTTTATATTTGTATCTGTCAAAGTGCATGGTACCTTAGCTCAGTTGGTAGAGCAAAGGACTGAAAATCCTTGTGTCCCTGGTTCGATTCCTGGAGGTACCACAAACTCCGAGTTTAATAAAACTCGGAGTTTTTTACAATATATTCAAATAATCTATTTCTTTTCGCGACAGGTGACGCCAAGTGCCTCTTGGAAGATCTTTTTTGGTTAAACCTGCAAAAACAACACGATCAAGCGCTATGACTTCGTAACCCATATGCTCAAATATACGCCTCACGATCCTGTTACGCCCTGAGTGAATTTCCAATCCAATTTCTCTTTTGCTAGCGCCTTTAACATAACTGATCTCATCCACTTGAATAGGGCCATCATTGAGAGTGAATCCCCGTCGAATCTGTGCCAAATCATGTGGTTTTAAACTTTTGGAAAGCACCACGTGATAAAGCTTTTTCACCATTGAAGAAGGGTGTGTGAGTTTTTTTGCCAAATCTCCATCATTGGTAAATAGGAGTAAGCCTGTTGTAGGGCGATCTAAACGCCCAACTGGCACAACTCTCGACGGGGTTGATTTTACAATTAAATCCATTACAGTTTTTCGACCTTTTTCATCCTTTGTTGTTGTGATAAATCCTTTTGGTTTATTCAAAAGTACATAGGCCTTCTTCTCTCGGTTTATTTGTTTCCCATCAAAATGAACAACATCACCTTCCTTGACCTGATAACCTAGCGCTGTAATGACTTTGTTATTGACCTTCACCACACCCAAACTGATGTGCATGTCAGCCTCTCTACGAGAGCAAATACCAGCGTGAGCGATATATTTATTGAGTCGAATTGTGTTCGAGGAAGTTGATTTCTTTGCAGTTGGTTTTTTTTTTCTCGTCATTTTGCAAAGGTATAATAACTATATTGGGATTTTCAATAATGGTAAGCAGATAATCCCAAGTACGATAAGTGCTTTTATTCCAAACAACAGCAATATCAATTGTTTGGGTTTTGAGGATACCCACACCAATATTGTGAAAAACAAAAGAAAACCCAAGCTAGCCAGAAAATAATAGACCATACTTTGTAAGGAAAAAAAGAAATACAGCAAGAAAAAAACACCAAAACAAAAAACGACTAGAAGGGAAATGAGTCGTTTGGCACTATTTTCTCCATAAACAGTGGGTATGGTTTTATAATTGTTTGATAAATCACCCTTGATATTACATAGGTCTTTAACCAACTCTTTGACAGAGATGAGTAACAATAGATAGGAGGCGAGAGTAAACATTTCTACTGAAAAGTTCTTGAAATAGACAGTTATAGCAAAAAATGGAAGTACTGTTAGCAGTGCTGAACCAATATTTCCAATGAACAAATATCTCTTCAAAAAAGCAGAGTAAAAAGCCATACAAGCGATATAAGCACAAAAGAACACAGCAGACCTTTGCGAAACACTGCTCGCCACCAACACAGCAGTTCCATTCAAGAAAATATACCCAATCATTTTTGATCTTAAAGATATGTTTGTTTCTAACAGGGTTTTTTGTGGTCGATTAATCAAATCTTTTTCCTGATCAAAAAACGCATTAATGATATACCCAGCAGCAACAGAGAGCAGGGTTGCACAGACAATCAACCAAAGATTGATGTCCAAAAGTGTTTCTCTAGGACTTATTGCAGATGAAAAAATAAAAGCGGCGGAGAGGAGTTGAGCAATGACCAAAACCATAAGATTTTGACCTCTAACCAGTGATAGCAAGCTTATTGATTTTAGAATTATGCCTTCTCTATTGGGCATAGCAAAAAAAATTAGAAGGTATATACCACTTCCAAAGGATGATTTTTCAATACATCCCTAGCCTTGGAAATATCTTCAGTGAAGCCAAGAATGTATCCACCACCACCCGATCCACATAGTTTGAGATAATAAGCATTGGTATCAATGCCTGTTTTCCATAAATCGTGAAACTGCTTTGGAATCATGGGTTTAAAATGGGTTAGAACAGTATTGGAAAGCCTCTTCAAATCACCAAATAGAGATTTGATATCTCCATTTAAAAAGTGTTCAACGCAGTTATCAGAATAGGAGATAAACTTTTCTTTGATCATTTTACGAAATGAAGCTGACTCCATATTTTGCATAAAGATATTGACCATGGGGGCAGTTTCTCCCATCGTTCCGCTGTCGAGTAAAAAAACAGCGCCTTTTCCAGCTTGCGATTGCGATGGAATTCCTGTAGCTTCTAAAACATCTTTGGAATGAATGAGAATTGGCAAACTCAAAAAACTGTTAAGTGGGTCTAAACCTGATGACTGCCCATGGAAAAAAGACTCCATCAGTCCAAAAATCTGTTTGAGTCTCAACAGCTTATCACGTGTAAGATTTTCCAAAATTGTGATTTTGTTGTTGGCATAACGATCATAAATAGCTGCAACCAATGCACCACTGCTACCAATACCATAGCCTTGTGGAATACTACTATCAAAGTATAGTCCTTTGCTCAAATCCAGACGAAATTGCTCGGAGTTGAAAGACACCAAATTGCTGTCTAAGCTTTCAAGGTAATCAGCCAATTCAGTTAGCCTCTGGTTAGAAGCTTTTGCCGAATCAGTTTTCGTATTGGAAATTTTAAGGGCTCCTTTGTAAAAGTTGTAAGGTATGGATAGACCTTTGGCATCTTTGATGATTCCGTATTCTCCAAAAAGTAAAATTTTAGCGTAAAACAATGGGCCTTTCATGTTATAAAACTACGCTTTTTTTAATCCCATTCCAACCCGATCGTGAATCAATTCCTTGTTTTGACAAAACTGACCTAACTCAGATTCAATAAATTCAACGATATATTTTGATTCATCTTCAGGATAGAGCAAATGAACATTGGCCCCAGCATCAAGAGTAAAAGTGATGTTAAAATCGGTTTTATTTCTAAAAGTTCGCATCCTTTGAATAATTTCTAATGTGTTGGGATGTATCAAAATGTACGATGGAGAAGAGGTCAACATCATGGCATGTAAGCTCAATGCTTCTTGCTCAACAATATTGGTAAAGCCACTCATATCTCCATTTTGTAAAACACCAAGCAATGCTTTGTAGTTTTTTTCTGCTTGCAAAAAACGACTTTCAGCATAGGGATGATTGTGCATAAGATTATGCCCCACTGTGCTGCTCACTTCTTTCTCGCCTTTGTCAACTAAAAGAATAGAGTCTCTGAAGGTATTATACACCTCTGCCCCATGAATCCATTTAACGCCAAATAAATTGCTACTTTCAGGAGTGTCTGCGTGTTCTCCCCAAAGCACAACTGGACCTTGGACGCTTCGCGCAGCACTCCCCGACCCTAATCGAGCAAGAAAGGAGCATTTTTTCGTTTGATAATCATTTGTCATTGAAGGGTAGAGTTGTTTCTCAAAATCCATGATTGCAGCAGCAAGCGCAGCCATAGCAGATGCAGACGAAGCAATTCCACTACTGTGGGGAAAAGAATTTGATGTATCGATTCCAAGACTATAGTGCTTTAAATAAGGAGCATATGGCAGTATCCTATCGATAAAGGTTTTGATTTTGGGTACAAATGAAGGTGCAGGTTTTCCATCATATTGAATTTTAAATGAAACGTCATCTTTAGCATCAATTTGTTTTTCAAATCGAACAGTGGTGGTTGTTCGACATTTATCGAGGGTAAAACTTACAGAGGGATTGCAAGGGATTTGTAACTCTTTTTTTCCCCAGTATTTCACCAAAGCGATGTTGCTCGGTGCTGTCCAAGTGGTTTTGAATAAAGAAATTTCCATCTCCCCACCTTTAGGAACAAATTCTACACAAATCGTCATAGTTGATACAAAGATAGCACCCATATTTCATTATGACCTATTTCATAAGTCAATAGATTAATTATACTAGTACTGTGTAACCAAATTCTTGATATAATGTTAAGTAAAAATAGAGTCATCTCTACTTTCGAATCTTTTATACCGATTTACTTTTTATTTTAGATTTTTTATTATTTTTTCGCTGCAGACTTTTTCGAAAGTCAAATGTTAGCCGAGGTTTCGAATAGAAAAGATACGTTACTTCTACCTCTTACCCAAGGCTGTCTCATTTTGGCCTATATATTTTTATCTATTTGTGAAAGATGAGATTAGGATATCTGCATCATTCCTTGTGGCATTCGATTCGTTGTATTGATTGGTTTTTTTGGTGCTGGAATTTGACTTGTTATGTATGGAGAAGAATTGCGAACCACTGCAAAAGGACAATTTATCGGTGGTATTTTTTGGGTGGTTACTTACGCTATTACTGGAATCGTGGCAAGCGTCGTGTACAAACGATAGTAATCAAAAATTCATGTATAAAAAAACCCCGATTTCTCGGGGTTTTGTTTTTATCAAAACGTATTCTTTAAACAGACTTTACAAAAGGAAGGCCTGTTCTTTCATTTTCAACAACTTTCTTACCTGCTGGCAAATCACATGCATTGCTGCGTTGATCTTTTGCGAAGTAATAAATTGTTTGGTTTCTACCACCTTTAAGAGTTACATCTTTGGTGTGTAAGTAATACGTTTTTCCTTTACTATTTTCAAATGAATAAGCCATGATTAATAATTTGTATCTAAAATACGTAAATTTTCTCATATTATCCCTTTTGTTGACAAATTATCGAAAGAAACCCACTTTTTTTATGAGGTTGATTTTTTTTAATGATTGTCAACAGATCAACCAAAATCATTAAAATGATAAAAAAAATTATATATCTAATTGATTATGAGTACCTTATAATTAATTTAGTTCTAAGTTTAATCTTCAATTGTATCAAAAAAGAGTATTTCTTTTTTGTTCAGAAAAAATCGAAAAAAATGTATATCAACGCTGTTAATTTCTCAATTTTGAACTAAAGTTTTAATTTTTAAATCAATTTAAACTGATTTCAGAAGGAATAGGAATCCCTTTTTCGACATAATCATAGAGTAGATTTATCGCAAAAAGGGGCTTGTAATACCCCACGAGAACCCATACAATTACAGATGGCGAGTTATAAAATTATGAATGAACCACTATGACAGCCATCTTTCTACTGTTGTGGGGCGAAAGCCTGCAGGTTGACTCACAATTTGATAAGAAACTTGAATCATTTTTTCCAACTGTTTTTGTAGCGCAATTTGCGCTTTCTGCGTTGTCCCTTTGTTTTGATCTTTTCAGTTGTAGGTCAACCCTACTCGATATCTATGATTTCCAAGGGGATTCATAAATACACCCCCCTTTAATGATGCTTTTTTCTTGCAAATCTTTGATCTCAATGATTATCAACTCTCCCTTTGTTTGTTGCAGTAGAACTTCTAAGAACTATGTGTTGTATATGAGCCCTCCAATGCCCTGGGTAAAAACGATGTGGTTGACTTTGATATATCTGTAGCGAACTCCAAGCTCTATTTCTAATGCCTTACAGTAAGTCATCGAGGTTGACATCTGTTGGTGGCCAATCCATTAAGGTTTGGTGCGCTTGAGGGCAATGCGATTGAATAAACCCGATCCAACTCGGCTAGCAGATTGTTTTCCGCCGTTAATGACGACAAATGAATGCTGATTTTTTTCGAGTTGATGGTAAAGGAAATTCCTAAAAATCCAAGACCAACAACAATGTAGTCGATCAATCTAGATAATTAGATTCATAAAAAAGAAAATGGAGATGATTGTAGGCAATTAGTTGCTCCACGTATCATGCTCAAAGTTTCGAATGATTTCCTTGAGTCTTTGTGATTCTGTGATTCGCAAATAAGGGTCATCATTGATATATGGCGTGTTCAATAAATCACGATCGTTCATCACATTATCAATTCGGTACAAATAAGTGTGAAACTTTCGAGAGAGAAGTAGTTGATCAAAAGTAATTCGCTTGGAATTGTTTCTGTCACTAAAGACATAGTGCTTGTGTAGCACCTCTCGTATATCTTTATACCAAAGCCAGAAAAAGGCAACAGGCTTTAGAGCATTCCCATCAGACTCGGCAGCGATTTGAGCAGCGCCAAGATCAAATGCAGTATACCCAACAGGTTGGATACCAATCAAGCGATAGCGAAGCTCTCCATACTTCTTGTCGAAATACCATACCCCTTTCAGGTTATACCCAACAATATTTTCGGATGGTAAGTATTCTACGTCGTTTTCATCCACGACACCGTCGAGGTTATAGTCTGTTTCGTCACCTGGGAGTTTTGTGTTTACCAAGTAAAATTGATCTCCGATTACGTCGGAAGGTTTTGGCTCTCTTAGGTTGTAAGTAAATTTAACATTGAAATTTCTAAAGTTAGCATCGTAAACCGTAATTGAGTCTTCACTTTCATACAAATACTCTCTTAGAATCCGCCAAAGAGATTTACGGTCTTCTGAGAACTGAGAATCCTGAGTTGGAAAAAACAGTGGGTAATTAAACTGCTCATAGCCATCAATGTACTCATACACAACTTTGCTCCAAAGTATGTCTTTATCATCTACATATGGGTAAACTAAGGGTTCATTATAGTCCAGTTCTTGTTGCTTTTCAGTCTTTTTACCAACTTCATCTGGGGATGAAGCATTCAACAAGTTGAACTGCCCATAGGAAGCAGTAACCAGCAAGCAAGTAAGAATGTAAATGATCTTATGCATAACGTTATCTGAGTTTAATGTTGAAATCTTTAACCTTTACATTTTCTACATAGCGTCTCTTACCACCAGAATTAAAGTAGGCTCGAGAAATCACATTGTCAAAGAAAGCTCTTGCTCCCTTTGGCTGTGCTTCGATAACTGCAAACAATTCATTGAGTTTATCACCTTTGATTTCCCTGGGGGCTGAATTTCCAATTTGGAATGTAAAGCTCACCACTTCAATTGTTAGCTCGTAATCAAAATCATCAGGGATTTTGGCAGTCAATCTACCTCTTTGGAGTCCTCTTTTACTGATTCCTGTAGAACTTGTAAAGAAATTATTACTGTACAGTAAAGAACTTTCCATTTCAGGTAGGTCTTTTACTCTAAACGTTTTTTCTTTTTTTACTCTTGAATTCGAACGATCTCCTACAGTAACTTTAACACTTTTGACATTGCTATTGGGTATGATTTCAAAAGTGCTGCTTGTCCCACGAATAATATCAGCAGAGCCAGAACGAAGTGTCATGTTAGTTTGTTGAATTTCAGGATCAATAACACGTATTTCGTTTGGCAATCCACGATACAACACATTCATTCGTGGAATCTCGATGAAAAAGTCAGTACGATTGTTCACCACTAAGGTTTGTTCAACAGGGATTGGTTCAAGATTTCCGTCTGCATCAGAGAAAAATAAATCTCCTTTAATTTTCTTTTCCCCACCAGAACTGAAGATTAAATTGAGGTTGATGGCGCCATCTTCTATAGTAAAGTCTCTTCCCTGTCGCAATTGGCGATTATCGATTTTAATCGAAACAGAATCTGGCTGAAAGTCACTTGCAATTCGGCCAATAAGTATCTTGGCATCATTGATACGCTCACCAACGAAATAGGTTGATTTTGCATTCAATAGCGACTTCGAGGTGTTGATGTTTACAGCACTCCCATCACTTAAAATTTTTGTGTTAAACGCATCCACCATTTGAAGTTCTAATTCACGAACATCAGATTGTAACTTCGTGAGTTTAGAGAGAGAAGCGATTTTTGGAAAACCCTTGTAGTTGTAATCGAGATAAGGTTGGATTGTTCCTTCTGAGTTCACAACAGAGTCCTGAAAAGTAAAACTTCTGCTTAAAAGGTCTTTACTAATAGAAAAATCGTGTGGTGTTCTTTTGACAGTCAATCGACTTTCTTGCAAGGCAATAGAGTCGATAATCGAACGCATTAGGGAAGAATATGATTTAAATTTGTCAACAAACACAACACCCAAACTATCGTAGTTGTTTCCTTCAAAAAACATATCATCTAGATCAAGTGCCTTGTCCATAGTCTGATAGTTTGTAATAATTAGGGTATCTGATTTGTTCGGGCCGTCTTTTATTACTACAGCCTTCTTATATTTATTTTTACCGTCTTTGTCCAGTAATAGCGTATCTTTTATTCCCTGTATAAATGTGTAGTATTCGTCGGTGGCATCTTCTATGACAGAAGCCCACTCTTTAGCAAATGAATAGCTTGGGTTCTCTGCATTTTGCTTAAACAAGCCATATAGCTCTTCACTTTTTTCTATTTTGGAACGTATCGAATTTTCTATATCATCGTTCAAAATTCCTAAAGTGGCGAGTACCTCCTTACTAATATTTAAAGCCAACATGGCGATAAACACTAGATACATCATGTTTATCATTTTTTGCCTAGAATCTTGTTTTCCTGCTGCCATTAGATGTGGTTGATATTATTTAATTACCCATTGCTTTAGAAATCGCAGAGTACTTTTCGTTCAGCTGCTTCACAAGAGAGTTCATTTCTTCTAGTTGCACAACAAGCTTATCACTAGCAGATACGACATCTCTATGCGCTTCAGGCTGACCATCCAAGCTCTTTTCGATATTATTATAAACGTCCTGAACTTGCGAAACAGAAACACTAGCCGAAGCAAGGCGGTTGTTTAGCTCATCAACGTTTACTTGAAAATTTTCAGGAATCTTAATTGTTGCTGCCGCAATTGTGGCAGCTTGCAAACTTCCTGTCAAATTTTGTATTTGGTTGGTGGCAGATGCAAAGGCTTCTTTAAGCGCATCTACTTCTTTTGAAATGTCAGAGATTGCAGCCTCTGGACTGTCTCCAAGATCGTCATCCTCGTTTGTTACAGCATATCCTCTAAGACCTGCAATCATAAAAATCACAGCCTCAGTTATGAGCCCAGCTGTTAGCCATGTGTTTCCACTAAATATAAAATCCTTGTGTGTAATTTTCAAAAGTGCACCAATAATAACGACTGATGCTCCTAGTCCAAAAACTAATTCTAAGTATTTTTCCGGTATAAAAAACTTTTTCTTCATTCCTCTTAAATTATCTACTGTTTGATCCTAAATAGTCACGAACTAAACGCAACCCAATATAACTCTTTGCACTGTCAGCGTATTCGTAATCTCTACTTCCAACTTTTAAGAAGTAGGCAATATCTTTCCATGAGCCTCCTCGTACTACTTTTCTTTCATTCCCTGGCATATAAACGTCGGGGTTAAAAGTTGTGTTGAACTCATAACTCTCGTTGTAATAAGGCGATGAGGTCCATTCAGCTACATTTCCAGACATATTGTACAGTCCAAAATCATTTGGTTCATAGGAATCTACCTCAGCAGTATAAACGATATTATCAGCTGAGTAATCGCCTCGTTTGGGTTTAAAGTTTGCAAGAAAATCCCCACGGTTGTCGACCAAATAAGGCCCTCCCCAAGGGTAAATTGCAGATTGCTTACCACCACGAGCAGCATATTCCCATTCTCCTTCAGTTGGCAGCCGAAACTGACCAACTGTTGTTTTATTTTTTTCTCCCCTCAAATAATCATTCCTGTATTTTGTTCTCCAATTCGCAAATGCTTTTGCCTGCTTCCAACTGATGCCCACTACTGGATAATCAGCATAAGCGGGATGCCAAAAATATTCGTTAAACATCGGTTCGTTGTAACTATACTTAAAGTCTTTTATCCAAACTGTCGTATCAGGATAAATGCGAACAGCGTCGTGTACGAGGTAATCAGAACGTTTGATGTTATCTACTAGGTTTGGATTCTTCATATCGTTGACCAAACTATCAGTCTTCAGCTCAGAATAGCGATAAACCAATATTTTAGTATCAATAGATCGAACGCCATTATACCATTCTTCTTCGGGTAAATATACCTCATCTTCCATAACTTCTGAATAGTGGATGTCTGGATAATCTTCTCTATCCCAAAAAATATCAGTATCTCTATCTAAAGGGAGATAGTTGTGATATTCGCTGTCAGGCTTATTTCTATCTCTTAACCATAGAACTATAGGGTTTTCAGCTCTATATCGAAGAAGTAACTGATATCCATTGAGTCCACTAAATTCTTCACCAGTGTCGCCATCAGATTCTTCAACACCAACGTAATCGGCTATCGCAGGGAAATATGTAAGTATTTCTCCTTTTTCGGCAGTGTAGAAATCTTCTGGACTGCTAAAATTTTCATTTTCATCTGAAAGGTCATCCAGGTTGGGCATTTTAATTTCACCAACACCTTCCGAGTTTTCATTGACTAAAGATTCTGCTAGATCATTAAACTCTGACCAGGTCTGCTCTATATTTTTAAAATCTTTAGTGTTGTCTTGCGTAACTCCCAAGGCTACATAAACTGCTTTTTCTGCAAGTTTAGTTCTCACGATTGAGTCTTTCACCCATTCGATAAACTGCATATACTCGCGATTGGATATTTCGGTTTCGTCCATGTAGAAGGTACGGACAGTCATGGTTCGAGTGATATCGTTTTGCGCATCAATGATATCCTCGTCGGAAGAACCCATAATAAAAGACCCACCCGGAATTTCAACCATCCCATGTGGGTTAACTTTTATAAACTTTTTTGTCTTAACTCCAATTAACTCGCCTTGATCGCGTTTTCCACAACTCAAGACTAAAATTAATAAAGCAAGTAATGCGGTTATGCTTCTCATTACATGTGCGAAATTAAGATATTTATTAACAATACTGTTGACAAAAATATGCATTTTAAATTATACTACGACGAATGGCCTTCCACCAACGCTCAGGAACCACCCCTTTTTCTGCTGTATAAAAATCATTTTCAGCACATGAAATCAGCATGATTTCCTGATTGGAGTCTTGTTCTGCTTGTACTTCTAACCACCAGCGTTTACTCACTGAACTTTGATAAAAAATCAACTCTTGGTTATCACACGAGACTACATACTTTACACAATTTTCTTTTGTTGAAAACGGAAATTCATTCACTCTAAAATGCATACCCTCTATAATATACCACATTGTTTGAGCTGTCAAGTTCGCAGCGGCACTGGTGTCTGGAATATTCTGTATACCTACAAATCGAACCCTGTCACTGATACCAACATAACGCCCCAATGCACAAAATTGTTGTGCTGTAAATCCATTAACTTGTGTCAATCCACTTTGAAGCTCATTGGATTTCACTGATATCATATCCATTGAAACAATATCAGAGTCACGTATCAGGGGTTCGACAACCCTGAGGTCGGGCGTCAATGCACCAAGACGATAGGACTCAAAATACAAACGATCCATGAGGTCAATTTCATCTTGAGCTACCATATAACTTTGATAGCCCAGATTACAGAAATTCGACATATAATTGGGTCGGTTTGCAATGAGCTTTGACATATAAGAATCTGGTGAAATGAGATTGCCATCGCCACCAAAATCAAATTTATAATCTATCGACGTCAAGTTATAGTAAAGCTCCAGTTCGTTATAAACACGACAAAGGCCAAGGGTATTCTCCTGGCTCCCCCCAAAAGCGATCAGCAGTATGTTGCGCTGATACATTTCTTTGGCGATATCGTGTAGTACCTTCATTGAGTCACTTTCCTTATCTCCAATGGGGACATCTCCTAGATCAATTATGTTATTACTCCAATTTCCAATGTATAAGCTGTAAAATGCTTTGCGAATTCCTGTCAGGTTTTGTTTGCGCTGATGGGGCTGACCTATTGATCTTGTTTCTAGAACCCCCACAATCGCGATTCTATTGTTTTTGAAGCTCGGAATCCCTCCTGTTTCAGTGTGAATTTTAATTTTGTTACCCAATGTCTGTGGTTCTGAAGTCGTTCGAAGTAATAAAACTTCATCAGCTACAGGGACAAGAAACTCAATCGCCATTTGTTATTTTTTTTTCTTTTTTGCAGACTTCTTTTTGCTCAACATCGCTTTGGCTAATTCAAGGGTCATATTAGCTGCATCGATTGTTTTGTTGAGCTCAACCTTAGTTTTTCCTTTGATGAGGTTATGCCTTCCCCACCTTGCTTTTTCGATTCGAATGCCCTCTTCTTCCCAAACACGAACAATTCGCTCCGCTTCTTTTTTCTTCTTTGATTCTATGAGTTCTTCGATATCTTTATCTGAAAGATCATCAAAGTCAAATTGCTTTGACACGTTAATAAACCACCCATTCCACTTGATAAAAGGTCCAAATCTACCCTTGCCTTTGGTAACACCCTGACCTTCATAGGTTGCAATTGGTGCATCGTCTTTTCGTTTTTGCTCAATGAAAGTGATGGCTTGTTTCAACGTCACTGTGAGTGGGTCTGTGCCCTTTGGCAAAGAAACAAATACCTTATTATGAAGCACATATGGTCCATAACGACCATTGTTAGCTTGCACAGGCAATCCCTCATATTCGCCAATTGTTGCTGGCAGTTTAAACAAGTCCAGAGCCTCTTCAAAAGTTATTTTAGCTAAACTAATTGAATCTGGAATTGAAGCAAATAATGGCTTTTCTTCATCGTCAACTGTCCCCAACTGAGCCATTGGGCCAAATTTTCCAAGGCGAACGCTCAATTGACGACCAGTTTTAGGATGTGTTCCCAAAATTCGCTGCCCTGTCTCTCGAGAAGCATTTTTCTTAACATCTTCTACAACTGGATGAAAATTAGAGTAAAATTGCTTCATGATCGTCTCCCATTCAGAATTTCCAGTTGCTACTCGATCAAAATCCTGTTCGATGCTTGCCGTAAACCCATAATCAACTATGTCCTTGAAGTTGTTGATCAAGAAGTCATTGACCAAAAAACCAATATCTGTAGGAACAAGTTTGCCTTTTTGAGAGCCTGTTTTTTCAAATTTATTTTCAGTTGTCAGTTTGTTATCATTGAGTTGCAATTGTAGATATATTCGCCGATCTCCTTCGTATGTGCCTTTAGCAACATATTTACGATTGAGAACAGTTGATATGGTAGGTGCATAGGTTGATGGTCTTCCAATGCCAAGCTCTTCCAATTTTTTGACAAGTGATGCCTCTGAATAACGATAAGGAGGTCGACTGAAGCGTTGTGTACCAATGATTTGTTTTACATGGGCAACCTCACCTTTTTTCATTGCTGGCAGCAGCGATTGAACTTCATCGGATGGATCATCAATACCTTCAAAATATAATTTTAAAAATCCATCAAAAACAACCACTTCCCCTCGTGCAACAAATGCATGAGGATGCTTGTCTGTAACGATTTTGGCAACTGTTCTTTCGAGTTTTGCCAAACTCATCTGCGAGGCCAAGGTGCGTTTCCAAATCAAATTATACAGTCGCTGTTGATCATATTCAACATTTGCTTCCATTAGAGTCAAGTCAGTTGGACGAACGGCTTCATGCGCTTCTTGTGCTCCTTTCTTTTTGGTAACATACTGATGTGTTCGTAAATATTGTTTCCCATAGTTGCTTTCAATCACCGAAGCAGCCTGTGCCAAGGCTTGTTTTGAAAGGTTTACACTGTCTGTTCGCATATAGGTAATTAAACCATCTTCATACAATCGTTGTGCATTTTGCATGGTTCTACTGACAGAAAACCCTAGCTTTCTCGATGCTTCTTGTTGCAAAGTTGAAGTCGTAAAAGGCGCTGCTGGAGCCTTTGTAGCTGGTCTTTTTTCAATAGAATCGATATGAAACTGAGCCTCAATGTTTTGATTTAAAAAATCCAAAGCCTCTTGCTTACTTGAAAAAGTTTTAGACAGCTCGGCTGTAAAGGCACTACCCATTACTGTGGTGAAATTTGCTTGAACTTTGAATGTTTCTTTAGCAATAAAATTTTCGATTTCTCGCTCTCGCTCAACAACCAAACGAAGCGTTACCGATTGCACACGCCCAGCAGATAATCCACCCTGTACTTTACGCCACAGGATTGGAGATAGCTCATACCCCACAAGTCGATCCAATACCCTTCGTGCTTGTTGTGCATCGACTAAGTTTTGGTCGATTTGTCGGGGGTGTTCTATGGCGTGTTGGATAGCAGTTTTTGTGATTTCATTAAAAACAATTCGTTTTGTATTTTCTTTTTGCAACTCAAGAACATTCGACAAATGCCAGGCAATCGCTTCTCCTTCTCGGTCCTCGTCACTTGCAAGCCATACAGTGTTAGATTTTTTTGCAAGGGTTTTTAACTCTGATACAAGTTTTTTCTTATCACTTGATACTGTGTATTTTGGCAAAAAATTTCGCTCAACATCAACCCCTAGTTCTTTGTCAGGAAGGTCTGAAATATGACCATAGCTGGACACAACTTTGAAATCAGAACCAAGGTATTTTTCTATTGTTTTTGCTTTGGCTGGAGACTCTACGATAACTAGATTTTTTGCCATATGTCGGAGTGAAAATGGGAACAAAAGTAGTAGAATTATTTTTGAACATGCAAAACTTTTCTCTTAAAAAAATCAATTTTTGGTAGTATTATATCATGATTTACTCATTAAAATAGTATGATTTCACTCATTGATTGCTAAACTTTTCCCAATTCACAACAACCTAATAAACTATAAAAAATAGCATTGTTTGGAGATTTAATTTCAGGGCTCTCCATTACGATGATCGTTATTCCACAAGGCCTTGCATTTGCAATGATTGTTGTAATTTCACTTCACACGTACTTTAAACAGCTCTAGGCACTTTTATCTATGACAAACTCAAAAAACGACTACCACACTGAGAAGTGCCGACACTCTTTTTAAACAATTACTGACAAAATGTCGGTATTTTTGTATTTTTGAACGCAAAATATTTTAATCACACAATTGAACGCTAAAACTTCACATACGAAAAATCCGAATTTATATAATGGAGATGTGCTTAATATCCATGACGCTAGAACAAATGGAAAAAAAATGTATATTGAAAGTTATGGGTGTCAAATGAATTTTTCAGACAGTGAAATCGTTGCTTCTGTTTTAGCAGATGCTGGATACTCAACAACTAATGATCTCAAACATGCCGATTTGGTCCTAATCAATACTTGTTCGATTCGAGAAAAAGCAGAGCAAACTGTTAGAAATCGATTGGAACGATTGAACAGTGTCAAAAAAAGCAATCCAAACCTAAAAGTTGGGGTGTTGGGCTGTATGGCTGAGCGTTTAAAATCAAAATTTTTAGAAGAAGAAAAAATTGTTGACCTTCTTGCTGGCCCTGATGCATATAAAGATCTTCCGAGCTTAGTCAAAGAAGTTGAAGATGGTCGAGATGCTATCAATGTGATTTTATCCAAAGAAGAAACGTATGGTGATATACGTCCAGTTCGTTTACAATCCAATGGCGTAACTGCCTTTGTGTCTATCACACGTGGTTGTGACAATATGTGTACCTTCTGTGTTGTTCCTTTCACTCGAGGTAGAGAGCGCAGTCGTGACCCTAGAAGCATCCTAAAAGAGATCAATGAACTTGCAGAAAAGGGATACAAAGAAGTCACTTTACTAGGGCAAAACGTTGACAGTTACCTGTGGTATGGTGGTGGGCCCAAAAGAGATTTTCGCAAGGCATCTGATTTGCAAAAGAAAACAGCAATCACCTTTCACAAACTACTCGATATGGTTGCAAATGAGCAACCAAAAATGCGATTTCGATTCTCAACATCCAACCCCCAAGACATGACTTTAGATGTGTTGTATGTTATGCAAAAACACAAAAACATTTGCAACTACATCCATTTGCCTGTTCAATCAGGAAGCGATCGTGTCTTGGAAGCAATGAATCGAAAGCATACAAGAGCTGAGTACATTGAACTTATTGATCACATTCGAACGATTTTACCAGACTGTGGTATATCACAAGATATGATTTGTGGATTTCCAAACGAAACTGAGGAAGATCATCAAGACACACTCAGTTTGATGGATTATGTGAAATATGATTTTGGGTTTATGTTTATGTATTCTGAACGCCCAGGGACCCCTGCTTTCAAAAAACTTGAAGACAACATACCCGAGATTGTAAAAAAACGTCGTTTACAAGAGGTTGTCGCAAAACAACAGCAACACGGTTTGTATCGAACACAGCAGTTTGTTGGTAAAACAGTTGAGGTTCTCATCGAAAAACAATCCAAAAAATCAAGTGAGCATTGGAGCGGTCGTAATCAACAAAACACTGTGGTTGTTTTCCCAAAAGAAAACTTTGCTGTTGGAGATTTTATCAATGTGAAAATCGATAGTTGTACCTCTGCAACTCTAATTGGTAAAGCTGTTTAAGTATGGATAAAATTCAATCCATAAAACAACGTTTTGAAATCATTGGAAATGATTCCCAACTCAACAGGGCAATTGGTAAGGCAATTCGTGTTTCGCCTACCGATATATCTGTGTTGGTTACTGGTGAAAGTGGGGTTGGAAAAGAAAGTATTCCACGAATTATTCATCAGCTTTCCCTACGAAAACATGGAAAGTTTATAGCAGTCAACTGTGGTGCTATCCCTGAAGGTACCATCGACTCAGAGCTTTTTGGACACGAAAAGGGAGCCTTTACAGGAGCCACTTCGACAAGAAGTGGGTATTTTGAAGAAGCAGATGGTGGAACTATTTTTCTTGATGAAGTTGGGGAACTACCGCTGACCACACAAGTCAGATTGTTGAGGGTATTGGAAAATGGTGAGTTTTTAAAGGTTGGCTCCTCAGCAGTACAAAAAACCAATGTCAGAATTGTAGCGGCCACAAATCTCGATATGCCAAAAGCTATTCAGCAAGGTAAATTTAGAGAAGATTTGTTTTATCGCTTGAGTACAGTTGAAATTATTCTTCCCCCACTGCGAAAGAGAGATGGTGATATTCACTTACTCTTTCGCAAGTTTGCATCAGATTTTGCGCAGAAATACAAAATGCCTACTGTACGACTCGACAAAAAAGCACAACAACTTCTAGAAAGACAACAATGGCATGGAAACATTCGTCAGCTTCGTAATGTGGCTGAGCAATTGTCTGTATTGGAACAAGAACGTGCGATTGGGGTAGATACATTGAGTTTATACTTGCCCAATCATGATATGCGTTTGCCAGCAATTGTGTCATCCTCGTCAGATCAAGGAAGTAATTTTAGTTCAGAACGTGAAATTTTATACAAGGTGTTGTTTGACATGAAATCTGATTTAAATGATTTAAAACAACTGACCTTAGAGTTGATGAACTCCTCCAACACTGACCAAGTACGCACTGAGAATGAGGGGTTGATTCAAAAAATTTATGGGAGCGAACAAGACCAAACAGAACGCTTATTGCCTTCTGCCAACGAACCAAAACCCTACACCCCAAAGACAGAGGGCAAGTTTGAATATGCTGAGGAAATTGAGGAGGAAGAAACTTTGAGTTTGATTGAAAAAGAGCTCGAGCTAATCAAAAAAGCACTTGAGCGAAATCATGGAAAGCGAAAGGCTGCAGCCAATGAGCTTGGAATTTCAGAACGTACGCTGTATAGAAAAATAAAACAGTTTGATCTCGATTGATAATGAAAAAAATCTTTTCATTAAGTTTGGTTTTTGTTGTCTTAGGATGCAAATTTTATTCCTTCACTGGAGCCTCTATTCCTGAAAATGCTGAGACTGTTCAAGTCAACCTTTTTGTAAATGATGCAGCAAACTCCATTGGTTCAACCTTTGATCCAGGGATTGATAGAGATTTTACAAATGCCATGCAAGAAGTGTTGATCAATCAAACGAATTTAGAATTGACAAGGGCAAATGGAGATTTGATATATGGGGGAGAAATTATTGAATATCGTGTGACGCCGACAACTGCTACTGCTCAGCAAACAGCAGCACAAAACAGGCTCACAGTAACAATTAATGTTCGCTATATCAACACCAACAACGAAGAGGATAATTTTGAAAAAAGATTTTCTCACTTCTATGATTTTCCTGACACTGCGCAACTTCAAAGTGTGAAATCAAATGCTCATGATGAGATATTTGAGCGAATAACGCAAGATGTGTTTAACCAATCTCTTGCAAAATGGTAAACCAACCACAAGCACTTGAAGAGCTAAGCAGTTTGGCAAAAACCAATGCTGAAAAAGCACTCATTTCTATAAAAAAAATGATAAAGAAATATCCCTATTTTACCGCTTTAAGAGTGCTGGAGTTGGAAGTTCTTAAATTATTAAATGCAAAAGGCTATAAAAGTGCTCTTCGTTCTTGTGCGCTTCAAACAACCCAAAGAAATGTTTTGTATCAACACTTAGAACATTTGGCTCAAGAAATTGAGGGTGATAGAGAACAATTGACGATGCCTAGTGAAAGTAATATGCACTCCTTTTTAGAATGGCTTGAAGTCGTCGATAAGAAAAACGAAAACAAAACACCCTCAAAATTTGACTGGATTGACAAGTTTGTTACCAGCAATCCAAAGATTGGTGCTGTAAAAAAAACTGGCACGAAGAAAGACTTGTCGAATGAGAATCTACTGTCAAAAAATAAATTTATGACAGAAACACTTGCTCACTTGTACTGGAAACAAAAAAAGTATGATGAAGCAAAAAAAGCTTTCAAAATCCTCTCTTTGAAATATCCAGAAAAAAGTAGTTTATTTGTAACCCATATAAAAAAAATAAAATTAGAGGAGTCAAAATAACTGACTAATGAGTACATTTTCCATCTTTATCGCTCTTATTGTTATTGTATCATTTCTTTTGGTGCTCATCATCATGGTTCAAAATCCTAAAGGAGGTGGGCTTTCTTCATCATTTGGTGGTGGTGGACAACAAATTGGTGGTGTACAAAACACAACAAACTTTTTGGATCGAAGCACTTGGGTGTTGGCTACCTTACTTTTGATTCTGATCTTATTGTCAAACTCAATGATAACACGACCAGGTATTGTAGAAGACTCTAGTTTGTTGAGTGATGAGGCAATTGAAGAGTTTATCCCTGAAGAGATACCTGAAGAGTTGCCAGAACTATTGCCTGAAGACATCCCTGAACAATAATCTAAATGAGAACACGAAGATGCCATAATGTCACAAGATGACAGATGGAATTAATCAATATTAAGTTGGCATGGTTCATGCAAATTATTTAAAAAAAAACAAGATTATGAGTAAATTAAATATAAAACCTCTAGCTGATCGAGTGGTGATAATCCCACTTGAAGCTGAGACTAAAACTGCTTCAGGAATCATTATTCCTGACACAGCGAAAGAAAAACCTCAAAAAGGAACAGTAGCAGCTGTGGGGCCAGGTACTAAAGACGAGTCGATGACCCTAAAAGTTGGTGATACAGTTCTTTATGGAAAATATGCTGGTACAGATTTTAAACTAGATGGAACAGATTATTTAATTATGCGCGAAAGCGATGTTATAGCAATTGTATAAAATAAAATAAAATGGCAAAAGATATTCAATTTGATATTCAGGCTCGTGAGGGGCTCAAGCGTGGTGTAGATGCCCTCGCTAACGCTGTAAAAGTTACCCTAGGTCCAAAAGGAAGGAACGTAATTATTGACAAATCCTTTGGTGGTCCTCAAGTGACGAAAGACGGTGTTACTGTTGCAAAAGAAGTTGAACTAGAGGATGCCCTAGAAAATATGGGTGCTCAAATGGTCAAAGAAGTTGCATCCAAAACAAATGATTTAGCTGGTGATGGTACAACAACTGCCACCATTTTGGCACAAGCCATAGTTCATGAAGGCCTTAAAAATGTTGCTGCTGGTGCCAACCCTATGGATCTAAAACGAGGTGTGGAGAAAGCTGTGGAGGCCATTGTAAAAGACCTCGATAAGCAATCTGTACAGGTAGGTGATTCTTCTGAAAAAATTAAACAAGTTGCATCCATCTCTGCAAATAACGATGAAACCATCGGTTCGCTCATAACAGAAGCCTTTGAAAAGGTTGGTAAAGAGGGTGTTATCACCGTGGAAGAAGCAAAGGGTACTGATACCTATGTAGACGTTGTTGAAGGGATGCAGTTTGACCGAGGTTATTTGTCTCCATATTTCGTCACAAACGCTGAGAAAATGGAAGCTGATTTAGAAAGTCCTTATATCCTTATGTTTGACAAAAAGATTTCGACGATGAAAGATCTATTGCCTGTCCTAGAACCTGTGGCACAAACAGGAAAACCCCTAGTTGTTGTGGCTGAGGATGTTGATGGGGAAGCATTGGCCACCCTTGTTGTCAATAAGTTAAGAGGAACAGTCAAAATCGCAGCTGTAAAAGCACCTGGTTTCGGTGATCGCCGAAAAGCAATGCTTGAAGATATTGCTATTCTAACAGGTGGTACTGTCATCTCTGAAGAACGCGGCTTCAATCTTGAAAATACTACAATTGAAATGCTTGGCACTGCTGAAAAAGTAACCATTGATAAGGACAATACGACCATTGTGAATGGATCTGGAGATGCAGAAGCTATCAAAGCGCGAGTCAACCAAATCAAAGCGCAAATTGAATCGACTACCTCCGATTACGATAAAGAGAAATTACAAGAGCGACTAGCTAAATTAGCTGGTGGTGTTGCTGTTCTCTATGTTGGTGCTGCTTCTGAAGTAGAAATGAAAGAAAAAAAGGATCGTGTTGATGATGCATTACATGCCACTCGCGCTGCTGTTGAAGAAGGTATCGTTTCAGGTGGGGGTGTTGCTTTGCTCAACGCTAGAAAATCTATACAAAAAATCAAAGCTGAAAATGCTGACGAGGCAACCGGAAATCAGATTGTTTTTAACGCTGTCGAGGCACCTTTACGCACAATTGTAACCAATGCTGGTGGCGAAGGCTCTGTTGTTGTATCCAAAGTCGAAGAAGGTAAAGCCAATTTTGGCTATGATGCCAAATCGGAAACTTATGTGGATATGCAAGATGCTGGAATCATTGATCCCAAAAAAGTCACACGCGTTGCTTTAGAAAACGCAGCCTCCGTTGCTGGTATGGTGCTAACAACCGAGTGTGCACTCGTCGACATCAAAGAGGATGCTCCTGCACCTGCTGCTCCACCAATGGGTGGTGGCATGCCAGGGATGATGTAAATCGTTCACTACTGCCCCTCTTGGGGCAGTTTTTTTTATGAAAACAAATTCGTTATTAGCTGAAATCGAAGCAATAATCAGTTTAGGTATCGATCAAAAAGAAGGACTGCTATTTATCTGTCAACTTCTTTATGATTGTGTAGAAACCTACGACTGGGTGGGTTATTATTTGCATCACCCTGAAAAAAAAGAGCTGGTTTTAAACGCTTATATTGGCGAATTGACAGAGCACATAAATATTTCATTTGGCAAAGGGATTTGTGGGCAAGTTGCATTGAGCAACAAAAACTTTATTGTCGATGATGTAAACGCACAAGACAATTATATTGCCTGCAGTTTGGATGTAAAATCTGAGATTGTCGTTCCATTATTTGTAAATAATAAAAACATCGGTCAGATCGATATCGACTCCCACCAATTAAAGGCTTTTACAGAAAAAGATGCAGCTTTTTTAACCCAAGTCAATCGCCTTGTTGCCAAGCATTTGTTTTAATCAAGCTACAGAGATTAAATTACGCTTTAAAATTGCTACTTTTGCAACCTATTTGGGCTTATGCAAGATACTATTCGAGTTTCATCCGCTCTGATTTCGGTTTTTGATAAAGATGGTTTAAAGCCCATTGTCAAAAAGCTTAAACAGCTTGGGGTGACAATCTATTCGACGGGAGGTACAGCTGATTATATTGATTCATTGGGAATCGAAGTTATTCGAGTAGAGTCCATTACCGATTATCCCTCCATCCTAGGTGGGCGCGTTAAAACGTTGCACCCAAAGGTATTTGGCGGAATTCTTAATCGCAGAGACAATGTCAATGACACTGAAGAACTATCGACCTATGACATCCCTCCTATTGATCTAGTCATTGTTGACTTATATCCATTTGAAGAAACTGTAGCGCTTGGGGGAACCGAGCAAGAGATCATTGAAAAAATTGATATCGGTGGTATTGCTTTAATTCGTGCAGCTGCAAAAAACCAAGCTCATGTTGTCTGTATTGCTTCAAAATCTGAGTACAAACACCTGCTCTCCATTCTGATGGATGAAAATGGGACTTTTACCTTAGAACAAAGGAAGTATTTTGCCAAGCATTCCTTCAATGTGTCATCTCATTATGACAGTGCCATTTTTAATTATTTTGATGATGGGTCTTCTGCACTAAAGTTGAGTGTTCTTAAAGGTCATCAACTTCGCTATGGTGAAAACCCCCATCAGGAAGGCTATTTTTTTGGCGATATAGAGAAATTATTCGATAAGCTAAATGGCAAAGAATTATCATATAATAATCTTCTCGATATTGATGCTGCTTTGAGCTTGATGGAAGCCCACGAGTCAACTGATCCTACCTTTGCAATTCTCAAACACAACAACGCTTGTGGTGTTGCCACTAGAAAAACACTCAGTGAAGCCTATAATGCAGCACTTGCTGGCGATCCAATTTCTGCATTTGGTGGTATTTTAATTGCAAACCGCCCAATTGATATTGAAACAGCACGTCAAATTCACGAATTGTTTTGTGAGGTCGTAATCGCGCCATCTTTTGACGAGAAATCACTTACACTTCTCAAGAACAAGAAAAATAGAATTTTGCTTGCCCAAAAAACAAACACTCACACACTAAAGTTGGTTCGGAGTTGTCTGAACGGATATATCATCCAAGATAAGGATCAAATTATTGATCATGAGAAAATGTTACAGACAGCTACCTCTTCAAAGCCGACTACAGCGCAGATTGAGGACATGCTGTTTGCCTCAAACATTTGTAAAAACACTAAATCAAATACCATTGTGCTCGCTAAAGGTTTGCAATTGCTTGCCTCCGGAACAGGCCAAACATCGAGAGTTGATGCGCTATCACAAGCGATTAAAAAAGCAGAGAAATTTGGGTTTGATTTGACAGGAGCTGTCATGGCAAGTGATGCATTTTTTCCTTTTCCTGATTGTGTAGAAATCGCTCATAAGGCAGGAATTACAGCAGTGATTCAACCAGGAGGATCGATCAAAGATCAGCAGAGTATCGATTTTTGTAATGCTCATAAGATGGCGATGGTGATTACGGGTGTACGCCACTTTAAACATTAATTCGTATAATTACAATATAATTTAATTATGGGTTTTTTCGATTTTTTAACAGAAAACATTGCCATTGACTTGGGTACTGCAAACACACTCATTATTCATAATGAAAATGTAGTAGTCGATAGCCCATCTATTGTTGCACGTGATCGTGTGACAAACAAAATTATCGCTGTTGGACATGAAGCAGCCTTAATGCAGGGAAAAACCCACGAAAACATCAAAACAATACGCCCATTAAAAGATGGTGTTATTGCTGATTTTGACGCCTCAGAGCAGATGATTAGCATGTTCATCAAAAATATTCCTGCACTTAAGAAACGATTTTTTACTCCTGCCCTTCGCATGGTCATCTGTATTCCATCTGGAATAACTGAAGTTGAAATGCGTGCTGTGCGTGAGTCAGCAGAGCGTGTCAATGGAAAAGAGGTGTATCTTATTCATGAACCCATGGCGGCAGCTATAGGTATTGGTGTGAATATCATGCAGCCCAAAGGAAATATGATTATCGATATTGGTGGAGGAACAACAGAAATTGCTGTGATTGCACTCTCTGGTATTGTATGCGACAAGTCTGTAAAAGTGGCTGGTGATGTGTTTACAAACGATATCATTTATTATATGCGAACACAACACAACCTCTATGTTGGAGAACGAACAGCAGAGCGCGTGAAAATTTTGATCGGATCTGCCCTTGAAGAGTTGGAAAACCCACCAGAAGATATGACTGTTCAAGGAAGGGACTTACTGACAGGAAAACCAAAAGAAACAGTGATTTCTTATCGAGAAATTTCAAAAGCCCTCGATAAATCAATCATACGAATTGAAGACTCTGTTATGGAAACCCTATCTCAAACACCCCCAGAACTTGCGGCAGACATCTACAATACTGGCGTTTATCTTGCTGGTGGGGGGTCGATGTTACGTGGGTTAGACAAGCGATTGTCGCAAAAAACAGATCTTCCTATTTTTATTGCCGAAGACCCATTGCGAGCAGTTGTAAGAGGAACTGGAATAGCTCTAAAAAATATTGCTCAATACAAAACAATCCTAGTTAAATAGCTGAACAATGCAGCAGCTTGTGAATGCCATTATTAGATTCCGTAACGGCTTGGTTTATGTTCTACTTATTTCATTGAGTGTTTTCCTATTACAACAATCAAGTTCTTACCACCGAAGTTTGATTGCAAATGCTAGCCTTTATTTTGGTACGCAGCTAAATTATATTGTTTACTCCCTTTCATCATATATTAGTTTGAGAAAGACCAATGAGCTTCTAATTGAAGAAAACCAAATTCTTTTAGACCAACTCCTTTCTGAAAAAAAACTACCCTCCGATACCTTAAGCTACAGCACGGTGAGGCTACAAGTGATTAGAAATTCTTTTATCAATAGCTATAACTATATCACCTTGAGAGGGGGTAAAAATATTGGCGTTGAGAAAGAAATGGGGCTGGTAACTTCAAAAGGGATTGTTGGTGTTGTACAGTTTGTCGAAAATCGATATTCACAAGCGATCTCCGTCTTAAACAAAGACCTTCAAATCAACGCAAAGCTCAAAAACAGTAACCACTTTGGAAGCTTAATCTGGTCAGGAGATGACCCTTCCAAAATGAACTTAATTGATGTGCCAAAAACTGCCGTCGTCAACCCCGGCGATACCATTCATACAGGTGGTATGTCAACCATTTTTCCCTCTGGCATTCCAATAGGTACGATTTCAAATTTTATCGACAATCCTTCTTTGAGTTTTTACGAGATCGAAGTCTCTCTTTTTCAAGACATGACTAATTTAGGATTTGTTTTTGCCATCGACCACCCCATCAAAGAAGAAGTAAAAAGCATTCAACAATCAATAAATGAATAGTAGGTCATACCCTTTTGTCATCTATTTTCTTTTGTTACCTATCTTACAGGTGATGGTGTTTGATCAGTTCAATTTAGGGGTTCAACTGATTCCTCAAATCACACTCCTTTTCTTAATTTTTTATCCAACTGATGCTGAACAAACTATCTTTCTTGTCATTGCATTTTTATATGGTCTTTATTCAGATCTCCTAAACTCGACTATGGGTATTCAAGCTGCAGCATGTGTAACCGCAGCTTTTCTTCGACCAACAATTATCACTTCTGTTTTTGGTAAAAATCATGGTTATGTCAACATCCGCTTACAACAAACACCATTCATTGCCTTGTCTGCCTACAGCTTAAATATGGTTCTTCTTCACCACTTGGTGTACTATGTCTTAGGCTTAGCCAGTTGGCCCAAAACACTATGGGGAATTCAACAATTCATTTTTGGAAGTCTATATACATTGTTATTTTTAATTGCAATTATGTTTGTGTTTCGAAAGAATAAGCAATGAGAAAAAACCTGTTATATATTCTTATCACAGGAAGCGGAATTATTTTTTTGGTTCGTCTTCTAAGCCTCCAAGTCTTGAGCTCTGGTTATGATGATCAGTCCTTACAAAACTCTGTTTTACGAGAATATATATACCCTGAACGAGGATTTATTTATGATCGAAATGGATCATTGATTGTCGAAAATCAAGCGACCTATGATCTGATGATTATTCCAAGGCAATTGCAACAATTCGACACACTTGAGTTCTGTAAACTGTTGAAGATTGACAAAAAGAACCTCATCGAAAAAGTTAAAAAAGCTCGCTCTTATTCCACCAGAAAACCATCTGTTTTTTTGGCCCAATTATCCAAAAGTGACTATGCCGTACTGCAAGAAAAGCTCTGGAAGTATCGCGGATTTTATGCTCAAAAAAGAGCTATTCGAAAATACAACACAGCATCAGCCTCTAACATCTTGGGCTACATTAGCGAAGTCAATCGATTTGATATCAGAAAAGATCCATACTATCAATCTGGTGAATTGATCGGGCGGCAAGGAATCGAGAAAACTTATGAAAAAACATTACGAGGTGTAAAAGGGGTTCGCTATCTTCAAAGAGACAAATTCAATCGAGTGATAGGACCTTATCAAAAAGGCGAGCTCGATACCCTTCCAACAAAGGCTCAAGATCTACACTTGACAATCGATATTGCGCTTCAGGAATATGGTCAAAAACTTCTGCAGAATAAAAGAGGTGGTATCGTTGCTATAGAACCTGAAACAGGTCAAATTCTAATCAATGTTAGTACCCCGACATATGCGCCAGACCTACTGGTTGGTAGAAGTCGATCTGAGAATTTCAACGTGTTGAAGAACGACACAATCAACCGTCCCCTTTTTGATCGAGGCTTACAAGGACAGTATCCCCCTGGATCACCTTTCAAGCTCGTCAATGCACTGGTTGCACTCCAAGAAGGAGCAATTACTCCTCGTTTTAGTGTGCTCTGCAATGAGGGGCACTATTATGGAAGAACTGATTTTATGAAATGTCATTGTAATTATGGGACAAAAAATCGATTGAACAGTGGTATTTACAACTCATGCAACACTTACTTTGCTACAATCTATCGCCGAACCATAGATCGTTTTGACGAACCAAAAAAAGGTATGAATATCTGGAGTAATCATATCAAAAGTTTCGGCATGGGCAATTATTTAGGATACGATCATCCAACTGGTCAAAAAGGGTTTATTCCAAATTCTGATTATTATGATTACTGGTATCCAAAACAACGCTGGGGTGCAACAACCTCTCTTTCCAATTCGATTGGACAAGGAGAGGTGTTAACCACTCCCATTCAATTGGCAAATATGGTTGCAACCATTGCCAACAGAGGATATTTTTACAAACCTCATTTTGTAAAAAAAATTCAAAAAGACTCTTTAAACAAAAAATATAGAACACCAAATTACTCCACCATAGACTCTATTCATTTTGAACCAGTCATCGAAGGGATGTCCAACGTCGTGAAGTGGGGTACTGCTCGCATAGCTCGTGTTCCTGGGGTTGAAGTGTGTGGAAAAACAGGAACAGTTGAGAATTTCACTAAAATAGATGGAGAGAAAGTACAGTTAACAGACCACTCGATGTTTGTGGCTTTTGCACCCCGAGAGAATCCAAAAATTGCAGTTGCTGTTTTTGTTGAAAATGGGTATTGGGGTGGCCGATGGGCTGCGCCAATTGCAAGCCTAGTGATAGAAAAATATCTCAATGGAAATGTGATAAGAACCTGGTTGGAAAATCGTATGCTAAAAGGAAGTTTATTAGATGAGTATCAAAAACCGCTGAGCGGAAAACCTTTTGAAATCAATGAATAATAAATACCTTTTAAAGTTTGATTGGTACACCTTTTTGGTATATTTCGCCCTTGTTTCCGTTGGTCTTATCAATGTTTACTCGACTGGACATACACTGGAAGAAAATATGCTTTCTTTAAATCACACTTTTGGAAAGCAGTTGTTTTTTGCTCTTTTGAGCATCGGTTTGATTTTCTTCATACAGTTTCCAAAAGTGAAAATTTATGAACGATACTCAAGTATTTTTTATCTAATTATTATTGCGCTTCTTCTTGGTCTTTTTGTTTTTGGAAAAGAAGTTTCTGGCGCTCAATCCTGGTATTCATTTGGGAGCTTTAGTTTTCAACCAGCAGAGTTTGCAAAAGTGGTCACTGCTTTGGCACTGACAAAGCATCTTAGTGAAATCAATACAGATTTAACAAAAATTTCAGATCAACTCACCTCCTTTCTTCTCATCTTTCTTCCTGCACTAATCATCCTTCCCCAACCAGACCCAGGTAGTACAGTTGTGTTTCTGAGCTTTCTTTTGGTTTTGCACACTGAAAAATTGCCCTCTCAATTTTTGCTTTCTTTTATTGGACTTGTTGTTTTGTTCATCATTACTTTGCTGCTGGATAAAACACTTGCGATAGCTATTGTTTTGGTAATGGGGCTTGTCTATATTTTTGGTTTGGAACGAAAGAAGCGTAGAAAACGACTGCTTTCTATCATTTTAACCATCGCCATGGCCTCCGCATTTATTCAATCTGTTGAATTTGTATTTGAAAATGTGTTCGAGCAACGCCACCGTGATCGCTTCAACATTGTTTTGGGACGCGAAGTGGATACACAAGGAATTGGGTATAATATCAACCAATCTCAGATTGCTATTGGGTCTGGAGGGATTCTTGGAAAAGGGTTTCTCGAGGGTACGCAAACCAAAGGGAATTTTATCCCAGAACAACAAACCGATTATATTTTTACCACTGTTGGTGAAGAATGGGGCTTTGTCGGATCAATTTTAGTTGTGGTCCTCTATATAACTTTAATGCTTCGCGTTCTCATAACATCTGGGCGGCAAAAAAATAATTTTAGTAGAATCTACTGCTACTCTGTCGTTTGTCTTTTGTTTGCCCACTTTAGCATTAACCTCGGTATGGTTTTAGGTCTCTTGCCTACCATTGGAATCCCACTGCCATTCTTGAGTTATGGAGGATCAAATCTTCTAGCATTTAGTCTGTTACTAGGAATCTATTTGAAGTTCGATGCCAATCGGGTGAATGAGTGGTGATCAGCTTTTTTGAGGATCGTAACGATCCCTCAAATTGTTGCCAATAATCATAAAAGAACTCACTAAAATCATGATTGCTAGGCCTGGAATCAGTGCCAAATAAGGTTTTCCCATGACCAGAAATTGATAATGATCCTTAATCATCGTGCCCCAGCTCGGTATGGGCGGTTGAACACCTATCCCTAAAAAACTCAACCCACTTTCGATGAGAATTGCAGCTGCAAAATTGGAAGCAGTAATTACTGCCAATGGTCCAAAAGCATTGGGGAGGATGTGACCAAAAAGAGTACGAAATGAAGAAAACCCAAGCACTTGCGTAGCAATGACATATTGACGGTTCTTGATGCTCATCACTTGACCCCTGACAATACGAGCCACTTCAACCCACATTGTCAACCCAACAGCGATAAAGACTTGCCAGAATCCTTTCCCAAGTGCAACAGATATTGCAATGACAAGTAATAAGGTAGGAATTGACCATGTGACATTAATAACCCACATGACTGCTTTGTCTATATTACCGCCAAAAAACCCCCCCAAACCACCGATGATAATGCCAATTATCAAAGAAATAAAAACTGAAATCAAACCAATAGATAGGGAAATACGTGTGCCAAGCAACAATCGACTCAATACATCTCGCCCAAACAAATCGGTTCCCAATAAGAATTTATGGTTTGAAATATGCTTATTAACGATTTCCGAAGCTGAGGTATATGCGCCAAAAGAAGATGTGGAAAACCACTCTCTTTGCCCAGGGTAATCAAAATTGTAGTGTTCTATCAATATACCATGATCCCCTATTTCATAAGAAGATATTGGATACTGAATAGCAGGATCAGGATTTCCAAGTAAGAAGGAATAAAAGCTGCTTATCTCTTTGTCTTTCGAAGAAGGAATACTCATCATTTTGACCTCAAACCCAGGGGATTGCGAGTGAATAGAGAGGTGCATTTGATTTGCATTGACCGAATTGTCAGGCACAATGACATAGGCAAAAACAGAAATGATGGCGCAAATGATTATAACCCCAATAGCAAGATAGCCTCCCAGATCATATAAAAAAGCTCTGTTGGTTGTGTTTTGCAATCGTTTCTCGTTTTATTTTTTGGCAAGTGGCTCTTGCTGATAAATCCCAACTTTGAGACCTTGCAGGATATTCACTGCTTCCTCTACATAAAAATCTTTTGATAAGTTTGAAAACCAGCGTTCTCTTTTTTCTAAAAAGATATCGTCCTCTGAAATACGTTTTTGATCAGCAGGAGAGAAGGTGAAATCTAGATTGTTATCGTACTCTTCTACTGCATCAAATTGATCTGCATGAGTTCGATCAGACTCAATTTTTGAAACGTATTCTTCATAATTCAAAGCAATTGTGTTGTCGTTTTGACGCTGCTCAATCCACTTTGCATCTTGGTCAACGAGGTTGAAAATAGGGTGGTTGTTGACTCTATCTTGACTCTGTTTTATGACGTCATTATAGTTCAGATAACCATTCCATCTTGAATATACCAAAGGGCTTATACGATCCCATCTCATGGGGTTGTCTTCATCTCTTTCGCCAACATCGACATATCGATATCGGTCTGGGGTGATAACATCGCTTTTCACCCCCTCAAGTTGGGTCGAACCACCATTGATTCTGTAAAATTTATCTGTTGTAATTTTTAATGCCCCAAGATTACCATAAGTGCTATTGGAAAGGAAACGATTGAGATCAACTACATTCTGTACTGTACCTTTGCCAAAAGTTTGTTCGCTGCCAAGCACTATGGCGCGTTCATAATCTTGCAGTGCTGCAGCCAGGATTTCAGAGGCAGAAGCAGATAGTTCATTCACAAGAATGACCATTGGTCCGGTCCACAATGTTTTTCCATCTCGATCACGTAAAACTTCTGTTTTGCTTACAGTTGACTTGACCTGTACAATAGGACCTTCATCAATAAAAAGACCTGCGATATCAACCACAGTTTGAAGTGAACCTCCTCCATTGTTTCTTAAATCAATGATAAGGCCTCCAACACCTGCCTCTTTTAGGTTCATCACCTCTTGCTCAACGTCGTTTGCAGCATTTCTTTCTCTGTAATTCTTAAAGTCTACATAAAATTTTGGGAGGTGAATAAGACCATATTTTTGGTCTTGTCGGTTGATAACTGTTGACCTTGCATAAGACTCCTCGAGAACAACCAAATCTCTTTTCACAGGGATTGTTTCTATATTACCATCAACCTTTTTAACAGTCAAATACACCATCGATCCCTTAGGGCCTTTGATCAGCTTTATTGCATCATCTAGGCGCATTGCACGAATATCAACAGCATCTCCGTCTTCCTGTCGCACCAACTGGATTTCATCTCCTACTTCCATCAACTGATCGCGCCAAAGCGGCCCCCCTACAATTATATCAACTACTTTGATTGCTTGGTCTCGTTTTGAAAGTCGTGCACCAATTCCTTCAAATTTCCCAGACATGCTCATGTCAAATCGATCTTTATCATCAGGGTTGAAATAATTTGTGTGAGGATCAAATTGTAGGACAAATGAGTTAATGTAGATGTCAAACCAGTCTTTACGTTCCAATTCATTCATCAAGTCAAAAAAATCCTCCATGTTTTCACTAGTAGTTGTTCGTGCCTCAGCCTCCAAGTCCATCCACGAAGATGATAGGTACGCTGGCGTTGTTTCGTTATTGTTTTCTGCCTCTTGCACTTTGTCGTACAACAAGCTTAAGGTAGATAATTTTAGTTGTTTTCTCCACTTTTCAGATCTTGCTTTTTGAGATAATGGATAAAGTTGCTGGTCATAATCTGTATCGAGTTCTTCTTCTTTCTCAAAATCAAAAGGACTAGACAACAGAGAACTATATAATCTTTCTACTTCATTCATGCGAAGAATAAGTCTTTGGTAAGTCAAATCAAAAAATGTTAATTCCAATTCTCTAATTTGATCATCAATTTGATACATGTATTTCGAAAACTCTCTGTAATCGCTTTGAAGAAAATATCTTTTTTGACCATCAATCCTCTCTAGATAAGTGTGAAAAATTTGTTCAGACATATCATCATTCAAAGATTTGACATCATAATGACCACGCTGAATTACATGTGAAATCAACTCGATGAGAAGTCGATCTTTATCATTGCTGACAAATTCCTTTTGTAAAGGGTTAGTCGTTGCAGTTAAAAGGTACAGAACTACAGCAACAGCAAAAATCAAGTAAGAGGCATTCTTTTTCATTTCAATCTATTGAGGACTTACGAATATATATATAATATTCAAAGTATGAAAATATCTTGTTTATTGGTCTTAAAGGCAAATTGAAATCTGTATTTTTGTGAAAACAGATATCCAAAATGAGCCGTAAACCATTGATTCTTGTCACAAATGACGATGGCATAAGTGCCCCTGGGCTTCGTACCCTTATTCAAATTATGAATACTATTGGTGATGTGGTTGTGGTTGCTCCTGATAGCCCACAATCAGGGACGGGACATGCGATCACTATCAATAGCACCTTACGATGCACGAAAGCAAAACTCGATGATGGACCTCAAAAGGAGTACTCTTGTTCGGGCACACCAGCTGATTGTGTAAAACTAGGCGTTCATGAAATTCTGAAACGAAAGCCAGATTTATGTGTTTCTGGCATTAATCATGGATCAAACGCAGCGATTAATGTCATTTATTCTGGAACGATGAGTGCTGCTATTGAAGCTGGAATTGAAGGAATTCCAGCGATAGGTTTTTCTTTACTCGATTATGCTTGGGATGCCGATTTTGATTCTCTATCCAGTTTTGTAAAAAAAATAACCCAATCGGCACTAAAAAATAAAATCCCAGAAAGCACAGTACTTAATGTCAATTTCCCTAAACGAAAAAAAGGTGAGATTAAAGGAATCAAGATTTGTCGACAGGCAAATGCCTATTGGATTGAAGAATTCGACAAACGTCAAGACCCAATGGGGAAAGAATATTATTGGATGACTGGCGCCTTTATCAATGATGACAAAGGAGAAGATACTGATATCTGGGCACTTGAAAATGGGTATATTTCAGTGGTTCCTACTCATTTTGACCTAACTGCTCATCATCATATTCAAAAACTCAACTCATGGGCCTTTTAAAGAGAATCAGTCCTGGCTTGTTCGGATGGCTCATTGGTTTAGCAATACCTTTTGTCATGCTTTTGCTTTTGGTCGAATTTTCGGCTGATGGCAATGTCTTTGATACAATCCCAATACTCTATGCATATGATGAACTAGGCATTTGGATAACGATGGCTGTACTTCCTAATCTATTTTTCTTTTGGTGGTGGATTCAAAAAAAGAATACCAGTGCTGCACAATCCATACTTGGGGCAACAATTTTTTGGGCCTTTATTAGTCTGTTGTTAAAATTTATTACATGAGATACTACTTCATTGCCGGCGAGGCCTCTGGAGATTTGCATGGTGCCAATTTAATTGCTGCATTAAAACAAAAAGACGATTCAGCAGTACTTCGTGCTTGGGGTGGTAATAAGATGAAGGAACAAGGTGCAAAAATCGTAAAACACTACAAACATCTTGCTTTTATGGGGTTTTGGGAGGTGCTCAAAAATCTAAGAATCATCTTAGCAAACGTTTACTTTTGCAAGAAGGATATTCTCAACTTCAAACCAGATGCTTTGGTCTTAATCGACTACCCTGGCTTTAACATGATAATCGCAAAATGGGCAACCAAATTGGAAATACCAGTGCATTATTACATCTTACCACAGGCTTGGGCATGGAAAGAAAATCGTGTGAAAAAATTGGCGAAACACACCAACTTTCGATATGTTATCTTGCCTTTTGAAGTTGATTTTTTTGCACAAAAACACAAGCTCAGTATTGACTATGTTGGACACCCACTCATCGATGAGTTATTTGCAATTCCAGATTTGGATGAAGATGCATTCAAAACAGAGCTGGGCATTCCAAACAACCAAAAAGTAATCGCGTTATTGCCAGGGAGTCGAAAGCAAGAAATCAATAAAATACTACCATTGATGATAAGCATCATTGACTCATTTCCAAACCATCGCTTTGTTATTGCTGGTACATCTAACATTGATAAATCACTCTACAAACGTTTTGCACCAAATGTAGATGTTGTGATGGATCGGACCTATGACGTTTTGCGCATAGCTCAAGCAGCCATTGTTACCAGCGGAACAGCTACTTTGGAAACAGCACTGCTCAAAACCCCTCAGATCGTTTGTTATAAAGCGAGTCCTTTTAGCTTTGCAATTGCAAAGCGAATTGTCAAGCTTCCTTTTGTTTCACTTGTCAATCTCATAGCAGGTCGCTTGCTCGTGGAAGAGCTAATCCAAAATGACTGCAATGCGTTCGCCTTTACAAATGCATTACAAGAGATTTTATCTCCCAATGGCAGAAAAAAGGTGTTGTCTGGATATAACGACCTTATTCAAAAACTCGGAGGTAGAGGAGCAAGTGAAAAAGTTGCCAAACTCATTTACAAACGAACGCATGCGTAAGCTCATTTTTTTTGTTATTATCGCTGTTCTCACTTCGAGTTGTGGGGTATTTAAAAGTGAAAAAAAATTAAAACCACGAGACGGTGTTGTTTTATATGCAAAGGAGTATATAGGCACACCATATAGTTTGGGTGGTAACAACACTCGCGGAATTGATTGTTCTGGACTTATTCACAACGCATTTAAAAAGCAGGGAGTTCGTGTGTCAAGAACTGTTGACCTTTTGCGAAAAGAGGGAAAACGTATTTCCATTGATCGCGCAAAACCAGGAGATATTATCTTTTTTAGAACCTCCAAAAAACGAAAACTCACCCATGCAGGTATTGTTGTTGGACGTAAAAGAGATATTCCCCTTTTCATTCACGCCTCATCTTCAAGGGGAGTTATCATTTCTTCAATGAACGATAGCTATTGGAACAATGCTTACGCACAAACACGCAGATTGATTCGCTAACATTTCCTGTCTTTCGGCATGTCCACAATTGCCTACTTTATGCTTTGGTTTGTTGCAGGTATATTAGCTTATCCCTACTTTACATCTTTTTATTTTTCGATTCCTAATACTATTGTTCAGTATATCCATTCTATGCCGCAAAAATCGATTGCAATAAAGTTTTATCCTCAACCTTTGAATTGGGCAGTAAAGTTTTTGTAGTAATTGGTAAAATCTTCCTGTGACTTTAATTTTTTATAATCATTGGATGAAAAAAGCTTCAAGTAAAATTCCATTTGCTGCACATTGTGATAGCCAACAATAGGAGAAATATAATTAGCATTCTCATCAAAGAAAGCCACGGTTGGATAGCCGGTAATACCAAGATAGGCAGTGAACTGATGCCGAGCATTTCTTCCCTTTAGATTTGGGTCATATCTAGGGTTTTTAAAACGATTTCCATTGAAATTAACTTCTTCTTTACCCTCAGCATTAAATTTTACAGGATAATAATTTTGATTGATAAAGGCACTCACATCAGCATTTCCAAAGGTGTTTTTATCGAGAAGTTTACAAGGTCCACACCAGCTTGTATATACGTCAACTATGATTTTTTTGGGGTTTGATTTTTGAGCAGCTAAAGCCTCATCCATCGTCATCCATTTAACTTGGGCAAATGAAATTGTGCAACCAATAAAAAATAGAATCAGACTAGATAATCCCATGCATTTTTCGAATAAGGGTTTTATTAAGAATAAGCATCAGTACCCCAGCAAGCACAGGTATCGCAGTAAAAATAAGGAAGAAATTCGATAAGCCATATGACTCTGAAATTGAGTCAATAAAACTACCAGTCCAACCACCTAAGAAATTGGCTAATGCGCTGCATACAAACCAAAATCCAAACATAAGACCAACCAATCTTTTGGGAGCCAGTTTGCTCACATAAGACAAGCCCACAGGAGAGATACAAAGCTCCCCTAAAGTGTGAAATAAGTATGCCAAAATCAGCCAGGCAATACTCACACTTGCTGTGCTTGCACCCAGTGGAATGCCAGATGCTCCATAGGATAAAAAGGCAAAGCCAAAACCGAGTAACATCAATCCTATGGCGAACTTAACAGGCCCACTTGGGTTAAATGAAGAAGCCCATATTTTGGAAAAAATTGGTGCAAAAATTACAATGAAAAGTGAATTGAGAACAGAAAACCAAGATGCTGGAATTTCAGCAACATCAGAAGCAAACTCTCTGTTGAGCATCCATATTACTATGCCCCAAATGATGGCAAAACTTAATCCTAAAAAGAAATTAGAAAGAATATATTTCCCCAACATGTTGCGAAACAATTCGTATAAGACATAAGTCAAAATTACCATTGGAACCAGAGTTATAATGGAGTTTACAATATTGAATGTTTTTGATGCAGTCCCAACCAAATTTCTATCTGTGTAGTCATTTGCAAATATGGTCATCGAGCCACCTGCTTGTTCAAAAGCCCACCAAAAGAAAATGGTGAATAGAGAGAAAATTACCACTACAAATAGTCGGTCATTTTCAGTTTTTTTAGGTGCTTCTTCAGCTTTTTCTTCCATTTCATTTTGATTTTGCGCTAGAGCTTTTGGGGATAAACCGATGTTCCCAAAAATTTTCTGGGCAAACCAAAACTGAAGCATTCCAAAAAACATAAAAATCCCAGCCAGTCCAAAGCCCAAATGCCATCCCTCCTTTTCGCCAATATATCCACAAAGTAAAATTCCTAGGAAAGCGCCAGCGTTGATACCCATATAAAAAATGGTATACCCTCCATCTTTACGAATATCACCATCTTTGTACAATTGTCCTACAATTGAAGAAATATTGGGTTTAAAAAATCCATTCCCAATGACCAAACAACTCAGACCAATGAAGAAGAATACTGTTGAAAAGGTTTCCAGTGCCATGGAGGCGTGACCAAGAGTCATAATGAATGCACCTAAAACAGTTGCATTTCTGTACCCCAAAAACTTATCAGCAAAAAAGCCTCCCAGAATGGGGGTTAAATACACCAACCCTGTGTACCAACCATACAAAGTCAATGCATCTTCTCTCTCCCAAGCCCAACCTTCATCGAGCAAGGATGAGGTGAGAAATAACACTAAAATTGCACGCATACCATAGTAGCTGAATCGCTCCCACATTTCTGTAAAAAACAATACAAATAGGCCGACAGGGTGTCCTGCAATGGTTCTTTGATTGAGGGCAGATCCTCCAAATTGGTTTGACATGATAACTAGGTTTTTAGTTGAGATTTGCTAATATATGACTTTTCAGTCATTTGCTTATTCGTTTAATATGCAAGATATCTTATCTTTACACCATGGCAAATAAGGGTTTTCAAAACGGATTAGTTTCTGGCTTTTCCAAAAAATCAAAACAAGAGAAAATCGAATGGATTGCCAATAATTGCTTTTCCAATCCCACACAAGCTAAAGAGGTGCTTCAAACCTATTGGAACTCAGACGAACAGTTGCAGAACTTACACGATGAGTTTATTGAAAATGGAATCAGTAACTTTTATTTACCCCTAGCAGTTGCCCCTAACTTCGTCATAAATGGGAGGAGTTACGTTCTTCCAATGGTTACAGAAGAAAGCTCGGTGGTTGCTGCCGCGGCCAATGCAGCTAAATTTTGGGCTACTCGTGGGGGATTTCATGCCGAAATATTGGGAACAGAAAAAACAGGTCAAGTTCACTTTTTATTTACAGGACCTCATCAAAGTCTTACGAGCTTTATCCACGATGTTAAACCAACGCTACTAAAGGAAACAGATGCCATTACCAAAAACATGCGTAAACGAGGGGGGGGAATCTTGGATATTGAACTGGTCGACAGCACCAAAAATATGGCAAACTATTATCAGTTGCACGTTCGCTTTGAAACTGCAGATGCGATGGGTGCTAATTTTATTAATTCGTGCCTCGAGCAACTTGCCCAAACACTCCAAAATGAAGCTGCTATCTATGAACATTTTTCTGAAACCGAAAAACAAATCGAAGTGGTCATGAGTATCTTATCGAACTATGTGCCTGGTAGTCGCGTAAAATCCTGGGTAAGCTGTCCCATTGAAGAGTTGGGAGGTGATGGTGATGTACTCGCAAAAAAGTTTGTACAAGCAGTTGAAATTGCACATCACAACAACTATAGAGCAGTCACGCACAACAAAGGGATTATGAATGGGGTCGATGCGTTAGCCATTGCTACAGGCAATGATTTTAGGGCAGTGGATGCTGGCATACATGCCTATGCTGGAAAAGATGGAAACTACAGAGGGCTTTCAAGAGCACGAATAGAAAAAGATGTGTTTTGGTTTGAGCTAGAAATACCATTAGCAGTGGGAACAGTTGGTGGCTTAACAAAGCTTCACCCCTTGGTGAAATGGTCGCATCAATTGCTACAAAATCCAAATGCAAAAGAGCTAATGCAAGTCATGGCAGTCAGTGGATTAGCGCAAAATTTTGCTGCATTACGTTCATTGGTCACAACTGGTATCCAGAAAGGACATATGAAAATGCATTTACTAAACATACTCAACCAAATGGGTGCTACCCAACCCGAAAAAGATGCAATGATTAAGCACTTTACAACCAATGTTGTTAGTTTTAATGCCGTTGAACAAGCACTAGCAACATGGCGGAAAAAATGATATATTACAGCTCTGGGAAGTTACTGATTACGTGTGAATATGCAGTAATTGATGGGGCTTGTGCCCTTGCTTTACCAACCAAATTGGGGCAAAGCATGACTGTTGTTGATGCAGAAAAATCTCGCTTGCATTGGGTAGCAAAGGACATGGATGGAAAGATTTGGTTTGAAAATGATTTTGACACGATTGATTTTAGCCCCATTCATCAAAAGGACAATGTATCAAAACGACTCCAACAAATCTTAATCAATGTGCGTGAGCAAAATCAAGATTTTTTAGCAGGATCGATAGGAGCACTTATTGAAACCCAACTCGATTTTTCAAGAAACTGGGGTCTTGGAAGTTCATCGACATTAATCAACAATATAGCGCAATGGGCTAATGTAAATCCATTTAATTTACAACAAAAAGTTTTTGGAGGAAGTGGATATGATATCGCATGTGCCCAAAAATCTAATCCTATCACTTATCAGCTGATCAAACAAAATCCAATTACAACAGATGTAAGCTTTTATCCTCCATTTCATCAGCATTTGTTTTTCGTTTATATGAACAAAAAGCAAAACAGTCGAGCTTCTATACGTCATCACTTCAAGGGGGTAACAGGTCATTTAATTGATGCACTGAACACACTCACAAAAAGGTTCATAAACGCCAAAACCGTGAGTGATTTCCAGATGCTCATGCTTTCACATGAAAGCATTGTATCCAAACTTATCGGCATTGACCCAGTGCAGAAGACTGAATTTTCAGACTACGAAGGAGTAGTGAAGAGCCTGGGTGCTTGGGGAGGAGATTTTGTTCTTGCTTGTGGCCCAACAAAAAGTAAAGAATATTTTGCAGCAAAAGGGTTTACAGTTTGTTTTCCGTATGCTGATCTTATTTCTTCTACGAATTAAAATCAAGAGGGATCGTCAAAGTCATTGACGTTACTCTTGGCTTTCCTTTGTATTCATATAAATCTTTTAGATTCAAACTCAATTCGTGTTTGTCCTAGCAATTTAAGATTTCAATACGGACTTAATAAACCTAAAAATTTTTGCTTTAGCTATTCATAATGCAGCTGCTAAAAAATAACTAAATATTACCGCAACTTCATATTATAAAATTTGGCACGATTAATGTAATAAATTGAATTTATTAGCAATTTTTGTTAGTTATTGTTTTTTACGCCTGCACTACTCATATCCC
>CACFJP010000002.1 GCA_902566635.1 uncultured Bacteroidota bacterium | reverse complement strand
TGCTTATGCTTTTGTTAACACTACCTTTTCATTTGAGGAAATTTTCGAGGTCAAATCAACTATATCGTATTATCCAAATCCAACGAATGGTATAGTAAATATTGACAGTGAAAGTAGAGTTAACGAAATTAATGTTTATTCTATCTCAGGTCAATTGGTTGAAAAGGTGATAAGAGCTAATTCAATTAATATTGAAAATGTTAGATCTGGAATTTATGTTATTGAAATAATTACAGATGAACAAAAAGTTCAAGGGAAACTGATAAGAAAATAATCTTAAATAGGTTTTAATTAGATCATAAACCCCCTTTTTGGGGGTTTTTTCTTAACATTAACATAATATACGTTTTTTACTTTATAAGAATATTTTTGTGCAAATTCATTTTATGAAGCATTTAATTTTATTCTTTTTAACTATATTCTCATCAATTTTGTACTCCCAATCAGGTGTAAGTGGATTGATTATTGACGGAGAATTTAATGATCTACTTCCATTCGCAAATATAATTGTTATTGAAACCGGCAATGGTACAACCTCTGATCTGGACGGCAAGTATTATTTAGAACTTAATGACGGTTCCTATACAATAGAATACTCATTTGTTGGATATGATAAGAAAAGAGTTACAGGGGTTTTGGTATCAAAAAATAAAATTACAAATTTAGATGTTGTCCTCGAACCATCTTCAAACGCTCTTGAAGAAGTCGTTATAACTACAACTGCACAAAAAAGCACTGAAACATCGGTCTTAAATATCCAAAAAAATGCAAATGTAGTTTTAGATGGTTTGTCTATCCAAGCAATTAAAAAAGCAGGTGACAGTGATATTGCTTCAGCCGTTAAAAGAGTTCCTGGAGTTTCTGTCCAAGATGGTAAGTACGTTTATGTAAGGGGTTTAGGGGACCGGTACTCAAAAACGATGTTAAATTCTCTTGAGTTACCAGGAATTGATCCAGATAAAAATACACTTCCTCTAGATCTATTCCCTACGTCAATTATTGAAAATATAATCATACAAAAATCCGCTTCTTCTAAAGTAGCAGCAGACTTTACTGGAGGTGTCGTGAATATTGAATTGAAAAAATTTACATTCGCGCCTGAATATAATTTTAGTTATTCCGGGGGTTATAATCCAGATATGCACTTTAACAATTCCTTTATTCGTGATAATACATCTAGTACTGACTGGCGAGGTGTCGATAGCGACTATAGAACCTTACCCTTAGATCCATCAATTGACTTACCTCCAGCACTCCATTTTTTGCCTGATACTGATATTCTGACAAAATCTACTCGATCGCTTAGCAAAGTAATGGTGCCATTGAACGATAAAAGTAATATGAATCATTCGTTTAATTTTAGCACATCTAACTCAATTAATTTGTGGGGAGAGACAAAATTGGGATATATTACTTCAATAGGGTACAAAACTGAAGAACAGTTTTATGAAAGTTATATTGATAATACAGTTCAAAAAAGCGAAGGTGTATTACAATTTTACAGTGAACAAGAAAGTCAAATTGGAGTTATTAATAAGTTTTTGAGTGGTCTTGCTGGAATCACACTTCAAAACAATTATAATAAAGTTTCAATAAATGTTTTAAGGCTACAAAACGGTGAGTCAAAAGCAAGTAACTTAGAAAGAGTTGAAAGTGTTGAAAACAATTATTTTGGGGTTGGTAGCACATTATCTTACACAGAAAAAAGCTTGTTGTCAGTCCCTATACAAGGTAAGCATAATATAAAGGACGGTGTTATCGAATTTGATTGGGCATATGCATTTTCAAGATCTAACTTAAGAGATAAAGACCTTAGAAGGTCAGTTTTTGAAACAAACACTGCGCGCGATGTGTTTTATTTTAGTCCTAATCAAGTGAGTGCCCCCTCAAGAATTTGGAGAAATTTAGACGAGGAGTCTACTGCTTTATCTTTCAGTTTAAAACTAAATTTAGATGAAATTGGAACGGAAAGTTCATTGTCTATAGGGACAACCAGAAATTTAAAACACAGAGATTATAACTCGAAGAAATTTGATGTTTGGTTTAATGGAGATTCTACTATACTTGAAGGCGACTCCGACGCGTATTTTTATGACGAAAATATTTGGACAAGAGAAAATAAAACCGGGACTTATCTAAGAGGTGGGTTTGAAAGAACAAATATATATGAATCTGAAACTGAGGTCGATGCAACCTTTATTGAGGCTGAGCTTGGTGTTACTAGTGATTTAAAACTTATTTTTGGGGTTAGAAGTGAACAATTTAATTTGATATATACTGGAGAAGACTTGCCCGGAAATAAATACAATAAAGCCTCTTTCATTAACACCTCTGATAACTTTTTATTTGCAAACACAATCGTTGGGTTAAGTGACGATATAAACTTGCGTATGTCGTATTATGAAACAACTGCTAGGCCATCATTCAGAGAAGCCTCAACAGCATATTTATATGACCCTGTTTCTGAAACCTTTTTCTTAGGAAACCCTGAAGTAAAACCAAGCTACATTAGTAATTATGATTTGAGATTTGAAAAATTCAGTGAAAAAAATCAAATGTATGCAGTTAGTGTTTTTTATAAAGATTTTCTTGATCCAATTGAAATAACAAATGCAAGTGAAAATTCTCCAAATACTTTTTTGGCAAAAAATACTGGTAGTGCATCAGTAAGGGGCATAGAGGTTGAAATAAGAAAAAATATTTTTGATTCACAAAATATACTGACATCCCTATCATCCAATATAACAATAATCGATGCTAAACAAACAATGTCTGATGACGAATACAATTCAAAGTACGAGGCTTCCAAAGACGAATTAGGTAATGGTGTGTTAGAAAATGAACGCCCATTACAAGGACAATCTCCTCATATTGTAAACATTGGTTTAAACGCCAAGTTGATTAACTATGATTTAGATTTTGGTCTGTTTTACAATGTTCAGGGAGAAACTCTCAGTAAAGTGGGACTAGGTGGAATTCCTGATGTATTTACCAAACCGTTCAATAAATTGGATTTTAAATTAAAAAAATCTTTTGCTGGAAAGCTAAACAGTAACATAGAGCTCAAAATATCTAACATCCTTGATGATAGAGTTGAAAGTGTATACAGATGGCTGGGAGAGAATTCATTTGTGTTTAATTCTTACAATCCAGGCATTACGTATACAGTAGGTTACAGAGTTAGTTTTTAAAAAATGGAAAACATCTACCTATTCATGCTCATTGCCTTGGCCGTTTTGGCCTTGGCTGACCTGATTGTTGGCGTGAGTAATGATGCGGTAAACTTCCTCAATTCTGCCATCGGTTCCAAGGCCCTTAGCTTTCGGATGATTATGATTGTCGCCAGTGTGGGCGTGGCTGCTGGAGCCATTTTCTCCAGTGGGTTGATGGAGGTCGCACGCAAAGGCATCTTTAACCCCGAAATGTTTGTCTTTTCCGAAATCATGGTGATTTTTATCGCTGTGATGATTACCGATATTCTATTGTTGGACTTTTTTAATACCCTTGGACTTCCTACTTCAACTACGGTATCCATTGTTTTTGAACTCCTCGGTGCAGCCGTTGCCATGGCCTTATTGAAAATCTACACTGGAGATGCCACCGAAGAACTCATCACCTTTATCAATGTCACCAAAGCAACACAAATTGTACTGGGTATTTTCTTATCAATTGTATTTGCCTTTTCCATTGGGGCTATCGTGCAATATATTTCCCGTCTTTTTTTGAGCTTTCACTTTCAAGAAAACCCCAGATGGATGAGTGCTTTGTTTGGTGGAATGGCCCTTACTGCCATCACCTATTTTATCATCATTAAGGGAATAAAAGGGACTCCCTATGCTGGCGAAACACTTCCGCTTCTGGGCGGTATGACCCTTGGTGAATTTGCCGAAACTGAGCTGATCACGGTATCTTCAATCGGGCTTGTGTTTTGGACTTTGATCAGTATGATTTGGGTTCGTTTTTGGGATATATACAAAATGATTATTGCCGTTGGCACTTTTTCACTCGCGCTCGCTTTTGCAGGCAACGATTTGGTCAACTTTATTGGTGTCCCCATTGCGGCATGGCAATCCTATCAGTCGTGGTTGGCTTCGGGCATAGACCCAGAACTATTTTCCATGGGGGGCTTGGCTGCCAAAGTCGCAACACCAACCATCTTTTTATTCATCGCTGGTCTAGTGATGGTCCTTACCTTATGGACCTCCACAAAAGCCAAAAAAGTCGTCAAAACAACCATCGACCTTTCCCGACAAGACAAAACCAAAGAACGCTTTGAATCCAATTCCTTATCACGTGGACTGGTCAATGCCTTTGTCCGTACAACTAGCGTTATCAATCGAATGTTTCCCACACCTATTCAAAATCTGATTACCAAGCAATTTACCCAGCCCACACTTGAAGAAGCGGTCATCAAAAAAGGGGATTTGCCCGCCTTTGACAATGTTCGTGCATCGATCAACCTCACAGTAGCTGCTGTTTTGATTTCAATCGCGACCTCCTATAAGCTCCCGCTTTCAACCACCTATGTGACCTTTATGGTCGCCATGGGAACTTCCCTTGCCGATCGTGCTTGGGGTAGCGATAGTGCTGTCTATCGTGTGGCTGGAGTTATCAATGTCGTTGGTGGGTGGTTTTTGACTGCCTTCATCGCATTCACAGCCTGTGCCTTGCTGGTTACCTTTATCTATTTCACCAAGTTGATTGCGATTATTATTTTACTGATTTTCTCCACAATCATTCTCTACCGAAACTATATCCGATCTCAAAAAGAAAGTAAAACTCTCAAGGAAGAAGACGAGCTTTACATGACCGAAGCAGGCTCGGTACAAGGCCTTATTGCAGAAAGTGCATATAACGTTTCCCGTATGGTTCGCCGTGCCAATGAAATCTATAAAAACACCATACATGGGCTTGCCACTGAAAATGTTGACACGCTGAAAAAAAATAAACGACGTGTAAAAAAACTCGAAAATGAAATTAGTTCCCTTCACGATGAACTCTATTACTTTATCAAAGAACTCGACGAAGACAGTGTAAAAGCTAGTAAGTTTTTTATAGCACTAATCGATTGTTTGGAGGACATGTGTCAATCCCTAGAACTGCTCAATAAAAAGTGTCAAAAACACGTTAGTAACAAACACAAAAAAATCAAATACACCCAAATCAAAGCCCTCAAAACCATAGAAAATGAGTTGGAGGATTTGTTTTCTGAAATTCGATTTACATTTGACCTCAATGACTTTGACCAAATCAAAGACATCCTACCCAAAAAGGAAATTTTGTTCAACTCGATTAACAGTCGAATTCAAGACCAAGTCAGTCGGACGAGAACCGAAGAATCAAGCCCCAAAAACACCACGCTTTTCTTTGGTATTTTATCTGAAACCAAAGACCTGATCGCCGCAACTATGAACCTGATCGAGCTCTATTATATCGATTATGACAGCGATATTGACCCCTTGATCAAAAAGAATTCGGAGTCTTAAGTCCAGGCGCATTCTATCGAGTAACGCATATTGTGTACCTTTGCACATCGTTTTTCCCTCAACACAGGGGCTAAGCGAATAACTATGCAAAGTTTTCGATCTAAAATCAATCCAAAGAGCGATCGCTTCCTCAGAAATAAGGAAGAGATGCAAGTATTGGTTGACAAGCTTCAGGCGCACCTGACTGTTGCCAAGACAGAGGGCAGCAAAGCATCGATTGATCGCGCTAAGAAACGAAAAAAGTTTTTAGCTAGAGAACGCATTCAACTTTTACTCGATAAAGACAGTCCTTTTATCGAGCTGATGCCCTTGGCGGGCTTGCTCCACGAGGGTGGTTTTGGCCCAGGCGGAACCACTGTTGCAGGGGTTGGGTATGTCAACAAACGCCTTTGCATTGTCAATGCCAATCTCAGCACACGCAAGGCAGGAACAGTCGATTATGCCACGAGCTTAAAAATTCGTCGATTGGGTGAAATCGCTTTAGAAAACAAAATTCCAACCATCAACTTGGTGGAGAGTGGTGGCGCAAATCTTCCCGATCAAGATCGAGTGTTTAACAACTACGGTTCCACTTTCAGGGATATGTCTTTGCGATCCAAGCAGGGGATTCCCACCATATCGGTTGTCTTTGGCAATGCCACAGCTGGTGGTGCTTATGTACCAGGCATGTCGGACTACACCATTATGCAAAAGGATGCTGCCAAAGTATTTTTGGCAGGCCCGCCATTGGTTAAAATGGCAACTAATGAAGACACCAATGCCGAAGAACTTGGGGGTGCAACCATGCATAGTAATATTTCGGGTGTTGCCGATTTTTTGGCAGATGACGAAATGGATGCCATAAACATTGCACGTAATGTTGTGAAAACCCTCAAGCCACACAAACCACATTTCGAACCCACAACCCCTATCGTGCCGCCACGCTACAAGCAAGAGGAGCTCTTGGGGATTCTTCCAGCAAACCTCAAAAAACAAGTGGATGTTCGTGAAATAATTGCACGATTTGTGGACGGATCTGAATTTACAGAATTCAAAGAAAACTATGGCAAAACCATGATTTGTTGCTGGACCAAAATTGGGGGATATCCCGTCGGAATTATCGCCAGCAATGGGGTAATCTTTGCCGAGTCTGCCCAAAAAGCTACACAGTTTATCCAACTTGCTAACAAGTCCAATCTACCCCTTTTGTTTATGCACAACACCACTGGTTTTATGGTTGGTAAATCATATGAACAAAAGGGAATGATAAACAGTGGTTCACAATTGATCCACGCAGTGGCGGGGAGCACTGTGCCACACATCACACTTTTGATTGGCAACTCCTATGGTGCTGGAAATTATGCCATGTGTGGTCGTTCGTTTTCCCCTCGTTTTTTGTTCTCATATCCCAATGTCATGGCTGGCGTGATGGGTGCTGAGCAATTGGCTGGCGTGATGGAAATCATCAAACGACAGTCTGCTGCTTCCACAAATCAAAAAGTGGATGAAAAGCAACTCAAAAAGGAAAAGGACGCCATCAAAAAAGACGCACAAAATAAGGCTAGTGTATGGCATGCCACTTCAGAACTATGGGACGATGGCGTGATTGATCCACGCCAGACAAGAAAGCACTTGACCATTGCATTGGCAACTGTATATCAATATCCTATAAAAGGAACTGACGCTTTTGGTGTGTTTCGGATGTAACTATTTTCAAAAAAACAGGCTGCTGTGAGGGTCATGACCCACACATTAGGCAATCATCGTCTTCATTTTCTTTCGACTTGGAAAGCATCTCTTTCAGCTCAACGGGTGAAAGTGGTTCGACAGCCACTGGCTTTTCAGCAGCTTTGGGCGCCACATTGACAGCTGAGGCAGTTGTAGCAGCTGTTGCTGTTTTAGGAACTTTCTCTTCCTTTTTCTTATCGAGTGTAAACTTGATTGCATCCACAGCCGACTTGGTTCGGAGATAGTACATTCCGGTTTTGAGCCCTGACTTCCACGCATAAAAGTGCATCGAGGTCAACTTAGCCATGGTAGCACCCTCCATAAACAAGTTGAGCGATTGCGACTGATCGATAAAATAACCACGCTGGCGAGACATATCAATGATATCCTTCATACTCAATTCCCATGCGGTTTTATACAGCTCTTTAATATCATCGGGAATGTTGTCGATTTGCTGAACCGAACCATTGGCACGCATCAATTCTTGCTTGAGGTCTTCATCCCAAAGACCCAGATTAACAAGGTCTTCCAACAAGTGTTTGTTCACGACAATAAACTCACCGGACAACACTCGTCGAGTATAGATGTTTGATGTGTAGGGTTCAAAGCATTCGTTGTTTCCAAGGATTTGGGAGGTTGAAGCAGTTGGCATTGGTGCAACGAGTAGGGAGTTGCGAACACCATGCTTTTTGACCTCTTTTCGGAGCGCAGCCCAGTCCCATCGACCGCTGAGCTCACTGTCTTTGATTCCCCACAGATTGTGTTGAAACTCCCCTTTAGAAATGGGTGATCCTTTATAACTTTGATACGATCCTTCGTCTTTTGCCACGTCTTTAGAAGCCGTCATGGCTGCGAAATAAAGCGTTTCAAAAATCTCTTGGTTGAGTGTTTTCGCTTCGTCTGACGTAAAGGGCATACGCAACTTAATAAAGGAGTCGGCAAGCCCTTGCACACCTAATCCAATTGGGCGATGTCTAAAGTTACTGTTCTCTGCTTCTTTGATGGGGTAGTAATTGCGGTCAATCACTTTGTTGAGGTTTTTGGTTGCACGCACAGTTACGTCATACAATCCTTGATGGTCAAAGGCACCATCTTTGATAAACATTGGTAAGGCGATGGAAGCGAGGTTACAAACCGCCACTTCGTCTGCAGAGGTATATTCCAAAATCTCTGTGCACAAGTTTGAAGAGCGAATGGTTCCAAGATTTTGCTGATTTGACTTTCGATTTGCCGCATCTTTATACAGCATATAAGGTGTTCCTGTTTCGATTTGCGATTCGAGGATTTTTTCCCACAACTCACGTGCCTGTATGGTTTTTCGGCCTTTGTTGTTTTTTTCGTAGTCGAGGTATTTTTTCTCAAACTCATCGCCATGAGAATCATACAATCCAGGGCACTCATTGGGACACATCAAAGTCCATGTAGAGTCTTCCTCAACCCGACGCATAAACAAGTCAGGTATCCACATGGCGTAGAACAAATCCCGGGCACGCATTTCTTCCTTTCCATGGTTTTTCTTCAAGTTGAGGAAATCAAAAATATCAGCATGCCATGGTTCGACATAGATTGCAAATGATCCTTTTCGTTTACCGCCCCCTTGATCGACATAGCGAGCTGTGTCATTGAATACACGAAGCATGGGAACAATTCCATTGGAGGTTCCATTGGTTCCTGCGATGTAGGATCCTGTAGCGCGGATGTTGTGAATTGATAGACCAATTCCTCCAGCCGATTGAGATATTTTTGCTGTTTGTTTTAGGGTGTCATAAATACCGTCGATGCTGTCATCTTTCATGGCAAGCAAAAAGCAAGACGACATTTGAGGCTTGGGTGTTCCTGAGTTGAAAAGAGTTGGCGTGGCGTGGGTGAAATACCTTTTGGACATCAAGTGATAGGTCTCAATTGCTGCGTCGAGATCGTTGAGGTGAATGCCAACAGAAACACGCATCAGCATATGTTGTGGACGCTCAACGATTTGACCATTGATTTTGAGAAGATAGGACCGCTCTAGTGTTTTGAAGCCAAAATAATCGTAGCCAAAATCGCGATTGTAGATGATGGTGGAGTCGAGAAGTTCTTCATTATCTTTGATAATTTTGTATACATTATCAGCGAGTAGAGGTGCTTTTTTTGCAGTGCGAGGGTTGACGTATGTGTACAAATCTGTCATTGTTACGACAAATGATTTTTTCGTGTTTTTGTGGAGATTTGAAACAGAGATTCGAGCAGCAAGTTGGGCATAATCAGGGTGTGTTGTCGTCATTGTTGCTGCGGTTTCGGCAGCAAGGTTATCTAACTCGGAGGTTGTCACTCCGTCATACAAACCCTCAATGACTCTCATGGCAACTTTGACTGGATCAACTAGGTCATTTAGCCCATAACACAGCTTTCGTACACGTGCTGTAATCTTATCAAATATGATGGGCTCTTTGCGACCATCTCTTTTTAATACATACATCTATTCTCCTTTTTTGACAAAAAAACATTAGCCCATTCATAGGGACAACTACTCTACTAAATATGTGAAAAAGGACCTTAAAAATCGTCGTCAAACGAGTACTTTTCTTTTTCTTCGGTCTCTTGTTTCAGTACCCCTGCTTTCTGATATTCTGAAACTCGCTTTTCGAAGAAGTTTGTTTTTCCTTGTAGCGAAATCATGTCCATGAAATCAAATGGGTTAGTTACGTTATATTCTTTTTTTAACTCTAGTTCCACCAACAATCGGTCGGTGACAAACTCTAAGTACTGCGTCATGAGTTTTGCATTCATACCGATCAAACTAACAGGGAGTGATTCGGTAATAAATTCGCGTTCGATGGACAATGCGTCTAAAATAATTTCACGAATGCGTTGGGGTGGTACTTTGTTGATCAGGTGTTTGTTGTGTAGGTGAACAGCAAAGTCACAGTGCATGCCCTCGTCGCGTGAGATCAACTCATTGGAGAAGGTTAGACCTGGCATTAAGCCACGCTTTTTCAACCAAAAAATTGAACAAAATGCACCTGAGAAAAAGATTCCTTCAACAGCAGCAAAGGCAATGAGTCGCTCGGCAAAAGAATCAGACTCTACCCAACGTAAAGCCCATTCGGCTTTGCGCTTGATGGCAGGGAAAATTTCTATGGCGCGAAATAATTTATCTTTTTCTACCTCGTCTTTTACATAGGTGTCGATCAGCAAAGAGTAGGTTTCCGAGTGGATGTTCTCCATCATTATCTGAAACCCATAGAAAAACTTGACTTCACTGTATTGCACTTCATTGACAAAATTCTCAGCCAAGTTCTCATTCACAATCCCATCCGACGCAGCAAAAAATGCCAAAATGTGTTTGATGAAATAGCGCTCATCATCATTAAGCTTGTCTTGCCAGTCCGTCAAATCTTGGTGCAAATCGATCTCCTCTGCTGTCCAAAAACACGCTTCTTGTTTTTTATACCATTCCCAAATATCATGGTGTTCAATTGGAAATATTACGAATCGGTTTTTGTTTTCTTCCAGAATTGGTTCGACTGCTGCCATAATTATTTTTGTTTTTGTTATTGTGTTTTTATGTTGAGAAATCAACCCTACAAATCTTCTCTTTTTTTGTGGAAATTAAAAGCCATAGTTTTTCACAATGCCGTCGTTTTTTTAACATTCGTTCAGTTTTTTCCTACGAAAATAAAACCCCACTATTTTTTAAAATCCTGTCAATCAATATGTTGCGCTGGTGTATATGGTATAACGTCAGACAGGAATCACTTTTAGTGTTTATTGATTTTTTTTTTGCTTGCTTGCCACACGCTCCAATTCAGCAAACCAATCTGCACCAAATTTTTTTTGTAATGCCTCCGCCACAAAGCGATACAAAGGCATCTGCATTTGCTTTCCATTAGCACAGCCAGCACTGCAAATATGCCAGCGATGATAGTTGACTGCAGTAAACACAGAATAGTCTTTGACACGCACAGGATACAAGTGGCATGAGATAGGTTTTTTCCAATCAACTGCACCTGCTTGGTGGGCTTGTTCGATGCCGCAATGTGCCCAGCCACGCTCATCAAAAGTGGCGTATGCACAAGCTGCGCCATCCACCAATGGGGTTTCCAAACTCGTGTCCTTGGCCACAATAGATGTGCCTTGTGCAGCAATGGCTTTGCGACCTGCTTCGTTTAAAAAAGGAGCGATGGCGTCGTAGTCCTTTGTCAACTGCTGGACCTCCTCGGCGCTGAGTGGTGCGCCTGCTTCTCCCTCCACACAGCATATCCCTTTGCACTGCGACAAGTCACAAGCGAAGTGTTCCTTCAACAAGTCTTCCGATACCAAAGTATCTCCCAACTGAAACATCTCACAAAACTACAATAATCAATGGCAAGATTGTATCTTTGCTGAATGTTTGATGTTAAAGAAATTTTTACTGCTGGGATGATTCTTTTTGCTGTCATTGATATTATTGGCAGCACACCTGTCATCATTGGTCTGCGCCAAAAGATCGGTCATGTCCAGTCAGAAAAAGCATCTTTGGTTAGCCTAGTGATTATGATTGGGTTTTTGTTTTTGGGGGAAGAAATCCTCAACCTCATTGGCATAGACGTTAATTCTTTTGCAGTGGCGGGGTCGATCATCATTTTCTTTTTGGCACTCGAAATGATTTTGGGGATACAGTTTTACAAAGAAGAATCGCCCGAAACGGCATCGATTGTTCCCATTGCTTTTCCAATCATTGCAGGGGCAGGAACCTTGACCACCTTGCTCTCTTTGCGGGCCGAGTTTGCTGCTGCAAACATCATTGCTGCCATAGTCATCAACATCTTTGTGGTATATATTGTGTTGAAGTCTTCCAAAAGCATTGAACGTTTTTTGGGAAGCTCTGGCATCAGTGTTCTTCAAAAGATATTTGGTGTGATTCTACTTGCCACTGCTGTGAAACTATTTGCCAACAACGCACAACAGCTCTTTTAAATCTATCACATGAAAAAACTCATCTTCGCTCTTGCATGTATATCTCTTGGACTAGTCGTTTTCAATCTCTTTTATGTAGACTTTGCTGCCCCTTTGCAAGGCGACAGTGTGGTGGCTCTGGTTGGTATTGTTGCTGGCTTGTGTGCAATTGTTTTACTCGCACTATTATGGGTTGCCAAAGCTATACAGGACAAAGTCAAATAGGTTATTAGAGTTACACTTCGAGCAGTTCTAGTACTACCCCTGCTTTTTCTAAAAATTCCAAGCCAGAAGTGTCTTTATAAGTTTGGCCATAGACCACCCGGACAATGCCAGCTTGGTGGATCAACTTGCTGCATTGCTGACAAGGCGATAGGGTAATGTAAAGTGTTGCACCTGCACATGACTGGTTGGATGCTGCCACTTTCATGATCGCATTTGCCTCAGCGTGGAGCACATACCAATGGGTCCGGTAGTCCTCATCTTCACAGCAGTTGTCGAATCCTGTAGGGGCACCATTATACCCATCCGAAATGATCATCCGATCTTTGACAATCAGCGAGCCAACTTGCTTGCGTTTGCAGTACGATAGTTTTGCCCATTCGAGTGCCATGCGCATATAGGCAGTGTCGTAGCGAAGTTGTTTTGATTTGTTCATGGCCAACGTTCAAAAATTATAGGAAGTAATATACCAATTATGATACTAGACAACACGAGGATAAAATCACGTCGGCTGCGGCCCCAGACGTTGAGCACCAAAAAGGCTAGAAGCAACATCAACATGCCTAATGCGATTTGTGCTGCTTCGATCCCTAAAGCGAAAAACAACAAGGAGCTCCACAAGGGTTGTTCCAAGTCTCGAATCAAATCGAAATAACCAGCAAAGCCAAAGCCATGTATCAACCCAAAAAAAAGAGTGACCCACACAACAGTCTTGCTGCTGTTAAGCCATCTGGGTTGGGCAAAGATAATGTTGTGCAAGGCGGTGGCTGCGATGCTCAGTGGGATCAAAAACTCGATCCAAGTGGAGGAAATGGTTAGCAAATCGAGGGAGGCGATGACCAATGACAGACTATGCCCAATGGTAAAATAAGTGATTAACCACAGTAGTTTTTTCCATTCTATCATTGAAAAGGGTAAGCACAGTGCCATAAGAAACAGCAGGTGATCATAGCCTTGCCAGTCCCACACATGGGAAAAGCCCAATTCGACCAACAACCAAAAATCATTCATAACACATCAAACTTAAAAAAAACTTAGAACCCACGCTCACTCTTGATTTGTTCATATGCCTTTTGGATGTTTTGAAATTTTTCGCGAGCTGCCTTGACATATGCCTCCCCTAGGTGCTGCACCTTGTCTGGATGGTGTTGTTTGGCTAGGTAGCGATAGGCCTTTTTAATTTCGGCGTCGGAGGCTGTTCTGTCCACTTCCAAAATTTTGTAGGCACCATCGACTTGTTTGATAAACATCGCCTTGATGCTTTCAAAGTCAATTGGGCGCACGCGCAAATAGCGTGAAAAGGATTCAATTTTGAGCCATTCGGCTTCGGAAACTGATCCATCGGCACCTGCAATGCCAAACAAAAAATGGATCAGTTGGAGCCGGCTTTCATAACGCGCAAACGTCGCAAAGTGGTTGCAGATTTGTGAAGCAGAGACATCTGTTTTTTTCATCTCGGAATTGAAGATGCGAAACACCTCATTGGCACGAACCTTACCGTAGGCCGATACAAAATAGCGCCGCACATAGTCCAACTCTTTTTGGGTAACCTTGCCATCGGCTTTGATGACCAGACTGGCAAGGGTGAGCAGTTTGACCTCAAAGTCACGGGTTTTGATACGTGTGCTGCCAATGTTGGTATATACACGAGTGTTGGAAATCAAACTCCCCAAAAAATAGCCAATTATGGCCCCCGGCAAACGGAACAGCAAAAAACCGATAAAGGCAAACAACAAGGCCATGACACAAAAGTACAAAGAACATATGCGATTCTAAGTGTTATGTAATCACAAGTTTTTGTAGCGTCCTTAACCTATAGTGTTCAAAAAATTATTCTCCCAAAATGCGATAATAATTGACCTGCAAACCACTGATGGCTTTAAGTATATAGGTGCCTTTTACGTAGCTTGATAGGTCTAGGTGATGTTCTTACCTTTTTTGGGTAATTTTGCCAAACGGTCACCAATGATGTTGAACAAACCATGGGTAGTGTTGGTGGCAGTGGCATAGTTGAAATAATGCTCACTAATGGAGGGGTTTGGATACAGGGCTATTGTTACTTTGCGTTTCACTTTTTTTATATACAAATAATTTATAACGATTTACAAGCCCTTTGGCTGCTCTTGTTTGGTGACCAGAAAAACCCCAAGGAGCACCAAACTCATTGCAATCCACTTGACCGGGGTCATAAAGTCTGCCCCAACCAAAGCAGCATAAACAATTCCGATAATCGGTTGCAAATAGGTAAACACCGACAGTGAAGTGGCACGCAAATGCCGAATGGCATATACCATTAGCAAATAAGTCATAAAGGTTGTGCCAAGCACCACAAAGCCAATGCGCCACCAAACGGAGTGAGGCATCTGTTGAAAGTCCACTTCCAACAACTCGGGTAGGGTGAAGGGCATAGTCATCAGGAGCCCAATGAGAAACAACCACTTGAGCAAGTGAATGGTGTTGTATTTTTCACTCAATGGTTTTACATAAATCATGTACAGCCCATAAGTACTGGCATTGGCGATAAACAAAAAGTTCCCCAGACTGATGTTGGGGGCATTGGCAGGGGCTTGCTGGCTAAACAGGACCAACGAAAGTGCGCCCAAAAATCCAATCAGTACGCCAATAGCTCTTTTGGGGCGTATGTTTTCTTTGAGGAGTATGACAGAAAACAAAAAAACCATGATGGGTGTGGTGGTGATAATCACAGTGCTATTAATGGGTGTTGAATATTCCAGCCCCTTAAAAAACGCCAACATATTGATTGCCATCCCAAAAAATGCAGCACGTAGAAAGGCCCAGCGATCTGCCTTGTCGATGTGCTGTTTGGGCATTAACAATCCGATCAGCCAAAAGGCGATAGTCGCACCAATGAGTCGAATACCAATGAAACCAAACCCCTGTATGTAAGTGGGCATCACATCTTTGGCAATCGTATGATTCAGGGCATAAATGAGTGTTGCACCCAAAGCAGCGAACATTGCAAGTGTTCGTTTATCCATGAACGGCCTGTTGCATGGCTGCTACAGTCTTTTTGGCATTCCCCAAATAAAAGGAGTTATTCCAATGAAGAATAGGTCTTTTGAGACAACTATATTCGGTTTGTAATAGTTGTTGAAAATCCTTTTCACCCAATATTTTTCCAGCTTTGTTAAGGGCTTGGATCACCCTAGAACGCTTGTTGATCAACTGCTCATAGGACTGTGTGGCTTGGTATAATGCCCCCAACTGCGCAGTGCTAAGGGATTGGTGTTTGACGTCTTGTAACTTAGTCTCCTCAGGCAGGTCGAGTCCCTTTAGAATTCGCATACAAGTATTGCACGTCGATAAATAGATAAAAGTATTCATAAATCAATCCTTATGTATCAGGGCAAAGATGATGATTTTTTTAGTAAAAGGATGTGGGTTTGGGTAGATAGCAATACATTTGTTCTTAAATTTTTGTAGATGAAAAAAGATAAGCTTCATTTCAATTCAAAAACCATCCATGGCGGTCAACAACCAGACAAGGGCTATCGCGCAGTGATGCCGCCCGTATATCTGACGTCAACATATGCGCAAAGCAGTCCAGGTGATCATCAGGGCTATGAATACAGCCGTACCCACAACCCAACGCGTACAGCGCTAGAGGCGTCTTTGGCGAGCATCGAAAATGGCAAACATGGATTTTGTTTTGGGTCTGGTATGGCAGCAATCGATGCAGTCGTCAAGTTGCTATCCCCAGGCGATGAGGTCATTTCGACCAACGATCTGTATGGTGGGAGTTATCGCATTTTTACTAAAATTTTTCAAGACCTCGGCATCGTGTTTCACTTTGTCGATATGCAAGACCCTGCCAACGTCGCAGCAAAAATTAATGTCAAAACCAAGTTGATCTGGGTCGAAACACCCACCAATCCAATGATGAATGTGGTGGATATCACAGCCATGTCTCAACTGGTTGAGGACAGGGACATCTACCTTGCTGTTGACAACACTTTTGCGTCGCCCTATTTACAGCAACCCCTGTCATTGGGTGCAGATATCGTGATGCACTCAGCAACCAAATACCTCGGCGGTCATTCGGATGTGATCCTGGGAGCTTTGATCGTGCGAGATACTACCTTGGCAGAGCGACTGTCGTTTATCCAAAATGCCAGTGGTGCAGTCTGTGGTCCCCTCGATGCTTTTTTGGTGTTGCGTGGCATCAAAACCCTGCATGTGCGCATGCAACGCCATTGTGAAAATGGCGAAAAAATCGCTCGATTCTTAGCCGATCACCCTGCTATTGACAGGGTCTATTGGCCAGGGTTTGAAAGCCATCCCAACCACGAGGTCGCCAAACGACAAATGAATGGTTTTGGGGGTATGATTTCATTTGTACAACAAAACGATTCGCTCGAAAAAGCAACGCAAACCCTCGAAAAATTAAAGCTCTTTACACTGGCCGAATCGCTTGGTGGGGTCGAGAGTTTGGTAGGCCATCCAGCCAGTATGACCCATGCCTCGATTCCCAAAGCCGAACGAGAAAAATCGGGTGTAGTCGATGGACTGATTAGATTGAGTGTTGGAATCGAAGACAACCACGATCTAATTGCTGATCTCAAACAAGCGCTTAAATAATCGATTGAAATAATTGCTTATTTTTATTTGATAAAAACTTAACCATGAAACAAATCATTGATCAATTTATTGCAGATGTGCAGCAACGCAATCAACACGAGCCTGAGTTTATGCAAGCCGTTCGAGAGGTTGCCGAAACTGTAATTCCCTACATTGTTAAACACGAAATCTATCACGGCAAAAACATCTTGATGCGTATGGCAGAACCAGAGCGCGTGGTGAGCTTTCGCGTGCCATGGATTGATGACACAGGCGAAATTCGTGTTAACAGAGGCTATAGAATCGAGATGAACTCTGCAATTGGCCCCTACAAAGGGGGTTTGCGTTTTCATGAGTCGGTCAATCTTAGCGTCCTCAAGTTTTTGGCCTTTGAACAGGTTTTTAAAAATGCCCTCACAACCCTGCCGATGGGTGGTGGAAAAGGAGGAGCAGACTTCAATCCCAAAGGCAAATCAGATGGAGAGGTGATGCGGTTTTGCCAAAGTTTTATGACCGAATTGTTTCGTCATATCGGTCCCAATAGAGACATCCCAGCTGGTGACATCGGAGTGGGTGGTCGAGAAATTGGCTATATGTTTGGACAATACAAACGCTTGAAAAATGAGTTTACAGGAGTGCTGACTGGCAAAGGAATCAGTTGGGGTGGATCGATGATTCGACCAGAAGCAACAGGGTATGGCGCAGTGTATTTTGCCAACAATATGCTGGCAACACGTTCCAATCAATTGGAAGGAAAACAAGTGGTGATTTCTGGCTCAGGGAATGTGGCGCAATATGCAGCCGAAAAATGCATACAGTTGGGTGCCAAGGTGCTAACCCTGTCCGACTCCTCTGGCTATGTGTATGACCCCGAAGGCTTGGATGTCGGAAAAATGGCCTTTGTGATGGATTTGAAAAACAACAAACGCGATCGCATCAGCGCATATGCCGATACCTATCCAAATGTGAGTTTCCATGCTGGCAAACGCCCTTGGGAGGTTCCTTGTGATGTGGCATTCCCTTGTGCAACACAAAACGAACTAGACCAAAAAGATGCTAAACAGCTTGCTTATAATGGTTGTTTTTGTATCATTGAAGGCGCCAATATGCCCTCCACTCCCAAAGCTATTAAAGTGTTTCACAAGCATCAAATGCTATTTGCCCCCGGTAAGGCATCAAACGCAGGGGGTGTTGCTGTTTCTGGTTTGGAAATAGCTCAAAACTCCCTTCGCTATAGCTGGACAAGAGAAGAGGTTGACGAACGACTACAAGCCATCATGACAGATATACACGACAGTTGTGTAACCCATGGGAAAGAAGGCGATCATGTCAACTATGAAAAGGGCGCCAATATCGCAGCTTTTGTAAAAGTTGCCGACGCCATGCTCGCACAAGGAGTTGTATAAGTATATGATTTGCACCAAATTTAGGTTTACTGTATTATGAACATCCTAAGTATCTTATTATTGTTTTGCTCAGCGATTGTCTATGGGCAATATACTGGCTGGTCTTCTTTTTACTCTTATGATCAAATTACTGGAGTGGTTGGCGCAAAGAACGGACTGGTCTATGGTCTGGCAGAAAATAGCCTTTTTTCTTATGACCCCGGTGCCAATGAAGTGGTTCCCATTACAACTGTCAGTGGCTTGTTGGGGGATAATGTAAACACCCTTACCATAAGCGATAATTATATGATGGTTGGCTATCTAAATGGAATGCTGGGCTTTCATAACCTCACAGATGGATCAGTGGTTCTCGATAATTCAATTAATCGAAATATTACAATCCCTGGAAATAATAAATCCATAAATTCATTTTTGCTTAAGGATCAAACCCTCTATATCTCTGCCAACTATGGCATCTCGTCCTATGATTTTGCAAATAACCGTTTTATAGAGTCTTATTTTTTTGGAGTTAACAATAGTCAAATACAAGTCAATCAAACTGAACTTGTAGGACCATCTCTGTATGCAGCAACGGAACAGGGTTTGTATAAAGCCTCTACCGATGATCCAAACCTTTTATTGGAAAGCGCTTGGAGCAAAATTGCAGAGGGTCAATGGAAAGCCATCAGCTTGATCAATAATACGCTTTTAGGCGTTGTTCAATCGGGTACAGTGAGCATTTGTGCTGCTTTGATCAATGATGTTGCTGTAGAGAGTCATCGCGAAAGCGGAACACTTTTGTGGGTGGATGTTAAAGAAAATGCACTCATTCTTAGTTTTTCAAACAAAATTCTCAGTTTCGATGCCGATCAGCTTGTCAGTACCCTTGCCACTGCAACAGGCAATTTGAGTGGACATACGTTTAGCTCGGCAACACAATTGGGAGACAACCTCTTTATTGGTACCTCAGGGTCGGGTTTGCTGTTGCACAACCCAAGCGAAACAAGGGTAGTTAGTCCAAGTGGCCCTTCGCGAAACGAAATTTTTGATCTCTCCGTTGTTGCTGAAAATGACATTTGGATTGCACATGGTGCCTTCAACCAGTACTACAACCCCTATCCCTTAAATGCCTATGGCATCAGTCGTCTCAGTGAAGGCGGTTGGCAAAACCTTCCCTTCAGTTCGTTGAGTGGTGCGAGAAGTATCGTCAGTGTGGTGCCAAACCCCAACGACACAAACCAATTATTTGCCTGCTCCATGCACCAAGGTTTGTTGGAAATCAATAATGGAGTGGTGGGTACTTTATGGGATCAAACCAATAGTGGACTGGAGTCGCTAGATCCCATCGAACTTGGACAAAATCCTAACTACCGCAGTGTTCGTGTTCGAGATGTTGCCTTTGACAGTGAAGGCTCGATGTGGTCGATTACCTCTTTTGTTGCAAAAGGCTTAAAAAAACACAGTGTCGGTGGCAATTGGCAAAGTGTTGATCTACTGCCTGTGTTGTCATCTCCGACAAGGGCAGCTGGTTACTCCAAGCTCGAAATTTCACTCAATGATGAAATCTATTTTGGCAGCTCATCTTCAGGGCTAATTGGCTATACAGAAATCAATGGCACCCCTGTATTGCGATCGATAGGAGTGGCAGAGAATCTACCTACCGAAGATGTGCGAAGTGTTGCGCTAGACTATCATGACAACCTCTGGATTGGCACAACCAATGGCTTGCGCGTGTTGTATGGGGCCCGTAGGATGTTTACCCAAGATGTTTCGGCAAGTACTGTTGTTATCGAAGAAGGTGGGAATGTAGGCGAACTGCTCGCCAGCCAAAACATCAAAGCGATTGAAGTTGATGGAAACAACCAAAAGTGGGTCGCCACAGATGGGGCTGGGGTGTTTCTCTTTGCAGAGGATGGCAAAAAAACCATCCATCACTTTACCAAAGAAAACAGCCCTTTGCCAACCAACTTTATACAGAGTTTGGCGTATGACAATCAATCCGGAAAAATCTTTATTGGTACGTCCAGTGGTCTTGTGGCTTTTCAAGGGAATGCCTATGCGCCATCCGAAACCTTGGAGAATATAGAGGTTTATCCAAACCCGATACGCCCTCAATACAACGGACCTCTCACCATTCGTGGTCTCCAAGCCAATTGTGTAGTCAAAATCACAGATATCGTTGGCAATGCTGTTTATGAAACCCTCTCAACAGGGGGGAGTGTACAGTGGGATATGAATTCATTTTCGGGTAAACGCGTGCGTTCCGGAGTATATCTTATTTTTGTGACCACCAAAGACGGTTTGGATAGTTCCGTTGAGAAAGTTATGATTATAAACTAATGCTTGTCACAACAGAGGCAATTGTCTTATCGAAAATCAACTATAGCGAAACAAGCCTGATTGTGCGTTGCTATACCCTCAGTGATGGGCTCAAGTCATATATCGTCAAAGGAAGTAAGCAAGGGCGAAATGGTAAAAAAAACGCTGCCCTTTTTCAGCCACTCAATCAACTTGAAATCACCTCTCAACACAAAGCAAAATCGATTCTTTCCATTCCAAAATCGACAAAAATCAGCAACCCCTACCAGACGATTCCTTATGCAATGAACAAACTCTCAGTGGTATTGTTTTTAAGTGAAGTGTTGTCTGCTGCCCTCAAAGAAGAAGAGGCAAACCCATCGCTGTTTCATTTTTTGTCCAAAAGTTTATCTTGGTTTGATGTGCAAGACAATATTGCAAACTTCCATATCTTCTTTTTGCTATGCCTTACCAAGCACTTGGGGTTTTTCCCTGATGTAAACCATCAAAATCTACCCTATTTTGATCTTGAAAATGGTTGTTTTACAGCGCATAAAAGCGAACATTTGGTTGATGATGCTACATTGGTTTCTGTGTTAAAATCATATTTAGGCACAACTTTTGATGAATTGAGCGAGGTTTTGGTATCAAAACAGATCCGAAAACAATTGCTCGAAGTATTAATTAAATATTATCAAATTCATTTGCAAGGGTTTTCAAGGCCAAAATCACTGAACGTATTAAATGAGATTTATTCATAATCTGAATCTACTTTTTTTTGGGCTTTGTCTCATAATCCTACATGGTCAAACCATTCGGGTGGTTGATGCAGTAACTGGCTATCCCATAGAAGATGTCGTTGCTTATGACACCCTCACAAAAAACAATACCACGAGTGATGCCGATGGACAACTCGATTTGTCAGTTTTTTCAGCCGATAACGAGGTTTTTTTCGAACATATTGGATATGAAAGTCTGATTGCAGTTGTGTCAGAAGTTCAGCTGTCAAAACAAATTTCTCTTTACCCAGACACCCAACGCCTTCGTGAAATTGTGCTATCGGTCAATCGAACAAAAGATGAGAAAAAACGAGTGTCCAAGCAAGTTGCTATCCTTTCCGATCGTGATATCGCATCGATTGTTCCAAACACAAGTGCAGAATTGCTGCGCGAAGCCCCTGGCATTCGCATCCAACGCTCACAAGGTGGTGGTGGAAGCCCTGTTATTCGGGGATTTGAAGCCAATCGTATCCTATTGGTCGTCGATGGAGTGCGAATGAACAATGCCATCTATCGTTCAGGGCACCTGCACAATGCCATTTCCATCGACCCCTTTTCTTTATCTCGAGCAGAAGTTGTGTATGGCCCCTCATCTGTTGGGTACGGCTCTGATGCACTCGGTGGTGTGGTGCACTACTTTACCAAAGAACCCCGTGTTGGTGACGCCCAACCATGGCGTTTTCTTATTGCCAATAGCTATGATACTCGTCACGAAAACAGCATCAGTCATGTCAATATCACTCATAGCAACGACAGATGGGCAAGTATGACAAGTGCGAGCTATTCCATTTTTGGGGATATCTATATGGGTCGTCAACGCAATCATGGATACCCGGACTGGGGGTTGGTGTCAGAAATTTCTAAAAATAATCGTTACTTTTTTCAAGACCAACCACAATCAAACCCCAACCCTAATCGCCAATTCAATACAAAGTATGACCAAATCTATCTAATGCAAAAACTGGTGTTTCAACAAAATGCCGAAAACAAATGGGTACTCAATTTTCAATACTCCGAATCCTCTGATATCCATCGCTTTGACAAGCTAGCAGAGCGAATGGACAATGAGCTTCGTTATGCCACATGGTTTTATGGCCCCCAAAAGCGATTGCTGATTTCTCCAAAATACAGCTTTACATCCGACAAAAAATGGTTAAGGGAAGGCGTGATTACCCTTGCATATCAAAAAATTGAAGAGTCAAGAGTGCACCGCAAATTCGGGAGTTTACTGCGCGAAAGTCAAATCGAAGACTTGGATGTGTTTAGTGCCAATGCAGATTTTAGTGTTGCCCTTGACCCCTCCAAAAAACTGGCCTATGGCTTTGAAATGACTCACAACGAACTCACGTCGATTGGGTACAGCCAAAACTTGGTTATCGATGGTAATACTATCATTGGCCTGACAGACTTTACGCTCATTCCATCGCGATACCCAAGCAAAGGGGGTTATTATACCACCCTGGCTGCCTACGTAGATTATAAATGGAACCTCGATGAAAAAAACACGCTGAATGCAGGGGCTCGTTTGACCAATACTAGACTCAAAGCTGAGTGGAGCGAGCAAGCACTCGTCGACAGTCGCTTGGGTAAAACAACCAACAAAAGCAATGCCCTCAATATGTCTTTTGGCTATGTTTATCGTCCGAATGATCAATGGGAACTTCGGTCGGTATTAGCAAGTGGCTTTCGCGCGCCTAATATCGACGATATGGGGAAAATACGTGAAAAACAAGGGAAACTCACTGTGCCCAATCCTGAGCTAAGACCCGAATATGCTTACACAGCTGATTTGGGTATTACTCGATATTTTGATCAGCGAGCATCTTTTGTACAAGCCAACCTTTTCTATACGATTTTGTCGAACTACATCGCTCGTCAACCCTTTATGTTGCCCTTTGATCTGTCGTCTGAAAGCTTTGCCACCATCACACATTCAGGAGACGAATTGGAAACTTGGGCAAATACAAACGTAGGAGAAGCAACCCTGCGTGGCGCCAGTTTGCAGTGGCAAGCAAAGCTGAGCAAAATCGTCAACTATGGTGGTCATATCAATTACACCCACGGCGAAACACGTAAAGATAAAATCCCCGTTGCATCCATCCTTCCATGGCAAGGCACACAGTCTTTATCCCTAAAAAAAGAACGCTTGCAGGGGCAGCTCTCCTTTATTTTTGCTGGAAAAAAACACCCTAAAGACTACAGCCGTGGTGGTGAGGATGGATTGGAGGAAACACCCATCATCGGACGTTCTGACACCACTGGTGAAATCGAATACGCTGGAACACCGTCTTGGCATCACTTTAATTTGTGTTTGACCTATAACATCAATGCAACAACCAAAGTAGGTGCAGACCTTCACAATCTATTCGATGTGCACTACAAAGAATTCGCGTCGGGCATCTCTGCACCTGGTCGTAGTTTACGCCTGCGTTTGCAGTACAGGTTCTAAGTCCAAAATCCCTCAACTTTTAGGGAAATTGGTTACTTTCGCAACTTATTACAAACTATGGCATTTCCGTCGTATAAAAATTTAGATCTCGTATCGATTTCCAAGGATATCCAACGCTATTGGGAAAGAGAGCTGACGTTTGAAGCGAGTGTGAGTACAAGAGAAGGAAGACCCCCTTTTATTTTTTATGAAGGCCCTCCTTCTGCCAATGGCTTACCAGGAATTCACCATGTGATGGGACGTACCATAAAAGATATTTTTTGCCGCTATAAAACCCAAAAAGGTTTTCAAGTCAATCGCAAAGCAGGGTGGGATACCCATGGCCTACCCGTTGAGCTGGGTGTTGAAAAAGAACTCGGCATCACCAAAGAAGATATCGGAAAGACCATCAGCATCGATGAATACAATGCCGCCTGCCGTGATGCAGTATTGAGATACACAGATGTCTGGAGCGATTTGACCAAACAAATGGGATACTGGGTGGATATGGACGAGCCATACTTTACCTACACCTCCAAGTATATGGAGTCGGTGTGGTGGTTACTCAAACAACTCTATGACAAAAAACTCATTTATAAAGGATACACTATCCAACCTTATTCCCCAAAAGCAGGAACAGGATTGTCTTCACACGAGCTCAATCAACCCGGCTGTTATCAAGATGTAACAGACACAACAGTCACTGCTCAATTTGAAACCCTCAACGAAACACTGCCCCCTCAACTACAAGACGAAACCCCACTGCACATTTTGGCATGGACAACCACCCCTTGGACCTTGCCTTCCAATACCGCCCTCACTGTTGGCCCCTCAATCGACTATGTGGTCGTTTCTACCTTTAATCGTTACACCCATCTCCCCATACGTGTGCTGCTCGCCAAAGATTTGGTCCCAAGAGTGTTTGCAAAAGTCTTTCAACAAGTCGAAGCTAAGGATGACCTGCTGTCTTATGACAAAAAAGGAAAAAACATCCCTTACCTCATCACTGATGAAGTCAAAGGTACTGCTCTTGTTGGCATTAGATACAAGCAATTGTGGTCCGATGCACCCCTGCCACACAACACCCCGGAACATGCTTTTCGAGTGATTACAGGTGACTTTGTCACTACTGATGACGGAACAGGAATTGTCCATACCGCACCTACCTTTGGTGCCGACGATGCAGTGGTCGCCAAACAAGCAACCCCAGAAGTGCCACCCATGCTGGTTTTGGATGAACACGAACAACTGGTTCCACTGGTCGATCTGCAAGGTCGTTTTCGAAAAGAGCTTGGATCACTCGGCGGGAAATATGTCAAAAACGAATACTACGAATATGGTCAGGCACCTGACAAATCTGTTGATGTCGAAATTGCCATCCGTCTGAAAGAAGAAAATAAAGCTTTTACTGTTGAGAAATATGTGCACAGTTACCCCAACTGCTGGCGAACAGACAAGCCTGTGCTATACTACCCCCTCAATTCGTGGTTTGTGAAAGTCAGTGATAACAAAGAACGTCTTGTTGCGCTCAACAACAACATCAATTGGAAACCAAAATCAACAGGGGAAGGGCGCTTTGGAAACTGGCTCGCCAATGCAAATGACTGGAACCTTTCACGCTCTCGATTTTGGGGCATCCCCTTGCCGATTTGGCGAACGGAAGACAATAGCGAAACAAAAGTCATTGGATCGATTGAGGAGCTTCAAGCAGAAGTCGATCGGGCAGTTGAAGCTGGGTTGATACAAACAAACCCCTTTGCAGATTTTGTCCCTGGCAATATGAAAGACGAAAACTACGAACAAATAGACCTGCACAAAAACATCGTGGATGGATTGGTTCTTGTCAGCTCAACAGGAGAAGCCATGTACAGAGAAAGCGACTTGATCGATGTGTGGTTTGACTCTGGTTCCATGCCCTATGCGCAATGGCACTATCCATTTGAAAACAAAGACAAAATTGACGAGTCAGTCGCCTTTCCTGCTGACTTTATCGCCGAGGGTGTTGACCAAACAAGAGGGTGGTTCTACACCTTGCATGTCATTGGTGGGATGGTGTTTAACAGTATCGCCTATAAAAACGTTGTTTCCAATGGACTTGTGCTGGACAAGAATGGGCAGAAGATGTCCAAACGTTTGGGCAACGCCGTTGATCCCTTCGAAACCCTAAACAACTATGGCGCAGACGCAACTCGTTGGTATATGATCAGCAATGCAAATCCTTGGGACAACCTCAAATTTGATTTGGAAGGAATTGCCGAGGTGCGACGTAAGTTTTTTGGCACACTATACAACACCTATTCGTTTTTTAGTTTATATGCCAACATCGATGGATTTAACTACAAAGAAACAGATATCCCTTTAGACAAACGGCCCGAACTGGATCGATGGATTTTGTCATCACTATACTCAATCATCGCTCAGGTTGATGAGCATTTCGACAACTATGAACCCACCAAAGCCGCTCGGTTGATCTATTCATTTGTGACCGAAGACTTGAGCAATTGGTATGTTCGTTTATCGAGAAGACGATTTTGGAAAGGGACCTATGAGGAAGATAAAATTTCAGCATATCAAACCTTGTACACTTGTTTGATTTCTATTGCAAAACTCATGGCGCCCATTGCACCCTTTTATTCAGATCGTCTGTACCAAGATTTGGATGCAACTACTGAAAAAGAGCAATATGCTTCTGTTCACTTGGCTTATTTCCCAACCGCTAACAACGAATTTATTGCAGCTGATTTAGAGAAAAAGATGCGGCTCGCACAACGCATCGTTTCTTTGGTGTTGTCGATTCGTAAAAAAGAAAAAATAAAAGTGCGTCAGCCCCTTAAAAAGGTTTTGATCCCTGCGCTAGACAGTCAAGAAAAACAAGCCATCCTGGAAGTATCGGATCTGATCGCTGCGGAAGTCAACGTCAAAACAATCGAAATTCTCGACGATGCTTCCTCGATTTTGGTCAAGGAAATTAAGCCAAATTTTAAAACCCTTGGGCCTCGATTTGGTAAGGAAATGAAGTATGTTTCAGAAGCCATTCAGGCACTAAATGATGAGCAAATTCAAAGCATAGAAAAGCAAGGTTCAATTGCGATTGATATTAATGGGAAAAATATTATTTTAGACGCTTCAGATGTAGTGATTAAATCCAAAGATATTGAGGGTTGGGCTGTTGCATCAGAACAAGGAATAACAGTCGCTTTGGATTGTAGTTTAACAGAAGATTTGCTTCTCGAGGGCATTGCAAGAGAGCTTGTTAATCGTATTCAAAGCCTTCGAAAACATAAAGGGTTTGAAGTGACTGATACCATTAATGTAACACTAAAACAAGACAAACAGTTGGAACGCGCAATAGATGCCAACAAAAACTACGTGACCAGTGAAGTGCTGGCCGAAAATATCTTATTTGTTGATACAAATCCCCAAGGAGAGCCCCTTTCATTTGATGATATCAAAACTGAGATTCGCTTAGATAAAACCATATATAAAGAAAATGAAAACAAACGAAATCAACCGATACCCAGAAAAGGATCTTGAAGAATTCAAAGGATTAATAGAAGAAAAAATCGCAAAAGCACAGCATGATTTAGAACTGATCAGAAGTGCTTATATGAACAATAGCAACAACGGCACAGACGATACCTCTCCAACTTTTAAGGCTTTTGAAGAAGGGTCAGAAACCATGTCGAAAGAGGCCAATACTCAACTTGCGATTCGGCAAGAAAAATTTATTAGAGATCTAAAAAATGCCTTGATTCGCATCGAAAATAAAACCTATGGTGTTTGTCGAGTCACAGGAAAGCTCATCAGTCCCGAGCGACTCAAATTGGTACCACACGCCACTTTGAGTATCGAGGCAAAAAACATGCAGAAATAGCATAGATGACCCTCAAAAAATCTTTGTTCCTCATCGGTATAGTGCTGCTGCTCGACCAGTGTTCAAAGTTCTATATCAAACTCAACTTTCCACTGAGTGTTTACAGCTCCGATGCCGTCGTTGACTGGGGATGGTTTCGCCTGATTTTTATTGAAAACAAAGGCATGGCATGGGGCACACGATTTAGTGACTTTATTCCTTTCATTTCTGACGATACTGGCAAGCTCCTGCTATCACTCATTCGCATCGTTGCTGTAAGTGTTATCGGCTATATGCTTTGGGATGCAATCAAAAAACAGCAACACAAGTTATTGCTGTTCTCTGGTTGTCTGATCTTTGCTGGTGCGCTTGGCAACATCATCGATTCATTGTTTTACGGCCTTCTGTTTTCCAATAGTTATGGGCAAGTCGCTAGCCTTTTCCCTGAGGGTGGGGGTTATGCGCCTTTGTTTTTTGGACATGTGGTCGATATGCTACAATTTCCCATGCTTACTTGGGTATGGCCTTCTTGGATGCCTTGGATTGGGGGGCAATCCTTTACTTTTTTTGAACCAGTTTTCAACCTTGCCGATACAGCCATCAGCATTGGGGTTGGGATTATTCTTGTCTTCAATAAGCGTATTTTTCCAAAAAATTAAAACTCTATAATCCCTTCAGAATGGATGCAACTGTGAAGACGAATATCTGTCGGTTCACAGTCTGTGATTTCTGGGCAAGGTAGAAAATAAGACAGCCCAACAAAAACAGTTTGTGGTGAACACCTATTCAGAAATCGGTCATAAAACCCTTGGCCATATCCAACCCGTTGTCCCTTGACATCGTACCCCAATAGCGGCACAAAAACCAGGTCAATCACACTGGGTTGTGTGGGTATTCCTCCAATTGGTTCGGGAATGCCGTAGTTGTTTGGTTGCAAGGAAATTTCTGGAAAAATTTCCCAATGTGTCATCTGTTTGGTTGCGAAATCGGTTCGGGGGACAACCACCTTTTTGCCCATGCCAAACAACAAATCAACCAACCCTTTGGTGGTGGCTTCTTTCTGTTTTTGAATGGATAAAAACAAATGCACAACCCCCACTTGGGAGAGGTCAAACAGCTTGATATGCTTCATCAATCCCTCCTGTTTTTTTTGCATTTGTGAGGGGGTGAGCTGTTTGCGCAAATCTAGATGATATCGTCGAGCCTCTGCTTTTGTCATTGGTATGGATTGAACACAAATAAAATAATTAATTTCGTCACATGCCGAAAGATGCGATAAAACTTCATGTGCAAGCCCTTCCCAATCAGCCAGGGGTATATCAGTTTTATGACAAACAAGAGAAAATTATTTATGTCGGCAAAGCCAAAAACCTCAAAAACCGAGTGTCTTCTTATTTTCGAAAACAAGTCGATTCGAAAAAAACCCAAAGGCTCGTCAAGAATATCGTATCGATCAAACATATCGTTGTGCCGACCGAATCTGACGCATTGATTTTGGAAAACACCCTGATTAAAGAACATCAACCGCGCTACAATATCCTGTTGAGAGATGATAAAACCTATCCTTGGATCTGCATTAAAAATGAGGCTTTCCCAAGAGTGTTCACTACCCGAAAAATCATCAAAGATGGGTCTGAGTATTTTGGGCCGTTTACCAATTTCAAAACTGTTCGTTTGCTGATAGATCTCATTCAAGAGCTCTATCCACTTCGAAACTGCTCTTATGATTTGCGAAAAGAGTCGATCCAAACCAAAAACTATAAAGTCTGTTTGGAATACCATATCGGAAATTGCTTGGGTGGTTGTGTGGGCGAGCAAAGTGAGAGTGACTATGACCATCAAATCAGTCAAATCAGGGCCTTATTGCGTGGTAATTTTAGCGAGGCGATTCGAGGGTTTAAACAAAAGATGAAACTTGCTGCTGATGTGCTTGACTATGAAGAGGCACAGAAGCAAAAAAATAAAATCGATATTCTAACCAATTATCAATCCAAATCTGCTGTGGTCAGTGCCACTATCAGCAATGTGGATGTGTGTACTATGATCAGTGATGAACATACTGCTTTTGTCAACTATCTTCATGTGGCATATGGATCGATTGTTCGCTTTCACAACATGGAAATCAAAAAGAAACTGGAAGAAAGCGATGAGGATGTCCTTCGAGTAGTGGTGGTGGAGCTGCGCCGCCGATTTCAATCCAACTCCAAAGATGTAATCTTACCTGTTACCATCGACTTGGGAGATGATATTCGTGTTACTGTCCCCCAAAAAGGAGAGAAAAAAAAGCTCTTGGACCTATCGTTGCGCAATGCCAAGCAAGGGCGTTTGGAGCAGCTAAAACAAATCAAAATTTCTGACCCACAGCAACACACCAATCGTTTGCTCAGTCAAATGAAAAAAGACCTTCGCCTACGAGTGTTGCCTGACCATATCGAGTGTTTTGACAACTCCAACATTCAAGGGAGTAACCCTGTTGCTGCCTGTGTGGTGTTTCGCAACACCAAGCCTGCCAAAAAGGAGTATCGTCACTACATCATCAAAACAGTCACTGGTGCCAATGACTATGCCTCGATGGAAGAGGTCATTTATCGTCGATACAAACGCCTTCTGGAGGAAAAACAAAGCCTCCCAAAGCTAATTGTGATCGATGGTGGTAAAGGGCAGTTGAGCTCTGCTTTACTCAGTATTGATGCCCTAGGATTGCGCAACAAAATTGCAATGATTGGCATTGCCAAACGACTGGAAGAAATCTATTACCCAAACGACCCCATTCCAATGTACCTTGACAAACGATCTGAAACGCTTAAAATTATTCAACAATTGCGAAACGAAGCCCATCGCTTTGGTGTGCGACTGCATCGAAATAGAAGAAGCAAACATGCTGTTTCTTCCTCGCTTGACAACATCCCCGGCATCGGAGAAAAAACAATCATCAAACTGCTCAAAGTGTTTAAGTCCGTCAAGCGAATCAAAGAAGCTGAGTTGAAAGATCTAGGTGCAGCGATTGGAACGGCAAAAGCCAAAGAACTTTATTCCTATTTTCACCCTGTGAAAGAGAAGACGAAATAAAACTTCACATTTAACATTTTAACAAATCATCTTGTTAAGGGAATTTTTTAATTTTGTTATTGATGTATTTGATTCAACATTTCATCCTTTTCCTCATCTTTTTTCCAGGTGCTATTGCCCAATTAAACACTGGCGACCCCATCCAACCCAATCGCATCGTTATAGATCAAAAGGTCAATGATGCTTTTCAAGACGGTGAATGGTTTCAATTTCGGATGCGCTATGGCTTTCTCAATGCCAGTTATGCAATAGCTACAGTTCGCGAAACAACCTTCAAAGACCAAGCTGTTTATCATGTTGCTGCGACTGGAAAAACAACAGGCTTTGCACGTTGGTTTTTTAAAGTCGATGACTACTTTGATAGTTATTTTGAAAAAGATATTGTTCGCCCCATTCGTTTTGTACGCAATATTTCAGAGGGAAACTATAAACGTCATGTTGAAATTGACTTTGACCACAATAATCAATCGGGCATTATGCACGATTTGCTGAGAAAAACCAAAACTGAGATTAGCTTTGCCCCAAACCTACAAGACCTGGTTTCTACCTTTTATTTTTTGAGAAACCATTTTGATTTGGAGGGGATTCAAGTTGGAGAGACTGCTTCCTTACATATGATTTATGACAAAAAACCATTTGCGTTTCAGTTTCGATTTCTGGGGTATGAAAACGTCAAGACCAAGTTTGGTGTGGTTCCTTGTGTCAAATTTCGGCCCTATGTTGAAGAAGGGCGAATTTTTAAAAAAAATAGTGGACTGTCGCTTTGGGTAAGCAATGACAACAATAGAATCCCCATTAAAGTTGTTGCAGAGTTGAGCGTGGGTTCTCTGGACGTTGATTTAGTAGATTTTAAAGGTCTAAAACACCCCTTTAATATTATTGTAAATGAATAAACACTTTATACTTTTGATTGTTTTGGCTGGTTTTGTTTCGGCCTGTGGGTCGCGTGCAGAACGTGAACCTGCAAAATCAGTTGAACCACAAGTCTATGAGTTTGGTTTTTTACTCAACAACTATCATGTGGTGAGAGATACTGTAGTGCGTGGAGATAGCTTTGGTGGGATTTTGGAAAAATATGGCATCTATTATCCACAGATTTACAACATCAATACTGTTGCGAAAAAGGCATATAACTTTCGTAAAATCCGCACAGGAAGACCCTATACCATACTGCGCAGAAAGGATTCATTGCAAACCCCAGAATTTTTGATTTATCAGCCCAGCGCAATTGACTATGTAACCGTCAAACTCAGCGATTCTCTGTGGGCAAAAAAAGACCAAAAAGAAGTCAAGCTACTCGAACGCCAAGCCTGGGGCGTCATCAATAGCTCCTTGTATGAAACTCTTGACGAACAAGGCCTCAGTCCACTGGTTGCCTATGATATGTCAGATATCTACGCTTGGACAATCGACTTCTTCCGCTTGGAAAAAGGCGATCGGTTCAAGGTACTTTACACGGAAAAATATGTAAATGACTCTGTTTTTGTGGGGCACAACAGGGTGCATGCTGCTTATTTTGAGCATCGTGGAAAACCGATTTACGCCATCGAATTCGAATCGGATTCTGTTCGTGAAATCACTGAATTTTTTGATGAAAAAGGGAAAAATCTTCGTCGTGCCTTTTTACGAGCACCTGTCAATTTTTCACGGATTTCATCTCGCTATAACACCAAACGTCGCATTGCTTATTATGGTCGTGTCAAACCCCATTTGGGAACAGACTTTGCTGCTCCTGTCGGTACGCCCATTCGCGCAACAGCAGCAGGAACAGTTGTCAAGTCAGGCTATACTCGAGGGAATGGTAATTATGTAACCATCCGTCATAATGCAACCTATTCGACCCAGTACCTCCACATGAAAAAAAGAGGGGTTCGCGTAGGTAAATATGTCAATCAAGGGGATTATATCGGCACGGTCGGAATGACTGGATATACCTCAGGTCCGCATGTGTGCTATCGTTTTTGGAAAAATGGAAAACAGGTCGATCCGTTTAAAACCAAATTACCCGACGCCAAACCCATTGCAAGTGAATTGAAAGATGCATATTTGCAGCATATGATTCCATGGAAGGACAAACTCGATTGCATTTATTTTGAAGAACAAAAAACAAATACCAATGCCATTACCAACAATCAATCCAACGACGACAGCAGCTTGGAAAAAACTACAGAAACACTGTAAAGAAACACAGGGTGTATCGCTGCAAAACCTTTTTGCGAATGACCCCAAACGGGGAGAGCAGTTTCGCATTAGTTGGGAAGATTTTTATGTCGATTTTTCCAAAAATCACCTGACGCAAGAGACCCTCGATCTATTGACTGCACTCGCAGAAGAATGCCAACTCAAAGAAGCGATGAATCACTACTTTGGTGGGTCGATGATCAACGCTACAGAGGGGAGAGCAGTACTACACACTGCCCTACGTGCCCCTAGCAATCAGGATGTTCGAGTGGATAATGAAAATATTATTCCAGGCGTTCATGCCGTCATCGATCAAATCAAAAGCTTTAGCCAAGGGGTGATTGACGGAAGCATTACCAGCAGCAACGGACAAGCTTTTACCGACGTCGTGAACATCGGCATCGGAGGTTCGGACTTAGGGCCTATGATGATTACAGAAGCACTTGCATATTATAAAACCCATCTCAACTTGCACTTTATGTCCAACGTGGATGGGGATCATGTAATTGAAGTCCTTCAGAACCTAAACCCAGAAACAACTCTGTTTGTGGTGGTGTCGAAGTCCTTTACCACCCAAGAAACCTTGAGCAATGCTACCACTGCCAAACAGTGGCTGGTGGATGCCCTCGGAGAAAAGGCTGTAGCCAATCACTTTGTAGCAGTATCAACCAATTTGCAAATGATCAACGACTTTGGAATTGATCCCAACAATGTGTTTCCAATGAACGATTGGGTTGGTGGGCGTTTTTCCTTGTGGAGCGCTGTCGGACTATCGATTGCCCTAGGTGTTGGTCCTAATCATTTTGAAGAACTTCTTCAAGGGGCTCACGCCATGGATACACATTTTGCGAACACGCCTTTGCATGAAAACATCCCTGTCGTCCTTGCGCTGATCACCTTGTGGTACAATAACTTTTACGGAGCAGAAAGCGAAGCGATTATCCCTTACACCCAATACCTCCACCGACTGCCTGCCTACTTGCAACAAGGCATCATGGAGAGCAATGGGAAGAGTGTTGACCGCGAGGGCAATGCTGTTGACTATCAAACAGGAAATCTGATTTGGGGGGAGCCAGGCACCAATTCCCAACATGCCTTTTTCCAATTGATTCATCAAGGAACCAAGCTGATCCCTGCACATTTTATCGGTTTTAAAACACCCCTGCACGGCAAGCAAGATCACCACGACAAACTGATGGCAAACTTTTTTGCACAAACCGAAGCCTTGATGAAAGGAAAAACAGAAAAAACGGTTCGCAATGAGGGAGTCGAAGAATCTTTAGTACCCTTTAAAGTCTTTACTGGAAACAAGCCTACAACGACCCTGCTGATTGACAAGCTAACGCCTTCTAGTTTGGGAAAACTCGTTGCGATGTATGAGCACAAAATTTTTGTGGAAGGTATTCTTTGGAATATTTACAGCTATGACCAATGGGGCGTAGAGCTAGGCAAGCAATTGGCGAATACAATTTTTAAAGAAATTGTCAACAAAAAGGGGGGCGCACACGATAGTTCTACTTCGAGCCTACTTCGAACCTACAAGGGTTAATGAACTGTTGAGAAATCCATTACAATTTGTTAACATCAGGGCTGGTGTTTTTTGTAAATTTAACCAACTAATTTAACTATTTAATCTTATGAAAAAACTAATTTATACAGTATTTATAATGATGCTGAGCATTTCATACGCTCAACAAGCAAAAGATTCCATTCTTGTGACTGATCTTGATGAAGTTGAGGTTATGGGTGGAATTATCGACCTTGCGAAGGATAGGGTTACCCCTATTGCTGTGAGTACAATAACTGCAAGTGATATTGAAAAAAAGGGAGGATACTTTGATCTCATAGAAACCATGCGATCGACTCCTTCAATTACAGTCAACAGAGGTGGTGGATTTGGTGATGGAAATATGTTTCTAAGGGGTTTTGAACAAACCAACATTGCCTTTATGATTAACGGTCAGCCGGTAAATGCTGTTGAAGATGGTAAAGTTTACTGGTCAAACTGGAGTGGCCTAATGGATGTTGCCGAAGAAGTTGAAATTCAACGTGGTTTGGGTGCATCTAAACTTGCTGTGTCTTCAGTTGGTGGTACAGTAAATATTATAACAAAAACTGTCGATCAACAAGCTGGTGGATTTTATAAATCCATGGCTGGTTCAAACAACTACTTCAGAAATTCAGCTTATTTGTCAACTGGTTTGAATGACAATGGCTGGGCATTTTCTATGCTTTTGGGACACTGGTCAGGGGATGGAAACCATTGGTTTTCACAAGGTCAAGGGCAAACATATTACTTCTCTATTGGATATAAGCCAAACGACAATCATATCTTCAATATGTTTATTACAGGGGCTCCTCAATGGCATGGTGCTGGCGGTCAAGATTCGCTGGGATCATTCATTGAATATGGAAGAGATTTTTCAGATGGTGGTGGTTATTTAGATGGTGAAAAAATTCCATGGGGAAGAAACTTTTACCACAAGCCGCTTTATAACATCTCATGGGATTGGAACATAGACGATAACAGTTCTCTGTCAACTGTTGTTTATGGTTCTAATGGACGTGGAGGTTTTGCATATCCCGAAGGAGATTTTTATGGCGCTGCAAACTCTACCGCTGATGAAGATATGGATTTTAATTACCTTGATTATGACGCTGTAGTTGCTCAAAATATAGATCCTAGCTATTCTGGTAATGGTGGTATCATCAAGGCATCCATCAACTCTCACAACTGGTACGGTTTTGTAACAAATTATAATACCGATCTTTCTGACAACCTTACGCTAAATGTCGGTCTAGATGGACGATTGTATAATGGAATCCACTTTAGAACGCCTGTCAACTTTTTAGGGCTTTCATCTTATAAAGGCGCAACAAAATCTGTGTCTTACAACCCCTGGGAGGTTTTTGGAGATATTGAGACTGGTGATAGAAGCGAATATGCCATTTCATATGACTATGAGGAAATCATAAACTACATTGGTGCGTTTGCTCAGCTTGAATATAAAGGAGATAGTTCTTCTTTATATGTATCGACAAATGTTTCTTCTCAATCGCATCAGAAAGAAGACTTTATGTTTGATCTTGGCAAAGCTGAAAAAGTAACAAATCAAGGGTTTAATATAAAGCTCGGTGCCTCGATTGATTTATCTTCATCCTCTTCGGTTTATGCAAACTTTGGATTTTATGATCGTCAGCCTTTCCACTCGAATCTCTTTAGTAACGAGAGATATTCGAACGATTTGAACCCTGATGTTGTAAATGAAGAAATTACTGGGTTTGAATTGGGGTATACATACGAGTCTAGCAATTTTAAAGCGATTGTTGACTTCTACACAACAACTTGGGATAATAGAGTCCTAACATCGTCTAGTTTTGAAAATGGTCAGTTGCAAAGTTTTTCAAAAACAAGTCCAATCAGCCAAGTCCACTCTGGTGTAGAAGCTCAGTTGATGTATAGACCCTCCTCTAATTTTATGCTTAGAGCATATGCATCTATCGGAGATTGGGTATACAACTCTAATGTAACTTCTACTACTTTTAATGAATCTGGGACTGAAATTTCACAAGGAGGAACCTTATATCTTAAAGACGTTAAAGTTGGTTCTGCTGCCCAAACAACTGGAGGTTTTGAATTGACACATGTGATTAGCGATGTATCTACTTTTGATATCTCTTTAAATCACTATGCTGATTTATATGGCTACGCTGATTTTGAAGATGGTGTTAATGGATTACCAGGTGTTTTCTCTACGTCTGATAACAATGGGACACCTAAACTTCCAAATTACACTCTAGTCGATGCATCTTTAAACTATCGGATTCCCGTTGGTGATAATTCACTTCAAGCAAGGTTGTCCGTTTACAACCTTTTCGATGAGTTTTATATCGAGCAAATGTTTGATGCTGACCCTATGACTCCTTCGACTTATAGCTACAAAGGAGTAAACGTCGAGAACAGCGTTGACATTGGTTATGGTAGAACATATACACTCGGATTAACTTACCGATTCTAGTGTCTTTGATCAACTTAAAACCCTCCCTTGCGGAGGGTTTTTTTATGCCTAGACTTTTACCAAACTCATATCTACAATTGGTGCAGAATGTGTTAGAAACCCTAAGGATACAAAATCAACCCCCGTCTCGGCATAGGAAACAATATTTTGGGGGGTTATATTTCCAGAAGATTCTGTTGAAACGGCTCCTGCGATATGGGATACGGCAGATTGTACTTCTTTTGGCGTCATGTTGTCAAGCAAAATGCGCTCCACCCAAGGGAAATCCATACAGTGATCGATTTGTTCTAGGTTCCTTGTTTCTACAATCACAGGAATCGGATGCTCAAGCCCATCCAAATAGGCTTTGACTTTTGCAAGCGTGGCGGGGATACCTCCTAAAAAATCGATATGATTGTCTTTGACCATGATGGCATCGTATAACCCCATTCGGTGATTGGTACCACCTCCGATCGCAACAGCCCACTTTTCAGCAATGCGAAAATTAGGAGTGGTTTTTCTGGTGTCCAACAATTGGCAAGAGGTGTGCATGATCTTTTGCTGTAAGGAATTTGTGATTTTGGCAATCCCACTCATGCGCTGAAGTGTATTTAGAGCAATGCGTTCTAAGGAGAGAATTGATTGGGTATTTCCCTTCAACTGTAGCAATATATCCCCTGTCTTAAATGGTGATCCTTCTTTCTGTTGGTCGATCACTTGTGCATCTGGCGCATGGCGTTCAAACAACATTTGAACAAAGCCAAACCCAGCAAATACCCCATCTCCTTTGGCAATCAGCTGAGCCGACGACTGATGAGCAGCTTCAAAAATGGCAAGTGAGGTTTGGTCGCCATGACCGATATCTTCTGTTATGGCTTGATCGATACAAATCAACAATTGATCTTTATATGTTTTTGAAAAATCAGTTGACATAATCCAAATTATAAAATACCCCTTTGTTTTCTTTGGCTTCCTGTGACTGCTTAATGATCAAATAAGAAACACTTACCATATTTCGCAATGTGGTCAGCTGTGGGGTGAGTTTGTTCTCTTGGTATAGTGCTTTTGTGGCCATATAAATATCGTGTAAGCGATCTTCGGCAACTTCTAAACTTTGATGTGATTTTTCGATCCCAACATACTGGGCCATCAGCGTTTGCAATTGTTTTCGCAGATTTTGAATGCTTTCATTTTTCTCATTGGAAATGTCTTCTGTACCATTCCACTGTGGTATCTTTTCAAAAAAGGAGTTTGGGAGTGGGTTCTCATCCATAAACTCGACACTATGTGCTGCAGCTCGAGCAGCAAAAACCAGTGCTTCTAATAAAGAGTTTGATGCGAGTCGATTCGCTCCATGCAGTCCCGTATGGCTACATTCGCCGATTGCGTAAAGCCCCGCCATACTCGATTGGCTGTGATCATCAACATCTATCCCTCCACAGAAGTAATGAGCGGCAGGATATACAGGGATTCCCTCTTTAAATACATCGATTCCGACTTGCTGACAACTGGCCAAAATGGTAGGGAATTGGTCTCGAACCGTTTTTGAATCGAGATGTGATAGGTCTAAGAAAACAAAAGGGTGTTTTTGCTGCTGTACCTCAGCATAGATTGAACGAGATACAATATCTCTTGGTGCGAGTTCCATGCGGTCGTCATAATGCTCCATAAATCGCACCCCTTTTTCGTTTCGCAAATAGGCTCCTGCTCCTCTTACCGCCTCTGAAATCAGAAAGGTAGCTCCATCGATTTTGGGGTATAAAGCTGTAGGGTGAAATTGGACATAGTGGAGGTTTTTAATCCGAACCTTTGCCCGGTATGCAGCTCCCAAACCATCGCCGGTGGCTGCACTGGGATTGGTTGTATTTTCATAGACTTGCCCTGCACCTCCAGTCGAAAGAATCGTCACTTGCGCTGTGAGTTTTAATATCTTTTCATCGTCTTTGGATATGACATAGGCCCCATAACAACGATTTCCTCCTTGTTCACCCAAATGGTGGTCAGTGATTAAATCCACCAAGGTGTGTTTTTCCAAAAGGGTAACATTGTGAAGCGACCTCACCTTGTCGATCAAGGTCGTAAGTACATGCAGTCCTGATTGATCCTTGTGATGAACAATTCGATTGGCTGAATGGCCGCCCTCTTTTCCCAAATGTAGTTGCTTTCCTTCCTTGTCAAAATTGGCACCCCAAGCGATGAGTTCCTCCAAACACGATGGCCCTTCACGAACCACAAAGTCAACTACCCTAGGATTGTTTTCGGCACTTCCCGCTGCAATCGTATCCTGAGCATGCTGTGCATAAGAATCGGATTTAAAATTTGAAACCACCGCTATCCCACCTTGCGCATATTTGGTGTTTCCCTCCATAAGGTCTCGCTTAGAAATCAGCAGTATGTTTGTCTTTGGTTTACGTTGACTCAGCTGTAGAGCATAACTCAATCCAGCCAAACCCGTTCCGATAACCAAAACATCGGTGTGCATTTATTTAGAAAGGGTTAACATGCGTTCAATCGGAAGTCTCGCTTGACTCATCAGTGCCTGATCAAGCTGAATTTCGGGCTGTTCAAAAGCCAGACAACGATAGAGTTTCTCTAAAGTGTTGAGCTTCATAAAGGCGCACTCACTACAGGCACAAGTATCATCATCGACAGGAGCAGGAATAAAGGTCTTGTTGGGTGCGCGTTTATTCATTTCATGTAAAATCCCTGCCTCTGTAGCTACGATAAATTCATTGGTATCATCCGTTATTGCAAAATCAATAAGCTTAGATGTACTTCCAATAAAATGTGCAATTGCCAAAATATCCTCAGGGCTTTCAGGGTGGGCAATAAATTTTGCCTTGGGATATTGCTTGACGAGTTGTATAATTTTTTCAAAGGAAAAGGCCTCATGTACGACACATGACCCGTCCCAAAGTAGCATATCACGGCCGGTTTCTTTGATCAGATAACGACCCAAATGTTTGTCTGGCGCAAAAATAATCTGCTGATCTTTTGGAATGCTTTCAATGATTTTTTTTGCATTACTTGAGGTACAAACCAAATCACTCAAGGCTTTTATCTCCGCTGAACAATTGATATAGGTCACCACGACTGCATCGGGGTTTTGGGCTTTAAAGGCCGCAAAATCTTGGGGTGGGCATGAGTCCGCAAGTGAACATCCTGCCTTCAAGTCGGAAAGTAATACTTTTTTTGTCGGATTGATGATTTTGGCTGTTTCAGCCATAAAATGAACCCCTGCAAACACAATCACATCCGCATCAACCTCGGCTGCTGCCTGAGCCAAATACAAACTATCGCCCAAAAAATCGGCAAGATCTTGAATCGCATCCTCCTGATAATAGTGCGCCAAGAGGACTGCGTTTTTTTCTTTTTTGAGCCGCTTGATCTCCGCTACATAATCGAGGCCTTCGGCTATGGGTGTCGTCACATAACCGCGAGAGGATAACATTTGCGTATGATCTTCTGTTGAATTCATCAAGTCCATTTTTTTTCAAATTTCGGAAAAAGTTAGCATTTACACAGCTTATTGATTGTTTTGAATCCCCTTAAGGTTTAACTGTAAACTCGTTTTGCCATTCCACTCATTTTCATCGACCACATAGACAATGTCACAAGCCGAAGATTGCACGATTTCTAAAGCGTCCCCCAATCCAAAACCAATGGCGTCAATCGATTGGGTGCCTGCCACAAACGAGCATTTAAGATGCGTCTCATCAGAACCAACTCGCTTGGCATAACCGCGATCTGCAACTCCTTTTGACAACAACACCGGTCGCATATTGCCTGGGCCAAATGGCGCCATCTGATTGACAATCCGATAAAACTTGGGCGTGATTTCCGTAATGGGGATTTCTATATCGATTGACAAAGTCCGCTCTTGTTGTTCGGGTTGTATTTGTTTGGATACCACCTCTTCAAACCGCTGACAAAAACCATCGTATTGTTCGGGGCGAATCGTTAAGCCCGCCGCATATTTATGACCCCCAAACTGAATGATATGGTCTTGGCATGCGGATAGGGCGGCATACAAATCAAAGCCCCGAACCGAACGTGCTGAGGCGGTGAGTACATTCCCAGAACGTGTAAAAACCACCGTGGGTTTATAGTGCGTTTCGATCAGTCGTGAGGCCACAATCCCAATCACGCCCTTGTGCCAATCTGGGTCATAAACAACGGTACTTGCCTTGTCGGTTTGGCTGGTCTCTTCGATTTGTGCTAGGGCCTGTTCGGTAATCTCTCTATCCAATTTTTTTCGATCCTCGTTAAACACCTCAATCGCTTCAGCACGATTGGTCGCTTCTTCTATGCTGTCGCTCAACAAGAGTTCCACAGCATAGGTGCCATGCTTCATCCGCCCTGCTGCGTTGATGCGTGGTGCCACTCGAAAAACCAAATCAGTAACAGTGATCACTCGTTCTTTTCGTTCGCCCAACAAGGCCATCAACCCAGGGCGTGGAGACTGCTTATAGACCTGCATTCCAAAATAGGTAAGCACTCGATTCTCATCGAGAATGGGCACAATATCTGCCGCTGATGCTGTGGCGACCAAATCTAAATAGGGCTGCAATTCTTGTACTTTAATCCCCAGTGTGCTTGCGTGGGCTTGAATGAGTTTAAACACCACACCACAACCGCAAAGTCCATCAAAGGGGTAGTTGCAATCGGGTCGCTTGGGATCTAAAATTGCATGTGCAGCAGGGAGTTGCTCGCCCGGCGTGTGATGGTCACAAATGATGACATCAAGCCCCTTTTGGTTGGCATCAGCAATCAACTCAACTGCCTTGATACCACAATCCAATGTGAAAAGCAACCCAACACCTTCCTCAACTGCCTTGTCGATGCCTTGCTCCGAAAGACCATAGCCCTCAGCATAGCGATCAGGGATGTATGAAATGACATTGCACTTTTGACTCCTCAAATAATGAACAAGCAATGCCACAGAACTTGTACCATCTACGTCATAATCGCCAAACACCATGATGGTCTCGTTATTCTTGATGGCATCTTGTAAACGATCAACTGCTTTCTTCATGTCTTTCATTAAAAAAGGATCGTGCAGATCACTCCAATCGGGACGAAAAAATTGTTTGGCTGCATCAAAAGTGGTAACGCCTCTTTGCACCAAGAGTTGCGCAACAACCGATGGTACACTCAATGCTTTGGCAAGTGATTGCACAGTTTCTTGGTTGGGGTTGGGTTGAACAAGCCAGCGCATATCAGTTTTTTCCTTGAATGATAAGCACAAATTCGCCTTTGGGTGTATGCGCAGTAAAATGTGCTTCGAGTTCTTCTAATGTTCCTCGTACAGTTTCCTCAAAAGCTTTGGTCAGCTCTCTAGAAATCGATGCTTGTCTGTCTGGTCCCATCACTTGCGCGCATTGTGCGAGGGTTTTCAAAATACGATGAGGTGACTCGTATAATACTATTGTTTTGGTTTCTTCAGCCAGTTGAGATAGTCTAGACTTTCGCCCTTTTTTGTGAGGTAAAAACCCTTCAAAAACAAAGCGATCTGTGGGAAATCCACTCTGCACCAATGCTGGCACAAAGGCAGTCGGACCAGGAAGGCTGGTGACATTGACCCCTGATTGTAAGCATGCCCTGACCAACAAAAAACCAGGATCTGAAATCGCTGGTGTACCCGCATCCGAAATCAACGCCATTGACATCCCTTGCTGAAGTTGTTCGACAAGTCGATCAACTGTTCGGTGCTCATTATGCATGTGATAAGACTTGGTTGGCGTATCGATATTGTAATGTTTGAGCAGCTTTTGACTTACCCGTGTGTCTTCACACAAAATCAACTCCACTTGTGAAAGAAGATGAATTGAACGATGAGTGATGTCAGCCAAATTACCAATCGGCGTAGGAACAACATAAAGTGTGGATGACTGGATTTCCAAGGTCTTATATTTATGTGGGGTGGATATGTTGAGGACTAAAGATAAGTCATTTCTTTTGCAATTATCTTCCTTTCCATAGCATTATGATTATTTATCCCCAGTTCTTACATGGGTATTATGATTTTAATACCTTTGTGAGTGGCAGGTGAGCAATAAAATCACAGACTATGTTTCTCGAAAATACAGTTAATCAAGAAGAGCAATTCGGTTGGATTGAAGTCATCTGTGGTTCCATGTTTTCAGGAAAAACAGAAGAACTCATTCGACGACTGAAGAGAGCACAGTTTGCCAAACAAAAAGTCGAAATTTTTAAGCCAACTGTTGACAATCGGTATGATGATGACAAAGTGGTTTCGCATGATGCCAATGAAATCCGATCCACCCCTGTTCCTGCTGCTGCCAATATTCGCATTCTAGCCGATGACTGTGATGTGGTTGGTATAGACGAAGCGCAGTTTTTTGATGACGAAATCGTTTCGGTTTGCAATGACCTCGCCAACAAAGGCATTCGTGTGATTGTAGCTGGCTTGGATATGGATTATAAAGGCAACCCTTTTGGTCCCATGCCCAACTTGATGGCCACTGCTGAATACGTCACCAAAGTTCATGCTGTATGCACACGCACTGGTAATCTTGCACAGTATAGTTTTCGTAAATCCGACGATGAAAATTTGGTGTTTCTTGGACAGACTGGCGAGTATGAACCCCTCAGTCGAGCAGCATACTATCATGCGATGGGAATGGGCAAAACAAAACAAAAAAGCCCTAATAAATCGAAAGAAAACAAAAAAAGAAAAAGTGGCTGAAGCAACACGATTTGAAATCCATCTGCCCGCCCTACGTCACAACTTCCAGCAGATCAAAAAACGACTACAACCCCACACCAAAGTATTGGCAGTCGTCAAAGCATTTGCCTATGGGTCAGATGCTACGGCTATTGGGCGTTGTTTGGAAAAAGAGGGTGCCGATTATCTCGGCGTTGCCTATGTCAGTGAGGGTGTTGCCTTGCGAAAAGCTGGGGTTAAAATTCCAATTTTGGTACTCCACCCCCAAATGCATCAGCTATCTATTTTGATTGAATATCAACTCGAACCCTGTGTGTATTCTTGGCGAATCCTTCATGCACTTGAAAAAGTGTTGGTGGAGCAACAATCAACAGCCTACCCAATTCATCTAAAGTTCAATACAGGTCTTCATCGCCTGGGCTTCTCGATTGATGAAGGGGCATCGCTCAAGCAACATCTCGCCTCTTCCCCTTTTCACTTACAGGGTGTATTGTCGCATCTCGCCGCCACTGAAGACCCTGCTGAAAGGGCTTTTACCCTCAAACAACTTGCGCAATTTGACCTGCTCAAGCCCATTTTTGGTAGCGATCCCATTTATCATGTGCTCAACACCTCTGGGGTCTTTCAATACCCCGAAGCCCATCATGATATGATTCGATGTGGGATTGGGTTATATGGATATGGCAATCAAGAGGAAGTTAGTAAATTACTTCGACCAGTAGGTGTATTAAAAACGATCATTTCACAAATTCATGACGTTAAGACAGGAGATGCTGTGGGCTATAATCGTGGGTTTGTTGCCAACAAACCAATACGATCAGCTACCCTACCCATTGGTCATGCCGATGGTATCGGAAGACTTTATGGTAAAGGCAAAGGAGAAGTTATGATTCATGGTCAAAAAGCACCCATTTTGGGGAATGTATGCATGGATATGATTATGGTTGATGTGACAAGCATCGACTGTAATGAAGGAGATGAAGTCATAGTCTTTGGTAGTGTTGATGCAAGCGCAGAAATCGTCGCAGAACATGCCGATACCATTTCTTATGAGTTGCTAACTGCCATCTCACAACGCGTTCCCAGAGTAATTATGCCTTAGTTATTAAAATTATAACATTTTGTTATTTTTTTGATTTTTCAAATACTTTTCTCGCACAGTTTTGGTTTTATCTTTATTTTTGCTGACCTAAAATCAAACAAATGAGAGTTGCAGTTGTCGGCGTCACAGGGATGGTTGGTGAAATCATGCTAAATGTTCTTGAAGAGCGAAACTTCCCCATTACAGAACTTCTTCCTGTCGCTTCGGCGCGTTCGGTAGGTAAAACAATTACCTTTCAAGGAAAAGACTACAATGTGATTGGTCTAGAAGATGCTGTTGCGCAAGCACCCGACTTTGCTATGTTTTCGGCTGGTGGACAAACATCTCTTGACTGGGCACCAAAATTTGCAGCTGTGGGTACCACTGTCATTGACAATTCCTCTGCCTGGCGAATGCACCCCGATCACAAGCTTATCGTTCCAGAAATCAATGCAGAACAACTCACACCTGATGACAAAATCATTGCCAATCCCAACTGTTCCACGATACAAATGGTGATAGCTCTGGCCCCCATACACAAGCGATATGGCATTGAGCGAGTTGTTGTTTCAACCTATCAATCAGTCACTGGTACAGGAGTCAAAGCTGTACAACAATTGGAAAACGAGTACGAGGGAGTTGATGGCGAAAAGGCTTATCCCCACCCTATTCATCGCAATGCACTTCCACACTGTGATGTTTTTCTGGACAATGGATATACCAAAGAGGAAATGAAATTGGTCAATGAAACACACAAAATTTTGGATCCCAATATCAAAGTGACTGCAACAGCTGTGCGGATTCCTGTGGTTGGAGGTCATAGCGAATCGGTCAACCTCACCCTTTCTCAAGCAGCAGACTTGGATGAGGTTCGGGAGCTTCTCAACAACACTCCAGGAGTGGTGGTGATTGATGATCTGGACAACAATGGCTACCCAATGCCACTCGACGCAGAAGGAAAAGACGACGTATTTGTCGGGCGTATTCGAAAAGACGAATCTCAAGAAGAGGGGCTGAACCTATGGATTGTTGCCGACAACCTTCGCAAAGGTGCTGCGACAAATACAGTTCAAATCGCTGAATATCTCATTCAAAAATAATAAAGATATAGATAAATAAAAGTCCTCGGTAAAGGGCTTTTTTAATTGGGTTGAATTATTGGATTACACCTGTTTCATTTCAAAGTCTTCCATAAACTTCGTTGTGTAATTTCCCGCCACATAACCAGGGTGATCCATCAACTGACGATGAAAAGGAATCGTAGTTTTAATTCCCTCGATGACAAATTCGTCTAGCGCACGTTTCATTTTATTTATTGCCTCTTCCCGAGTTTGTGCAGTGGTGATTAACTTGGCAATCATCGAATCGTAGTGGGGTGGAATTACATAACCCCCATACACATGGGTGTCCAAACGAACACCATGGCCACCAGGGGTGTGAAGGGTTTGAATGACCCCAGGAGATGGGCGAAAATCGTTAAATGGATCTTCAGCATTGATGCGGCACTCAATCGAGTGTAGTTTTGGATAATAATCATTCCCACTTAGTCGGTGGCCAGCTGCTACTTTGATCTGCTCTGCAATGAGGTCATAATCGATCACTTGCTCGGTAATTGGGTGCTCGACCTGAATCCGAGTGTTCATTTCCATAAAAAAGAAATTGCGATGTTTGTCAACCAAAAACTCCACTGTACCTGCACCTTCATATTTAATATATTCAGCAGCTTTCACAGCCGCTTTTCCCATGTTTTCTCTTAGCTCATCGGTCATATATGGAGATGGCGTTTCCTCGGTCAATTTTTGATGACGACGCTGAACAGAGCAATCTCTTTCCGACAAGTGGCATGCCTTTCCAAACGAATCCCCAACGACTTGTATTTCGATATGTCGTGGTTCCTCAATGAGCTTTTCCATATACATCCCATCGTTGCCAAAAGATGCCTTGGCTTCTTGCCTTGCGCTATCCCATGCATTTTGAAGGTCTTCTTCTGACCAAACTGCTCGCATTCCTTTTCCGCCGCCGCCAGCTGTTGCTTTAAGCATCACAGGGTATTCTACTTTTTTGGCAAGTTTTTTACACTGTGTAAAGTCCTTGATTAGTCCATCTGAACCAGGAATGGTTGGTACACCAGCAGCTTTCATTGTGGATTTTGCTGTTGCCTTGTCCCCCATTTTGCTAATCATGTCTGCAGAAGCCCCAATAAACTTGATCTTATGCTCATCACAAATTTTGGAAAACTTAGCGTTTTCTGATAAAAAACCATAGCCAGGATGAATTGCATCAGCATTTGTAATTTCGGCTGCTGCAATGATGTTTGGAATTTTCAGATACGATTCCGAACTTGGAGCAGGGCCAATACAAACAGCTTCATCTGCAAACTTTACGTGCAAACTTTCTTCATCTGCTTTTGAATAAACAGCAACTGTTCCAATACCCATTTCACGGCAGGTACGAATCACTCTTAAAGCGATTTCGCCACGATTGGCGATAAGAATTTTGTTAAACATCTGTATTTGGTTTGATGGTTAAGATGGGTCGATGATAAACAGTGGCTGATCAAACTCAACTGGTGAAGAGTCATCCACTAGAACCTTAACAATAGTTCCTGATACTTCAGACTCAATTTCATTAAACAACTTCATTGCCTCAACCACACAAAGGACGTCACCTTCATTGACTTGATCGCCAGCCTCCACAAAATTAGGTTTATCGGGAGATGGTTTGCGATAAAAGGTTCCAATAATAGGTGATTTGATTGTGATGTGATTATCGTTTTCCGTTTTCACAGCTGCCGGTGCTGGTAGTGCTGGCTCTGTAGCGGGCGCTGCTGCTGGTACCGCCACAGGAGCTGCTGGTGTTGCGCCTTCAATCGCAGCAGGAGCAGTGACCACTTGCTGCACCACACCCCCGCCTGTTTTGATGGTAACTTTGGTTTCGCCCATTTCGACATGCACTTCGTTTACGCCTGATTTTGCGACAAACTTGATTAGATTTTGGATTTCTTTGAGTTCCATATTGTTTTGTTATTGTTTTATTAACTGTTATAAGCCCACTTGAGCCATGCTGCACCCCATGTGAATCCGCCTCCAAAAGCAGTAAATATAATATTGTCTCCTTTTTTAAAGCGATCTTCGAAATCTGATAAAATAAGTGGTAGAGTTGCAGCAGTTGTATTGCCGTAAGATGATATATTGGAGAGCACTTTTTCGGGTTTGATCCCCGCGCGCTGTGCTGTAGCATCTATTATTCTTTGGTTGGCCTGATGTGGTACAAAAAAATCAATGTCTTCTGAAACCAGTTCATTTCGTTCCATCAGCTTGGTCGTTGCTTCTGACATATTAGAAACCGCAAATTTAAAAACTGTTTTGCCATCTTGGCGCAAAAAATGTTGGCGATTTAAAACCGTTTTTGATGATGCTGGTAGCATCGAACCTCCAGCCTCAATATAAAGGTGATCGCGCCCAATTCCGTCTGAGCGGAAGTGCTCGTCTATCAGCCCTAGTTCTTCATCATTTGGCTCGAACAGCGCAGCGCCTGCACCATCTCCAAATATTATACAAGTGGTACGATCATTATAGTCGATAATCGATGACATTTTGTCTGCTCCGATCAGTAACACACGCTGATAGCGGCCAGAACTTACATAAGCAGCAGCAGTGGACATTCCATAAAGAAAGCCAGAACAAGCTGCTTGTAAATCATAGCCGAAAGCAGCTATTGCACCAATTTCAGTTGCCACATGGGCTGCTGTCGCTGCAATCATCATATCAGGTGTTGAGGTACTAATAATAACAAGATCAATGGTTTTTGGATCGATTGACGAACGCTCGATGAGATTTTTCGCAGCTTGAATGGCCATGAACGAAGTAGGTTTGTCTTTCAACATCCTCCGTTCCGAAATTCCTGTTCGCGAGCGAATCCACTCATCCGAGGTGTCAACTATTTGCTCTAAATCTGTATTGGAGAGCACTTGATCGGGAACATAAGCCCCAACGGCTGTAATAGCTGCGCTTCGTCCTTTTGTCATATGCGCTGTTTTAGTTAAAAATGACGCAAATTGAGGCGAAAATTACTAAAAATTGATCGTTTTTAGCTAAAAAACTTGTTTTTTTTGGTTTTTTAGAAAAATAAAAAACGCCCCGAAAGGCGTTTGATTAGTAAGGTCAGTCAGCTTTTAAGCTGTTTCGGTGGTGCTGTCAATAAGCACTTTACCTCTGTAATACAATTTTCCTTCATGCCAATGCGCGCGATGGTATAGATGCGACTCGCCAGTTGTAGAGCAAACAGTAATCTGTGGGCTCGTGGCTTTGTAATGCGTTCGCCGTTTGTCGCGACGCGTTTTGGATATTTTTCGTTTAGGATGTGCCATACTTTACTTTTTTAATTTTTTCAATGCATCCCAACGTGGGTCTGTTTCACTTTGTGATGCGTGGCTGTTCGGTGAGGGCTTAAGTTGATGAAGTTTATCGAGAACTTCTGAATTTAAACTGCCATCTTCAACGCCTGGGTGAACACGCTTTTGCGGAACACTCAAAACCACTAACTCGTAGAGCTGATGGGTGACATTGAAGCGATGTGAACCATGAGGTAATACAATCATATCATCATGGTCGTCACTGAACGCTGGCCCAAACTTAATTACCAGTTGAAAGCAGTTGGATACTGCCATGTCAAAAGGCTCATTAGTCAAATCGCAGTTTACATTCACATGACCTCCCAACGAAAATTCGACTTCCATTAGTGTAGGCTTCTTATGAAGGTTTACTACTGCTTTAGCCGCAACAGCGTTGAATTCTTCATTGTCAAAAGTCTCAAAGAACGGTTCCGTTAGTTGAAATTCAAAGGTGTGAACGCCATCTTTAAGTCCTGAAAACTGAATGTCAAAATCTGCGTTCGCTTCCATTTTATCTCAACATTACGGTCGCCAAAGATAACAAAAAACACTCAATGGCAAACCCCTTGATAGTGTCTTGTTTTTGAGAAGGGTTTTTCGATCAATTTTTAAGTTCGTCTATCGACAATTTCCACGGCAGCTTTTACTGCTTGTGCAAAGGATTCAGGGTCTGCTTCTCCTTTTCCAGCAATCGCAAAAGCTGTTCCATGGTCGGGTGAAGTACGCACTACTGACAAGCCAGCTGTGAAATTAACCCCTTGCCCAAAGGATAGGGTTTTGAATGGGATCAAACCCTGATCATGATACATCGCCAAAATGGCATCATAATTTTTATACGATTTCGACCCAAAAAAAGCATCTGCAGAGAATGGTCCATTGACCTCTACCTTTTCAACATCTATGCTTTGTAGCAAAGGCGCTAGGGTGTTTATTTCTTCCTTACCGATGACCCCCTGATCGCCAGCGTGGGGATTGAGTCCCAATACAGCAATACGAGGGTTTGTGATGCCAAAATCCTGCTGTAGAGAATGGGCCAATGCTTTAAGTTTGCTTTCAATTCGATCGGCAGTGATGTGCGTGACGATGTCTTTGATAGGAACATGATCTGTCACCAACGCAACTCGTAGATCGGCATGCACCAAAAACATCAATGCTTGTCCATCAAATTCCTGCGCCAAAAAGTCGGTATGCCCTAAGAAGTTAAACGCCTCACTTTGAATAGCAGCCTTGTGAATGGGTGCAGTCACCAAAGCATCGATAGTGCCCTGTTGCAAAGCCTTGCTTGCTACCCGTAATGATTTCAATGCAAACGCGCCTGCTTTTGAATCCACAGTTCCATAATGGGGTTGGATCGGTTCTGACCAGCAGTCCACCACATTCAGCACCCCATGTTTGGGTTGGCCATGCAAGCGTTCGATGGGGAGTTGTAGATTGAAATAGTCGGCTTGTTGTAACACAAAATCAACATGAGCATAGATGATAGGCGTGCAAATAGACAAATGTTTTGCGTCGCTAAAGGTCTTCAGCACCACCTCGGGACCAACGCCGTTTGGATCACCAATTGATATGCCGATGGTCATGCTCATTTTTATACGTATTTTTGGCAAAGTTAATCAAATTCAGAGCGATGTTTACTGGTATAATCGAAAGTATGGGCGAGCTTGTCAAAATGGAAAAGGAGCAAAACAATATCCATTTCTATATTCGAAGTGTTTTGGCACAGGAGCTCAAAATCGATCAGAGTTTGGCACACGACGGCGTATGTTTGACAGTGGTGGATATTCAAGGAGATTTGTACACTGTGACCGCAGTGCATGAAACCCTTGAAAAATCGGTATTGGGCATGTGGCGTGAGGGTCGAAAAATCAACTTGGAGCGTGCCATGAAACTTGGTGACCGACTCGACGGTCATTTGGTGCAGGGTCACGTGGATCAGGTTGGTGAATGTATAAACATCGATGATCAAGGTGGCAGTTGGCGGTTTGATTTTCGTTTTTCTCCCAAAAATCACAGTCTTGTCATTGAGAAAGGATCGCTATGTATCAACGGCGCGAGTTTGACTGTTTTTAACGTTACCGAAAACAGTTGTAGTGTTGCCATTATTCCATATACCTATGAATACACCAACTTCCACCAACTACAGCCAGGCGATCAAGTGAATTTGGAGTTTGATATGATTGGTAAATACGTTGCCAAAAGCAAGGCTTAAGCTATTAATCAATCATAACCGTTCAAATTCACACCCTCAACAATGAAGTGCTGACAAGAAAATTGGTTGTGTGCTAGTTGTCAAAGATGTCATTGAGCAGTTTGGCCAATCGCAAACCTCCTTTGTGAAGGCGATGGCGAACAAGGGGAAAATACTCTCTTTGGTAGGCATATCCTAGGGATTCATCTTGCGTTATACTGCCATAAATCTGCTTGGCATGACGCTGTGACTCATACATCCAGTCAAGGACAGAAGAATTAACGATGATTTGTTGTTTTTCTGCTGTGTATATTGGTAGGTTATTTGCGAGTTCTGTATAACTCATTTGGTAACCATTGATCATTTCACTATCCCACACACGATGAAGGTTGCTGTTTTTTCCAAACCAGAGTACTTTAATGTCGTTTCCTCCGCGATCTTCCGAACGACCCACGTGCAGTGGTTGGTGCATATCGCCTACAAAGTGAACGAGTAGTCGCAAGTATAAGGCCTTGTCCTCTCGGCTGGCTTCATTGTCCTAAAGTACTCCCACACAGTGCTGAATCGCATGATACACATCCCCTTTAGGATTTGGCTTTTCATCGCCATAACGCTTGTCCAAAGGCATATTAACATAGTGCCAAGTATCAAAATGTTTGAACTCTTTGATAGATCGGATTTCATCTCCGTAAGTAGAGACAAACGCAAGAGATTCTCCTTGTAAAAGATTATCAACAGCAGCCTTGGTCTTTTGGGTTAGGTGTTGTTCGGCCACAAGCCCAATCACCCGATGGCCTGTCTGACCCCAGTCAGATACTTGCACATTTGTAAATGCGAATTGTAAAATCAATAAAGGCAAAAACAATTTCTTCATTTTGGGTTGATATGTAAAATCATAAATATAATATAAACGCAAATGTTTTCACCTCATCTGAAAAATCCAATCGGCGGGGTTTTTGGGGGTGGTATTGTAAAAGACGCTAAACTGTAAGGAGGTGCGTTGGGTCGTAGGATTGGTGAAAATGCTACCTATCTCTTGTTTGGAAACGACTTTATCTCCCTTTTGCACAGATACTGATGCTAAGTTTTTATAAGCAGTCACATAGTTTCCATGTTGGATCAACACAATAGGATTACTCCCCTGAAATTGGACGATGTTTAACACTGTTCCTTCAAACACTGCGCGTGCTTTTGTTCCGGGGCTTGTAGCGATGGTCACTCCATTGCTTTTAATGGTTGTGGTGCGTACAACCGCATGGCGCTGGGTGCCAAATTTTTGAATCACCACTCCTTTTCTCACAGGCCAAGGCAACCTGCCTTTGTTGGCAATAAAATTTGCTGCTAAGGCTTTGGCTTCTGGCGTGAGCGCAAAGCTTACATTGGTTGTTCCTGCTTTTTTGTTCGAAGCTGCAATCGCCTCACGAATCAAGCGATCAATTTCTCTGTCGATCTTTACCGTTTGACGCTGTTTCTTTTTTATCTGTGCTGCGTATTTGCTCTCGTTTGAACGTAGGTTTTGAAGCATCTTTTGCTGTTTCTTTCTCTCTTGTTCAAACTGTTCTTGTACTTTGCGATTGTCTGACAACAATTCCTCTTTCACCGCTTTTTGAGATACTAAATTCTCATTCAGTTGACGCAGAGTTTCTGTTTTTTTAGCAATGTTTTCGCCTTGCTGTTTGCGATAAGCTGCATATTGGTTCATATAACGGACGCGTTTAATGACCTGCCAAAAATTTTCAGACGAAAACAAAAACATCAATCGATTTTGCTGAGAGGAGTTTTTGCGAGACTTCACAATCATAGATGCATAGTCCTCTTTCAAAATCGCAAGCTCTTCCTCTAAAGCAGAAATATCAGCTTGGTTTTTATTGATCTGACTGGTAAGCGCATTGATTTGGCGATTGGTCAGTCTAATCAATTCTCGTAGGCGATCAATCTTCAAAAACAAATCTTCAAGTGATTCTAATGCGTCGGCTTTTTGGGTTTTATTTTTTTGAAGCATCCCATTGATTTGCACAATTTCTTGCTGGAGTTGTTTTCGTTGCGCCTCCAAACGAGTACGTGCGTCTTGTCCATAGATTTCCCCATAAACCAACGCCAACAATACCAACAACAACAGTTTCCTCATATATGTGTATAAGATTTTGGAATGGCAAAAGGGGTACGAATGCTAGTGTTGATTTCTGCTTTTCTAAATTCAAAATCCAACTCAGCTGTTTCGCCATTGCTTTGTCCTTCATAACGAATCTTCATCGGAATCCACTGACCTGAAATTTGTTGATAGTCGCTATAGTGAATCACCAAGCGTTTTTGGCCTAGGGATAGGAGTTGTTTGGTCATCATAAACTGTTGGTTGTAGGTGTTGCTCAATCGCAAGTTACCTTGACGAGATTTGAGGGTATATCCATTTTTGATGACTGCAAATTGAACCCTGCGTTTTGGGGTTTCAAACAAAGGAGCAGCTCGTAAACTGTTCTCAATTTGAGCATAGTTCAGCGAAAAACCGAGTGCATCTTCAATTGCTGAAAAGTCTCCTTCAAAAAAAGTTTTTCCGATTTGTTCGTAAAAAGAAACCCCTGTCTTATCGATTTTCGCTCGCCCAACTGGAACAATTATCGCTGCATTGACCCAAATCAATTCGTTTGTGAGAATTCGAATGCTGATCGTAATTCGCTGACTTGCATCTCCTTGAAGTGCTGTGACCGATCCACGCATATCAAGGGTGTTCCAAGAAGGTTGGGTTGTTTGAATCTGCTCGATTAGGTCTTTAGCGTTTGCGACTTTTATATCACTTGTTGGTTTTGGTCGCAAGACGCCACAACTATTGACAATCAATACAATCATCCCCAAAAATAAAAACCTGCGCATCACTCTATTTTAGTTCGGAAAAGTCTCCAAGACTGATGAAGGAAAAGTCCCCATTGAATTTGACATGGTTACCCAACATCGCTTCTTTACATTTGACACCACTCAATTCACAATGAGATTGAATGATGCTGTTTTCAATTGTACTGTTTTCAATTCGAGTTTGTGATCCAATCGATACAAATGGCCCAATCGTACTGTTGTGGATTTCAACTCCATCAGCGATGTAACAAGGAGGGATAATCGTGCTGTTTTTACTGCCATAATTTCCTACCAAGTGTTCCCCTTCCTTCTCAAGAATCTGCAGCATTCGTCGATTGGTTTCTATGGTGATTGATGGGTTTCCGCAGTCCATCCATTCTGATACTTCTGCAGTGGTAAATCGTTTGCCTTTTTTCATCATTCGCAAAATACCATCGTTGATTTGATACTCCCCACCACGTGTTAGGTTTTCATCCAACATAGTAGTTAGTTCGTTTTTTAAATCAGTAGCTTCTTTGAAGTAGTAGATTCCAATCACAGCCAAATCAGACACATGGTCTGTTGGCTTTTCGACCAGCCCTTTGATATCACCTTGGTCATTGATTTCAACAACCCCATAGGCTTCAGGGTTCTTCACTTTTTTGACCCAAATGGTAGCATCTGCATTGTTGTCCAACTCAAAATCGGAACGAATAAGGGTGTCTGCATAAGCAATAACTGTCGGGCCGTTGAGCAATGGCTCAGCACACATGATGGCGTGTCCTGTTCCCAGCGCTTCAAGCTGACGAAATATATGTGCCTTTGCTCCTAGGCTTTCTGCCAGTTTTTGGAGCTCATCAACCATTTCATCCCCAAAAAAGACAGGGTCTCCCAAAATAAAACTAATGTTGTTGACTGGTTGATCGATAAACTTGACGATATCGCTTACCAATCGACTAACAATGGGCATTCCTGCTACAGCGAGCATGGGTTTTGGGGTGGTGAGTGTATGTGGTCGTAAGCGAGAGCCGCGTCCGGCCATGGGTACGATGATGTTCATATTTTCATTTTATGCCTGTACTTCCAAACCCCCCTGTTCCACGATCGGAATCACTGAGTGAGTCTGTTTCTTTCCAGTGAATTGTTTCATGTTTTGCAATAACCAACTGTGCAATGCGATCGCCATTGTTGATGGTAAAGGGTTTGTTTGATAAATTAATCAGTATCACTCCAATTTCTCCTCTGTAGTCTGCATCAATCGTGCCAGGAGCGTTGAGTACTGTGATTCCACTTTTGATTGCCAAACCACTGCGTGGTCGCACCTGCGCCTCCACACCTATTGGGAGTTCGATAAACAATCCTGTTTTGACAATCGTTCGTTCAAAAGGCTCTAAAACGATTGCGTTGTCGAGTTGTGCGCGCAGATCCATCCCTGCCGAAATATTACTTTCATAGGTGGGTAGCGCATGGTCAGATTGATTTACGATTTGAATTGTCATTTGTTATGAATTGTTTTCATTCATTTTTTTCCAAAATAAGACCCAGGAACAAAAATACAAAAAGCATTAAGGAGGAAGTTTTGTAAGTGGGGAATAATGGTGGCAACACCATTGGTGAATGTTTGTCTGATAAACTGTCTCGGATTTAACAAGCAGTTGAATTTCTTTCTAAAATACGTCGAATCGATTGCTTTGCCAAACTACATATATAGTAGCGTTGATTTTATATTTGGTTTTTTATGAATATATAGCTGGGGTTTATTCATATATCTATAATAAATCATCACTTGGTTTTTTGGGGACTTCGGGGGTTGATTTCCATATTCCTTTAATGGATTGACATCTAAAATCAATTCATTTTGATGCTGTTTTTTTCACTAATGTTGGCAGAATAAACTGCTCTTTTAGACGATGAGTCATCAGTTTTCCAAACACCTGAAGCATTCGCATATATGACGCTATTGAGCGTTGCAAAGGGTTGTGCCAAAATAAGTTTCAGTATATATCCTTTTCCACTTTCTTTTTTACCTGCAACCCATAGGGTAATCGTTAGGTCAATAATTTCAAAGGGGGGATTTTCGAATTCTGTGTCTTCCACAACATTGGGTGTAGTCGTGCGAGGAGCTATACTACAACTTGCGAAGAAACTGAAAATAACATATAAAAAAGTGGTTTCATGCAATTGCAAGGTATAAAATACCCAGCAGAAAAGGTAATTAGCCATTCAATGCCTCAGCACCCCCAACGATTTCGAGAATTTCATTGGTAATGGCTGCTTGACGCGCTTTGTTGTAGGTGAGTTTGAGTTGGTCTCTTAACTCTGTGGCATTGTCAGTGGCCTTATGCATGGCAGTCATTCGAGCACCATGCTCACTTGCAAAAGAATCTCTCAGTGCCTTAAACATTTGGGTTTTAAGGGCTTTAGGAATCAGTGTGCTCACTATCTCTTCTTGGGTTGGCTCGTAGATATAATCAGAGGTTGAAGCTGTCTGCACCTCAACAGGAACAATTGGCAAAAACTGTTCGGTCGTAACAAGTTGTGTCGCTGCGTTTTTAAAACGATTATAAACCAAATCAATTCGATCATAATCCCCATTTGCATAGTGTTCCATTAGCTGATCGGCAACTGCAGACACATTTGCAAAGGTCAGATCGTCAAACACATCACCACGATTGTCAGCAACAGAAAAGTCTTTGCTAAGAAAATCGTTTCCTTTCTTCCCAATGGTGAACACATCCACTTGTTTGCCAGCATAATTGTTGTCACGCTGTGCAATCACCTCTTTGATGATGTTAGAATTAAACCCTCCACAGAGTCCGCGATTGGAGGTAATCGCAACCAAAAGTACTTTCTCAACAGGTCTTTCGGTGGCAAACACACTTCCCGATGCATCTTCGATCGAACCACTGAGGTTTTGCAAAAGCTCTGTAAGGGTATCGGCATACGGGCGCATAGCTGTGATCGCGTCTTGTGCTTTTTTGAGCTTCGCTGCAGATACCATTTTCATGGCACTAGTGATCTGCATGGTCGAAGAGACCGATACGATACGACTGCGAATTTCCTTCAGGTTTGCCACGCTTTACCCTATCAATTTAAGATTTATAATTGGCTGCCACATCCGAAGCGACTTTGGTCAAGGTGTCGATGACCTTGTCTGTGAGTTTCCCTGCCTTGAGGTCATCGAGCACCTTGCGATGCTTGGCATTGAGCAACTCTAGATATGCGCGCTCAAATTCTTTTATCTTTTCAACAGGGACCTCACGCAACAGGTTTTTAGACCCTGCATAAATAATCGCTACCTGATCTTCAACAGTAAAAGGATCATTTTGGGCTTGCTTTAAAATTTCAACGTTTCGCTTTCCTTTCTCAATCACATTGAGTGTTGCTGCATCGAGGTCAGAGCCAAACTTGGCAAAGGCCTCAAGTTCGCGGAACTGTGCTTGATCGAGTTTGAGTGTTCCCGCAACCATTTTCATCGATTTGATCTGTGCAGATCCCCCAACTCGAGATACTGAAATACCCACATTAATCGCTGGGCGAACACCTGAGTTAAACAAGTCCGACTCTAAGAAAATCTGACCATCTGTAATCGAGATAACGTTTGTTGGGATATAAGCAGAAACATCCCCTGCTTGGGTTTCGATGACCGGCAAAGCAGTCAATGAACCTCCACCTTTGACCACTGGTTTGAGTGACTCAGGAAGGTCGTTCATGCCTTTGGCAATATCATCGTCGTTGATGACTTTTGCTGCACGCTCAAGCAATCGCGAGTGTAAATAGAATACATCTCCAGGATAAGCCTCTCGTCCAGGTGGGCGACGCAACAAAAGAGATACCTCACGATAGGCAACTGCTTGTTTGGACAAATCATCATAAATGATCAGTGCTGGGCGACCAGTGTCTCTAAAATATTCTCCAATTGCAGCCCCAGCAAAAGGTGCATACACCTGCATTGGTGCTGGATCTGATGCGTTGGCAGCAACAATGGTGGTGTAGGCCAATGCGCCTTTGTCTTCCAACACCTTGGCGATGGCTGCAACAGTCGATGCCTTTTGCCCAACTGCTACATAAATACAGTACACAGGCTCGCCAGCATCATAAAATTCTTTTTGATTTAGGATCGTGTCAATACAAACTGTTGTCTTTCCAGTTTGGCGATCGCCAATCACCAACTCACGTTGCCCTCGCCCAATGGGAATCATCGCGTCTATCGACTTGATTCCTGTTTGGAGTGGCTCGTTTACTGGCTGACGGAAAATTACTCCTGGTGCTTTGCGCTCAAGTGGCATCTCATAAAGGTCGCCAGTGAGGGCTCCTTTGCCATCAATTGGATTTCCAAGGGCATCGACAACACGTCCAACAACACCCTCTCCTACATTAATAGATGCGATGCGTTGTGTGCGTTTTACAGAGTCCCCTTCTTTTACCCCTTTCGAAGGGCCCAAAAGTACGACTCCAACATTGTCTTCTTCAAGGTTTAGAACGATTCCTTCCAATCCTGAGTCAAAAGAAACCAACTCTCCATATTGTGCATTGGACAAGCCATACACCCGAGCAATTCCGTCTCCGACTTGGAGTACACTTCCGACTTCATCTAGCGAAACGCCCGTGTCAAACCCTGTTAATTGTTGTTTTATGATTGCGGATACTTCCGATGCTTTTACATCTGCCATAGTCTTATGCTAATGCTTTTCGATTACTTAACTTATGTTCTAAGGATTGCAATTGGTTGACAACACTTGCATCAAATTGCTGGTCGCCCAAACGCAATATAAATCCTCCGATTATGTCCTTATCAACTGTACTGAACAACTCAACCTTTTTATCAGTAAGTGTTTTTATTTTTTCCATCACTGCCTTTTCAAGCTCGGGCGTAAGTGGTGTGGCCGTTGTCACATTGGCCTCTTGTTTGCCGAGGAGGTCTTGATAGAGTTGTTTGTATTTAAGCGCTATTCCATCCAAATGGTTGGCACGATTGTTTTCGGCAACCAAAGCCAAAAACGTTTTGACAACAGGTGATACTTTCCCAAATACCGATTGCAATGTGTTGCCTTTTAGCTCAGCACTAATCACTGGGCTTGATAACACTGCCTTTAATTCATGGCTGTTTTCTACAGTGGTGAAAATCGCCTCCATATCCTGCGCAACTTGGTCAACTGCTTTTTGTTCTTGTGCAGTTGCAAGAAGTGCTTTGGCATACCGAATGGCGACTCTCGTTCCTTTCATGAATTAAAGATTTACGTCTTTGAGCAACTTTTGAACCAGTTGGCTTTGTTTTTTGTCGTCTGCTAAAGTCTCTTTGGTTACTTTTTCAGCGATTTCAATTGAAAGTGATGCAACTTGTTGCTTGAGTTCTGCCACAGCCGCTTGCTTTTCGCTTTCAATTGCTGCTTGTGCTTGCATCATGATTTGAGCTGCTTGTGTTTTGGCTTCATCTTTTGCGTCGTCGATCATCTTTTGTTTGATCTCTCTTGCTTCCTTTAGAAGACCATCACGCTCTGCGCGGGCTTCTTTGAAAATGCGCTCATTGTCAGCTTGCAAATTTTGCATTTCTGCACGAGCATCCTCTGCCGATTGAAGTGCGCTTCGAATCCCTTCCTCTCGATCATTAATCGCATTTAGAATCGGGGTCCACGCAAACTTGCGCAGCAACAGAAGAAGGCCAACGACAATAAATGTCTGCCAAATAAATAGTCCAAACGAGAATTCTCCCAAAAGCTTTTCCATATACTTACATTTATTCAGCTGTGGGTGGTATGCTTACACAACCCACCACTGTTAAGTTGTTGACTTATACTGCAAAAATTGCTGCAAAACCGATTCCCTCGATAAAGGCAGCTGCAATCAACATTAAAGTTTGAATCTTTCCATAGGCTTCTGGCTGACGAGCGACCGCTTCCAAAGCAGAACCGCCAATGCGGCCGATTCCCACTCCTACTCCGATTACTACTAATCCTGCACCTACAATTGCTGGAATTTCCATAATGATTATTGTTTTAAATATTAAAAATGTTAATGTTCTTCTACTGCAAATCCAAAATACAATGCGGATAGAATAGTGAAAATATACGCTTGTAATAAGGCAACTAAAACCTCGATAATCGAAATTATAAATGCCAATACAAATGATAAACTACTCCCGAGCCAATTGTTAAATATAAACATCATACCAATAAGACTCATCAATACGATATGACCCGCTTGGATGTTTGCATACAAACGGATAAGCAATGAAAACGGTTTGATAAAAACACCCAATAACTCGATGGGTGCTAATACAAATTTCATCAAAACTGGCACCCCTGGCATCCAGAAAATATGTGCCCAATAATTTTTGTTTGCTGTTAAGTTGGTGATTAAAAAAGTGAGCAGGGCAAGGCCAAAAGTAACAGCAATATTTCCAGTGACATTAATCCCCAAAGGAGACAATCCCAATATATTTAAAAACCAAATAAAGAAGAAAATAGTGAGCAAATAACTCATGTACTTTTGATAATGCTTCTCTCCAATATTTGGGATGGCAATATCATCTCGAATATACAAGACAATCGGTTCAAAAAATCGGCCAACACCAGCAGCAATGCTGCCATTGGTTTTGTATGAATTTGCAAGACTGCGAAACATGAAAAACATCAAAGCAGCTGTAAACAACATGGTAACTACGCTTTTGGTCATCGACAAGTCAAGAGGTTTATAGTTAATCACCTTTTTGTTTGCATCGTAAGAAATTGTTCCTTCGGCATCTGTGCGATAGATTTTACCATGATAGAGCTTGTAGTACTTTGGTCCTACTTTGTGAACTGCTTTCCCATGCTTGAGTTTGCCAGAAGAGAATGTTACCAATCCGTCGTCCCACAAAATGACTGGAAGCGAAAATCCAATATATTTTTTCTTGCCATCGTCTGTGGTGTAAGAGCCAATCGAAAAATCGTGTGTGTCTTCTAAGTGGTGGCGGATATATGCTTTGATTTCGGACTTTAAGTCAGCTGATTTTTTTTCGTCTTTTATTGTTACATCCGTTGCCAGAGCAATGAAGCTGGAGAAGACCAAAAGTATCGCCGAAATATATTGTTTTTTCTTCATGCGAAATCTGGTTGCAAATGTAATTTATTTACAATTAAAAATAAAATGGATTTGGACAAAAAATGTGCCCCTATTTTCGCTGTAAAGCCCTCGACGCAGCAAAAGTCATGGCAAACAAAGAAATCAGGTAGGGAACAAAAAACAAGCTGAGTTCATCACGACCCACAATACCATCGTCTTTAAAATTGGGGTAGATTAATAGAAAGAAAACGGCAAACTTCAAAACACTGCCCCCCATAAACACAAAGCCAACGAGCATGGCATTTTTTTTATGTGTGACGAGTACCCCAAAAAAAATAAGGGTTGCCAACACATAATTTAGTCCATAACATAGCAACATCAATCGGATTTGCCCCCAAAGCTGGTCGGGCATCAATGTGGAGTGAACAACAAATGCAACTGACAGTGCCATGAGCAAGCCCCCAGCTAAATAGAAAAGTGGTTTAATCATTGTTCAGTTTTTTGAGTTGATGCATCAAAATAATTAGGGAAACAAAAAGCCCAAGCAAAACACAAACCAAGGTAAATGTACGATCTGTATTGTAGTTGCTATCAAGCCACTGTCCTAATCGAATGAATACATAAATTGTGATGCCGAGTTGGATACCAAAACCCGATAGAGCCAACCAACGAAAGGAGTTTGGCTTACGCGGTTTTTTCGGATTTTTCGGATTTTTCTTCATCAATGGGCTGAAGGGATTTGATGGCCTTTTTCATCAAACACTGTGCATTGAGTATAGCACCTGCTTCTACGGCCAGTTTTCCAACGACAACCTTACCTTCAATCGTTCCTTCATCTTTGATAGACAAAAGGTTGGAGGCTTCAATTGTGCCCTCAAACAACCCCATGATATCAGCGTTTGTGCAGATGATTTTTCCTTTTACTTTTCCTTCTTGACCTACAACAACACGACCAGTCGTTTGCACTGTTCCTTCAAGAGTTCCGTCGATACGAAAATCTGATTCAGAATGGATTTCGCCAATGACCTTGGTGTTCGGCTCAATAAAGTTGATTTTGATGTTGTTTCTAGAGTTGTCCACTTGTTGTTTTGATTTAAATACCATTGTGTTTATTGTACGGTTAAGTTCTTGAAAATGAGAACATCTCGTAAACCGGACGTCAAATCTACAAAATTTTTGATTTTACGCAATTCTGGATGTATTCTCAATAGGTTGTCGCGATAATCTATCGCCTGTTCTTCGGAAGTGAATCGCTGAACCACTAACAATTCAGTTTTACGATCGAAAACATCAATCGTTGCACTCACAATTTGTTGTAGTCCTTGATTTGAGATTGTATTTGTCACCTTGTTTTGGATGGTTTTTGTAGTTTCATTGTCGTCTCTGTCAAAAACAAAATAAACCAAAAAGCGATTGCCCTCTTGTGCGTTGGAAGGAGTGATTTCTTTGATTTGCTTGAGACGTTTGTTTGCCTCTTTCCCTGCTGTTTGATTCGGGAAAGAGAGTGCCACTTCAGATAAGGCAGTTTGATAAGCCTCTACGCCATCCAATCGACCGATTGCATGCGCACGCAACAAGGCAAATCGTGAGCGCAATGATTCGTCTTGTAACGATAAAATAGCTGTAAAACAACCATCGATAACCTCCTCAAATGCCTGGGAACTAAATCGCTCTGACAAGAAAGTATATCGTCCTTCAAAAAGGGTCAAAGCATCTTCCATAGCTTCAGGGTTATGAAGAATCATAGCGTATTGAGAGTCCGGATACTCAGTTATGATTCGATTTTTATACGCTTCTGCTTGATCCCCCTCTGTCTCAATCTCAATCTGATAAAGATGATACAATGAAGCTAGGTTGTATCTGGTGTTGAGCGACAGTAGTGTGAGAAGTCTGTCTTTGGCTTTGGGATATACCTCAAACTGTTCCTTGTAGGCTAAGGCTGCCTCAAAATATGCTGTGTTACGCACCTGTGTCAAACTGTCTCTTTTTTCGAGGGGTGGAATCTGAGTTGTGTAGGTTTCAACCACATAACGTGGATCAGGTGGCTCTACCTCTTCAGTGGGTTCCTCTACAACGTCATCAGCAGCAAGCTCGACTGACTGCAAACTCGAATATCGCCAATTGTCTGTTTTTTTGATATTGCCCCAAATGCGATAAAACTCACTTTCCCCACGAGCACGCATCGAACGATTGTAGAAGTAAAAATCGCCTTCAAAAAAAGAGTTGTTGGAAGCCAATTGTTGTTGGCTTTCTTGCTTGACTAGTTGAAGTGAATCTGCTTTTTTGAGCGCCTTGATATAGTCTTCAAATACAAGTCTTTGTTCCTCAGGTGTTTTCTCCATAAGGGTCAACAAACTGTCTGCTGTTTCTCGTGTTGTTTCGTAATTGATAATGTCATTGAGTTTGTCTCTTTTTCGCTTGATTTTTCGAAACGCACGCGTATTTGGTGTGAGAACTTGTAGTGTGCTGTCGAGGTAGGCCCCTGAGAGTAAAAATTCGTTTTGTTCAAAAAGTACATTCCCCATGGTCTCATACGCCAGTCCTTTTAGGATTTTGTCTTTGGTGTTGGTTCGCAAGCTTGCGTTAATCAAGCCTTTGGTGGCCAAGGTGTCGTTGATAGACAGGCTGTAGAAAGCATGGCTCAAGTGAATTTTATCTAAATAGCGCTTGTTTTCTTCGTTTTTGGTCAGCTTGGAGTACTGCTTTTGAACAGCCTCCTCATCGAGTTGACTGGTGTTCAGTTGATTGAGCTTCGCGTGTATCCAATAGGTTCTGGGTATGCGTCGATTGAAGTCGATGATGTTTTGGTACGCAACCGCAGCAGAGTCTTTGTGCTGGAGCTGGTCATACAATTGACCCAACAAATAATAATAGCGTGCACGTAGGGTTTTGTCTTTTGTCAAAGCAGCTGCATTGGAAAGTGGTTGGGTTGCTTTCTGTGGCTGATTGAGTGCCAGGAGTGCCTTTGCCAAATAGGCAGATGCATCAGCAGATTCGGATTGGCTCAACTCTGCTGTTGACAACAGCTCTTCAAAAATTGCAATGGCTCGTTGTTCTTGTAGCAGTTGGATCAATACTTTGGCTTTCCACAGCTGTGCTTCGTTTATGCTGCTTGTATTTGGAAGTTGTTCGATGATATAATTAAAGGCGTCGAGTGCTTGCAAATATCTTCCATTATAATAGCGTGCCTTACCCAACAGCAAATAAGACTCGTCTATTTGCTGGTTGCGTTGCTCATTGCCAAACTGCATACTGTGCTTTTGAACTGCGATGACTGCCTTCTCTTCACCTCTTGAAAAGTTGGCGTTTTCTTTGGGATTTAAAGTAAACAAGTCGACCAAAGGGAATGGGTCTAAGGGTAACTGTTCCCAAAAATTGGGTTGGTGAGAGGCAAGCTCTGCTTCGACTCCTGCAGCAATGGCTTCTTGCCCATTGAATAATACATTAAACTTTGTTGTTGTTTGGTGATAGGCTCTGTTCACAGCGCGGTCTTTGCGAGTTGAACAACTCACAACTGACATCAAAAAAATCAATACCACAACGATTTGCCTCATATAACTAAAACTCTTTTTTTGATGGTTTGTTATCTAGCAGCTATTGATTATTTGGTGAAGAACGTTTCAAGCTCTCTCAGAGTTTTGGATGTTGTTTTCAAATCCTTCACGATTTCACCTTTTTCCAGAACAGCGATACGCTCACATACCTCTGTAACGTGCTGAATATCATGACTAGAAATCATAACTGTTTTGTTAGCATCCTTTGCTTTTTCTGACAAAAGTTCCTTGAGTCGAATTTGTGTTGTGGGGTCTAAATTGGCAAAGGGCTCGTCGAGAATCAACAGTTCGGGCTCGCCGATAAATGTTGCCACTACCCCTACTTTCTTCTGATTTCCCTTTGATAAATCGCGGATATATTTGTTTTTATTTAAAATCTCATCATTAAAAAAATCGGTATATCCTGTCAACAACTCATCGACCTCTTCTTTTGATACCCCTCGAAGTTCCCCAATAAAATAAAAATACTCCTCTGGCGTCAAATAACCGATTAAGAAGCTGTCGTCTAAAAAAGCAGCTGTTTTTTTCTTCCAGTCCTCAGAAGAATGCACAGGGATATCATCGATTTTTACAGTGCCTGCAGTGGCCTGAATGAGATCTAGCAGTAAGCTAAAAAGGGTGGTTTTTCCAGCCCCATTGTTCCCTACAAGTCCAAAAATTTGCCCTTTTGGTATGTCCATTTCAGGAATTTTGAGAACAGTTGTCTCTCCATATTGTTTTGTCAATTGTTCAATCCGAATCATGAGGTTTGTTTATACGCTTCTAAGGTTTTGTATTTTTCTACTTTATAAAGGATTTCAATCCAGTTAAAGACTTTGTCTTTTAAGAAAAATCCTAGCAACCCAGTAAAGACAACTGTCATGTAGCCCACCCATTCTCCTCCGAATAAGCTCCCAATAAAATAAAGAATCATGGGTAAAAATAGTTTTGGCAAGCTCAACAAAAGTGTCTTTGCATTGAACGCTTGCTTATCGCCAAAGGGTTTAGTTGTTGTTGTCAAATCAATGGGTGATTTGATAAACGCCCCTGAAAGCAAAACCAAGTGCCCATTGACGCCAATATTGTAGATTGCACCTGTGAGAATTGCTGCATAAACATCCCAGCCGAAGATGATATAAAAACTCCCCAACACTGTACTGGCCATAGTTGCGATTGTAATCATCGCCCATTTAGCGTTGAGATACTCTCTGTAAACAATGTTTTGACTCATCATCAAAGGGTAGTAAGAGCTATCCCAGCTTGGCACATATTGTCCGAAGGTGAACAAAAATCCCCCTGTGACAATAATCCCAGCGAAAATCTTCCAAACAGGGGCGTTGTATAAGCCACCTGAAGAGTCAGTAAAAAACAGTAAACCGTAAAACAAGGATCCAATAGATACCCAGATAGTCATTTTGGAGCGCTTATTTCGTAAAATAAGTTTGATGTCGTTTTTGACAAAAATTGCTGTTCGTCCAAAGCGATTGAGCCAGCCCAGCTGTAGGTTTTGTGCCTCTTTCTTCACGACTTGTAGGCCTGAATCCAGATACATTCGATGCTTAAAATGAGTAAAAGCCGATTGATAAAGTAAAATCAAAATCATCCATGGGATTAGGGTGTAAATGGGACTATTGTAAAAAGTGTCAAATACTGGTCCCATGTGCTGGGAGATATCAAAAATATCATAGTATTGAAGACCTGCAAACAAAATCAAAAGAGTCGCAACAGTATAGAACACATCGTTGCGATCATTGATGAGGATATTTATATAGTTTGTACAAAATACAATTGCAATGATGGCAAGATGCCAGCTTAACACCTGAGAAGTGGGGTAACCATTATTGACAAGAACAAGAGAAAAGGGGACAAAGAAAAAAGCGTTTGAAATATTAAAAAAGGAAAAAGTCGTTTGCCCAAGAGCATAGTGAACAATGGTGTTTTCCTTGACTGGTAAGGATAACAGGGCTTTTACGTTCAACACAGGCATTTTTTGGATAAAATAGCGCCACACCACCCAAAAACTAGTACCATAAACCATATACTTATTGATAAACTGCAAGGGGTCAACCCCCATATCTTCATCGATTGAATAAAAGCTTCTAAACCCCAAAAGGGTGAAAATCCCTACAAAACAAAGCATAAAATAGAGGTAGATTATTGAAGTAACAACCCCTGAAGTGAAGGCTGAGGAGCGACGATATGATTTCAACTGCAGTTGTAGTAAACGAAGAAACATCGATTTTTTTTGGTCGTTCAAAGATATCATTTTTATATGTTTGTAAAAAAATTGCTATGCCTGAAATGCACTCTTTAAAAGTTATCGAGGTTCAGCGTCTGACAGATGATGCTGTTGCTATTTCGTTTGCTGTACCAAAAGATCTTACAGAACATTTTTCATTCCAATCTGGACAGTTCCTCACTTTATCACAAACAATTGATGGTGAAGATGTGAGGCGATCGTACTCTATTTGCAGTGCGCCACACGAAAGTCTTTTGCGTGTTGGTATCAAAGCCATCCCCAATGGGTTGTTTTCGAACTATGCCAATCGCAAAATTCAGGTTGGTGATAACCTTGAAGTAGGTGTCCCAGAAGGGCGTTTTACATTTATCCCCAATCAAAACAAGAACCTTTTGTTGCTTGTTGCTGGCAGTGGCATCACCCCCATCATGTCAATTACCAAAACTGCACTGAAACAAACAGAAAGCAATGTAGTGTTGGTCTATGGCAACCGTTCGGCAGAAGACGCTATGTTTGTGGACGAGTTGGAGCAACTACAGACTGCTTATGACAATCGCTTGTCGATTGTCAATATCTACAGTCGTAAGAAAGTTTCGGATGCTCTGTTTGGGCGAATCGATATGTCTCATATCAACTATGTGCGAAACACCTTGTTTAGCCAACTCAACTTTGACGCGTTTTATGTATGTGGGCCTTCAGGTATGATAGAGGCCTCTGTTCAGGCGCTTTCAGATTCTGGGGTTAGCGATGAAAACATCCATGTAGAACACTTCACTGGAGGCGCTGAAATCGATCATTCGTTTGAGGGAAAAATTGCATACGAAGTACTGTTAGACGACGAGACACATCCCTTCTCAGCTGATGCCAATAAAACCATTTTAGAAGCTGCCATTGACGCAGGTATCGAGCCTCCATATTCCTGTCAGGGAGGGGTATGTGGAAGCTGTATTGGGCGTATAAAAGAAGGTGAAGTCCGCATGGCAAGCAATCAAATTCTATCCGATAGCGAGGTGGAAGAGGGTCTTGTATTGACCTGCCAAGCAAGCTGTACCAGCGAGCGCGCCGTTGTTGACTTTGATGATGTATAACTAGATTTTATCCAACACCAATTCAATTACCTCTTCTGGAGAAATGGTTCGCATGGCATCTTTATACCCTTTTGGAATCACCTTACCATAGGCAGAGGTAGGTATTTTGGGAAAGCTTTCTCGATCGGCCAACAAGTGATTGTTTTGCCCAAAGGGGGAAAATCCTAAAAAGGGGTGTGTCATCCCCCACAGCGTAACTACAGGTACATTGAAATTGGCTGCTAAATGCCCATTGGCAGAGTCCATCGACAACATAACATCAAGGTTGGCGATCAGGTCGAGTTGTTCGGAAAAAGGTAATTCCAAAGCCTGCGAAACAACATGAGGATAGGCTTTTGCCCATGTGTTAATTTGATCCGTTTCTTTGGGCCCATGACCAAACAAAAAAATACTGTGTTTTTGTTGCAAATACCCCACTACTTTTTGCATCAAATCAAGTGGATATACCTTTCCTGGGTGAGCAGCAAAAGGTGCAATCCCAATCCATTTTCTGTCTGCTGGTAAATCAATGTCCATCATCGATTTTAGAAGAGCTGGCTTGAGTGGGAATTCGTGTTGGTCAAGATCAATCGGAAACCCCAAACGAGTGAAAACCTCTACATATCGATAGTGTTGTGGCGTGAGGGGCTTCATTGTTTTTTTGCTAGGATCTGTCAGTCGTTTGCGCTCTGCATAGCCCTTGTTGATGACATTTATTCGTGTGAAAGACAGCTTGAAAAACATTCGCAATACAGCAGTGCGAAGGTTTTTATGAATATCTGCAATACGATGGGGTTTGCTTTGTTTGAGTTCCTTATACAATCGATAAAGCCCTTTCAACCCCTTGTGTTGATTTGCAAAGTCAGGGGTCACAATTTGTAGTGCTGTAAACTCTTTAAAGATGGGTACAAAACGCTTTCGCGTGACAAGGGTTACTGTTACATTTGTGTTTTGCTTATACAAACATCGCAGAATAGGGACCAACATTGCCACATCTCCCATTGCAGAGAAGCGAAAAACCATGAGATGTTTTGGCCTTGCCACTTAGTCAGTTTTTGAGTTGTAAAGCACAGGGTTTAATGCATCGTCGTTGTACATCTTCATTTGCTTATATACCTTCATCGTCTTTCGTCCTGATGAGAGGTCGTCAATTAATTGATCGATGGCAAGGGATAGGTCTTCACGTTGGGTTTGCAACACAGCCAACTTATTGGCGCACTGCTGGCGATGAGATGCTGAAGCAGTACTGCGTTCACTTTCCTCTAGCATATGATAAATTTTGAGTGATAATATCGACAAACGATCGTATGCCCAGGCTGGACTTTCAGTGTTGCTGGTTGCGTCGGCTTGAGGGGTCACGCTGCTGTACTGATCTAGGAAATAACTGTCAATATATTCAACAGTATCTGTTCGATCTTGATTGGATGCATCGATTTTTCGTTTGAGTGTAAGTGCTTCAACAGGGTTAATGTTGGGGTCACGAATAAGGTCCTCATAATGCCATTGGATGGTATCGATCCAATTTTTTCGATACATCAGGTGTTCAACCGAATTGGCTAGATAAGGGTTGTTATAAGGCTGATCGATGCGATCCAACACATGATAGCCTTTAACACTTTCTTCAAAAATTGAATAGGCTGCTGCGCTCTTCATTTGATTTTTTAACAAATATAAGAGACTGGGTTGTATCTCATGCTCCTATGCCTTATTTTTGTACCATCAAACACTGAAAAAATGAAGGCTTTTTTCGAAGCGATTGCTTATTTATTTCAAGAAATTTTATTTATACCCCTCAACCTGTTGCGTGAACTTGAACTCACCAGCTGGTTTCTAGCCAATGGCATCAATTGGGTATTTTTGATTGTTGGGTTTGCTGCATCATCTTATTGGATTGGACAGCTTAAAAAATTCAGTGATAGTGGTGAAGAGGATACTGATTCCACTTCCCATTCCTTTCTATAGATCGAAGCCTATATCTTTTCGATAGTACATCCCTTCAAACTCAATCTTTGCCAAAGCCTCATAGCTTTTTGCGATGGCTTGGTGATGATCATCCCCAAAGCCAGTAGCAGATAATACTCGTCCTCCACTAGTCACCAAATCCTCGTTAAAGATTGCTGTTCCTGCATGTACAACAAAGTCTTTTGGGTCTATGCCAGTAATTATTTTTCCCTTTTCATAGCTTTCTGGATAACCCCCCGAAACAGCAACAATCGTAGACGTAGTGCGATCATCAACACTAAGGCTTATGCTGTCGAGGGTAGCTGTTGCAATGGCTTGTAAGAGTTCGAATAAGTCGTTTTTGATTCGTGGCAACACCACTTGTGTTTCTGGATCACCCATACGCACGTTATACTCAATCACTTTGGGGTTGTCACCCACTTTGATCAAACCAATAAAGACAAACCCTACGTAGGGAATACCATCTTTTTGGAGTCCAAGCATAGTTGGTTCCACGACTTGGGTTTTAATTTTTTGTTCAAAAGCCTCATCGGCAAAAGGAACTGGAGAAACAGCACCCATACCCCCTGTATTAAGCCCTGTATCACCCTCTCCAATTCTTTTGTAATCCTTGGCCATTGGAAGGATTTTATAAGATTTTCCATCTGTGAGTACAAAACAAGACAACTCAATCCCATCCAAAAACTCCTCAATCACCACTTTTTGACTGGCTTCTCCAAACTTGGCGTCAGCAAGCATAGCAGTGAGTTCCGCTTTGGCGTCGGCAAGCTCGTTGAGAATCACCACTCCCTTTCCAGCCGCCAATCCATCAGCCTTGAGCACATAAGGGGGCACAACTGTTTCAAGGTAAGTAAGACCCTCTGCCAGAGTGTCTTTGGTAAAGCTTTGATATGCTGCCGTTGGAATCTTGTGACGCTGCATAAAAGCCTTTGCAAATTCCTTACTTCCCTCAAGTTCTGCCCCTTGTTTGGATGGGCCTATCACAGGAATATGAGATAGCGCTTGATCATTCGTAAAGAAATCAACCACTCCCTCCACCAAAGGGACTTCAGGGCCAACGATAACGAGCTCAATTTGATGGGTTATTGCTGCTTGTTTTAAGCCCTCAAAATCTGTGGGTAAAACAGCTAGGTTTGTTCCAAACGCTGCTGTTCCTGCATTCCCGGGTGCAATGAATAATTGTGGCTGTTGGGGGCTTTTTGCCAGTTGGTGACAAAAGGTGTATTCTCGACCGCCGCTTCCCAATAGAAGTACCTTCATGCTTGTTTTTGACAAAAATAGGAATTTGTATGCTGAAGAGTAAGGGGTTGACTAATTAAAAATTCGCCGAATGGAAGCGCGAACAAGCATCCAAAACGAAATCAATATAATTTCGAGGTCAAGAACAATCGATTGCTTGCTGATATATTCAATATCGCTATTGATTCTGTTCTGTATAGAAGCATTGTTGGGTGTGTCTCCACGATAGCCTCGCACTTGCGCCAAGCCTGTTAGCCCAGGCCTAACGCTATGTCGCTTGTCCATATTTTCTTTCCCAACAACCTTTTGATAATAAGCATTGTACTCAGGAAGATGAGGGCGAGGACCTATGACAGACATTTCTCCTCTGATTATATTCACGACTTGTGGAAGTTCATCAATCCCAGAATTGCGAAGTAAAGTTCCCAACCAAGGGATGGGCGTGCTTAGCGACTCACCGGGTTTTGGGTGAAAAGCCGATTTTGGAAAGGTCCGAAACTTATAACACCAAAACAATTTGCGGTCTTTACCTTCTCGTTGATGGCTGAAAAACAAAGGGCCTACAACGACAAAAAGATTGAGTAGCCATAAAAAAGGCACCAGCCACAGCATGACAAACACAAGTATAAACAAGGAAAAAAGTATATCGAAAAATCGCTTAAGTAGAGATTCCAAATAGGATGTGGTTGGTGTTATACATTGAACAAACGTTGACAAAAGTAAAAAATTGCATAAGACTTGCTCAAAAAATGATTTGTACTTTTGGGGATAATCTGGCGTTTATCTTATTGTAGCTATGAATATTTTAATCACAGGAGGAGCAGGATTTATAGGGTCACATTTGGTAAGGCACCTGGTCAAAAGTTATCCTCATTATACCATTGTCAATATAGATGCGCTGACTTATGCGGGTAATCTAGCTCGATTGAGTGATGTAAAAAATGCTCCAAATTATCGATTTGTCGAGGGAAATATCAATGACTCTTTAGTGGTTGAAAATGTGTTTGAATCTCACTCCATAGACGCTGTCATTCATCTTGCTGCTGAGTCGCATGTTGATCGATCTATTGAAGGGCCAATGCCTTTTGCAAACACAAACATCATCGGAACAATGACCCTACTCAATGCATGTCGTACATATTGGAAAAAAGAGTCCAACCATCGATTTTATCATATCAGTACAGATGAGGTCTACGGGTCTTTGGGAAAAGAAGGTGTGTTTACCGAACAAAGCCCTTATCACCCTCGGTCACCCTATGCAGCTTCAAAAGCAAGTGCAGATCATATGGTTCGCGCCTATGGAGAAACCTATGGTTTGCCCTATGTGATTTCAAATTGTAGCAACAACTATGGCCCTGATCAACACAGCGAAAAACTCATCCCAACGCTGATTCATAGTTTACAACAAAACAAAGCCCTTCCCATTTATGGTAATGGATCCAACATTCGAGATTGGCTCTATGTAGAGGATCATATTGCTGCTATGAATCTCATTTTTCACAAAGGGGTTTTGGGTGAAACTTACCTCATCGGAGGGCGATGCGAACGATCAAACCTGGCAGTAGCTACATCTATATGTAGAGCCTATGACGCCCATATTGGTCGAGCCGATGGGACTGCTGAAAAGTTGATTACTTTTGTGCCCGACCGTCCTGGGCATGACTATCGATATGCTATTGATCCTAATAAGTTTGAATCAACATTGGGGTGGTCACCACAAACGAATTGGGAAGTGGGGATACAAAAAACCATCTCCTCATATCTTGATAAAATATGAAAGGAATACTTCTTGCAGGTGGAACGGGGTCGCGCTTATACCCAATGACAAAAACAGTGAGTAAACAGCTCTTGCCTGTTTATGACAAGCCAATGGTATATTATCCATTGTCAACACTACTTTCTTTAGGTATATCGGAAATTTTGATCATCACTACTCCGAGAGATCAGGAGGCGTTTACTTCCCTTTTGGGTGATGGGAGTAAGCTTGGATGTTCGTTTTCCTATGCAGTTCAACCAAAGCCCAACGGTTTAGCGGAGGCCTTTTTAATTGGTGCTGATTTTATTGGGAATGATTCTGTTGCTCTTATTTTGGGTGATAATTTATTCTATGGTAATGCCATCCAAAAACAAAGCCCGTCGAAGACTGATTTTAGTGGTGGTCTCATATTTGGTATGCACGTACAAAGCCCAATGCGTTATGGAATTGTCGAGCTCGATGCTGATGAGAAAGTGAAATCCATTGAAGAAAAACCCAATCACCCAAAATCTAACCTTGCCATTCCAGGTCTATATTTCTTTGACCATACTGTAGTAGAAAAAGCAACACAAGTAAAGCCCAGTGCGAGAGGCGAACTTGAAATCACAGATATTCACAATGCATATTGGAAGGCAGGTAAGTTGGGTGTTACTGTTTTAGAGCAAGGCACTGCATGGCTCGATACTGGAACTATTCAAAGCTTATCCAAAGCCCATGCCTTTGTCGAAGCCATCCAAAGTCGGCAAGGTGTTCTTGTTGGGTCTCCTGAATTAGAAGCCTATAAACAAAGGTTTATCGACCTTTCCCAACTCAAAACACTAGTCAAGTCATACAAAGACGCAGAATATGGGAACTATCTCAAACAATGGATCGATGAAAATTAACCCAGGGCCCCTTGAAGGCAGTTGGTTGCTGACGACCAAGGTACATGCCGATTCGCGAGGACAATTTATCGAGAGTTTTCAAAAAAGTGTTTTTGCAAAACAAACAGGCCTTTCAATCGATTTTGTCCAAGACAATGAAGTAGTTTCTAAACATGGTGTTGTTCGTGGGCTTCATTTACAAAAAGCCCCACATTCACAAGCCAAATTGATTCGGGTGGTGCAAGGGCAAATCTATGATGTGGCAGTGGACCTCCGCGCTGATTCATCTACCTATGGAGAATGGTTTGGTGTTAAGCTTTCGGCTGACAGCCAAACCCAATTGTTTTTGCCTAAGGGCTTTGCTCATGGATATAGCGTAGTGAGTGATAAGGCCATTGTGCAATATAAGGTTGATGCGCCCTACAACCCACAAGCCGAAAGCGGCATTCGATTTGATGATCCTGACTTAGGCATTGATTGGCAGGTGGACAGTCCTAAACTATCTGACAAAGATCAAAAACTCCCCTTTTTAAAACAGCTCAACCCATGAAACGGGTACTCATTACTGGCGCCAATGGTCAGTTGGGACTTGCTTTACAAGGTGCCGCAAAAAACTTTACTCTCGACCTCATCTTCATGGACAAAAGTGTACTAGACATTACCAATGCCGAAGACATAAAAGAAGTGTTTGCCACACAATCCTTTGATGTCTGTATCAACGCCGCTGCCTATACTGATGTAGATGGTGCGGAATCCAATAAAGCACTCGCGTTTGTGATAAATAAAACAGCGGTTGAGACCCTTGCTAAAGCCTGTAAAGAACATAGGTGCTGGCTCATGCATATTTCAACCGACTATGTGTTTGACGGTACACTTGACAGACCTTACGTCCCAGCAGACACCCCCAATCCACTGAACGTCTATGGCGCAAGTAAGCTGGCGGGTGAACAGGCCATAGAGTCCGTTGGCGGTACGTATTCAATTGTGCGTACGTCTTGGTTGTATTCTCAATATGGGAATAACTTTTACACCAAGATACAGGCCCAGCTCGATGCTGGAAAAACATTACGCGTTGCCGCAGACCAAAAGGGTTGCCCCACACGCGCCGAAGATTTGTCTGCCCATTTGCTAACTGGTATTGCGGAAGCAAAACTGGAAAAAGGTATTTCGCATTACTGTGGCAGTGAGGTGATGACGTGGTTGGATTTGGCAAGGCGATTGTTTCCAAAGGAAGAGGTTTTGGAGTGTGGTGGTGCGAGACCCCTAGCTGTTAGACCCAATAGAGTTGTTCTAAAAAACAACAATAGTTGAACAGTTTAAACGTTTTAAAATAGATGCTACATCGACTAATTCATAGTGCTAGAGTGAAAGTGTTTGAAAGTTCGCGGTTTTACTATTGGGTGTTGTGGAGTGTTGTTGGGTATAGCATCTTAAATCAAAGCATAAAAAAAATTTTGTGGGTAATGTTTGACAAGCAATACTCGCCTAATCTAACTGGGATTATAGTATACTCACTAACTGGAGCTGCTTTAATTATAAGCTTCTTAACGCTTTTAAAGGCTATTAGAAAAGACCTTATTTTTTACATGGGCTTACTGTCCTTTGTGGTTTTGATTCAATCGTTAATGTTTACTACAACTTTTGATTGGGAGTATTTTTCGGGTTTTTTTATTTATAATAACGGGTTTTATTTATTAAAGTATTTATTCCCATTTCTTTTCCTTAGCATATGGATGGAGCTAAATAAAAGTGAGTCCTATGCGTTTTCTTTCTTTTTCTATTTAAAAAAGCTGCTTGTTCTTAATGCATGCTTAATTTATGTAGGCGCGGTTTTTTCTTTATCACTTTTTGAGTCCTACCCATTAAGTGGCCGTTGGGGATATAGTGGAATTCTTTGGTCTGGGGGCATGAATAATATCATGTATGCAATCTGTTTAATTCACCACTGGTCAACTCTAAAAAAATTGAACTGGGAGTTTTTTATGTTATCAAGCGGCCTTCTGTTGATGGGGCAAAAATCAGCCCTACTATACCTCTTATTAATTATCGTTTTTGTTGTGAACAAAATGATGTTTGTAAAAAAAGTTTTCTTTGCAATCATATTATTAATGATTGTTTATTTTAATAAAATTATATCTTTTATAAGCTCTTTTGATTCTTTCTGGAGCGATGTTTACGAAAAGCATGGTGCTATGGGTGTTTTTTTATCGCTAAGGAATGAGAACATAGAAAAGGTCTTAAGTCAAGAGCTTGCAAATGAACATTTTATTTACAAAATTTTATTTGGCGGATTAGCTATATTTCCAGAGCGAATTGAAATGTACCCCGTTGACATGTTATTTTATTTTGGAGCTATTGGCTTGATCGCAACAATTATCTTTTATGTTAAATGGATCCCAGAATTTAAATATGCAATCCCAATTATTGTGGCTTCATTTGGGGGACAATTATATGACATAATACCAATTATGATGGTGTTTTTTGTTTGGGTGGCCAGCTGCAAAAGACAAAACTTTTCTTAGCCTTATTTTATCCTGTTCGCTGCATTCTATTTTTCAGGTTAAGCAAGTTTAAATATATAACAAACACAAAGTAGTGGAATTTGGTTTCAAGTTTAGAGTTAGTGGTTTATTAGTTACCCCCGTTTTCGCTTATAAATTCTTTTTTGGTATATAATAAGAACAGGAACTTTAAAATAACTCCCTGCCTAATAACTCTTTTTGGCTCCTTTATTAGCCTGTAAAAAAACTCTAAATTATTTTTTACCATCCATCTGGGTGCCCTTTTTTTAGTTCCTGAATAAACGTCAAAGCTTCCCCCAAGTCCTAAATAATTTGCCTGGTGCCCTTGCTGGGCCTTTTTTATAAACATTTCCTGGATTGGGGTCCCCATAGAAACAAACACAAAATCTGGCTTTTTACTGAGTATATCAGAAATTATATCCTCCTCTTTCTTTTTATCAAAGTAGCCGTTTGTGGCCCCTTTGATATTTATTCCTTTAAACTGTTTAGAAACCCTTTGGACTACTTTATCAATTACATCTTGGGTTCCTCCAATAAAATAAAAACTATGTGTTAAATATTTTTTTGAAACAATATACAGCCATAGGTCTACTCCTGGAATTTTAATACAATTTTTAAAGCCCATTTTTTTTAATGCTAATACTGCTCCTGCTCCATCTGCATAACCAATGTTGCTATTAATAAACCCGGCTAAATTTAAATCGGAGTTCATTATTTTTTCGGCATTAATTGCAATTAATGCTTTTTTTTGATTAATGCCATATTCTAATAGATTATTAAATGAGGGGAATGGATATATCTTTTTATTGTAAATTCTTACTTGTTTCATGGTAATTGAGGTTTGATGTCGAGTGTCCATTTAGCTTGCAAAAGATTATGGCAAATAAAAAAACATAGATATAAGTTATTGCGTTTGTAAGCCCAATTATTAGAAACCAAAAAAGAAACGCCTTAAACTGTTCTTTGTTTTGAATATATAATTTAACTTCATGTAATATTATGAATATTATAGGAATCATCAAGACTCCGTATTTTATATAGAAAGTTAGATATAAGCTGTCAAGGTAGGCGTTATAAGGATCTAACCCTCTATACTCAAACCAACTAATATAGATTCCAAATCCAGGACCTTTTCCAATAATATAATCGATAAAATCAAATTTTTCCAGAGTGTCAAAAAATGGGCCAAACCTGACTATCAAGTCGTTTAAAATTGTCGGTCCATTTAATTGCTCTATAACTCTAAGGTTAGTTAAATTGATTGCAACTATTGAAAAAAGAATGCCTAAAAAAAACAGGAAAAATACTCTTTCTCTTTTTTCAAGTGCAAAAAAGTGAAACAAAGAAATTAACATTATGTTTATTCTAGAACCCGCAATTAATGCTATTGCATATAATAAAAATATATGCTGCTTCTTTAGGTTAAGGCTTTTTAAATTATAAACAATAAAAGGGATTAAATAAACAAACAGTGTTGTTAATCTAAATTGAGAAGAATAAAAGGGGTCGTCAAAAATTGAAGTGAGAAAGCTGGGGTTTAAATACAAAAAAAGAGCATAGCAAAAATTAATGTAAATAGATAAAATAACTATTTTTCTTAGTGATTCTTTATTGAAGCTTTGTAAAAAAAAATTGTCTTTCCAAGATCTTAGCAATAAAAGAAGAAAAATAAAGAAAATGTCTTTTAAAAAAACATTGAATTTAAATGATGGAGTGAGTATAGCATATAAAATGGCTGCCAGAATAAGTGGTATGTAAAGACTTAATGACTTCCGGGAAATTCTTTTTAAAGAAAGGGTTGAAAAGGCATCTGACAAGACAAAAAATAATAATACGTATACCCCTAAAAAATAAAAATACTCCTGGAAGGCGTTTGAATATGGAAGGGCAAGTAATAAAAACAAAAAGAAGATCTTGAATGACTTTTTCCTCAATAATCCTAAAAGTGTATATAATATGGACTGAAAAATTAAGATCATGAGTTGAAAAGATCAAAATCAAACCTGTTTCTCTTATTGATTATTAATGTGTTTGCATTAACATTTTTTACTACTACAGATCCTGCTGCAATTACTGAGTTGTCTTCGATAGTCACTCCAGGTAAAATAATTGCACCAGCCCCAATCCAGCAGTTTTTTCCAATTTTCACTTTTTTTACCACATATCCTTGCTGATTAATTTTTAAGCTTTTATCTCGGAACTTATGGGATTGTGAATAAACTAATACATTTGGTCCCAACATTGAATCGTCTCCTATCTCAACCACTCCAGCACAATTAATTATGCACCCCCTGTTTATGGATACGTTGTTGCCCAAGAAAAGGTTAGAAATAGAATCAATTTGAACCCCCTCCCATATTCTACAGTAACCTCTTTTATTCTTAACAATAAGAACATATCTAATGTAACAGCCTATTCTTCCTGGAATTTGCTTTAGAATATAGTATCCCCATAATTTAAACTCATGATTTATTTTACTTAATCCCCACATAGTCTCTTAAGGCGTAGTTTCTATATCCCCATGAAAACATGTTCCCAATAATTAACATAGTCAAATTATTAAAAATAAATGATATAAAGGTAAAAAACACAAAAATGATTAGGGTATATAGGTTTAGAAAAAAAATACTTTTTGTTGGGCCCTCTAAGCCAAATTTAAGGGATTTATCCGCATAACTTAGCTTCAATGCCCCAATGGTAATAAATATAATAACCCATGCAACATTAATTGAATCGTCAAACATTTTGTTGTTAATGTAGTTTTTATAGACATAAAAAATCACAAATCCTGTAGCTGATGCTAAAATGTGGCTTAAGGCAATACTCCATTTTTGTAATAAAAAACTATTTTCTTTAAGCTTGAAGTTTCTTAACAATAAGAAGTTTCTGAGGTTTTGCAGAAAGCCAAAGGGGGTAATTAAAATTGTTCCTAACAATAAAAATTCAGAAAACGTTTTTGAGGAGCTCTCAATTTGCTCAGCTATAAACTTGTCAATAAAAGAGATTGCGGTCAGAGTAATTAGACTGAAAGCAAAAACTGCATTCAGCTTAATGTCTTTATGGGTTAATTTTTTTTTCTGCAGTGTAATTTTTTTTGAAATAGTGATAAAGGATTTTAAAATAAGAGGCATTATAGTTAACAATGATATTACAATAAGGTTTTCAACCGAAAGAATTAGTCTTGAATCTAATTTTTCTAGATTAAATAGCAACAAAAACAATACTACTCTCGGGGTGTGTAAAATTAATTGAGCTTCGACAAAATTCCCCGAAATCCTTAGGGTGTGATAAATCAAATATTGCAGGTTCCCTATAAATAAAATTGAAATTAGAATAATGATATTTTTTTGAAAAAAATACCCAAAAATAAAGGGGATAATTAAAAGGCTTATAAGTAATGAAAGAAAGAGTAGCTTAATGGTTTTTGTTTGAATATAAACTCTATTGTTCTTAATAGTTGAATCTCTAATTAGAATTTGTTCGCTCCCAAACAAGCCAATTGAGCTAACCAGTGAATAAAAAATTAAATAAAGGCTAAGTTCAATAAAGTCTTGAGCAGACATTTCCTTGGCTGCTAATAAATTAGACGCAAACAAACACAAATTACCCAAAAGCATAATTGATATAATAGCTGTGTGTCTTGATAGAGCTTTAAACCTATATTGTTTCATAAAGACTTTTGTATTGTAATGCATTATTAAACCAGCTGTATTTTTCTAAAACTATTTTCTTAGAGCCCTCGACTTGCTTTTCATATTCGCTTATTTCAGAATATTTGCTAATAATTTTTTTTAGAGTATCAACCAAGTCATTATAACTCGTGCTTTTAAAAAAAAATCCTGTTTTTTGGTCTTCGATTATTTCGTGCATTGGCGGTATATCGCTTACAACTACAATTTTTCCTGCTCCAACACCCTCAAGAGGCTTTAATGGCGTAACTGTATTTGTAATTAATGACGGTGGTCTTGGAATAACAATAACATCTATTAAATTATATGCTTCCCCTATGAATGCTTTTTTTATTTGGCCTAAAAACTTAAAATTAGCAGATGCTTGTGTTTTTAGCTTTGAGATATATTCCTTTGGGCCACCTCCATAAACATAAAATGGGTGGCTTTTAAGTGTGATGTCATTTTTAAAAGCCTCTATCGTTAGTTCTAACCCCTCTATCGGGCTGATAGATCCAATGTACCCAAACCTTAATGCATTTGAGTTCCGTTTTTTTAATGGCAAAGACTCTAACCATTTAACATCAACTGCGTTTGAAACAACACTAATTTTATCTTCTTTGATGAAAAGCTGTTTCACAAGGTGCTCTTTTAGAATTTTATTAATGCATACAATTTTTTTTGAGCACACAATTGAAAGTTGTTCAAGTTTTTTGTAAAATTCCTTCTCTATTCGATTTAAAATAGTCTTTGCTGGTCTCCTTTCGTACCAAAGGGACCTTACTTCATAAATAGTTGGTCTTCTACAAACCCCCCCAGCAATTATTCCAGCAAGAGCACAATAAAATGTCGCGTGTGAATGAATTATATCAATTTTTTCTTTCCTAACCAGATTAATGACTTTGATGGCAAAATACAAGAATGAGATGCCTTTTAGTAGCTTTATCCAAAAACTCTTTTTTTGTTCTGAAACATTTATATTTCGAGTCCCTACAATTTGGGTTCTGTAATATGAGACCCCATCTATTTCATCTCTGTTTTTATCTTCGCCTTTTTGAAAAGGAGATGTTATAACAACGGGGTTTAATCCTAGTTTTCTCTGAGCATCAATTAAATTCTTGCTTCTTGTGCTGCTTCCGGAAATGTTAGGAACTGATTGATAGAGTATGTGAAGTGTTCTTTTCATAATGACACAAAAGAGTAGACCTTTTTCTCTATAATTGATGTGTCAATATTCTTAAACTCTTTATGAGCAACTAAAACAAAAATTAAATCAGAGTCCATAAGTGCTTTTTTTAAAGGGGTTATTTGAAACCTTTTATGAGAAACAATATTTGGCTCAACGAAAAAGATCTTTTCTTTGGGGTGGGTTTGACTAATTTTTTCTGCAATGTGCAGTGCTGGTGACTCCCGAAGGTCGTCAATGTTTGGTTTAAATGCCAGCCCACATAAAGCAACTATAGGCTTCCTTTTTTGTGTCAATTCAAATTTTAAAATTTTATTTTGGATTTTTTCTACGCTCCATGAAGCCTTGAAATTATTTAGTTCACGAGCCGTTCCAATCAATTTTGATTCATTAGGAAAGTGAGCTTTTATAAAGTAGGGGTCTACAGCTATACAGTGACCGCCTACCCCACATCCCGGTTGTAAGATATTTACCCTGGGGTGTTTGTTAGCTAGATTTATGAGCTCCCACACATCAATTTCTGCTTTGTCACAAATCAATGAAAGTTCGTTAGCAAATGCAATTTGTACGTCTCTAGAGGCGTTTTCTACAAGTTTACACATCTCTGCTGTCTTAGCGTTGGTAGCATATAATTCGCCTTTTACAAAACGAGAATAAAAAGAAATCGCTTTTTTTGTTGATGCATCGTCAATTCCACCTATTACCCTATCATTATGTATTAACTCGTGCATTACGTTTCCAGGAAGTACGCGTTCTGGACAATAGGCAATATAAATTTTGTTTTTCAACTCTGGCCTTTGAGAGAAAATCATTTCTTTAATTTTGTCAGTAGTTCCTACAGGAGAAGTTGACTCCAAAATAAACAGGTCACCATCTTTTAGCAAAGGTACAATCCTTTGAGTTGCGTTTTGAATATAAGAAATATCCGGTTCGTGGTCACCCTTGAACGGGGTTGGAACCACTATTAGAAAAACATCTGCTTGTTCGGCAAGTGTAGAGGCTATTAGATTTCCACTTTCAACTGATTTTTTAACCGCAATGTCCAGTTGAGGCTCAATAATGTGAATGCTCCCCTTATTTATAGTGTCAACAACCTCTTGGTTAATGTCCACACCTTGAACTTTTATTCCATGAGATGCAATAAGTGCGGAGGTGGGAAGGCCGATATAACCTAGTCCTACCGTTACTACTTCGGCCATATGTTTATGTTTTTAAATAATTTATAATTCTATTACAGGCTTTTCCGTCTCCATAAGGGTTATGAAGTTCACTCATGGATTGAAAACGTTCTTTGTTGTTTAACAGCTCTAATGCTTCACATACAATCCTTTCTTTATTTGTTCCAACAAGGATAACGGTACCCGCATCAACCGCCTCAGGTCGCTCTGTATTTTCTCTCATAACCAAAACAGGCTTTCCAAGGCTGGGGGCTTCTTCTTGAACTCCGCCACTATCTGTAATGATGATTTTAGAACGATTCATTAGCCAAATAAACTCAGGATACGACAGAGGAGAAATCAATAATATATTTTTTAAGCCCTTTAAATGTTTGTTAACGGGCTTTTGAACATTTGGGTTCAAATGAACTGGATATATAATTTTGACTTCTGGTTTCGATGTTGCAATTTCTTTTAATGCCTGGCAAATGCGCTGAAAGCCTTCGCCATGGTTTTCCCGTCTATGTCCAGTTACAAGAACCACATCTTGTCCTGGAGAAAGAGCCTTTTTAATATGCTCAATGTTTTTTGTGCTTAGGTTTTTAACGCGAGATACGCTTTCAAAAAGGGCATCAATCACTGTATTACCAGTAACTAAAATATTCTTTTTTGAAATATTCTCCGCCAGTAAGTTTTTTTTCGAAGCTTGCGTAGGTGCAAAGTGTAAATCACAAACCCGCCCTGTTATTTGCCTATTCATTTCTTCGGGGAATGGTGAAAGCTTGTTGTGTGTTCGAAGCCCTGCCTCAATGTGACAAACTTTTGCCCCAGAATAAAAAGAGGCGATTGATGCGGCCATAGTTGTCGTTGTATCTCCATGAACAAAAACATAATCAGGGACAAATGTTTCTAAAATGGGTTTTAAAGACTCTATAATCGCTGCAGTTAGTGAATAAAGGTCTTGGCCTGGTTTCATTAAATCTAAGTCGTAATCCGAACTGATTTCAAAAAAATCAAGAACCTGATCGAGCATTTCACGGTGCTGAGCTGTAACACAAACTTTTGTGTGAAAGTCGCTTGGGTGTTTTTGGAATTCTTTTACCAGAGGTGCCATCTTAATCGCTTCTGGTCTGGTTCCAAAAATTAATAATATTTTCTTCATTTAATATTTAACGCATTCAACAACCGACTGCTACTCTGTATTTTATCTCCTAAGCCATCTATCAGCTCTATCCCTAACTCCTTGCAAACAAGAATTTCGGGGATGGTGTCATTGCTTTGGTCACCCCCATTGGCAAAAGCCAAGTCATAGTGCGCGCCATATTGTTCTGTTATTTGTCGAATACTCTCGCAAACCGTGCGGTCTTGATCAATCGATAAGATCGCTTTATCAACTCCTTTAATGTTAATGACAATCAAAAGACGCTCTTCTTCATCTTGAAATGGTTTACTGCCCTTAAGTTTCCTTTGGTAATCGTTATTTACAATCACAAAGAGCTCATCGCATAGTGCCTTGGCTTTGTTAAAATATTCCAAATGGCCCTTATGAAGTGGATTAAAATAACCTGACAAAATGATTGCTTTTTTCTTCATTACTCTACTGTTACAGATTTTGCCAAGTTTCTAGGTTGATCGACATTACAAGCCCGCATAACTGCAATGTGATAAGCTAATAACTGCAAAGGAACCGATGCCAAAATAGGTGTAAGGGACTCTGTCACTTCAGGTATCTCAATCACGTGGTCAGCTAGGGCTTTAACCGATTTATCACCATCAGTAACAACAGCAATGATTTTTCCATCTCTAGACTTAATTTCTTGAATATTACTTACCACTTTTTCATAGTGTCCTTTGTTCGTGGCAATAACAACCACAGGCATATTTTTATCTATGAGTGCTATTGGGCCATGTTTCATTTCAGCAGCAGGGTATCCCTCAGCATGTATATAAGAAATTTCTTTCAGTTTAAGTGCGCCCTCAAGAGCGACTGGAAAATTATACCCTCGTCCCAAATACAAAAAGTTGGCGGCGTGATTGTAGTTTTTAGCGATCTGCTGTATCTTTTTTTCACTTTTCAATACGGTTTGTACAGCTTTGGGAAGGGCTTCCAACTCCTCGGCAACACGACTAAACTCATCACGAGACAAGGTGCCTCGCAATTGTCCCAAGCGCAATCCGATCAATATCAATAAGGTGATTTGAGTGGTAAAGGCTTTGGTCGATGCTACTCCGATTTCTGGGCCTGCATGCGTATAAGCACCCGTATCGGCAACACGTGCAATCGAACTCCCAACTACATTACAAATTCCAAATACAAAAGCACCTGCGTCTTTGGCAAGTTTAATGGCCGCTAAGGTGTCCGCCGTTTCGCCAGACTGAGAAATCGCAATAACTACATCGTCTGTATAAATCACGGGGTTACGATAGCGGAACTCTGAGGCGTATTCGACCTCTACAGGGATGCGTGCAGCATCTTCAAACAAATATTCGCCCACCAAGCCTGCGTGCCAAGAGGTGCCACAAGCAACAATAATGATTCTTTTAGCTTTCTCAAAAACCTCTTTATGTTCTTCTAACCCAGACAATATAATCTGTTGTTCATCCGTATGAAGCCTTCCCCTAAAGGTGTCGATAATAGCATTAGGCTGCTCATAAATTTCTTTGAGCATAAAGTGGTCATAGCCACCTTTCTCGATTTTTTCCAAACTAAGTTGCAGTTCTTGAATATGTGGATCAACCCTACTATTGTCTGAAATCGCATACATTTTTAATCCCTTGTCTTGGTTGATGACTGCCATTTCGTTGTCTTCCAAATAAATGGAACGATTGGTATATTCAATAAAAGGCGAAGCGTCAGATGCTATAAAATATTCATCTTTGCCAAGGCCAATGGCCAATGGGCTCCCTAGTTTGGCAACCACGATTTCTTTGGGTCTTTCTTTATCAAAAACTGCAATGGCATAGGCACCAACCACTTGATTAAGAGAAATTTGAACAGCTTTTCCTGTTTTGAGTCCTTGCGTGATTTGAATATGTTCAATCAAGTTGACCAAAACTTCTGTGTCTGTTTCAGAGGAGAAGCTAAACCCCTGGTCGGTCAAATAGGATCGTAGAGATTCATAGTTTTCAATGATGCCGTTGTGCACAAGAACCAACCGACCAGAGTTGGAGGTGTGTGGGTGAGCATTCACGTCATTGGGAACACCATGTGTTGCCCAGCGTGTATGGCCAATACCAAGTGTGCCAGAGCGATGATTTTGTTCTGACTTTGCTTCCAAATCTGCAACTTTTCCTTTGGTTTTGATTAGCTGTAACTCACTATTGAGTAAGGCAATCCCTGCACTGTCATAACCTCGATACTCAAGGCGTTTTAACCCCTGAATGATAATGGGATATGCTGCTCGATTTCCGATATAACCCACAATTCCACACATATTTATTCGATTCCCTTTCCAATCTCATAGGCAGTAAAGCCAATTGATTGCAATTGATTATGATCTAAAATTTTTCTTCCGTCAAACACAAAAGCGGGCTTTTCCATTTCGGTGTAAATCTTTATAAAATCTTGGGTTTTAAACTCATCCCACTCTGTAATAACGGCTAACGCATGGGCTTTAGTACATGCGTCTTCTGCTTTGTCCGAACTCCTTAGGTTAGCAAGTTTAGATTTGATTTCATTTTCAGATTGCCCTCTGTACTCCCACAGCGTTTGCAAGTCTAGGTGCATGCGGTCCAAAGACACTTTGGGGTCATAGACATGGATCTGAGCGCCTTCTGAAAGTAGCTGTTCTGCCACATAAATCGATGCAGATTCTCTGGTGTCATTGGTCTCTTTTTTAAATGCCCATCCCCAAAAACCAATTTTTTTACCATTGACAGTGTTGAACAACGCTTCTTGGATTCGATTGGCAAAGCGGTTTTTCTGAAAATCATTGATCTGTATTACTCCTTGCCAGTAGTCTGCCACTTCATCCAGACCATATTGGCGACAGATATACACAAGGTTTAAGATGTCTTTTTGAAAACAACTACCACCAAAGCCAACAGATGCTTTTAAAAATTTGGGACCTATACGACTGTCCTTGCCAACTACATTGGCAACCTCTTCTACATCAGCGCCTGTGGCCTCGCAAAGGGCAGAAATGCTATTAATGGAACTAATCCGTTGTGCCAAAAAAGCATTGGACACAAGTTTTGAAAGCTCGGATGACCACACATTGGTGGTTACAATTTTTTCACGTGGAATCCAATTTGCATAAATATCAACCAATGCCTCAACGGCCTGTTTGCCTTGAGGTGTTGTACGCCCGCCAATCAATACTCGATCTGATTTAAACAAATCGGCAATGGCTGTTCCTTCAGCCAAAAACTCAGGGTTGGACAGCACCTCAAAATGTGCCCCATGAGGTGATTGTTCCAATATGGTTTGTATCGCCTCTGCAGTTCGAACAGGAAGTGTGCTTTTTTCTACCACTATTTTATCAGCCGTTGCCACTTCGGCAACTCGCCGGGCGCATTGTTCTACGTATGTTAGATCTGCTGCCATCCCTTTCCCTTTACCATAGGTTTTGGTGGGGGTGTTTACAGCTATAAAAATAATATCTGCCTCCTCTATGGCTTTGTCAATATCAGTTGAAAAAAAGAGGTTTTTGTTTCGTGCCTTTGCCACAACTTCAGCCAAACCTGGTTCATATATGGGCAGCTTGTCCAAGTCGGGATCGTTCCAAGCAGCAATACGCTCTTCGCTGATGTCAACCACATTAACTTTGATATTGGTACATTGTCTAGCGATCACCGCCATGGTGGGTCCACCTACATACCCAGCTCCAATACAACATATCTTATTCATCAATGTTGGTTTTCGTTACAAAAGTAGGAATTTTATAGGTGAGCATCAGCCCTCCACGATAGGCAACAACTTCTCCTGACCCATTGAATGGACGATAAACCGTCTCGTCTGGACTGTCCAAGTCAACTCGCCGAGGTCCTTTGTAACCTTTGTACCATGACTGTGTTAGGCCTGCGCCAATAAAAAACTCTAAGCCGAATCCCTTTTTCAATCGTTTTTTATATCCAATTGTCAGCCCATAAAAAGCCGCACGACCAGACTGGTACTCATCATCTGGAATATCAAAGCGTGTTTCTACATCTTCTTTTTCTTCCCAATAATCATAAATAACAGCAAAGCTTGGCTTTTGAAGGGTAAACATTCCAAAACCAACGTGTGTGCCAATAAACCAATTTTGGGTGTCTTCTTTACGATACCATCGATATTCTAAAAACACTTGGTTTAAATGAAAAGGGGTGTCATCTAGAAGTGGTTGTTTGTCCCAAAACGAACCGAGTGCATCGATTTGAAACGATTGTTTTTCGCTAAGTGGGACTTCGAGTCCAAAATTGGGGATTAAAAATGGAAGTGTTGCAAGGTTGACTTTTGACTCGGTTTGGGCAATTAGTGGTGAGCTTACAAGCAGCAAAAACATTAGGTGTTTGACTTTAATAAAATTCTTTGTGTGGGGTCTTTTGTACATAATGTCTAGTTTAGTAGGTTTCGTTTGAAATAATAAATGAGCTGACGTTTGTCGTTGGGGTCTTTTACGATTTTAATGATGCTTTTCCCCACTAGTTTTTTCATCAGTGTGTTGATGGATTCAATGGCGTCTGCTTTTCTTTTGTTGTTTTGTGAATCACTCAGGTCATCTCGGCCAATCAATTGAAGGATATCATCTGTTGTAGCCCTCAATTTTGATTGCAACAATACCAATATCATCTCTTCCTCTTCGGATAGCGGAAAAAACTCAAGTCTATTGCGAATTCCACCGCGCACCAAACGGGGCGTGCGCATACGAACCACAATCACCCACAAGTAACCCAAAGTAATGATGACAAAAGCAAGCACAGCAGCATATGTAAGATTTAAAAATAAAGTTCTCTGATCAAAGTAAAGGCGTTCTACTTTTTCTGGGTTCGCAAAAGTGCGCGTTCCTAATGCTTTTCCATAGAGTTGATTGTTTTTGAAATAATACAGTGAATCTTCTCTAAAAAAAGCTGGTTCAAATTTGCTGATATTGGCTGAAATAATCCCTTGTTTATAAAATAAAACGTTGTTGTTTTTCAAATCTACCACTAGATTTTGTTCTGTATCAATTAGATGACCAAACAAATAAAACAAACTGTCTTTTTGCACAATTTTATATGGGGACAAATTAACCGCTGTTTTCCCTAGGTTTGTCCATTTTCTTGTAATAAAGTCAAATGTCCATATGTCTTTGTTTATTTCACCCTCAAGCCCTGTAAATTTGTCAATCTCTAGACCGCCCACACTATAAAAAATATCTCCCAACAAAAAGCAGGAGCCTCCGTATGCTTCAGGTGGGAAGTTAAATCCTTTAGTGGGATAATATTCCCATTCTGTTGTCGATTCATCAAAATAAGTGAAGAAGTTATTTGCGCGCCAAAAGCCATATCCTCCATAGCGAAAAAGGGTGTCGCGATAAACAAACTGACTAGCTTTGTACTGCTTTTGGTGTTGATACGATCTGTCAATTCGTAAGGTTTTTTCTTTTTCAATTCGATAAATCAAGCCCCCCTTATTGCTGGTCAGATGAAGTGCATCCCTATACCAAACAGCTGAATAATCAGGATAATCTTTGGGTATTGGCTCTAATTGGAAAGTATCCTTTTTTTTGGTTAAAAAATGTTCCTTGATGATTATGTCTTCGTAAAACCAATAAGTAGATTCATTAGTTTTATTATACCAGGTCTTAACAACTGTAGTAGACTGGGCGAAAAGGGGGAGTATAAAAAAGGTTGATAATAGTCGCATAAGAATAAGACTATTTTATTTTTTGTTTTGCAAAGATACGTACTTTTGCCCTATGACATTTAGCACACTTATTGTTTTGTTAGGTTATGGGTTTGTTTTTACTTGGCTTACCATTCCGCGCGTGTCTGTGATCGTAAAAAAGTATCGGATTTTTCGAAAACCCAGTGAACGAGATCTTCATTGGCGCTTTGTTCCTAAGCTTACTGGCTTGTCGTTTTATGTTGCACTTTTAGTTATTGCTTTTGCTTTTGTCCCCTTTGTGGATGTCCAACGGCTTATTCTTGTTTTGGGAGCTGGTGCAATTGTTGTTTATGTTGGCATTCGAGATGACATCTATCAGCTCAGGCCTATTGTTAAACTTATGCTTCAGCTAGTTGCTATTTCGTTTTTTGTTTTTGGAGACGACTTAGTTGTTCGCAATCTTAATGGGTTTTTAAACATTTATGAACTGCCGGTAGGGGTGGATTATTTATTCACTTTTTTTATTGGGGTGTTTATGATTAATTCTTTTAATCTTTGCGATGGAATTGATGGCCTAGCAGCCATGATGGGCATCGTCATTTCTGTATGTTATGCGGCCATCTTCTACATTGTCAGCGACTATTTATTTTTATCGTTTTGTGTAATCCTAATTGGTTGTCTGCTTGCTTTTTTACGTTTCAATTTGCCACATAAAGACAAGGTGTTTATGGGCGATACCGGGTCCTTATTTTTAGGGTTTGTCTTTTATTTGTTTACAATGTATTTTGTGACAACCGATTCCGTAATTTTATCCGTTTTTATTCCTCACAAATCCCTTGTCATTATAGCTGCTCTCAGTATTTTTATAGTGCCTATACTGGACTCTGGGAGTGTGTTTTTCAGTCGGGTTTGGAACAAAAAAAGCCCATTTAAGCCAGACAACAACCATATCCATCACTTGGTGCTTCACTATACCAAAAACCATATCATGGCTTCTCTGATTATCATCGCATGTTTAACTGCTACCTTAATGCTGTTTTCCCAACTTGCCTTTAGTCTTAGTCATGAGCTTACAACCATCTTGTTTTTTACCTATCTGGTTTTTTGGTATATAATGCTCTTTTTTGTGCGAAGAAAGGTGCGTAAAGAAAAGTCTGTTTAGCTGCTTTCCAACTCTTTAAAAATTTGGAATACTGGGGCTTTTATAAGCGTCCAGCCCACTGCTATTATTCCTCCCAAAAAGGTCCAGATTACTACCATCATCGTGCGCTGGGGTTTTGACCGTTTTAGGGGAACACTAACTGGTTCAATAATCATAAAAATTGGAGTGTCTTTATTAACTTGTATTTTGGCTTGCTCCACCTGTCCCGCCAACTCCTGAAAAACGGATGAGGTCACAGCAAATTGAGACTCTAAGCGCGTAAGTTGGTTTTGGTATAAAGAAGAAGTAATGTTTAGGTTTTGATCTTTAAATATAGCTATAGAGTCTTGAATTTGTTCAAACTCTAGGCGCTTTACGTCGTATTGGGCTTGGACAAACTGCAAGTTGTTTCTGGCGCTTTGACTTTTGTACGAAATGATTTTAGTTTGTAACAATTCTGTTGCTGCTTGTGCAAGTTGTGCTGCAATCTTTCCGTCGGAAAACTCTACGCTAATAAAAACTAATCCCTCTTTCTCATCAACTTCAACAGACAAAACTTGGTTTATAACTTCAAATAAATCTCTGTCCTCTTCACTGATGTCAAAAATGTTGTTGCTAAGTGGGGTAGGCTCTGACGTCTTGCTGGAAAATAATAATCTTGGTAAGCCTATGGTATATTTCTTTATTAAGCCTATAATCGACCCCCCTCTCCCTTGGTTTAAAATATAATCGCGAAAACTGATTTGGCTTTCGCCTACAGGAGTTTCAAGCAGCGCCTTAAGGTAAGGTGAGCTTTCAGCGATTTGAGGATATAATGACGGTGCAATTTCTTGTGGTTGCCCACCCATAATCGATGTGAGGTTTATGCCAGCAAGAGACGCCAAGCCACCTAGAGATGGGTTTGATTGTCTCTCGGAAAGCTGAGGCATAAACATCGATGACGCGGTATAGCGAACAGGCGAAACCAATGCCAAAATAATCCCTAGGGCAGAGAACAAAACTGTAATTTTTATCACAAATCGTCTTGCTACAAAAACTGTTTTTAACAGAGCAATCAAGTCAATTTCGTCGTTGTGGTCATTCATTTATCAAAATATCAATTTCCAGTTATTGAACTAATAAGAAGTGTTAGGGAGGCAAGTGCTGATGTCATACCAATGAGTTCCTGCGCTGATACTGCACGTTTTTCTTGCTTTTCAGGAACGACAACCACTGCGCCGGGTTCTAATTTAGGCCTTATATTAAAAAACAAGAAGCGATTCGTTCCTTTAACGTCACCGTTTTGATAAACCACATAAGCGTTTTTATAGTTTGCTGATTGTGCGGGCCCTCCAGATTTTATGACCGCTTCTCTAAAAGAAATTCCATCCGCATATGGCATTGCGGTCTCTCGTTGAACAGCGCCCAATACAGAAACCGTAGAGTCTTTTTTTGGAAAGAAAATCACGTCGTTTGGATTCAACAAAAGGTTGCCAGTGTAATTTCCTTTACTGGAAAGTATTTTTTCAAAATTAACGCCAATTTTAATCTCTTTGTCATCCTCATCTACAAATAAGATGTTCAGAGAATCTTCTGTTTCTTCTATGTTGCTTTTAATTTGATTTGAAATTTTTCTTTCAATAGAAACACCTCTCAAATTTGCACCCGATAGTGCTTCTCCTGCGTCAAAATACAAATCATAAAGAGTATAATTTTCGTTAATAATGGGGTAAGTTCCGGGCCTGAAAACCTCCCCCTTTAATTTAACGAATGTTGTGGGCTGAAACCCTGGGTTGACGCGTACAACCATTAAGTCAGATGGGTTTAATTCTACTTCTTTTGATTCATCAAACGAAAACCCGCGTGATTTGATGCGTCTGTTTTGATCCGTGTCGGTCACGTTAGTATATAATTCAATTTGATCTGTGTTAGCGCGATCATCAAAGCCGTTGGCAATTAACACCAAATCTCTTGCTGTCATCCCTTCGTAAAATGGGTATTCCCCTGGCTTATTAACAAGGCCTTGAATGTCAACCGTTCTTTCGGCTTTTATGTTTTCCATGGAAATTACAACCAAGCTGTCATTTGGTTGTAGTTTAATCCCTTGGGTTTTGCTGTCAATCTCTAACAGATCAATCGTTTTGATTTCATTAAAGTAACCTTGCTTCGAACGATACAAAATCGCTGATTCTGGATAAGCATCAGGGGTCAGTCCATTGCTGCTTTTCAATAATGCAGACAAAGTTGGTGATTCATTTAATGGATAGTTTCCCGGGAGATACACTTCTCCCGAGACGCTCACCTTATTTAAATATTTATCCGAAACGCTTTTTGCTTCTACAAAGTCTCCATCTGTTAGAGTTGTTGAGCTATATGATATTTGCTCAACTTTGATTATTTGACGCTCAAGTTCAAGTACACGGTCTACATACACAGCTTTTTTATATGCTTCAGACGAAAACCCTCCAACATAAGACAGCAAGTCTTCAACTGTCTCGTTCTGCAGGGTTTCAAAGCGTCCTGTCATCTTAAACCCTCCATCTACTGTTATTCGGTTATGATGAGGAGAAACAACAATAACGTCTTGATCGTTAAGAAAAAAGGAAGGGTATGTTCCTTTTACAAAATAATCGTATAAATCAATCGTGTGTATAAGCTTACCATTGCGCATGATTGAAATGTCTCGATAACTACCGCTTTCACTAGGCCCTCCTGCTGCATAGAGTGCGTTCAAAACAGAAGAAAATCCAGAAATTGTATATGTGCCAGGTGCTTCCACGCTTCCTGTAATGTTTACAACAACACTTCTCGCTTTTTGAAGGTTTACATCCAAGTACACCTTCGATTCGTTAGGGGCATCAGGCGAAAGACCTGTATAAATCGAAGCAAATTCGTTTCTGATTTTTCGCTCTGCTGCCGCTATTGTCAACCCAGACAAGTACATTGGTTTAAGCCTGTCTATACGAACTACTCCTTGCCGCGACAACGTCACTTCGTAGCGGTTTTCCGAAGCTCCCCAGACATCAATGGAAATTTCGTCTGTTGGTCCCAAGCGATATCCTGCAGGAGTAGCCACATAAAACTGGGGTGTTTCGGTAATATTTTGATTGGCAAAAAAAGCGCTTCCAAAAATATCAGATTCTTCTTCCTCTTCACCAAACATAAACATGTCTTTGTCGTTTCCAAAGGCAAGTGGCTTTTGGTTTTGAATGTTGAGCTCTTCTTCTTGATTTTCGCTACTTTGTTGGTTCTCTTCCCAAGCGTTTCGAAGCAAAGATAGGTCTTGAATTGTTGCGCCTTGAGCTTTTGCCATCCTTTCAAGCTGCAATAAAGAATACCCTCGCTTTCGAGCTTCAATCACATAATTCGATTGCTGTTGTGAGTTTAAATTTCGAATTTGTGTCAAAAAAGGGGAGGTGTTTTGTGCAACTGACGGGACTACAAATAAGAAAAGCAACAAGATAGAACTGGTCTTCAACATTTTTATTGTCATGCCGCCATAGAAATACTTTTGCATGTATTATAAGTTTATTTTTTCTAAGATTTTTTGAGTAATCGTATAGGTCGGTACGACTCCCGTTTGTCCCAATGAACCCGAAGCCAAGGTGCTGCCTGTCTCTAATGGGTTATCAGATGCGTAGTATGCATAGCGAATTTTAATGTTCGGCCGAACTGTTTTTCTGATATGCATAGCAGACTGAATTGCTTTTTGATAATGGACTCCTTCCATTTCGATTCCTATTACCCTCCAAGAGGAGCAACAAAAATACGTTAAAATGTCTTTGTTTTGAAGAGATGTGCCTAGGACAGTAATCATTGTTCCTTTGTAGGTTGGGATTTTTGTGCTGGCAAAGTCGTCCGGCGATAAGTCATTCTCAAAAGGATAATTATCTGAAGTGCCTTCAAAAATGTGTGCTGTTGGTACCATTATGTCTCCTTTTTTTCCATTCATAATCCCTGCTTTACCCATAACTGAAATCGATTCCAATTGTTTCCCAATATTCGTTTTTAACAGCTCGTCCATCAGCTCGTATGCTTGCTCGCCAAAAGCATAATCAAACACAACCAAAACTGTCCCTTTTGCAAACGCATACTTATTTCCTTTTATTTTATCAGCATCTATAATTTGTGCATGTACGTTGCTCCCTGTATTATCCTTTATTTCGATAAACCCTCGTTTTTTGGCAAATTGATTTACTTTTTTCTGATTAGTTTGATCATCTATAAACTTGCCAAACCATGTTTTGTCCTTTGCCGATTTACCCAATGCCTCTTCTGCATAAATAGCGTTTAAAAAGCTATGTAGATTTGCAGAAACCAAATGGATTGGTCGGTCAAGGAGTTTGTGTTGATCCAATGCCTTATAAAGCTGGTTTGCCCATCGTTCGCCATGAATGTGGTGTCCAATCTGGTCTCTTAACATGGCGCTAAATGTTATCACTCTCTTGTTCCCATTACTGCGCTCGTTTATGGCGACGCGAACCATGTGATAGATCAGCCGAATAAAGCGATAGGGGTTATTTGGGGTTTGAAAACGATTGTAAAAATCCGTGGCTTCGTTATATGTACATTCCAATAATTGCGCCAAATACGCCATTGTTGATTCCAATTCATTCTTCCCAACAGTTTTAGTTGAGGTGGCTGTGGCTTCAATTTTTTGCCATTCCCTTATGTTTTGTTTAGATGACGAAATATACACTCGGTTGCAAATTTTATCTGCCTCGATATACAAAAATGTCAAATGCGTCAGGATATCATAAACCTCCGATCGCCCTCTTGTAACCTCTATGACCATCTGATCCTTGTCGATACGATAGCAGTTTCGTCTTCTTTTGGCAGGTATAATCGGTTGAAAACTAGAAGAGGATAAGCCCTCTTCTGCTGTCATATTGATCGAAACACACTCTGTTATGCCCTCTGGCAAACGATCGATGACGTACAACAAACCATTTAACTCTGTTTTGGTTTCTGCAATTGTACCATAAATCTCTGGTTTCAGGGTGAGTAATGCTTTGCGTAATGATGTACCCGAAACACCCATGGGCTTGTAAAACCCTCGATTGAGTAAGTGGCGCATGCTGATATACATCCGAGCAATGGCGTTGGATGAGTCTTGCGCGCGTTTTCGCAGAGCTGCCGAAACTGTTGGTTGCTGTGTCATTGACATTCCTTTTTGAGTTCGTTTGCTATTTTTCGATCGTTCGTTAGGCGTGGAACTTTGTTTTGTCCGCCCAATTTACCGATTCTTTTCATATAGCGCGAAAATCCATCTTTTTGAACGACTGTAATTTCCAAAGTCCGCAGTACTTTTCCTTTGATAAGGTCATCGTAATATCTGTTTTGTTCACACAGCTGTTGGTCAACTTCCAAACAAAATTGTTTGATGTCTTTTGGAGGCGAGGTAAACTCGATAAACCACTCGTGATACGGAAGCCCTTTTTGGGGGTTGACTTGAGGGGCAACTGTAAATTCGCTGATTTCAATGTCAGTTTCGCTCGTTGCTTGCAGCAAGGCATGCTCAACCTCTTTCCCAATCACGTGCTCGCCAAAAGCAGAGATAAAGTGCTTGATGCGACCCGAAACCACCACTCGGAAGGGAGAAAGGGATGTAAACATCACAGTGTCCCCGATGTTATACCCCCACAAGCCTGCATTTGTGGATATAATTATCACATAATTTACGCCCAACTCCACTTCTGCCAACCCTAGGCGTGGAGGTGATGCATCATAAAACAGGTCTGCAGGAATAAACTCATAAAAAATTCCTGAATCGAGTTGTAGCAGCATCCCTTCTGCGTCTGGGTGGTCCTGAAAAGCAAAAAACCCCTCGGAGGCAGGGTACAGCTCTACACTTGGTATATGACGTCCTACTAAGCTTTCCAGTTTCGTTCGATAAGGCTCATAGTTTACCCCTCCATACACAAACAAGTTAAAGTTTGGGAACAAGTCCCCTACTTTTTTACCTGTTTTTAACTGTAGTTTCTCATAATACATGCTCACCCAAGGAGGAATACCACTAATCAAACGCATGTCTTTTTGGTGGGTCTCTTCAACAATGGCATCTACTTTTGTTTCCCAATCTTGAATGCAGTTTGTTTCCCATGATGGTAATCGGTTCTTTTGAAGGTATTTTGGTACATAGTGAGCCACAATGCCTGAAAGACGTCCCAAATCAATTCCGTTTTTCTTTTCAAGGATTGGGCTCCCTTGCAAGAAAATCATTTTGCCATCTACAAATGAAGCGTCATCCGTTGCTTCGATATGACAAAACAAGGCGTTTTTAGCTGCCTCGATATGCGTTGGTATTGATTCTTTGGTCAGTGGAATATACTTCATCCCAGAAGTTGTTCCTGATGTTTTCGCAAAATATAAGGGTTTGCCTTGCCAAAGCACATCCGTCTCTCCCTCAACCACTCGATCTACATATGGGCGAAGCCCCTCATAATCGGCAATAGGGACCTGCTTTATAAAGTCTTTATGGCTTTGAATTTGGTCGAAGTTGTGGTCTTTGCCAAAAGCTGTGTGTTTTGCTTTTTCAATCAGTTGCTTTAAAACTTTTTGTTGGGTGTCAATGGGTTTTGATGACCATTGATTTATTTTTTTTCTTGCTCGTTTTGCAAGTTGTTTCGCTATCAGTTTACGCAATAACATCTTATTCGAATTCTATAAACTCCGTCGGGTTGATTGGGTAGCCATCGCTCCACAGTTCCAAATGTAAATGAGGCCCAGTTGACAAGGTTCCTGTGCTTCCAGCAAAACTGATCACCTCGCCAGAAAGGACAAGGTCGCCTTGATTGACAGCTAAAGATTCGTTGTGTTTGTAAACAGAGATAAGGTTTTGTTGGTGTTTGATGATTACAACATAACCTGTCTCTGATGTCCATTCAGCCAAAATCACTGTTCCGTCCGACACTGCTTTAACAGGTGTTTTTTCTGGGACGCTGATGTCAACTGCAAAATGGTTCTCGGATGGGGAATATCCTTGCGTGATCACCCCTGTCACTGGTGTAAATAACGTAAAGTTATTTTCGGTCCCAGCTGTTTCAAATAAATTAAATCGATCTTCCTGTGCAACTTCTGCACGTAGAATAGAGTCTTGTTTGTTTGTGCTAAAGTCCAACTCCTCAAGCTGGTCTATGCCGTCTATTGTTCTGCTTGATGGTATATCTTCTAAATCCACATTTCCACTCAATGCGTCAGCGATAGAGGTTATATATCTTTCATTTAAAAAAAGTTGTTGCTGCAAGGAGTCTATCAGATAGGTATTGTTTATTGCCTGTCGACGCAGTGCTGTTGAATCATATCCTGGTATATATTCTTTAAGCGGTGTGATTGAGATAATCAAATATGTGGCGGCAATTAGAAGAATCACCGAAATACTCAAAATCATAAAAACATTCAGTCGACTCAGTCTATATGACAGCATCTCCTCAAATGTGTTCTCATTGAGAACCACAAAGCGGTATTTTGCCACAAGTCTGGAGCGAAATGATTTGTTGTCTTTATTATTTGATTTGGCCATCGTTGGCAAATATAACCAACTCTGTTTTGGCACATCTTACAGTTCTAAAAAACTTTACTACATTTGCTTAAAATAATTGTTTATGTCCTCTTTATTTCTGCCGTTAGCAATTGGTCCTTGGCAAATTGTTCTTCTTGTTGTCTTGGTTGTTCTTCTTTTTGGAGGACGTAAAATTCCAGAGCTTATGCGTGGTCTCGGCACTGGTATCAAGGAGTTTAAAGATGCTTCAAAAGAAGAAGATTCTGAAAAAGAAAAATAAATTACTTCTTTTCTTTTATAGATCTCAGTATCGTCTCCACTTCAAAAATATAATCTCGCTTTGCTGTTGATGGGGCAAACACAAAACCTTCTAATACAATATTTCGATTGTTGGCCTTGTCGTTGATGATGTATTGTAAAAAAGGGCCTGCCATAAAATCGCCTTGGACTTCCCATGTTCCTCGTATTTCTACCGCTGGCTTGTTACCAAAGCTTGTGTGATACACATAAGGCTCATAGGCTTTTTCTGTAATCAAATAACTGTTAGGTAGCCGCCCTGGAATAAACGCTTTTCCAATAGAGTCCCGCTTAGCGATAATTTGTTCAAGGTTTTTTTGGCTGACGATTGTTTCGTCATAAGGGGTAGTCAAAATCAGTAGATTGACATGTCCTTTTTGTATTTCTCGCTGAAACCAAATAGTGTTTTCGCCTTCTTTAAACGTGTTGTAAGCAGATGGCATTGTGAGAGAAATCCCAAATTTTTTCTCCAACCCATGATTTGTATAAGTAGATTTTCTGATTCTTCGCAATCTTTCGATGCGCTCTTGCTTGCGTATCGTTTCAATAACTTTGTTGGACTGAGATATAATGATTTCTGTCAATCGTTCTGTTGTTGGCGCAGTAAACACTGCTATCGTTTGGGGTTGTGCATATGTGTTTTTATCAATTCTAACACTGGTGTGGTCGCTAATACCAATCCATAATACACTTCGGCTTGACTGTGCAAATCCAGTAAAAATCTCTGGGGGTATTTGCTTGAGATCATACAAGGGTTCTTGCTGTGGCAAACCCTCCGCTGGGTAAGAATACATATCTCTAACAGTTTGTCCGATAGTACCTTGCCACAATTGATTGGGCATCACCACTGTAATTGTGTTGATGTTTCCGTTTGAGGACAAAACAAGGGGTGTGCCTTTTTTGGTCTGACAAGAGACCATTATCAATACAGAAAAAAGAAGGGTTAGGTTTTTTTTCATGATGATTAACAACCAAAAATTAAGCCAAAATCGCAGCTATTCCTGGCAGTGTTTTTCCTTCCAAGCTCTCAAGCATTGCGCCTCCGCCAGTAGAGACATAACTGACTTGATCTTCCATCTCAAATTGCTTCACTGCAGCTACAGAGTCCCCACCACCAACGAGCGAAAAGGATCCGTTTTTTGTGCTCGCTGCAATCGCTTCACCCAAAGCAATTGTTCCTTTGGAAAAATGAGAAAACTCAAAAACACCTACAGGGCCATTCCATAAAATCGTTTTACAACTAGACACAACCTCTGCAAACCCAGCAATCGTTTCCGGTCCTGCGTCCATCCCTTCCCATCCATCAGGAATTTGATCAATGGGAAACACTTGTTGTTTTGCGTCGTTTAAAAAGGTGTCGCCTGCAACCACATCTTTTGGTAAATGAACATGAACACCCTTTTCTTTTGCGCTCGCCAAAATAGACAACGCCAACTCCTGTTTGTCATCTTCACAAATGGAGTTTCCGATGCTACCACCCATTGCTTTGGCAAATGTAAAAGACATTCCGCCACCCAAAATAAGATGGTCAACTTTGTCTAATATGTTTTCAATAATCGTGATTTTTGAAGACACTTTTGCTCCGCCAAGAATTGCCAACACTGGCTTTTCTCCAGACGACATCACACGATCAATCGCATCGATTTCTTTTGCCAACAGAAAGCCAAAGTATTTTGATGCTGGAAAAAATTGGGCAACTGTTGTTGTTGAAGCGTGTGCGCGATGCGCTGTTCCAAACGCATCATTGATATATGCGTCTGCTAGCTTTGCTAGTGATTGTGCAAATTGTTTGTCTCCTTTGATTTCTTCTTCATAAAACCTCAAGTTTTCGAGTAGCATAACTTGACCCGGTTGTAATGCCTTTGACATCTGTTCGGCGTCTGTTCCTATCGTTTGGTTTGAAAACTGAACTTCAACCCCCAATACCTTTTCTATTTCAGCAACAATGTGACGGAGTGATAGATTGTCATCCTCGCCTTTTGGTCGGCCTAGATGGCTCATCAACACACAACTTCCACTATCTGCCAAAACCTTATCAATTGTTGGTTTGGCTGCTATAATTCTGGTGTTGTCTGTTACCGATTTATTGTCATCCAATGGAACGTTGAAATCAACTCGGATCAATACTTTCCTGTTTGCAAAATTGATTTTATCTATGGTTTTCATGTGGTATTTTGTGGTTGTAAATGTACGTTTTTCTTGTTCTTTTTTCTGTTTATTCAACGGTGTGTTTTTAGAAGATGAATATGTATCTTTGAATATGCGGTTTGATCAAATCTATGGCCACAGGTCACAAATAAATGCGTTCCAAGAGAGTATCACTTTGGGGCGTGTTCCGCATGCTCAACTGTTTGTTGGTCCAGAAGGTGTTGGTATGCTTTGGGTTGCAATCGCGTTTATGCGTTCTGTGTTTTGTCAGGACTCTGATTCGTCTGCTTGCGACCTAAAATTTGATCGCCTTACACACGCAGACCTCCATTTTGTTTTTCCTGTCGCTGCGAACGCAAAAGTAAAATCAAAACCAAACTCAGCACTCTTCCTAGGAGATTGGCGAATATTTGTCGAAAAAAACCCAGCAGGAACTCTTTTTGATTGGTATCAGCAGATCGAGGTTGAAAACAAACAGGGTCAAATTGGTGTGTTGGATGCCGAAGAAATCACAAAGAAACTGTCTTTAAAATCGTATGAAGGTGGCTGGAAAGGGGTCATTGTTTGGCAAGCTGACAAGCTCAATGATGCTGCTGCAAACAAGCTTCTAAAACTCGTCGAAGAGCCACCAGAAAAAACATTACTTATGTTTATTTCAAACCATGAAGATCGTGTGCTAGAAACACTGCGTTCTCGTTGCCAGCTTATCAATTTTTCGCTGTTGACCGATGCTGATATCTATAAGGCCTTGGTCGCAAATGGTGCGTCACAAGAACAAGCCAAAATTTTGAGTTTGCATTCAAATGGTCAATTGAGCCGAGCGATGCATGTGATGAATTCTGATGATGTTCCTTTTGAAGAGTGGTTTGTGAGTTGGGTACGTACAGCATTTAAGGCAAAGCAGAACAAAGGGTCTGTTGTTGAGTTGTTGAATTGGAGTCAAAAAATCGCACAGGTTGGTCGCGAAACACAAAAGCAATTCTTATTGTTTAGCATTGATTTGTTTCGCCAAGCCTTGTTGATTCAGTACGACCTTGATGAGTTATCCACCTACAAACCTCAAAACTCTTTTGATCTAAAACGTTTTGCAAAATATGTGCACAATGGAAATATTCAGCTGATTATCAGCGAGTTAGAATCTGCCTGCATCCACATTGAACGCAACGGAAACGCAAAAATGATTTTCTCTGATCTGTCGCTTAAACTCACGCGGCAAATTCACAAAGCGCCCATTTTGGCGCCATGACGAAGTCTTTTTTTTGTCGTGTCTAAGCACACATCTCTTTTTTTTTGATGTAGATGCCTTTTTTGTAGCAAAATGGCTTTAAACGCCTTTATTTTCCTTTTTTTAGGACAAAAATGACAGAAGAATGGTTTTGAGTGTGCTTTGCTGCTTGATTTGAGCGCCATCCTGCACAAATTGCTTTTAGCGAAGCAAAACTAGATTGTTTGTTTTTTTCTGAAATAAATGAAACGTAATATGCATCAAAGACAAGTGGATAGGTCTTTTCAACAACAAAACCACAATCTTCACTTATGTCGATAAAACCTTTTGGAGAAAAATGCCAAAGGTGCCTCGGCACATCATAACCTGCCCAATAGGCGCCATATTTTTTAGCATCCCACGACTTAAAGTTGGGCAAGGCCACAAACATCTTTCCATCTTTTTGTAATGAATCGTATGCTTGTTGTAAAAACGCTTTAGGCTTGCGTAAATGTTCAATCACATGCCAGGCTGTAATGGCGTTGTAATAGGAAGCTTTGATCCATTCTTTTACATACGATGCTTTGGGGCTGTGTGCGTTGGTGTTGGGTTCATACCCTTTCGCATCCCATCCTTTTTTTTGGGCAAACCCCACAAAAGAGCCTGTCCCAGTGCCAAAGTCTAATAGCTTTCCTTTGGTTGATATATGCTTGTGAATCAATTTGATTTTGTAGTTGTGATTTAGTTGTCTCAACAAAGCATAAAAAGTAAAAAATAAAGATCTTCCTTTTATTTTGTGAGAAATATAGTTTGGGTGGTTGTAGTAGCGATCAAGGTTTTTTGGTTGGGGGGTGGTTTGTAAGACTTCATAGTTCTGATCAGGGTCCAGCACAAAGGACTCTCCTGTGACTAAATGGTCGATACAAACTGTTTTTTTCATTGTCTATAGCTTGATGTTCCACGTGGAACCTAACGCCCCATGTGGACCAATAAAACACTGATGTCACTGGGCGAAACGCCACTAATTCTTGAGGCTTGGGATAGAGTTTTGGGTTGTATTTCTGTGAGTTTTTGACGTGCCTCTGTAGAAATCGATTGGATGTTGTTGTAATCAAAACCGTCAGGGATCTTAATCGATTCAAGGCGATCCAATTTCTTTGCTTGGGCTTCTTCCTTTTCTATATAACCAGCATACTTGATCTGTATCTCTGCTTGTTCTAAAGTCTCTTGATTGAGTTCGTTTTCCACTAAAAAGTTTGCCAATGGCACAACAGAAGTAAGGTCGTTCATTGTCAGTTGAGGACGAGACAGGATCTTTGCCAGCTTAGTTGATTGTTTGACTAATGCTGTTTCGTTGCTGTTAAGAATAGGGTTGATTTGATCTGGCTGTATGCTTGTTTTTCTTAAAAAATCGATCAGACCATTTGCACGCTCTTGTGCGCTTTCCATCACTCGAAACCTTTCGTCTGTTGCTAAACCTATTTTATGCGATAAAGGCGTTAGGCGTGTGTCGGCATTGTCTTGTCGCAGCAAAGTTCTATACTCTGCTCTTGAAGTAAACATTCGATAAGGCTCCTCAGTGCCCTTAGTGATAAGGTCATCGATCAAAACCCCTATATATGCCTGATCTCTTCGCAAAGAAAAGGGTTCTTTTTCCTTGTGATACTGATGTGCATTGATGCCTGCAATTAGCCCCTGTGCCGCTGCCTCTTCATAACCTGTAGTGCCATTGATTTGGCCTGCGAAAAACAAGCCATTAATTGGTTTGGTTTCCAAACTGTGTTTTAGTTGGGTCGGAGGAAAATAATCGTATTCAATTGCATATCCTGGACGAAAGAACTTTACCTTTTCAAAGCCCTTAACAGCTGTCAACGCTCGATATTGAACGTCTTCAGGAAGGGATGTTGAAAACCCATTTACATACACTTCAACTGTATTCCACCCCTCTGGTTCTACAAAAATTTGATGCCTGTCTTTATCAGCAAATCGATTGATTTTATCTTCAACTGACGGACAATAGCGAGGGCCTATACTTTTAATTCTTCCATTAAACATGGGAGAGCGATCAAAGCCCTCACGTAGCAGATCATGAACCTCAGGGTTGGTGTATGTCATGTGGCAGGAACGCTGCGATTGCAAAGGTTTAGTGGTTGGGAGATAAGAAAAGGTACTGGGCTGTTCGTCTCCTGGCTGCTCAATCATTTTTGAATAATCTAACGATCGTCCATCGACACGAGGTGGGGTGCCTGTTTTCATTCGTCCTGATGCGAACCCTCTTTCAACCAAGCGTTCTGTGATGCCAAAGGATGCCCTTTCACCTGCGCGACCACCACCAAATTGCTTTTCTCCTATATGAATAAGGCCATTGAGAAAAGTGCCACTTGTCAGCACAACTGACTTCGCATAGATCTCTAATCCTAATGATGTTTTTACCCCGCAGACACGATCTTTATCAAAAAGAAGATCAGTAACCATCTCTTGATAAAAATCGACGCTGGTTGTTTCTTCCAATAGTAGTCGCCATTGTTCTGCAAAACGCATACGATCTGACTGTGCCCTTGGGCTCCACATTGCAGGGCCCTTCGATTTGTTAAGCATTTTAAACTGAATAGCTGTTTGGTCGGTTACAATACCACTATAGCCCCCCAGGGCATCGATTTCTCTTAAGATTTGACCTTTGGCGATGCCACCCATTGCAGGATTGCAAGACATTTGTGCAATGTTTTGAAGGTTCATCGTGACTAAAAGAGTTTTGCTACCCATGTTGGCGGCGGCCGCGGCGGCCTCAGAGCCTGCGTGTCCTGCACCAACTACAATAATATCGTATTTATTGTTAAACATCGCTTGGTGTAGATTTTTGTTCCACGTGGAACAGCTTTAGTAACTCGTTCTCTTTGCTGCGCATTATTCGCTTATCACCTTCTGTTTTGTCGTTAAATCCAACACAGTGTAAAATGCCATGAATCATAACTCTTGCGAGTTCGTTTTCTATGCTAACACCCTCATTATGAGCGTTTTCCGAAACTCGATCTGTTGATACAGCAATATCACAATGGATGGTATTTTGAGTAGAATAATCAAAAGTGATGACGTCTGTATAATCATCATGGTTTAGGTGTTTTTTACTGATCTCCAACAAACCTTCGTCACTAATTAGGGATATGTGTATCTCGCCCACATTCATTTGTAGTTCTTTTACAGATCGCTTCAGCCAGGTAACAAACGAAGCTTCGTTGCTCAGCTCAAAATCATTTTGTGCACTAATTGTAATGTGTTCCACGGAACAAAGGTAGGTGTTTACGCTATTTCAAGTCAATACAGAAAAAAATAATTTGATTTAATATGTTGATTTTGTGGTATTTATACAACTCTTGCATGCGTTTCGTGTTGTCGTCATTAGACGATATCTTTACAAAAAAAATTAAATGGCAGGTTCTGTTCGTGTTCGTTTTGCGCCAAGCCCCACTGGCCCACTTCATATTGGGGGGGTGCGAACCGCTTTATACAATTATCTGTACGCCAAAAAAAACAATGGATCTTTTTTATTGCGCATTGAAGATACTGACCAAAAACGCACTGTTTCAGGAGCTGAGGAATATATCTACTCGGCACTAGAATGGTTGGGAATTGTACCAGATGAAAGCCCAAAACATGAGGGTTCATTAGGTCCTTATCGCCAAAGTGAACGCAATGAGATTTATGAAAAATGGGCGCAGATCCTTATAGATAAAGGCTTGGCTTATTATGCTTTTGATACACCTAAAGAGTTGGATGATCACAGGAAAAAACACGAGAAAAAAGGGAAAACATTTATATATAATTGGCACAATCGACTAAAGCTTAAAAACAGTTTAAGTGTAAGCGCAAAAGAGACCAGTGAGAAAATCAAAAGTGGTGTGCCATATGTCGTTCGTTTTTTGATGTGGAATGATGGTGATGATGAAATTGTCCGTTGTTCCGACATCATTCGAGGAAATGTTGATGTAGATTGTAAAGTGCTTGATGATAAAATTTTATATAAAAGCGATGGGTTCCCCACCTACCACTTTGCTAATGTTGTGGACGACCACCTGATGAAGATTTCTCATGTCATAAGAGGTGAAGAGTGGTTACCATCACTTGCCTTGCACATCAAACTATATGATGCTTTTGGTTGGACTACTCCTTCCTTTGCGCATTTGCCTTTGATTTTGAAACCTAGTGGTAAAGGGAAATTATCCAAAAGAGATGGTGATCAATTGGGTTTTCCTGTTTTCCCTATACAGTGGGGAGAAGAAATGAAAGGTTATCGAGAAACTGGCTTTTTGCCCGAGGCTGTTGTAAACTTTTTAGCTTTAATCGGTTGGAATAATGGCGATGAACAAGAGGTGTTTACAATAGAAGAAATGGTTTCGCTTTTCGATTTAAATAGGGTTCATCATGCAGGTGCTCGTTTTGACCCTGAAAAAAATAAGTGGTTTAATCAACAACACATACAGGCCTTGTCACTAAGCGCTTTTGCTCAGTTATGCAAGGCTGAAGTTGAGCGACATACCCAAACCTATTTAACAGATGAAAAACTATTGGCAATGGCAGAAATGGTGCAGCCAAGAGTTGTGTTGCTTGGTGACTTATGGCCAGCTCTAAAAATCTTTTTCGAAGCACCTGATGAATACGATTCCAAAGCGATCAAAAAGGTTTGGAAAGAAAACACAGCAACACTTCTACAAACTGTTGCAGACCGCCTCGTCAATGAAGATGATTTAAAAGCCGATGCTTTCAAATCTCTGTTACAATCCATTGCAGAAGGTGCTGGCACAGGAATTGGTGCCCTGATGGGGCCTCTTCGATTAGTGCTCGTTGGTTCATTAACTGGGCCAGACTTGTTGCAGTTGACACATGCCTTGGGCGCTCGAGTGGTGATTGATCGAATTAACATTGCGTTGATGGGAATCAGCTAAAGATTTTTTATCTTACGTCTGAATCTAAAAACAAAATATCATGTCAATTATCATCTATTCTATCCTTGGGTTTCTTGGTTTAGTCCTACTATTTAGCACCTTTTTTATCGTTCGGCAACAATCCGCTGCTGTCGTTGAGCGTTTTGGAAAGTTTGTCAGTGTTCGACATTCTGGTTTACAGATCAAAATTCCAATCATCGATCGCGTTTCTGGACGAGTGAGTTTACGTGTACAACAGCTGGATGTTGTTGTTGAAACAAAAACAAAAGACGATGTTTTTGTAAAAATTAAAGTATCTGTACAATACAAAGTCATCAAGGACAAAGTGTTTGATGCTTTTTACAAGCTCGACTTTCCACAGGACCAAATCACCTCTTATGTGTTTGATGTCGTTCGTGCGGAGGTTCCAAAAATGATTTTGGATGATGTATTTGAGAAAAAAGATGATGTCGCAATTGCTGTGAAGTCAGAGTTAAATGATTCAATGCTCAACTATGGGTTTGATATTATAAAAACTCTTGTGACTGACATCGACCCTGATGCGCAGGTGAAAGACTCTATGAACCGAATTAATGCTTCCGAAAGAGAGAAGGTTGCCGCACAGTTTGAAGGGGATGCACAACGTATTTTGATTGTTGAAAGGGCCAAGGCAGAGGCAGAATCCAAACGCTTGCAAGGGCAAGGGATTGCTGATCAAAGGCGTGAAATCGCACGTGGTTTGGAAGACTCTGTCAAGGTTCTAAATGGTGTTAATATCAACTCACAAGAAGCCTCTGCTTTGATTGTTGTTACACAGCACTATGATACCCTTCAGTCTGTTGGGTCTGCGAGCAATAGTAATTTGATTTTGATGCCAAACTCACCTCAAGCTGGTTCGGAAATGCTAAACAATATGGTAGCGTCCTTTACTGCCAGCAATCAAATAGGTGAGGCCATGAAGAAGCAAAGAGAAGAAAGCGAAAACACCAAAAAGAGCGAATAATAACTACTTGTTGTTTATGGACCAATTGTCGCGCAACCCAACTGTTTTGTTAAAAACAATTTGGTCGTGAGTGCTGTCGGGGTCTACAACATAATAGCCTTTTCGCTGAAATTGATAACTCTTTCCTGCAACAGCATCGGCGATATTTGGTTCTATGAATGCCTGCTGCTCGTTGAGAGAATTGGTGTTTAGAAAACTCGTAAACGGCTGGTCTTTATGACCATCTGGGTTGGGGTCTGAAAAGAGTCTGTCATAATTTCGTACCTGTATTTGTTGTGCATGATTTTTCGAAACCCAATGTAAGGTGCCTTTCACTTTGCGTTGACTTTCCTCTGTACCGCTACCGCTTTTACTCAAAGGGTCATAGGTGCAAAAAACAGTTGTTATCGTTCCGTTTTTGTCCTTTTCAACAGATTCTGCCTTAATGATATAAGCGTTTTTTAAGCGTACTTCTTTCCCTAGTTTTAATCGGAAAAACTTACGATTTGCCTCTTCTCTAAAATCTTCTTGCTCAATCAAGATTGTTTTGGAAAAAGGCACTTCTCTTGATCCAGCTGTTGGATCTTCTGGGTTGTTTTCCGCCTTTAGTAGTTCTGTTTTGTCCTCAGGATAGTTGGTAATCACTACACTTAAAGGGTTGAGTACAGCCATCACTCGTGGTGCTTTTTTGTTTAAATCCTCACGCACACAAAACTCCAAAAGCGAAACATCGATAAGATTCTCACGCTTGGCAACACCTACTGCTTGAATAAAATTCTTTAATGATTCTGGTGTATAACCCCTTCTTCTCAGACCACTGATGGTAGGCATTCTAGGGTCGTCCCAGCCAGAAACATTGTTGTTTTCAACAAGCTGCATCAGTTTGCGTTTGCTCGTAACAGTATAGTTCAAATTAAGCCTTGCAAACTCTCTTTGTTTGGGTGCTAGTCCTGATCTATACACATCGTTTAGAAATGCTTCATACAAGTCTCTGTGGGGTTTAAATTCCAACGAACACAAAGAATGTGATATCTTTTCAATATAATCAGACTGCCCATGTGTCCAATCATACATTGGATATATGCACCACTTGTCGCCTGTTCTGTGATGTGTTTGAAACAATATTCGATACATAACAGGGTCGCGCAACAGCATATTGGATGCTGCCATGTCTCCCTTGTATCGCAAAACATGCGTTCCTTCTTTATGATTCCCTTCCCTCATTTCAGCAAATAGCTGAAGGTTTTCATCTATTGATCGCGATCGATAAGGGCTGTTTTCACCAGCTTGTGTTGGAGTTCCTTTTTGGTTTGCTATATCCTCAGAGGGCTGTGAGTCAACGTAAGATTTTCCAGCCTTGATTAGATCGACTGCCCATTCATAGAGTTTTTCGAAATAATCAGATGCATAACACTCATTGTCCCAAGAAAAGCCCAGCCATTGAATATCGTTTTTTATTGCATCTACATAAACTTGTTCTTCAGCTGCAGGATTGGTGTCGTCGAAACGAAGGTTTACAGGCGCATTATACTTTTGGCCAAGTCCAAAATTGACACATACCGCTTTCACGTGACCAATATGTAGAAACCCATTTGGCTCTGGTGGAAATCGAAAACGCAGGGATTCTTGTAAAAGTCCTTGCTCCAGATCTTCGTCAATAATGTGTTCAATAAAATTTTTCGAAGGGCTCACTTGCCTTTATTTGATTGCAAAGGTAATTAATTCACTCGCTTTGGAACCTTTGTTTATTATCTTTGCTAAAAATAAATATGGGGCAAATTTATTTAGAAAATATTCGGACTTACAGCCATCATGGTTGTATGAAGGAAGAGACGATCATTGGCAGCGAATATCGTGTGGATCTGTGGGTTGACGCTGATTTGTCTGTTGCTGCACAAACAGATGATTTGAATGATACCCCTGATTATGTATTGCTACACGAGATTGTTGTTTCAGAAATGAAGACTGCTTCAAAATTGTTGGAGCATGTGGCACAAAGGATTATTGATCGGATCAATTCAAAGGTTGCATCTTCGGAGAAAGTGAAGGTGCGAGTGACCAAAATAAACCCGCCTATTGGGGGAGATGTTCAGTCTGTATCTGTACTTTTGACTTCTTGACAGGGAATATGTTGTGTAAAATAGTTTACTTTTGCCATTGAATTTGGCACCGTGGCCGAGTGGCTAGGCAGAGCTCTGCAAAAGCTTTTACAGCGGTTCGAATCCGCTCGGTGCCTCTTTTTTAATTCCACTGTTTTATTGAAGGCAGTAACACATCGGGCTCTGGTGCATAAACACCTTGGTAGATGAAGTATATTCCAAAAACAATAAGCAAGAAACAAACGAACATTCTTAGACTGTAAATCAGTGGTGGTGTAAGAGTTTTGCTCAACTGTTTTGCTAATACAATTTTAAAAAATCCAAGAACCAAATAGCCAATCATCACTGTTGAAAAGAAAACAATGATGCGGGTTGTTTCTAATTCAAGTGTTGGAGCAATGGAAACAAGCAATCCAAGCCAAAACAAAAAAGTTCCAATGTTGATGATATTTAGAAAAAAACCTTTTAAGAAATACGAAAAAAGGCGAAAACCCTTGGGTTCGATATGCTCATTTTCTATAATTTCATCTTTTTTTCTTACCGTAGTAATAGCACTAATAATAGCATAAACAAGCAACAACACACCACCTAAAATAAATAAGTTTGGGTTGTCTTTGATGTCTGCTAACAATGATTTCGTACCTAGAAAAGCAATTGTAACAAAAACAGCATCTGCGAAAACTGCTCCTAGATCAATTAGAAATGCTGGCTTAATCCCTTTGCTTATACTTGTTTCTATAATAAGAAAAAATAGTGGCCCTGTTGCAAATATCAACAAGACCGAAAAAGGTAATGCTGAAAGAACATCGTTCATTTATTCTGTTGTTTTTGAGAAGATAATAGACCCACCAAGTGTTTTGTTATGAACTGTTTTTAAAGGATTTCCATGCACTCGTGCAACACCTCCAAAACGTGTTGTCAAATAAAAAAGGGTAGTCGCTTGTATATCACAAAAACCACCAAAAAGTATTTTTGCTGTCGTGTTTTTAGACAATGTATGATCTGCATCTACCACACCGCCTAATGAGATGTGAATATGCTGTTGTTCTGCTTGACCTTTCACAATGATTTTGCCACCAGATTTTGCAGCATAGTTTGCACTTTTTACATCCAAGGCTAGCTCTATCTCTCCACCCTTTCTACTAATAACATCTATGTTTTGAGTTACAATTGTATCGAGTGTTGATAGGTATGCACCTCGACTGACATCTATTTTGTTAATTCTCCCTGTGTAAAACAACTCGATATTACCATCAATACCTTTGAGTGCTTCCACAGGTTTCATGCTGATTTTAAGCTGACCATCTTTGTTGATTAGCGTTACGCCTTGCTCGTTTTCACTTGTGATTATAACCTCGTTTGTCTCTGATTTTATCAGCGTTACATGCAAACCATTTCTTATAATAAGTTCACTAAAATCACCAATAATCTTTTTTTGCCCATAGACATATAAGCAACTGAAAAGAATGGTGATAAGTATTTTATTCATTTGGGTATTTTTTCAAAATTACATAAATCTAATCATCTACAATCGACAAATCGATTTGTCTTTTAATTAAGTCAGTCGCTAGTATTTTGGCATAAACCTGATCTCCCAATTGATACTCCTTTTTTGTTTGTTGACCAACCATCTTTAATTGAGCAGCATCGTAATAAAAATAGTCGTCTTGAAGATCTTGTATACGTACAAAACCTTCGCATTTACTTTCGTTTAACTCAATAAATATTCCTCTTTCTGTAACCCCTGATATGCTTGCTTTTTGCGTTGTGTCGATAAGCTTTGAAACATATTTTACCTGCATGAGTTTAATAGAGTCACGTTCTGCTTTGGTTGCGAGTATTTCTTGATCTGTACAGTGCTTTAGTTGCTGTTCTAATTCATCTGTTTTTAGAGTACTTTTTTCTGTTAGATAGTCTTGCAACAAGCGATGAACGATGATGTCTGGATACCTACGTATGGGTGAAGTAAAATGTGTATAATACTCAAAATGAAGACCATAATGACCTATGTTTTGTGTGGTATATATCGCTTTACTCATACTACGAATCGCTAAAGTGTCTAGCAATTTTTTTTCAGGTTTTTTATCTATTTGCTTGAGTAGTTTGTTGATTGATTTTGCAATTAAATTAGGTGAATTTAAATTCAATTTATAGCCCAATCCAAAAGCAATTCGTGCAAATTGAGCTAATTTTTCTTCGTCTGGTTCATCGTGAACACGATACACAAAAGGCAAGGTTTGTTGTTGTTCTCCAATATGCTTTGCAATATATTCGTTTGCTAAAAGCATAAATTCTTCTATTAAGTGATTGGCTTCTTTGCTTTCTTTTATCAATACTGCTGTAGGATTATTTTGACTGTCTAAATCAAATCGAATCTCTTGTTTATTAAAGTTAATAGCGCCATTGATCAAGCGCTTTTTTCTTCGAATCGATGCAATGTTTTGCAAAACTTGAATGGCTTCATAAATACCATCACTCACAGTATACTCATCATTTGATAGAGATATCTCTTTAGGTATTGTTTTTGTTTGGGAGGTTATGATGTGTTGTGCTTCTTCATAAGCAAAACGAGCATCTGATAGAATAACGGTTTTTCCAAACCACTTTGATATCATTTCCCCTGCCGATGACATTTCAAAAACAGCAGAAAAACAAAGCTTTTCTTCCTTCGGTCGAAGAGAACAAATTTGATTCGATAATTTTTCTGGAAGCATCGGAACCACACGATCTACCAAATAAATAGAGGTTGCACGTTTATATGCTTCCTTGTCCATGTCACTACCTTGTTGTACATAATGTGAAACATCTGCAATATGAATTCCGATCTCATATAGATCTTCTTTAACTTTTCGAAATGATATTGCATCATCAAAATCCTTTGCATTTTTTGGATCGATTGTGAAGGTTAGTATCTCTCGAAAATCTCTGCGTGTTGATATTTCTTGTGCTGTAATGGAAGCATCTAAAATAGAGGCCTGTTCTTCTATTTTTTTTGGAAAATTCCAGGGCAATCCATGACTTGCCATGATCGTATGAATTTCTGTTTCATGTGTGCCAGGTACTCCTAAAATTTCTGTTACAACTGCTTGAGGATAATTTGATTTTCGTTTCCATTCCTGTATTGAAACCAACACAGAATCACCTAGCTTTGCTCCACCTAAATTTTCTTTTGACAACAAAAAAGGAATATTGATTTGTTTGGGTTGAACAGCAAACACATCATCAAAGCTTTCGATTACACCAACATAATGCGTTTGTTTTCTCTTTATAATACTAACGACTACACCTTGCTTTTTCCGTTTTCCTTTAGATGTTGTGATTTTAAAGGACACTGTATCACCATGAAAAGCTTTGTTGAAATGACATCTATCGATAAATACATCATCGTCTAACTCCTCTGAAATAAGGTAACCATTTCCTTGACTATTGACATCTAATATTCCTTCGTGAAGATGAGAAGGAGAAGGAATGAAATATTTACCTCTTACTTTTTCTTTAATAATACCTTTTAATGATAATTTTTTTAGTGTTTTAGAGATATGATTTCTGCCGCTAGGATCATGCACATACATCCGACTACAAATTTGTTTGTAGTTTAGAGGATTTCCATTTTGTTGAAGTAAAATGTTTAGAATAACATCTTTTGTAGTGTTTTTTTTTTCCATGATTTTGTACATGCAATTTAGAATAATTACCTAAACGATTTGATACACAAAAAATGACTTATCAACTTTATTCATGTTATTATTATCAAACATTTTAAATTAAACTATTTTTAGAGATTATAATAGCTTGTTAATTTATACAATAACGTCTATTCTACTTCTTAATTTGGTTGTTGATAAAGCTATTTTTATTGTTTACAAAGTGTATATTAAAAAAATAAATACAAGCAATTAGTCTTTTGTTTTTTACATTGTTAACAACAGTTGTTTTATCAACATATCTATCAACAGAAAGTTAGTTAATTTTACAACAAACGACAGTCATGAATATATCTATTGGAAACGATCACGCAGGCACAGCTTACAAATTAGAGCTTCTGAGCTATCTCACTAGCAAAGGTCATACTGTTATAAATCATGGAACCAATGATGATAATAGTATGGATTATCCAGACACCATTCATCCTGTTGCCGAAGATGTATCTAATTGTAAATCTGATATAGGTATCATTATTTGTGGTAGTGGAAATGGTGCAAATATGACAGCAAATAAATATGAAAATATTCGTTCTGCTTTATGCTGGAATAAAGAAACCTGCTTATTATCACGCCAACATAACGACGCAAATATCCTGAGTTTACCAGCACGATTTATTTCACTAGAGGAAGCAAAAGAAATGGTTGACCTTTTTCTATCTACCCCATTTGAAGGAGGTCGTCATCAACGAAGAATAGACAAAATAAACAAATGAAACTCGATTGGAAACTGTATGATTGGAATCAAATCGATACAGCAGTTTTATATGCCATACTGTCGTTGCGATCTGAGGTCTTTGTTGTTGAGCAAGATTGTGTTTATCAAGACATCGATGGTAAAGACACTAAAGCAAATCATTTGTTAGGATATGAAAAAGATCAACTTATCGCTTATAGTAGACTTTTTAAACCAGGAGATTATTTTGAAGAATATTCATTTGGTAGAGCTGTGATCAAACAAACACATCGTGGGTTAGGTTTAGGTGATGAACTTGTACAGCAATCAATTCAAGCGCTAGGTTTAGATAAAGAAATCAAAATTTCTGCTCAATATCACCTTGAAAAACTATATCAAAAGCATGGTTTTGTTTCACAAGGAGACACATATTTAGAAGATGGTATACCTCATATTGCTATGTACCGGAATTTTTCCAATTCATAAGTAAATGGGTAAAAGCAGCATAAATTTCTTGACTACTTTTAACTTTTTTATTATTATAAATAAAATATCCGATACCACTAAAGGAAGGTCCCAGTAATTGTTGTTGCAATCGAAACGATTCACGCATTCTGCGTTTGATTAAGTTTCTGGTAACAGCAGATTGATGCAGTCGTTTGGGAGCAGAAAAACCTATTTTAAACACCTTTTTTTTATTGATATACTTTAATATTATCCCATCAAAAGACAAGGACTTTCCAGATGCAAACAACTCTTGAAGTTGTGTATCATTTGTGATTCGAAGTTGTTTTGGAAAGGAGTACATTACTCAGCTTTGTAATAAACATCATTCTTAGGATTCACATCAGCGACTAGGCCATTTGGATTGATAAGAATATATTTTATATCATTAAAATCATTATCTATCTCAAAGGTATATGTTGGAATCGCCCAAGCCCAGTCATCTATTGTTGTGACTGTTTGGTTTACAAACTCTTTCTCACCTCGTAACATACGTAATGGGATATAGTAATAATCAAATGAGTCATCATTCATTTCAATATACACTTCAACAGGCATTGGCATATTGCCAATTCGCTCTAAGACAACAGCTGTTTTTTCACCTTTTTTTTCTACTTTTTGCACACCATAATCAATCGTGTTGGTCGTGCGAACCCAATCGTTGAGATACCACTCAAGTTGCATACCCGAAACTTTTTCAGCGATTCGTTTAAAATCATTCGGAGTTGGGTGGCTAAACTTAAATTCATCATAATATCTTTTTATCGTTTTCATAAGTTTGTCAGTACCCATAATATACTCGAGCTGAGCGAGGAAAAGAGCCCCTTTAGAATAACTTCCAACACCATATGCAAAGTTATATTGAAATCTGTCGGCATGTGTTGTTAATGGTTCTTCTACACCTGATTGGACAAGCTGAATGTAACGTTCATAGAAACTTGAATATGGATTTTCTTTTCCCAAGACAGCAGCTTCACAAAGCACATCATAAAAAGAAGTAAACCCTTCATCCATCCAAGCATATTTTGCTTCATTTGTTCCTAATAAATGGTGAAACCAACTGTGAGCCAACTCATGAGCTGTTACCCCAAACAAACTACTGTATTCTCGTTCACCTGTTATGAGGGTGCACATCGGATATTCCATACCACCATCACCACCTTGGATGACAGAATATTGTTTGTAAGGATATTCACCTATATTTTCATTAAAAAATGACAACATCTTAGCAGTATCTGCCTGAAGTTGTTTCCAATTGTCTTGAATATTAGGGTTGTTGAGATAGAAAAAGTGAAGCTCAACATCATTTGGGCCCAATATCATATCATGTATAAAATCTGGATCTGCAGCCCAAGCAAAATCATGCACCATAGGCGCAACAAAACGCCAAGTAAGTGTTTTTGCTTTTGTTTTCTTATCCTTTTCTGCATACCCATGTCCAATTTCTTCAGGGTTTTGAAGATATCCTGTACCTCCAATTACATACTCACGATCAATAGTGATGGAAACATCAAAATCACCCCACACTCCATGAAACTCTCGTCCGATATAAGGGTTGGGATGCCAACCGTCTTTGTCATATTCAACCATTTTAGGATACCATTGCGTCATAGACAGATCAACCCCTTCTTTATTGTTTCTTCCACTTCGGCGAATTTGTACAGGAACTTGGCCCTCAAACACCATATTTAACACAGTGGAATCACCTGGTAAAAGAGGCGTGGCAAGCTCAACAACCAAAATGGTTTCTTCTTCAGTATAAGCCACATCTTTTCCATCTTGTACAAGCTCATTGACATGTAAAAAACCAATTTCATTTGTCGACAGTTTCGAAATACGATCCCCTACACGACTGTCAGGATCTTTGATTGTTCTTGAACGAACATCCATTTCGCTATCAGGTTGAAAAGCATTGAAATACAGGTGATAAAATACCTTGGAAAGTGTATCAGGTGAGTGATTTGTATAGCGCAGTTGTTGTGTGCCATCATATCGATATGTTTCCACATCCACACGAATGTCCATGACATAGTCAACCTCTTGTTGCCAATAACCTCTATAGGGGTTTTGGGCGACAGAAAACACACAAAAAAGAAAGATGAGATATTTCATAAATAAGATTTAAGTTAAAAAAATTCGTTCCATTGATGACTTGACAGTAAACGAACACCCTTTTCTGTTTGATGTACTTTAATTAAAGGGGTGTTGGGGTCATGCTCCATAAAAAGCAAATAATCTTTTTCAGTAGCAAGATTCAAAAAAGCGGCTTTTTCTACAAGTGTTTGTAAGGGCCTTACATCATAACCCATCACATAAGGTACAGGAATATGCCCAATGGTAGGGATGAGATCACCCATAAAAACGATTTTCTCGCCTTTCCAATCAAGAAGAGGCAGCATTTGTTTTTCTGTATGGCCATCGACAAAAAGCAGCTCTAAACCCAAAGGGTTTTCCTTATTTTTTTCGATAAATCGCAATCGACCAGACTCCTCAATTGGGCGAAGGTTATCATCTAAAAAAGAAGCCTTTTCACGAGAGTTTGGGTTGGTTGCCCACTGCCAATGGGACTCGTTGGACCAATAGTCTGCGTTTGGAAACACAGGAACAAAAGAGGTGTGGTCTTTGTTCCAGGTAAAACAACCGCCACAGTGGTCAAAATGTAAATGTGTTAACAGCACATCTGTAATATCGTTTGGGTGAAAGCCAGTACTGGTGATGGATTCAAGGAGGTTATCTTCACCCCAGGGTTTATAGTAGCTAAAGAATTTATCACTTTGTTTATTACCCATTCCTGTATCAACCAAAATCAGGCGATCATTAGTTTCAATCAAAAGGCATCTAGCACAAACATCAATTAAGTTATCTTTGTCTGCAGGGTTGGTGCGTTGCCATAAGGACTTGGGAACCACCCCAAACATAGCACCCCCGTCAAGTTTAAAATGACCTGCGTTGATAGGAAAAAGATTCATACCTATTCATTTATTGTTAAACGCAATACAGAACAAACCGAGTTTTTCACAAATCGGTCAGACTTTAAACCAAGCAATACATTATACCAAGCACTTTTTTCCTGAGAACCAATGATAAGTAAATCATAGCTTGCAGAGACCTCAGATATAACCCCAACCACATCGCTGCTTCGAATGACCAAACTATCTTCTTCACGAGAAAAACTCCTCAACAATTCTTTGTTATTGTTGTGAAGTTTTGTCTCTTGACTCTTAGGCGCATCTTTACTAATGACATTCAATAACGTTAACCTAGCGCCATAGTATTTACAAATATTATCTGCCACACGAATAAACTTATTCCCTTGGCGACCAGGCCTCACACCTAGAACAATTTTTGAGATGTTCCGAACACCATTATCCTTAAATAAAGCAAGATTGGCATTTACATTTTTGATGACCCACCCCACAGGGTTTCTAACCAAAATACCAGCGTTTTCTCGACCACCCCAACCCATCACCAACCACTCACATTTTTGAACAGAAGTAATGTTTTTGATGGTGTTTACAACATCGTGAGTTGGCAAACTTTCAAAAGTAACTTTGGTATTTTTCGTTTGTTTGAGGGATAAGATTCGGCGTTTGACAGATTCGTCTTTGGGTGTGACCAAATCCACATCTTCCAAAAACGTTTGATCTGGTGCCTCTATGATGTTGATGGCGTTAATACTGTTTGTTGGATTGATAGAAGACGCAACCTCTACAATCATTTCAGGTGAGGTTTCGTCACCCAGCAGCGGCACAACAATTTGAGAATCAGAACTATAGATACCTTCAATTACTTCTTCCTTCTCTAGATTAACATCAGACGATCCACCTCGCTTTCCACGAAATAGAAAGGAGAAGATCCCATAGTTGGATAACAACCCACTGCGATTTGTTTTTCGCCCATAGGCAAGGAACACTAAAAAACCAATGACAAAGACAGCCAACACTGACAACAAAGCTTGAAGCCCTAAAAAAGCCAGAAGAAACAAACCACTCAGAATGCCGAAAATCTGCACAAAAGGGTAGAGTGGAGATTTGTATTTGGGACTATACCACTGGGCGTTGGTTTCTCTAAAAACAATGACAGCTAGGTTGACAGAAACAAACATCAAGACCTTGAAGGCACTGGCGAGCTTTGCGATTTTAACTACATCTAAAAAGACAATCGCCAACCCAATCGCAACAGCAGTAACAACAATCGAAAAAACTGGGGTCATATATTGTTTACTTATCGAGGTAAAGATCGAAGGTAAAGCACCATCACGTGCCATTGCAAACGGAAATCGTGAGGAGGCAAGCAATCCAGAGTTTGCCATAGAGAGCAGTGTCATCACCCCAACAATTCCTGCAATGTATCCAGCAATTGGCCCACCGATCTCGGCAGCAGCAGTATAAATGGGTCGGATGTCAGTGGCGAGTGTTTCACCATCGACAAAATTGACAAGTACCATCGACACACAAACATAAACAGCCATTATAAGCAGTAGCGAAATAATCATGGTTAGGGGTAGATTTTTTTCTGGTTTTGAAATTTCACCAGCAATGGCAGCAATTTTAGTTACACCAGCATAAGAGATGTATAAAAAAGCAACACCACTAAAAAAACCGAGTGTTCCGTCGGACAAAAAAGCAGTGTGTGGAACAAAACTAACACTGTTGAACCCAAAGGCAATCAACACAACCAATGAAGTGACGCTTACACCAACAATAGCAAGTTGGGCATTACCTACCTTTTTCACACCAAATATGTTTAATATCAACACAAGAAGTAGGGAAATAATTGCAACGACATTTGTGTAGAGGGAGTCCAGTTCGACCAACACATATAAATAAGCACTCAGTCCTACTAGGGAGAATGCGCTTTTCAGCAATAAGGATAACCATAGACCAATCCCTGAAACAACTCCAAAAAGAGGACCAAAAGCACGATCTATATACACATAAGTACCACCTGATTTAGGCATGGCAGTTGCCAGCTCAGATTTTGATAAAACAGCAGGGATGATACAAATTCCTGCTACCAAAAAAGCCAGTGAAACAGATGGTCCTGTGATGCCAAAGGCAACACCGGGCAAAACAAAAATACCACTGAGCATCCCACCAATACTAATGGCAATCGCAGAAGGCAAGCTTAATGTCCTTATAAGTGATGTCTTACTTTTCATTATACTTGAAAAGTACTAAATAAATTTTGATTGTAAAGGGCGATTATAAACTTAGTCGTTTAACTGAAGTACTGCCATAAACGCTTGTTGTGGAATTTCGACATTGCCTACCTGTCGCATTTTCTTTTTTCCTTTTTTCTGCTTCTCAAGTAGTTTTCGTTTTCGAGTGATGTCCCCACCATAACACTTGGCAGTTACATCTTTTCGAACAGCTTTGATTGTTTCGCGTGAAATAATTTTTGCACCGATTGCTGCTTGAATTGGAATATCAAACTGTTGCCTAGGGATTAACTCCTTTAGCTTTTCACACATTTTCTTTCCTAAAGCATAGGCATTGTCAGCATGCACCAAGGCTGAAAGAGCGTCAACAACATTTCCATTGAGCAAGATATCTACTTTCACTAGTTTGGATGTGCGTAAGCCAATAGGACTATAGTCAAAAGAAGCATACCCGCGCGAGACAGACTTTAGACGATCGTAAAAATCAAAAACAATCTCTGCTAAAGGCATATCAAAAGACAACTCTACTCGATCAGGAGTTAGATAGGTTTGGTTGGTGATTTGCCCTCGCTTTTCAATACATAAGTTCATTACATTTCCAACATAATCTGCCTTGGTGATGACAGACGCTTTGATATAGGGCTCTTCTACATGGTTGATAACAGAAGGCTCTGGGAGATCTGTTGGGTTGTTCACCAACACAATTTCGTCAGGCTTCTTTTTAGTGAAGGCATGATAAGACACGTTTGGAACAGTAGTAATCACAGACATATCAAATTCACGCTCTAGTCGTTCTTGAATGATTTCTAAGTGTAGCATTCCTAAAAAACCACATCGAAAACCAAATCCAAGTGCAGCCGAGCTTTCTGGCTGAAAGACCAAAGACGCATCGTTGAGTTGTAGTTTTTCCATTGAGGCTCTCAACTCCTCATAGTCTTCAGTATCAACAGGATATATCCCCGCAAAAACCATTGGCTTGACCTCTTCGAAACCCTCAATTGGGGCGTCAGTAGGTGTAGATGCTAAAGTAACCGTATCACCAACCTGCACCTCTTTTGCCTCTTTGATCCCTGTGATAAGGTAACCAACATCACCTGTTTCTACTTGCTTTCGTGGTTCTTGCTTGAGTTTGAGCGTACCCACCTCATCAGCGTTGTACTCTTTACCAGTAGCCATAAATTTGATTCGATCACCTTTTGAAATTCGACCACTCATAACTCTAAAATATGTTTCTATCCCACGAAAAGGATTGTAAACAGAATCAAAAATAAGTGCTTGCAGGGGCGCATGATTGTCACCACCTGGCGCTGGCACACGATCGACGATTGCTTCAAGGATAGAATCAATACCTAGACCTGTTTTTGCAGAACAATGAATCACATCTTCTTGATTACACCCTAACAGATCTACAATATCATCTGTGACCTCTTCAGGGTTAGCAGAAGGCAAATCAACTTTGTTTAGCACAGGTATGATCTCCAAGTCATTATCGAGTGCCAAATACAAATTCGAAATGGTTTGTGCTTGAATACTTTGAGCAGCATCTACGACCAGTAGGGCACCTTCACAAGCTGCAATTGATCGAGAAACCTCATATGAAAAATCAACGTGACCAGGGGTGTCGATGAGATTAAACACATACTCTCGACCATTTAAAACATAATTCATCTGAATGGCGTGAGACTTGATGGTGATGCCTCTCTCACGCTCCAAATCCATATTATCAAGAAGCTGATCTTGTTTTTCTCGCTCAGTAACAGCTCCAGTAGCGTCGAGCAAACGATCGGCCAAAGTGCTTTTACCATGGTCAATATGGGCAATAATGCAAAAATTACGAATGTGCTTCATCTACGAACCAAAAGGATAACAAAGATACTTAATTGTACCCTGCAAATGTGAATAAAGACTATTTTTGGGGAAAATTGAGTTTATGAGAAGCTTGCAAAGTGCCTTTCGCATCCTTTTGGGAATCGTGTTTATCTTTTCTGCATACACCAAGTTTGTGGGACCTGGTTTTTTTGAAATCACTTTGATTGATCAAGGGTTGTTGTCGAGTAGAGGCCAAGCCCAACACGCAGCACGTTTTCTTATAGGATTCGAATTTGCCTTAGGCCTACTGATGTTATTGCCTTATTATACGAAGCAACTGATGGCGATTGCGAGTCTGATGTTAATTGGTTTTACCATTCATTTGGGTTATTTATGGGCGATTGGGGATAACGAAAACTGTGGTTGTTTTGGAGAGATGATATCCATGTCACCTGCCGAATCGATTGCAAAAAATATATTGATGTTGGCTGTGTCTGTTTGGCTTTGGATCAAAAACTCTTCAAAAGCAACCAATCAAATCATTCTTTTTGGTGGCGCGATGATCATTATTACAAGTATGTGGGTGTTTTTACCGATACCTGATCAAAGCGAGTTCCCAGTCAATCAATACACTAACTTTAGCAGTGTTGGCCGAACTGATTTGTCATCAGGAGAAAAGCTAGTTGCGATTCTCAATTTGGACTGCGAGCACTGTCAAGAATTGAGTGTCGAACTTGGAAAAATGAACAAAACAAATAAGCTACCAGACGTTTATGCCTTTTATTTTAAAGAAGGAGAAACAACAGTAGAACAGTTTGAGCAAATAACAAACACTTCGTTTCCTTATGTTGAAATAGACGTCAACACCTTTTTTGATTTAATTGGTGAAAGCCCACCAAGGGTTTATGTTTTGAACGATGGCGCAGTTGATACGATTATTGATGAAGACATTGCAAACACTCTCGACAAACGCTATCCATAAACAAGCGAATAATGGTAAAAATTGGAAACATTGAACTGGGTTCTTTTCCTTTGTTATTGGCTCCTATGGAAGATGTCAGTGATCCACCATTTCGAGCGCTTTGTAAGGAGCAAGGAGCAGATGTGATGTACACAGAATTTATCTCTAGCGAGGGGCTTATTCGTGATGCAGCAAAAAGCATGATGAAACTCGATATTTATGAAAAAGAACGACCCATAGGAATCCAGATTTTTGGTGCCAATTTAGATTCGATGTTGCAAGCAGTGGATATTGTTGAAAAAACCAAACCTGACATTATCGATATCAATTATGGCTGTCCTGTCAAAAAGGTTGTTTGTAAAGGTGCAGGTGCAGGAATTTTGAAAGACATCCCAAAAATGGTTTCCTTGACCAAAGCAATTGTAGAGCGGACAAAACTCCCTGTAACAGTTAAGACAAGACTTGGTTGGGATCATGACAGTATACAAATAGTTGATGTTGCTGAGCAACTGCAAGACGTAGGTGCACAGGCCATTTCAATTCATGGCCGCACAAGGGCGCAGATGTATAAAGGGGACGCAGATTGGCACCCAATTACAGCAGTAAAAAACAACCAAAGGATGCATATACCTGTTTTTGGAAATGGTGATGTTGACACACCTGAAAGAGCAGTGATGATGCGAGACGAGTTTGGTTTAGATGGCGCAATGATTGGACGTGCAAGCATTGGAAACCCTTGGTTTTTTGCGCAAGTAAAACATTATTTCAAAACAAAGGAACACCTCCCACCACCAACGATTAAAGATCGTGTTGAAATGGCAAGACGACATTTACAAATGGCTATAGATTGGAAGGGGGATAAACTGGGAGTTTTTGAAACACGCCGGCATTATACAAACTATTTTAAAGGAATTCCTCACTTCAGAGAATATCGCCTAAAGATGGTAACTTTAGACAACGCCCCTGAAGTTTTTGAAGTGTTTGATCAAGTCGCATCCAATTTTCAAGAGCCAGAAGTGACGATTTAGCGCAACTGCAGAGGCCGAACGACAGCAGACGCGATCCAAGCCGCCAAAATACTAAGCACCCCCCATATCAGCAATAGGGCAGACAGGTTTTCAAATGAAAATGCAATAGGATATG
>CACFJP010000001.1 GCA_902566635.1 uncultured Bacteroidota bacterium | reverse complement strand
CAGTCCAGGATCGCTTGATGGCACAAGACCAGGTATTTTTTATGTTCCAATCCCAGACGTGACCAAATACAACGTTTTTTCAGATGAAGATTTGTTTTTACACGAAGCCATACCTGGGCATCACTTCCAAATCGCCTTGCAACAAGAAAACACTGCCTTACCTGATTTTAGAAAAACACTTTGGTACAGTTCCTATGGTGAGGGCTGGGCGCTTTATTGCGAATCACTTGGAAAAGAGCTTGGGCTCTATGATGACCCCTATCAGTATTTTGGTATGCTTAGTGCAGAGATGCATCGTGCCATACGACTGGTTGTCGATACAGGGCTACACACAAAGGGATGGACTCGTGAAGACGCAATCGCTTATTCACTCTCAAATGAAGCAGAGCCAGAAGCAGCGATTATTTCTGAAATTGAGCGATATATGGCAAACCCAGGTCAGGCGTTGTCATATAAAATTGGGCAGCTCAAAATTCTTGAGCTAAGAGCAAATGCCAACGAGATTATGAAAGACAATTTTTCCATAAGCACATTTCATGAAAAGGTGCTGGAATCGGGCTGTATCCCTTTGGCATTGTTGGAAGATAAGATACAAACCTGGATAACAAATCCTTAAAATGATGGAGGCTTGAAAATTTTATAATCAAAGATGAGGGAATCTAAGTTGGAAAGTCCTGTAGATGCTGTCATTACTTGGGTTGATGGTGAGGAACAAAAGCACAAAGAAAAAATTAATCGTTATGCTTCGAATACGATTAAAAAAAATAATGGCTTTTCATCTCGTTATGCACAGGTTAATGAGATTAAATTTTGTGTCCACTCAATCTTAAAACATGCCAATTTTATTCGAAACATATTTATCGTAACAGACAACCAAATACCAAAATTTTTTGCTGATGAAAAATCTCATTTGTATAGAAAAGTAAAAATTGTTGATCATACAGAGATATTTGGCGATAATAAACGATTACTTCCAGTATTTAATTCTCGAAGTATTGAGACAAAAATTCATCGAATTCCAGGTCTTGCTGAACACTTTATTTACTTCAATGACGATATGATTTTATTACGTCCAGTAAGTAAATCCGATTTTTTTGAAAATAATCTCCCTGTGCTGAGGGGAAAATGGAAACCATTTAAGGAAAATATCTTTTCCAAAAAACTTCGTTTCAAAAAAAAAATCAATCAAGCGGGACACGTATATGCCCAAGAAAAGGGTGCTAAGATTCTTGGGTTTCATAGACTTTTTAAGTTTCATCACACCCCCCAGCCAATGCGAATTTCAACAATCAAATCATTTTTTTCTAATAACAATGGGTTGGAAGAGTTCAACAGCAGTTTTAAATTTAGAAGCGCAGAACAATTTCTAACCCAGGGAGTTGCCAATCATTTAGAAATCAAAAATGGGAGTTGTCGCATCTTAAATGACTACCAAATGGTTCATTTTCGTTCATATAGTAAACCAATTATTTGGTTGAAATTTAAACTCACTTATTTTTGCAATAAAAAAAATAAATTTTTTTTGAATCTTCAAGATCTTGATTTGTGCCCTCCTTTCAAACAAACTTACTTCATGGATTGGCTCGATAAGAGATATAAATTGTATGGTGGGAATAAATATTCATAAGAATATAAAATTGTTTTATTATACCAAAAATGCGATCCTCCAGCTGATTCCTCGTTGGTTTTTTCGAAGTCGTTTAGATGATATGATGCGCCCAAAATCTGATGATGATATTGATTATTTAAAAAAACGTGTTGATTATTACAATAGGTTACATACTGAATCTGCGCTTCCAAAAGAAGTTAAATCTTTGAAAGAGCTCAGGAGAGGTAAAAAAAATACAACTTATTTTTTTGACAGCTATGAAGTCACGCGTTATTTTAATCCCAGATTTCTTGTCAAATTTAAATTTGGAGATATTACCCAAGTTCCCAAAATTCCATCGATAGTAAAAAGCAGGCCTATTAATTCCAATAACGAAAAATCAGTCCTTCTGAAGTTAAACAAAGTGAGGCATTTCATTTTTGTTCATGATAAAAATCATTTTGAAAATAAAAAAAATATGTTGATTGGTCGTGGTGGCGTGAGCGAAAGAAAGCCAAAAAGAATTGCATTTTACAAAAAGTATTTTGATCATCCTCTCTGCGATCTAGGTCAAACCAATCAAAATAGTAAGTTCCACTTCTGGTATAAAAAAAAGATATCGATCGAGAAGCATTTAAAATACAAGTTTATTTTGTGTTTGGAAGGGATTGATGTTTCTTCAAATCTCAAGTGGGTTATGTCATCTAGTTCTATTGCAGTGATGTCTAAACCCCAGTTCGAAACTTGGTTTATGGAAGGACAGTTAATCCCAGATTTCCACTACATTCATATTCGTGATGATTACTCAGATTTGGAGGAAAAATTAACATACTTTATTGACAATCCTGATAAATGTATGAACATTATTCAAAATGCAAATGCTTATGTTGAGCAATTTAAGAACAAAAGGAGAGAGAAATTAATATCTTTGATGGTGTTAGAGAAATATTTTATCAAAACTGGGCAAAATCTATAAACATATCTCTTAAAATGAGTCTTTTTTACCTTCGTAAAAAAATATATAAATTTATTTTCCTTACTTATAAATATTTTATTAAGCCCAAAAAACAAGTCAAGTCTATTTATGGAATTTACCTTTTTCCAGCCTTTAAAGACAAAACGTTTAAATATTATTTTAAAGGAACTTATGGGACTTTTCTCAGCGAATTGATAAAAAGTATTGACACAAATACCCTATTTGTAGATATCGGATCAAATCAGGGTCTTTACAGTATTTTGGCAGGGCAAAACAAAAACATAGATCACGTCATATCGTTCGAACCTTCTTTAAAAACCAGTAAACTACTGAAGTCTAATTTGAAGTTGAATCATATTACGAACTGTAAAGTGATTCAAAAAGGGATTGGTAATCAGTCTGGCAAGACCCAACTGCATGTCAGCGAAAGTCATTCTGGAAAAAATTCTATGCGTGATTTTAACGATGTGAAAAGCTCTACTAATGAAACTGTAGAAACTGTCGAAATTGTTGACCATAAAGAATTGAATAAATTGATTCCTAATCATCATCGAATATTCATTAAAATTGATGTTGAAGGGTACGAGGAAATTGTGATTCACCAGTTGATTGAATGTTCATTTTTTGAAAATGTATATCAAATTTTTTGCGAAGTGAATACGAATTGGATAGATGTTAATAGCGTAAAAGAAATGCTGCAAAAGAAAGGGTTTAAGAGTTTTGATAAAATTGGGAAAAACTCTTCTCACTATGACCTTTTGATTTCACGACAGTAGAGACCATTTTAAATCATTATTCTATATCAAGTTCATACTTTTTTTTGAGCTGCTGAAGCACGTCATTGGCAATGGTTTTCTTTTGTAAGAGCACCAAAGAATCAGCTTGATCGATAATTTGATAGGCTTGAAGTATGTCCTGATATTTCAATCTTGTAAAGTCATGCACTAGGACACTATCCTCATCCGAAAGGTTGGCGTGAATGTGCAACGCAGTTAGCACACGACAGCGCCCATCAAGAAAAATAATGACGGGTTGATTCATATTTTTTGATAGATGGGCATCAAATACACTTGAGATTTTATGCGTAATTGTGGGGTTGACCTCTATGGGACGCCCATACTTTTGAACTTTTCCCACTGAAACATGCGTAACTTTGTTTGCTCGCAGTAGTTGATTCATATAAGCTGTGTAGCCCTCGCTTGTTTCGTAAGAATGAAACTTAAATCCAAGAAAGTTGGCAATAAGTGTACTTCCCCCCGAACCACTTTCAAGGTAAAGAGCTGAGAGATTTTCAGTCAAATAATCTGTGAAAAAGCAAACCTCCTTGTAGGTCATTTTAGGCACCATCAATGCACGATCTGCAAATGAAATCCCTAGTTTATTTAGATATTTTTTTAGCCTGAATTTGAAATGAAAAAAAAAATTATTCAAAAGAATTATTATTGTTTTTAAAAATAAATATACAATATTATAAAGACCAACTATTTCTACACAAATATTGAAAAAACTAGAGGAAAAATTCAAAACAAACAGAAGAACAGTAAACGAATAACTCATATTTTTTTTAAAATAAAATGGTTTATAAGCTTAAGTGCAAAAGCATTCGGCAAACCAAACATAAAGTAGTTGAGACTTTTTTTGTTGAATTAGTGATATTAACTCAAAAAAATATTCCCATAAATAAAAATTTATTTTTGGGAATAATCTGTGACACAAATCTTCAGTACTTCAAACACCTTTGAATATTATTCATCGTTATTTAATTTAAAAATTTTTATATTTCTAAAATAATTTTAACGAAATGAAAAAAACAATAATTTTTTTAATCTTTATTCTTTCATATTCTTTAAGTGCTCAAACCTGGGGAAATAGGGAATATTGGATATCTTACGAATACACTCCAAAAGCAGATCAAATCTCTGAGTTTGAAAAAGCAGTAAAAGAAAAAACAAATAAATGGAACACTAATTTAGAAACTGCAATTTTTACGTTTGAAGTTGTGAATGGACCAAATTCTGGGACCTATGAAAGATGGGTTACTAGAAAAGATCGATCATTTTTTGACCAAGACTTCTCAAAAGAAATTGAATATTGGAAAAAGAATGTTGGAAAGTATATAGCAGATCAAAGTGGTCAACAAACTTGGAGAATTTTTAAAGGAGCTTCATACGGATGGGGACCTGAAAATACCAATGTTAATAAGTTCTATCAACAAAATAGAGTAGTGGTAAAAGCTGGAATGACAGCCCAGTTCCTGCGCGCACACGAAAGAATGGCCAAATTAATGGCTGAATTAAATTATACTGGAAATCGAGCAGTATTTCGAATTGAGAATGGAGGAAACACAAGAGAATTTGCTGTAGTATACGGATTCGATCAGCATGGTGGTGATGGAAGTGGAATATGGACTGACCTTCCCGAAGAGTCCTCTGTTCGAGATGCCTATAATGAAATGTTTGGCTATGAAGCTTGGTCTACTGACTGGCAAGCAAGTTCAGAGGCTATTGAGTTGTGGGGAAATCTCGCCCAAAAAACTCGATTTAGACCTGAACTCTCTACCAAACTGCAATAATTATTACTTCAATTATAAAGCCCACTTATTTGGGCTTTATTTTTATTAATGCTTACCAAATGTAACTTAAGCATCTGCCCTTTTGTTCGATACCACTAAAGTCAACTCTTAAACTAACGCAATTTAGGGTCTAAAACTATCCTTAACCATAAGTCGATAAAATCTGTTCTATTATGGCTAATTTTTTAACACTTTAGAAATTAAATCAATTATTATAGTTTAGCAAATTAATCAAATCGATTTTTCTTATTTAAGACTAATTAATTTTAAACTTACTGTAAATAATAATTTAAGAAAAGATGTATTTCATATGATTACTCGTTATCTCGTATTTATTTTGGCAATCCTATCCTTTTCTAATATTGAGGGGCAATCTACCAAAAAACCAAATGTGGTACTTATCATAATTGATGACTTAAACGATTTTCCAGAGGGTTTCTATGGTCACCCACAAGCTAAAACGCCACACATAAAAGCCTTGGGAGTCTCTAGTGCTCGGTTTAATAATGCCTATTCAAATAACCCTATGTGCGGCCCCTCACGAGCGAGTATGTTTACGGGTGTATACCCACATAATTCCTCTCATTTTTGGATGAAACCATGGCTAAATAACGAAGTTCTGGCCAATACCAAGACCATTATGGAAAAGTTTAAAGATGATGGTTATCATGTAATTGGGAGTGGAAAAGTACTTCACCACAACAAAGAAGATGTGTGGTCTGAATTTAAGTACAAATCAGATTATAGCCCTTTTGTTTATGCAGGGGATTTTAACTCGAAAAAAAAGCCTATATCTCATCCTGATGTACCCGCTCCTTTCAGAACAAACCGGATCGTTGATGGACTCAATATGGGGGGTGGTTTTATAGATGGTTCATATGGCCCTATGAAAAACTTTGGGAAACAAACTTTCAATGGCGAACGGCTATGGTGGGTCTATGGCGGGTTTAGAAGTGGTAAAGAATTAAAATATAATAATGATATAGACCGTGATTTAACCCCCGATGAATTAAATGCACAATGGGCTGAAAAGCGTCTATTGGAGTTGGCTGAAGAAGACCAGGACGCTCCTTTTTTCTTGTCAGTTGGGTTTCTTCGTCCGCACACACCCCTTATAGCCCCTCAAAAATATTTTGATATATATCCTCTAGACAGCATTCAGTTGGCAGATATTTTACCCGGTGATAAAGAAGATACTTTTCTGCATTTGGTAGACCAGTTTGAAACAAAAAATAGAAGAACACGTTCAGTTGAAATGTTTAAAAATCTGGTAGCCTCGTATAAAGATCCACACGAGGGATTAAAACGCTTTACGCAAGCTTATTTGGCCTGTGTAACTGCTGTTGATGACAATGTAGGTCAAGTGATGCGTGCTATTAACAACACTTCGCTCAAGCACAATACCATAGTAATATTGACAAGTGACCACGGTTGGACTATGGGAGAGAAAGATCACATTTACAAAAACTCATTATGGGAAGAAAGCACAAGAGTACCTCTAATAATTCGAGTTCCAGAAATGACAGTGCCAAATACAGTCGTTGAGCATCCTGTTTCTTTAATAGATTTATATCCTACTCTTTTGGAATTGGCAGGAATTGATCTAGAAACTCGAAAAAACAAAAAAGGTCATGGACTAGACGGGTATTCTCTTGTTCCCTTTTTAAAAAATCCAAATACAGATAATTGGCAAGGTCCAGAGGGTGCTCTGTCAGTAGTTTACAGTTCGGATTTAAACAAAAATATCCCCGAAAATCATCATTATTCAATACGTACTAAAGACTATCGCTACATCGTATACAACACTGGGCAAGAGGAGTTGTATGATAAAAATTTAGATCGAAAAGAACGAAACAATCTTATTTTTGGTAAATCACATCCCGAGACATCAAATATGAGGGCTTTGATGAAAAAAATTACTTACCCTATGGTACCCCAAGGAATCACATTGATTGAAGACAACTAAGTCCTTACGTCCAAATAAAAAAATACACTTCAATTTCTGCTTAAAAATTGTATTTTTATGTAAACAAATAATTTGCAACTCAAATATTCTATTACTGAAAACGAGGATCACCAAAGTTTTTTTGCTGAACGTAAAACGATACCCTATTTTGGAGTCGATTGGCACTTTCATGAGGAATATGAATTGATGTATCCCATAATCGGAACGGGTGTTCGTATTGTTGGTGACAGTATGGAGTACTTTAACGAAAACGAACTAGTCCTTTTGGGAAGTCAATTGCCTCATTTGTTTAAAAATGAAGTACATGATTCATTAGAGGAAGTGGACTATATTATTATCAAATTTAGCCCCTCTCTCATTCATACTTTCGTGGATAATGTACCTGAGTTTTCCGATATAAAAACAATGCTTGAAAAGGCCCGAAGGGGTCTTATTTTTAAATCTATGGACAGCTATGCTCTACTAGAGGACATCATTCGTATTTGTGAGTCTAGTGGTGCAAATCGTTTGATTCAATTGCTTAAATCACTTAACCGGCTGTCTCTTATTGAAAACACCCGGAATTTAGCTTCAGAAAACTTTAATTCAGCCACAGGAAATACCGAAAAGGAAGACCGGCTTCAACGCATTATAAATTTTATTTCTGAGAACTACGTTCGTGAAATCAACCTGCAGGAACTATCAGACTTGGCTTTTATGACAACTAATTCATTCTGTCGATTCTTTAAAGAACGAACGGGTAAAACAGCTTTTCAATTTATACGAGAATATCGCATCAGTAGGGCATGTCAAATGATTATTAACAGTCGAAAATCTATTTCACAAATTTGCCATGATACTGGTTTTAACTCATTTTCGAGTTTCAACCGAGTTTTTAAGTCTGTAAAAGGAATATCAGCCAGTGAATATAAGAGCAAGTATCAAAGACTGAACAATATTTCCTTTTAGCTCAAACTATTTGAGTAACCAAGAATCACAGATGCAATAATGAGAACTACCAAACCGACGAGCAATAAGTTGAACGGTTTTTTTGCGCCTTTCCACTCCCCCGATCTATATGCCCAAATGTTACTTACAATCAGAGATAAGCCTAACAACATGGGCCAACCGACAATATTACCTAGGTTATTTTCTGAAGCACCGTTCATGAGTGCGGCACCTTGGCCGTATAGACCCAATGCTGCAAACCAACACAAACCAGCAATAATAGACCACATATAGGCCTTTTTAGAGGCTGCTACAGAAAAGTTAGACCAACTGTTGTTTTTAACAATCAATAGCAAACTGTATAGCACATTCATGGCATAAGCACCGATAAACACAATAAGCCAAGCAATCAAACTAGCATTACGACCATTGATTCCATAATTCTCTGCAATGTGGGTTACATCGTCATTGACATTGGTATGCCCAACAGCCAATAGTGAGGATAGGATTCCGCAGACTACCGCAATGGCAATTCCTTTTAAAATATTTCCACCCGAAAGCGAAGAATTGCCTTGTAGCTTGTCTCTATCAATACCCGCCTTTGCTGTGATTACCACACCTATGATCGTAATTACCAATCCCACAGTCACAAACGGAAATTGGGGTAGACTTGTGGCGTTTTCATTTTGTAACAATGGAATCAAAGCGCCCAGTGTTCCTGCAATACCCATAACAATACCCATGGTCAATGACAAACCTATATAGGGAACACTTACACCAAACATAATACCGCCAATTCCCCAAAGGAAGCCAAACAATATGGCAATAGATGCAGCCCGCTGGGCAACTGGGTCTGCAAAAACGTCTTCAATTACTGGCATGAAACCAGAAACGGATAAGCAAGTCCACAACAACGGAAAAAAGACCATAGCAATAGATACATGAACCAACCACCAGTTTTCCCATTTCAGTGGTGACATATATTTCATACCAACACCAAATGATCCCTGAAAAAAACTAGCTGCAATTATCAATAAAAAAGGTAATACAATAGATTCCATATTTGTATAATTTTAGTTTTTAAGTTGTTTTGTGATTTCTTTATAAGCATTAAGGATTATGCCAACGTCAACTGAATAGGATATATACTGAACACCGAGGTCACGCCATTTGTGTGCATCAGATGGGCTTTCACAAAAAGTGCCTATAATTTTGTTGTTAGCTTTGGCAAGCATAACAGCTTCTTGCATTTTTGAAACAACAAGTGAGTGGTGCACTTCTCCAGGAACTCCACAAGATTGTGACAAATCATAAGGTCCTAAAAAAATAACGTCAATACCATTAATGCTAATGATTTCAGCTAGGTTTTCAATGCCTGCCAATCCTTCGATATGCACTATGGTCAGTGTATCTGATTCAGCTGAAGAAAAATAGGTTTGCTTCTCTGTATTCGTATAATCCGCAGCTCTTACATACCTGCACATGCCCCGTTCGCCTTGTGGGTAAAAATAACTGGACTTGACTACTTCTTGGGCATCTTCTTTTGTACTAACCTGGGGTACCTGAACGGAATTCACACCTATATCAAGTACTCGTAATATACTTGCAGGCATATTTTCGGATACACGAACAACAACCTCTAGGCTTTGGGCTTTAGCCGCACGACTGATATTTTGAATGGTTTCGACGCTCAATGGGCCATGTTCCATATCTAAAATAACAAAGTCAAAGTCTGCCAGTGCTGCAATTTCAACAACGCTAGGGTCTTGAAGTTTACAAAAAGGACCATAAACGGTTTCCCCATTTAAAAGCCGCGACTTTAAATTGTTATTAGTCATACTACAATGCTACTGACACCCGTTTTTTAACCAGGTAATCTTCTAAAGCTAAGTGAGAACAGTCATGCCCGATGCCACTGTTTTTGATACCACCATGAGGTAGGTAAATGGCGTATTTAACTCCATTGACTTGAACCTCACCAAACGCGAGCTGCTCTGAAAAACGATGGATGCGCTCGCTGTTGTTGGTGAAAATATAAGAAGCCAACCCAAACTCCGTATCATTAGCAAGCCTTAATACCTCTTCGTCTGTTTCAAACGACATAAAAGGGGCTATAGGACCAAAGGTTTCCTCTCTAAACAGGCGCATTTCGGTGGTCATTTCTGAAATGACAGTGGGCATCATCCAATTTCCATCTTCCATTCCTTCTGGAATTTCTCCTCCCGCTAATAGAAGGCCTCCTCTTTCTGTGGCATCATTAATCAAATCAAACATGCGGTCTCTGTCATTTCTTGTGACCATGGGTCCCATGTCAGGTTTTTGGTTTATACCAAAACCAAGCTTTAAATTGTTAACGCGTTCAACATATTTTTCTAAAAATGAATTATACAAGCTCTTGTGCACAAAAAATCTGTTGGCAGCAACGCAAATCTGACCGCTATTACCAAATTTTATTCCGACTGCTAGGTTGAGTGCTTTGTCGATATCTGCATCTTCAAACACAATAAATGGCGCATTACCGCCAAGTTCCATGCTAAGTTTTTTGATAGATGTAACACTGTCTGCAATCACACGTTGTCCTGTAGCTGTCGATCCTATCATAGTCAAGACAGAGGGTATTTTGCTTTTGCTAAGCGTAGTTGCAACTTCTCTAGTAGGCCCAGACAAAATATTGACCACACCAGCTGGAAAATCAATATCATGTATAATTTTACCTAAAATATAAGCTGAGAGTGGGGACAATGCTGAGGGTTTAATAATAATTGAGCATCCCGAAGCTAAGGCAGGTCCAAGTTTAAATCCCACATTGAGAAGCGGAAAATTCCAAGCCAAATATGCGACTGCTACCCCAGCGGGTTGTTGAATCATTTTGTGGGTGTGAGTATTTTCGTAATCTGGAATTTGTTCATCACGTAAATTTTTCATGGCGTTAGGATACCACTCTAATGCATTGATTACCGCTTCAATGTCCTCCCAAGCAGCGTCATAGGTTTTCCCCATTTCATAAACAATTGCGGATCTGAGCAAGTGTTCGTTTTCAAGAACCGCTTCTCTGAGTTTTAACATCCAGTGTGTACGTTCTGACAAAGAGCATTTTGACCAAAACTCGAATCCTTTTTGGGCAGCTTCTAGTGCCTTTTCAGCATCTGCTTTCCCTGCTTCAGCAATTTGAGCAATGGGTTTGCCGTCGGCTGGGCAAATAACATCTGATCTATTTTTGGATACACTTTCTATTAATGCCCCCCCCGATATACATTTTTTGATAACCGAACTCCATATTTTTATTGTTTCAGCAATTCTTTAATATCAGCAACTCCATTTGTTGGATTGGTAAATTTATGAAGTGCATCTTGGTCGACTTCAAGACCTAGTCCAGGTGCATTAGGTACTTTAATCTTTCCATTTTTCATCTCTAAGATAGGGAATGTTAGTTGTTCTCGCAACGCATTCTCTGTCTGATCAAACTCTAACAGAAAATCGGGGCTAAACATTCGTCCAGGAACAGACTCTAGGTTGGATACAAAATGTAAGGCAACATGAAGGCCTATAGAACTACCCCAAGTATGTGGAACCACATCTACTCCGTATGTGGAGGCTAGCGATGCGATGCGCTTGGCCTCTGTCAGTCCGCCACAAGCACAAATATCGGGTTGGATGATGTCAACCGATTTGTTTCTTAGTAGCTGATGAAAACCAAAACGTAAGTATTCACATTCACCTCCTGCAATAGGTATGGTGGTTTTTTGTCTCAATTCTCCGTATTGTTCATAAAACTCTGGAGACACAGGCTCTTCAAACCATGAAATTTGGCAGGCCTCTAATTTTTTTGCCAATTCAAGTGCCTCAATATATGTGTAAGCATGGTTTGAATCAATCATAAGTTTGATATCGTCTCCGATAATAGAACGTAAATGCTTCACAATAGAAACATCTCTGTCAATGCCGAGACCTACTTTCATTTTTATGGCCTTAAACCCTTTTTCTAAATATCTTTTGGCCTCCAGCTCAAAACCTTTAGCCGGATTGTCTTTATCTGTAAAATACATTCCAGTGGCGTAGGGAACTACATAATTCCTGTGTACGCCACCTAGCAATGCGCCCACAGGCTGATTCAATAATTTTCCCTTAATGTCCCAGATAGCGATATCGATAGCGCTCATTGAGGCTACCAAAACACCACGACGGGCAAAATCTAGTGTTTTGCGGTACATATTATTCCAAATCACTTCATTGTGTAAGGGATTTTCTCCTATCACCTGAGATTTTAAAAACTCAATTCCAGACTCTAAAATAAGAGCTGGACCATAACCTTCTCCCCAACCGTAAGTACCATCAGAGCAGGTGATTTTAACAATACATATACAGCGCTCTGAATATTCCCATTGAGAAAAGAAAAAACTTTTTTCTAAAGTGTCTTTCAGCACAAAAGTTTCAATATTGGAAATTGTAATCATTAATTATTAATTGGTTAACAAGTGTAAACTAAAAATTGTTAAGGTTGATTTTTCGTTATTGTTTAACTTTTAGTGGTCATTAATTATCTTTTTTTAATTGAAATAATCAACGATCTCTTCGGCCTCCTGAATTGATTTAATAAAAGCTACTACCTCGTCGTGTACTGGATATTTGGTGTATGTCCAAAAAGTATCTTTGTTGTCAAAAGTAGAAACCAAACTGACATCAAAAAATGAAGCTCCGTAGTCCCCCACATTGATTCCCGATTCATAGGTTATAATTTCAGGAATGTGTGAAGGCAATTCGTCCAAGCGTCGCTTGACTTCTTGTGCAAGTTGAGTACGATTCATGCCATTGGCATTATCTTTCAATTTCCAAAGGACGATATGAGTGTACATAAGTTTTTAAGTTAAAAAAACTTCTCCAGTTAATTGCTAAGGAAGTTTTTGATTGTTAGTTTTCTATCAAAAAAATTATTCTTTTATCAGTTTTTGTGTGGCTACTTTTCCGTCTGCAGCAGAAGCCTTTAGCATGTAGATGCCTTTTGCTAGGTTGCCAATGTCGACTTGTTCGACATTGTTTGTCTGTGAAAGCACTTTGGAACCGGTAAGTGAAAAAATCTCTACTTGCTCCAATGGTAATTCAGATTGAAAGCTGATGACATTGTTTGCTGGGTTGGGATAAATACTGAATTGAAAATCGTTATCATCAGAAACTGAGGTTGTTGAACGCACGACAGTTAAAGAAATGTTATCAAAACTTGCTCCAGCATTTCCCCAAACCTTTGTTACTCTAAAAGCATAATTTTGTGTTGCGGCAGCGGTGTAAGAAAGAGTTAGATCGCTCCAAGCACCCCCACTAGGTTTAACTGGACCCGCAACAACATTATTATTGTTAGCTAAATCTACAACTTCTAATTTAAGTGATCCTGCTTGACCTGAAATATCAGGTTTTAATGAGATGTTATATTCATATACATCTCCGCTTGTTGCTTCAACAAGGCGTTGAATAACTGCGTAATTGGTAGTGCCTCCACGGTTCATTTTCGCAAAGTAATCTGAGGAGTTGGCCCCATTTCCAGCATCATTAACAACAGTGAATGTAAATCCATCGCCCCACCCTTGAAGTTTTAAGTTTGCTGCTGGTGTACCTTCTTCATTTTCAGCAGGTATTACATTACTATCAGCTGTCCAGCCCGTTTCAAAGGTTTCATTAATTAGGGTTTCTTGCGCTTGTGTTTGAGCTGTAAAAAGAAATAATAAAAAAGTAAATAAACGTCTCATAATGTTTAAGTTTAAAGTTTATCGAGTTTATAATTGTCTATCGAGACTTCAGTTCCTTCTGCAAAACGGAATAATTGTAGTGTGACTTCGGATTTATTTTGCGGTACAGTAAAATTCAAACTGCTAGAAGTCCATGTACCATTCTTGGGTTCTGCTATATTTTCCTTGACTAGTTTTTGACTTTCGTCCCCTTTTCCACAAACTACAGTGAGAACATGTGTTCGCTTCCATGCAGGACCATTATTAACCACTTTAGTTTCTAATGTCCATCGGTAACGATTACCCGGGATTACATCAAATGATTTGATTAAAAAAACTTTTGCTTGTGTAGTAGAAGTAGCTACTTTATTAGCTTCTTCTTGTCTAACCGTCCACACCGATTTATTCCAGCCTTGAAACTGAAGGGTATTCCTTTTGGTAATTTCTGTTCCTATTGTCTGGTTCTCAAAATCGAGTTCGTATACCAATTCTTGCGCGGTCCCAAAAAATGAAAAAATCACAATAAAAAGGACCGAAGGGTTAAAAAACTTCATAAATACAATTATTTGTTAATTATACAAACCAACAATTAAAATTGTATGTCCAGCTTACAGCAATTATCATCTTAATATCATTTTTTAGCATACTCAGTTCATTTAAATTAACAAAATTAATAATTGCTTTACTTTGGTTGTAAAATTTAATAATCCATGTCACAGAAGCTTATTTTGTTTTTGGTAATTGTGTTTTCTATAACTGCAAAGTCACAATCTCTTGAATGGGAAGATCTCTCTGTCTTTAAAATCAATACTACAGCGCCTCATGCGCACTTTGAACTTTACAAATCAAAGATTGAAAAAGAAAAAGCTGACGCCTCTAGTTTAGAAGTTTCACTAAATGGAAGATGGGATTTTAAATTATATGGCACTCCAAAAGAGGCTCCAAAAGATTTTTTTAAAAACGAATTTGATCGTTCTGACTGGGTCACGATACCTGTTCCAGCAAATTGGCAGTTCCACACAGACGATTTTCCATTATACAGCAACATCGTTTATCCCTACGAAATCAATCCACCCTTTATGCCCAAAGACTACAACCCAGTGGGGTGCTATGTTCGTACGTTTACGATTCCCGAAAACTGGGATGAGCATCAAGTGTTTTTGCATTTTGCAGGTGTGAACTCTGGCTTTTATGTATGGGTAAATGGCCAGAAGGTGGGCTATAGTGAGGGCAGTAAGACTCCAGCCGAATTTGATATTAGTTCCTATTTGTTAGCGGGTGACAATCAACTTGCTGTTCAGGTGATTCGCTGGTCTGACGGCACATATTTGGAAGATCAAGACTTTTGGCGCCTTAGTGGCATTGAGCGTGATGTTAGATTGTATGCCAGCCCCAAAAAAGCATCTTTACGAGATTTTACTGTCCAAACAAATCTGAATGAATCATACACCCAAGCAACACTAGAAGTGGATGTATTGCTGTCCAATTTTTCTAAACAAAAATCCAAAGGTAACATTTCCCTTGAGCTCATGGACGGAAACAATTCCATTGCCAAAACATCAAAATTATTTTCACTTAAAAAAAGGAATGAAAGCTTGTTAAAATTGATAATTCCTACCCAAAACTTGCGTTTATGGAGCGCTGAAGTCCCTAATCTATACACTCTTTGGATTCGCGTTTTTGATAGCAAAGGAAATGAAACGCATGCACTGAGTCAGGCTGTTGGATATCGAGAAACTAAGATTGAAAATGGGCAGTTTCTAGTCAATGGTCAACCCATTTTGTTCAAAGGCGTTAATCGTCACGAGCACGACGAGTGGACTGGTCATGTGGTTTCCAAAGAATCCATGCGAAAGGATATTGAAATCATGAAAGCCAATAATATCAATGCCGTACGTACATCGCATTACCCCAACGATCCCTACTGGTATGAGTTGTGCAACCAATATGGTATATATGTAATTGATGAGGCCAATATTGAATCCCATGGTTTTCATTACAAAAAAGAAGATACACCAGCTTATAAACCTGAATTTGAGGCCATGCATCTGGATCGAATCGAGCGAATGGTAAAGAGAGACAAAAATCAGCCATGTATCATTAGTTGGTCTATGGGTAATGAGGCAGGTGACGGACCCTCTTTTGTCAAAGGCTATAAGTGGACAAAGGCGTATGACCCCACACGACCTGTGATGTATGAGCGAACTTCAGAACATCCGTATTACAAAAAGACAAATATTGATATTGATTTGGAACCCCATACCGACTATTTTTCTTGGATGTATGCACCTATGGAAATGATTAAAATAGATTATTTGGGTCAATTTCCTGACCGACCTTTTGTTTGGTGTGAATATTCTCATGCCATGGGCAATAGCAATGGAAACATCGCTGATTTGTGGGATATGGTTCGCAGCGAACGCCAAATGCAAGGTGGGTTTATTTGGGATTTTGTTGATCAGGGTTTGGCAGCAATTGATGAAGATGGAATTAAGTACTGGAAGTTTGGTGGCGATTTTGCACCTGACCACTACCATACAGATGGAAATTTTTGTTTGAACGGAATTGTCAATGCAGACCGCACACCCCATCCTGCACTTGAGGAAGTAAAGCATGTGTATCAGAATGCTCATGCCAGCTGGGCAGATGAGGACAAGAAAGAAATAATGTTGTACAACGAAAACTTTTTTACCTCGTTGGCTGCTTACAAGCTTGAATTTGTCCTTTTAAAAAATGGTGTTCAGATCGAATCATACACCCAGAATTTACAAACACTGCCCCAAGAAACAGCATACATCCCACTGGCTTTCAAATCAGAATTAGAAAATAGCAGTGATTACCACGTAAATATTTACGGAAAACTTAAAAAAGCCGATGCACTTCTGGCAGAGGGTCATCTAGCCTTTTCAGAACAATTGCTGTTGCAGGAAGGCAATATTGAAACCCTTGGCAGTAAACAGAATGGTAAAATTGAGGTTGTCGAAAACCAAAACGAAATCCATTTTAGTATTGGTAAATTATATCTAGGATTTAACAAATCAAGCGGATATTTAACCACCTTGGATGTTTCAGGAAGTGAGATGCTTTTAAAAAGCCCAAAACCTCACTACTGGCGTGCACCAATAGACAATGACTATGGAAACAAAATGCCTACAAGACTAAAATCATGGAAAGAAGCGTCTGAAAATCAAATATTGGTTTCTTTCAGTCACAAAAAAACTAAGCAGGGACATCTTTTAGAAAGCGTATTTAAGTTAGCTGCCGTCAATTCCAAAGTAGTGATGAGTTATTTGATTCAACCCAATGGTAGCGTTAAAGTTACCCACTCCTTTGACTATGGCGGTGCCCATGACAAAACCGAAATACCACGTTTGGGTGTCAATATGCAGCTTTCTTCGTCTTTAGAGAATGTGGAATGGTATGGACGTGGGCCACATGAAAATTATATCGACAGAAAGGCCTCAGCCTTTATGGGGAGTTACAGTGCTAAAGTAAACGAGATGAAGTTTGATTACGGCAGACCTCAAGAAAATGGGTACAGAACACAAACCAAACAGCTTTCCATAACAGATCAAGATGGAGTTGGATTGCAGTTTGTGGGGTTACCAGAATTTTCATTTGCCGTACATAACAACACCACGGATGATTATGATGATGGAGCTTGGAAAAATTCTAGACGAAAAGATGCGCTTGGAAATCCTAAAAACAGTCATCTTAACGATATTAAACCAAGAGATTTGTTGAATCTAAATATTGACTATCGACAAATGGGTGTAGGTGGCGACAATTCTTGGGGTGCCAAGCCACATGATCAATATCTTATCTGGCCTAAAGATTACACCTATTCCTTTACCATTCAACCAATAATTATAGAATAAATAGACGCTATCATGCATAAACAGATTAAATATCAAGTATTTGTATTGCTTTTGAGTTTTTCTTTATGTGCTCAAAATCAATACTATTTGAGCAGCTCAACTGGAAATGACAACAACAATGGTTCGCAAACGCAGCCATGGAAAACTTTATCAAAACTTAGCAATATCACACTTGGCCCTGGTGATACAGTCTATTTCAAAAAGGGAGATACGTTTCGAGGGCATTATGTTGTTAATGGATCAGGGACAGAAGGAAACCCAATCACCTTTACCTCTTATGGGACTGGAAATCAGCCTATTTTAAGCGGTTCGGATCATGAAGATGGTGGAGGAGATTATCGAGAAGCAATTCTTGTAACCAATCATGACAATATGGTTTTTGACGATTTAGAGATACAAAATCACAGAACAATATCGCGTACTGGCGTTGGAGATTTGGTAAGTTTTGGAATAAGAATAGAGGTGTCTGATTCTAATGTAAATCTCAATAACTTTTTCTTTAGAAATATGACATTCAAAAATGTCTATGGTCTCTATTGGGTAGATCCGTCAAATCAAAGTGAATTCAACGCTTTTGAAGTATCTGGTTTAACTTTTATGTCATCTTGGGGTGGTATTATTAATGATGTGGTTGTTGAAGATTCTTACTTTACTGATTTACAACGTATTGGGGTTCATATTAAAAATACTTCTGGTAAAAATTCTGACAAAAGAAATACGAATTTTGTTTTTAGAAATAATGAGTTTTTTCAAATAGGGGGTACATGTGTACTACCTATCAGAACTGAAAACTGTTTGATTGAAAATAATATTTTCAACCAACCTGGTGCCAAAACCAATGATAAAATGATTGGTCGTGGAAGTGCCGTTTGGAATTGGTATAGCATCAATACTATTGTTCAGCATAACCAAGCCATAAATGCAAAAGGAATTCTGGACTCTCATGGAATTCATGTGGACCATTCTAACGTGGATACATTTATACAATACAATTACATGCAAGATTGTGAGGGTGGGTTTGTTGAGATTCTTGGTGGAAACCAACGTGCTGTTTATCGCTTCAACATTAGTGTCAATGATGGCTGGCGTGTAAACCCCAATTGGGCAAACAGCGATCATACAATATGGTTGAATGATAAAATTGGGGGTCAAAGCGGGCACCCTTCTTATGACAGTTATATATACAATAACACTGTTGTCATAAATAAAAGCGGAAATGATGCATTCGACACAGCAATTGATATCAATGGGCAAAACACCCGAATTTTTAATAATATTTTTTATGCTGTTAATGGCTCTGGTATTGGAAATCAACAAGGTAATTATAGTGACCCTAACCTAATGATGACCAACAACCTGTTTTTTGGAAATATTAGAAATAATTTCAAAACCATCGACGCAAACAGAATTGAGGTTAATCCTATTTTTTACAATGAACAAAGTGGTGACCAGTATGGATTTCAAATTGATGCTTCTAGCCAAGCAATAGATGCAGGTGTAGCCTATACAGGGAATTATGCTCATCCAGCCATTCCAGTGGATGCATCAACTATTTTTGTCAACGTGGAGGAATATCCAACAGTGGATTTCTTTGGCAATTCTCTATCATTAGATTCTACACCCAATATAGGTGCTAGCAATGCGAAAAATGGAGAAATTACACTCTCAAACAAATCCGATATTTCAACCGGAAAGGTTTACATTCAAAACCCTATGATTTCTGATAAAGTGGTACTCTATGGAGTTAATAAGTCTTACCAATATGCACTGGTTGATATATTGGGGCGAACCAAACAACAAGGCTTTTTAGAAGCCCAAAAAGACGAAATCATTTTGGATGAGTCTCTAAATCCAGGCATCTATCTTTTACAACTCAGGGACAAAACCAATACGATTATTTCTAAAATTGTTGTGAACTAATCGAGTTTTAACACAAATCATTAAATGTCACGATATGGGTCTATCGAGAAGTTTTTTTGCCAACAAAAACACTATAATTTCAATCCTCTTTGTTTTTATTTTTTCATGTAATTCTCAAAACAATGGCCTCTCCGATGCTGCTGAAGACGATTTAAATGATAACAATTCATCCACAAATCCTGTTCTAGCAAATTATGAGCTGATTAGGCAAGATGATTTTGGTTTTTTTGATGAAACAAATTGGTCAAAGGGGCTAATTCATGACACCGATGAATCCATTAGAATGATTTGGAATAAAAATACAGGTGGTGAGCATCTGTTGAATGACAATTATGATGGTTACCTTGTAGACAATAATGTCTATGTTACTGACGGACTACTTTTTTTAGAAAACAGAAAGGAAAAAATACAAGGTACAGACCCCGTAGGACAGTTTGACTATACGACAGGATGGATTAACTCCCTGCAAAAAATTAACTTTAATGGAACAGAAAAAGGAGTTTACATTGAAATACGTGCCCAATTTCCAAAAGGTGATAAAGTTTGGCCTGCCGTTTGGTTGATTGACGACTCCCCAAACAGGGGCTGGCCCCCTGAGATTGATATATGGGAATATTTTGGTCGCTTTTTTAATACCAATCGGACTGATGAAATGTTTATGCGCTACATATATGGGTTTTGGAACGATAAAAAAGACCACAGTGTGCCCATTGAAAATTTTCAGCAAACTTATAGTGCATTCAATCAGTTTTACAACTATGGATTTCTTTGGACAAAAGATCGTATGAGTTGGTATATCGATGACCAGCTCATACATACAAAGACCAAAGGAGTAGAAGTTCCATCAGCTGACTGGCCAAACAAACCCATGTGTTTGGTAATTAACAATGGACTAATGCGAGTTGTCAGCGATGAGAACACCACCTTTCCCAATGCACTTATATTGGATTACCTAAAAATTTACGAGGACACTAATTAAAATTACTACGCATCTTACCAAAACAATGCGTACAATAGTACTGTAATAAGTAGAACGCCAAAAGCACCAACATTGAACGTTTTGTCTGTGGCAAAGAGCTTTTTGCTCAGCACGATGCCTTTTGGATCATCTTGATTACCTTCTAGCATACTTATCCCTGCAATCACGATTAATGTACCGATACAAGTCAGCATCATCTGGTGCATAAACGGAAGGTTCACAAACAAGGCCGCATCACTCCAGCCGTTAGGTGCTACTTTAAAGTACATTGCAATCGGAATGGACAATATCACACCCCAAATTGCTGCGTTGTTAGTGGCTTTTTTATAAAAGAGTCCCATGAGGAACACCGCCAATATCCCCGGGCTTACAACCCCTGTATATTCTTGTATAAACTGGAACACCTGCCCCAGACTACCCAGTTGCGGTGCAATCAGCATGGCGATAATAAGGGCAACAAGTCCTGTAAGGCGTCCCACTTTAACCATTTGCTTGTCGTTGGCATTTTTGTTGAATATCGATTTGTAGATATCCATGGTAAATATGGTCGATGTGGAGTTAATCATCGAGGCTAGTGAAGAGACTATCGCTGCGGCTAGGGCAGCTAGGATAAGACCTTTTAGCCCCACAGGGATAAAGTTTTTAATCAGCCAAGGTGCAGCATTGTCATTGGCGACATTGCCAGCGGTTCCCAAAAAACCCTCGCTGCTCAGAAGACCCATGTTTAGCTTGCCTGTCTCAGGGTCTAGGTTCATCACATAGGCAATGATCCCCGGGAGTACCACAATCACAGGAATAATTAGCTTTAAAAAGGCTGCAAACACGATTCCTTTTTGACCTTCTTTTAAGCTTTTGGCAGCCAGTGTTCTTTGAATAATATATTGGTTAAATCCCCAGTAGTACAGGTTCGCAACCCACATTCCGCCAATGAGTACCGCTAATCCTGGCAAATCCCACCAAGCGTCTCTTCCGTTAGGGGTGATAATCTCTCCTTTGGAGAGAATCATCGAAAAGCGTTCAGGTGCTTTTTCATAAACGTATTTCAGCCCGTCGATAAAGCTCCCAGAGTCTGTGACGTTCGCTAAGGCAAAGTATGCCATAAGTAGACCGCCTATGATGAGCAATACCACTTGTACAACATCTGTCCAAGCCACAGCTGCTAGCCCGCCCCATAGTGAATAGGCCGCAGCAAACAGACCAAGTCCTATGATGCTATTGAGTAAGATGCTTCCATCGCCGCTTCCTACAATGGTATCCAGTGCCTTCCCACCTAAAAAGAGTACGGTTGTTAAGTTGACAAATACAAAGAGTGCGATCCAAAAAACGGCCAATATGGTTTTAAGGTTGGTGCTATATCGTTTTTCGATAAACTCTGGAATGGTATACAGTCCTTTTTCAATAAAAATGGGCAGAAAGTACTTTCCAACCACAAGTAGCGTGATGGCAGCCATCCACTCGTAGGAGGCAATCGCAAGTCCAAGTGCAAAACCCGAGCCAGACATGCCGATAAACTGCTCAGCTGAGATGTTGGCAGCAATGAGCGAAGCACCAATCGCCCACCAAGGGAGTGATTTACCTGCTAAAAAATAATCTTCCGCACTTTTGGTCTCACCCTTCTTTTGACGGGATACAAAGAGTCCGATTGATAAAATGATCAGCGCATAAAGCGCAAATACAGCTATGTCTATTGTTGAAAAATCCATTTGGTTTTGTTTTAATGGTTTTGTTTATGTTTTGTTTTTTGAATAGTGTTTGGTTGCACAATCACATAAGCGTTGTGCGGCTTGCTCAGCCGTGATGTCACGCTGGGGATTGGCAAACATCTCGTAGCCCACCATAAATTTCTTGACCTCGGCTGAGCGAAGTAAGGGTGGATAAAACGACATATGCATATGCCAGTGGCTGTTATCCTTTCCATCTGAGGGCGCTTGGTGTATACCTGCAGAGTAGGGAAATGAGGTTTCAAAAAGGTTGTCATAGCGAATAGTGAGGGCTTTTAGAATACTTGCATAATCCAATACTTCTTCCTGTGATAGTTCTAGAATAGAGGTAATATGTCTTTTGGGTATAATCATGGTCTCAAATGGCCATATTGCCCAATAAGGAACAAGTGCTACAAAACTTTCGTTTTCTATTACAATGCGCTCTTTGGCATCAAGTTCTTGTTGTAAATAATCGCCCAATAAACTGCTGCTGTTTTGGTCCCAATAGCTTTTTAGATGCACCACTTTTTTCTGCACTGCCTGAGGAATGGAGCGTTGCGCCCATATCTGTCCATGTGGGTGCGGGTTGGAGCAGCCCATTATCACTCCTTTGTTCTCAAAAATCTGCACATGGTTGATGTTTGGATCGCTCCCAAGGTCAGTGTATTCCTTTTGCCAAAGGGTGATCACTTGCTCTATGTCTCGCTCTTCCATTAGTGGCAGTGTCAAACTGTGATTGGGGTGATAGCAAATCACTTTACATATTCCGGACTCGCTTTCGGCTTCTAGTAGTCCCTCTATAAAAGTTTCTTCTGGGCCTTCAATTAGGGCTGCAAAATCGTTTTGGAAGCTGTATGTGCCTGTATAGTCTGGGTTTTTGGTGCCTCCTGCGCGCTCATTACCCGGGCATAAATAGCAATTCGGATCGTAATCTAACAGCTCCACTTCCTGGGGCTTGTCTTTTTTGCCTTGCCATGGGCGTTTGGTGCGGTGTGGAGATACCAGTACCCATTCGCCTGTGAGGATGTTTTTTCTTCTATGTGGGGTGTTGTCAAAATTCATCTATAATTCGGAATTTATGGTTTCTACCCCATTTGAGATAGCTACCAATATGGAAGTGAGATTAATATCAAAATTTTGTTTGTAGGCTTTGCTTGCCAAATCCATAAACTCATTGACAAAGCCCTCTTCCAGAAGGTTGATTGTGCAACCGCCAAAGCCGCCACCCATCATACGACTTCCCACCACCTGCGGGAGGTCTTTGGAAAGCTCCACTAAAAAATCGAGTTCAGGGCAACTGACTTCATAGTTTTCGGATAGCCCTTCGTGGGTTTGGTACATCAGCTTACCAAAACCCTTAATATCTCCGCTTTGGATAAGCTCTGCAGCTTTTAAGGTTCTGGCGTTTTCGCGAGATACAAAAAGTGCCCGCTGATAGACTTTTTCAGAGAGTTTTTTTTTATAAGTATCGATGATTGTTTCTGGAACATCAGCTAAAAAATCATAATGAGGATGGTCCTTTTGAATGAGAGCAAGGGCTTGTTCGCATTCTTCTCTTCGCGTGTTGTACTCACTCGATGCTAAGTTATGCGATACATTGGTGTTCAGTAGCAATATCTTATAAGGCTTAAACTCTGCATCAATGAGTCTGTAGTCTAAGGTCTCGCAGTTGAGAAGTAACAGCTTTTTACGTTTGCCCATCGTCACCGCAAACTGATCCATCACCCCACATTTGGTACCCACAAAGTTGTGCTCTGCCATGCGAGAGATTTCTATGAGCTCCAAATTGGAAAGCCCTAAGTCAAACAAATCATTTAAGCCTTTGGCAACACCACATTCAAGGGCGGCAGATGAGCTGATACCAGCCCCAATAGGCAACTCACTGGATATTACACAATCAAAACCTCCGAGCTTTCCTGGACGGGCTTTTACAATGCCATCGACAACACCAAGCACATAGTTCTCCCAATGGGTATCGCTGATTTGTAAGGGCTTGTTAATATCAAAAGTAAAAGCGCCTTCATCTTCAGAATTTACCCGACATAGACTGTTGTCCTTTTTTCTAAACCACATGGTGACTTTACGATCTATCGCTGCCGGCAGTACATGCCCGCCGTTGTAATCAATGTGTTCGCCAATCAGATTTATGCGACCAGGGGATTTTACAATGATGTCAGAATCGTTTGTGTTTATGGTCATTAGTGAAGTTTGTTGGAAAATTAGTCTTTTTTGAGCGCACTGAATGTGATAATCATAAAAAACGTAAAAAGTATGAACTATATTACAATTTTAACTGTTGATTCAAAATACAAGAAAGTTTTTGTTTGACATTGTTATGTTCAATACTACTTGCTAGATTGTACCACTCGTAAGGGTCTTTTTTGTGATCATATAGCTCTTCTTTACCGTTTGCATATTTAATATATCTATATCTTTTTCCTCTTACTGATAGGTGTTGTCGTTCAGGAAGTTGAGACCTCCAACTTGCAATAACTGTTAATGCTGCATCGGGACCATCCCATAATTTGGTTTTAGGATTTTTTAAAAATGGTTCTAAACTGAATCCATCTAACTGCTGTATTCCGTTTAGTTTAAGTTTTGAGACATTATTTCCTGTTAGAGATAATATTGTAGGATAAATATCTAGTAATGAAACCGGATGAGTTACTTTTTTTCCTGCATTTGCGTTATATTTTGGCGCTTTTATTATCAGTGGTACGCGTGTAGTTTCTTCCCAGAGATTATACTTCCACAGATATTTTTTTTCTCCTAAATTGTATCCATGATCACTAAAGAGAATAACAATGGTATTCTTGGCAAACTTCGAATTTTCTAATGCTTCAAGCAGCTCTCCAACACGATCATCAGCAAAAGCAACGCTTGCCAAATAGGCCTGTGTGTATTTTTTTAGTGCAAGCTCCTTTGATTCATACCCTTCAATTAAACCTATATATGCCTTTCTTCCTCTTGACATTCCACCTTTCTTAAGGTTGTTGTTTTCTAAATATGTATCCGAAAAATCTTCCTCTTTTAAATGTGTCGTTTGAATGATTTTTAATGGGAACATATCAAAATATTTTTGAGGAACGACTAAGGGTGTGTGTGGTCTATGCAAACCAATCGCCATAAAAAATGGTTTTACTTTGTCTTGTTTGCTTAGTTTTTCCAATTGTCTTTTTGCCCAAATAGTACTTTTCTCATCAGTCATTAAATCTCTATCAGTATCATTTACATAACGAAATGGTTTTCCTCCCCAGCTACCATTATACCATCCTTTTGCTCCAGGGGTATCATAAGTAGGTGGAACTTCGGGAACATCTGCCAAAGAGAAAAATGTAGCATCAAGAGCTCCTAATTCACGCATACCTTCTGGAGATAAGGGGTGGGGAACTGATTTTTTGCCATTAAATGCTATGGGGCCATAATCTTTTTTAACCCCCATAAGGCTCCAAGCACCTTTTTTTGTACTATGAAACACCTTTCCAGACTGCATGCTAACATAGCCCTTTGCAGTGAAAAACTCAGGAAGGGTAGTTGCTTGCGCTAATAATTTGTTATTCATCCAATTATCAAATCCCCACATTCGAGAACGCAATGGAGAAATACCTGTCATAAAACTTGCTCTGGATGGTTGACATACTGGGACATTGGCATGTGCGTTTGTAAACAAAACTCCTTCATTAGCAAGCCTATCAATGTTAGGGGTTTTTGCCTGTGGATGCCCATCTAAAACACCCACATAATCATTGAGGTCATCCAAAACAATCATCAAAACGTTGAGTTTTTCCTGCGCAAAAAATTGCGATGTTGTCAAAATAAATAGAGAAAATAAAGCGTACCTAACCATAAAATCTATTTTTCATTTTTAGTCCACCATTCGTTTTCACCTAATGTTGGGAATATCCTGTCTATATTTTTTTTATTCCAATGATTCCACGCATTTTGCAATTGTTTTTCCAAAACAATGTTGGTGCTTTTAATGTTTTTTGACTCAGAAACGTCAAGTTTCAAATTATAAATTTCTGTCTCTGATCTTTTATTTGATTTGAGTAGTTTATGATCTCCATGAATTACTGCCATGGCGTTTTGTTCCCACTTTCGCCAAAACAAATAATCATGAGGCGCGCCTTGCTTTTCACCAGTCAGGTAAGGTATGATATTTACACCATCTAGTGGTTTTTTCCGACTTAATTTAATGTCTAAAATGTCAACCATACTTGCCATAATATCCAATGAAGATACCGATTCTTCGTACTTTGTATTTACAGGGATCACTCCTTTCCATTGTATGGCAAATGGCACTCTTAGTCCTCCCTCGTAAACACTTCCTTTAGTTCCTCTCAGAGGTGTGTTTTGAGAAGCATTGTTATGTGCACCTCCATTATCAGATAAAAACACAATAATGGTATTTTCAATTATAACATTTTCTTTCAACGTCTCTAGTACTAGTCCTATTCCGTCATCAACAGCACTTACCATAGCTGCATAGGTCTTTCTTTTTCTATCCTGTATTTCTGGAAATCTTGAAAGGTATTTTTCAGTGGCATGCATAGGTGTATGTGGAGCATTATAAGAGAGAAATAAGAAAAAAGATTGGTCATTTTCAGCTTGTTTATCAATAAAGCGAAGGGCTGCCTCACTGAGCTCATCTGTTAAGTAGTCGGTCTTATAATCCTCAAATTCTAGTGTTTTAAGATTTTCCCACAGCTTTGTTCTATACCAAGCCCATTTTGATTTAACATTTTCAAGATTTTCTACAGTCAATTGATTCATAAAGTAATTATGCCCTCCAGATAAAAAACCATAGAAATAATCAAATCCTCTATTTAATGGATGAAAATTCGGATGTGTACCCAAATGCCATTTTCCTACAATAGCACTTTTATAACCCTCTTTGTGTAAAACCTCAGCTAGGGTTTTTTCATCAAGTGGAAGACCAGCAATATCATTTGTCGGATCAATAGTTGGGTTGGTTGTAAAGCCAAATCTGTCTTGATAGCGGCCCGTCATAAAACCTGCTCTACTAGGTCCACAAACTGGAAATGACACATAACCATTTACAATGTGTGCGCCATTATATGCAATAGAATCAATATTGGGTGTAGGGATATCTGTGCACCCATTAAACCCAACATCTGCATAGCCCATATCGTCAGTCATGATCACAATTAAATTGGGTTTTTTAGACTGACTCCACACAAAAATTGGTGCAACAAATAGTAACACGTTAAATATAAAAACACCTTTTATCATCATTTCTAATTTACTACATTATTTAATTGGGCACGAAATGTTTTAAGTTTCGTTCTATATCTTTTTTCAAAGACTACATTGTGCCACTCGTAGGGATCTTTTTTGTTGTGATACAACTCCTCTTTTCCATTAGAATATCTAATATATCTATAATCTTTTGTGCGCATGGAGTAGTTTTGTTTTTCTTTTGGGTATTTCAGCCCATAGTTTCCTACAATTGTTAAGGCATAATTAGGCCCTTTCCAATTTTTTGTATTTGGATTTTCTAAAAATGCACGTAAAGAATACCCGCCTAGATTTCCACCGGAATTTGATTTTTTGGTGTTACCCAAAAGTGAACAATAGTCAATCAATGTTGGAAAAATATCGATTAGTGACACTGGGTGGTTTACAATACCTCTCACTTCGCTATTAGGAATGCGGACAATGTACGGCACACGTGTACTTTCTTCCCAAGGAGAGTTCTTAAATAAATGGTTTTTCTCGCCTAAATGCCATCCGTGGTCACTGGTTAAAATGACTATGGTGTTTTTACTCAAGGCTGTTGATTCTAAAGAGTCTAAAATTTTCCCAACCTGATCATCAACAAATGTGATACATGCTAAATAGGCTTGTAGGAAATATTTAAGAGCTAATTCTCTGTCTCCTCCGTATGAATCTACCAATGTCTTTAATAACAATGGACCTTTAAGATTTCCTCCTCTGTATCCGTAAACTGTTTTTACATCACCCTCTAGCGATAGGTTGCCCTGAAAATTTTCTTTCCAGAAGGTGTCCAATTCATCACCGTCAATCCATTTATCCAATTCGATTTCATCAATGGGATACATGTCAAAATATTCGTCGGGAGCATGAAGCGGTGTATGAGGCCTCACAAAACCGACACCCATAAAAAAGGGCTTTGCTGTTTTGTTTTGTGCAATTTTTTCAAACTTTTCAATGGCCCATTGAGCATGTAATTCTCCTTGAAGTAGGTCCCTGTCATCGTTGCCTTGAAACCTGTACGGCTTCTTGTCCCATCCATAAACCAAACCGATTTCACCATATTTACCATTGGTGATGCCACCTTCAGAAATACGTCCGTAAGAGCCATCAATAGTTCCTATCCGGCGGTAGGGGTCTGGTACGTTTGGTAATACACCAATTTCCTCACCATCAAAATAAAATGGCCCATAATTATGCTTAGGATTATTCCCCCATTCTTGCCAATGTTGTTGGGGCGCTCCATGTGTCAATTTTCCTGTACCTAAGGTTTGGTAGCCGTTTTCAACAAAATACTCCATCATGGTTTTATTGTGCTTAAGCACAGGTTGTTTTGACATGGGTGTCCAGCCAAAATCTCCGGAATCGTGCGGATAAACTCCTGTAAATAAACTGTTTCTTGAAGGCTGACAAACAGGTACGTTGGTGTGTGCATTTGAAAACTGTACACCCGATGCTGCCAAGCGGTCCATATTGGGTGTTTTAACATAAGGGTGCCCACCAAAAGCACCAATGTAATCGTTAAGATCATCTGCCATAATCAACAACACATTTGGCTGTTCTTGTGATGTGGCTATAAAAGATAAAGAGATGAGTGAAAAAGTAAAAATATGTCTAAGCATGTCGTTTTTTATGAATGGTTCAATACAACTGCTCAAAATAAATAAAACACTGGAATAGTAAGGTGCTAAATATTACCCATGATTTTGTGCTGGTTAACATATCTTCAATGTCTTTATAATTGTTTTATATAATCTATTTCAACCAAGTCATTTTTCTTGCCACGAAACGAAATTTTTAGCTTTGTTGTGCCGCTCAAACTGGTGCTATTATTGAGAGGGATCAATACTTCTTCAAAAGATGAATTACCCGAATATTCTGCAGTGCCCAAGTAGCCATAATCATTTGCAACAAAAATTTTCAAGCTGGCGTTTGATTTCATTTTAATGGCAATGCTTTTTTGATGATTGGTTTCTCTAATTTGTAATCCTATTTTATGTATCGTTCCTTTTTTGCTATCAAGTTTAAAATCCAGATATCCCAAGCTTCCCGCCAAATTGGAAGAAATGTCTGTCGACTCCCAACCTTCTGTTTGCCAACCCCCACAGTCAAAATCAAAATAAAGCAGCCCATCACGTGGGTCTCTCTTATTGGCTATTTCCCAGCTGTCAGATAAGCCATCTCCATCAGAATCCACGCGATATTTTTCGTATTCTGGATTAACTCCTTCACCCCATTTTTTTCCATCGCCATTTGCCTTAAGATTTGCAATAGGTTCAGCTTCTGAACCCATGTCACCAAAGGCTAACCATTGGTCTAGCAATTTACGATGCCTTTTAAGTTCTAAACTAAATGTAGGTTTTCCAACCAAATTATAAATCATTGCAGGATCAGTACTTACATTATATAGTTCTTCTGCAGGGCGTTCACCAAAATAAATTTCTTTATGGACTTTAGAAAGTCTTCCTGAATTATACAAATGATAAAGGTTTTTAATGAAGTTTTTTGAATCCCTGTATTGCGGCTGCAAAAAAATACGGTCTAATTTATAATTTCGAATGTATCTATAATTTTCAGTTCTTATCGTTCTTACTCTGTCAATTGTATGATCTAATCGGTCTTTGTGTGCAGAAACAAAAACTCTTGGTGTAAAGTTTTTTGAAAATAAATTTTGCCCTTCATACCAGTTTGGTACATTAACTCCTGCCCAAGACAATGTAGTAGCGGAAAGGTCTAGCATGTTTACCAAATCATTACGAACTTTACCGCTTGGGACATATTTATTTGGCCCCATAACTACAAATGGCACATGCAATCCTCCTTCAGTGAGCATTTGTTTATGCCTTGGAAGGTTGTTGGCACCGTGGTCTGAAAAATAAACCACAATGGTGTTTTTGTAAAGCCCAGTGTCTTTTAGTTGCTGTATAATCTTCCCAATAATATTGTCATCTAAACGAATTGCCTCATAGTGTTGGGCTACTACCTCTTTAAAGATTTTATTATTTGGATAATCCGCGGGAACAGCAACAATATTCGGATTAACTTTAATTTCTATATTTATGTTTTCAGTATTGTTTTTGCCTCCCCTAAGTTGAATTTGACCAAAGAACGGCTGTTTATTCACTAGCTCAGAGAAATCGGTTCTTTTTTTGAGCTTGTAATTGTAGGTTTTATCCTGATTCCAAGCAAAATTATAATCTGCTTTACCAAAGTTAAAAGTGGTGTACCCTTGCTCAGAAAGCAGCTCAGGTAGTAGCTTATAATTTTGAGGAAGTGGAATACGCGTTTTAGGGGTTCTAGAAGATCGGTGTTGATGTGCGCCAAAACGAATTGCTGACTGGCCAATAATCATTGCAGATCTGGTAGCAGAACAAACAGGTGCCGGAACATACGCCCTGTTAAAACGCACCCCTACTTCCGCTATCGCGTCAATGTTAGGAGTTGCATCAACGTTAACATCATCACCATAACATCCCATCCATGGAGAGGTATCCTCTGCATAAATCCAAAGTATGTTGGGTTTCTGAGCAAATGAAAAGCCTGTTGATACCGTTAAAGTAAAAAAGAAAATGGTTGTGAAAAAACGAGAGGCATGAAACATGGGCTATTATTTCTTTTTTTGAAGATTGTAAAATCTGCTAGGGTCGGGTTTTACTCCATTAAACTCAGCAGCTGCCTCTGTATTAAATAGCGGTGAAAATGATTTGTCCCAAAAGGGATTTTTTACATGTGCTTTTTGCATCATATTCTGAATTTTGACTACCACCTCTGGATGCTGTAGGGAAAGATCAAATTGCTCTGCCATGTCCTTTTCTATATCATAAAGTTCTAGATTAAGTCCTTTTCGTCTGTCTTTGACTACCGCCTTCCACTTGCCAAATCGAACAGCACTATTGGGCCTACCCTCATAAAGCTCCCAATATAAAAATTCATGCTTTTTTTGCTTTACATCATTACCCAATAACGTGGGTAGCATCGATATTCCATCCGTACGCCCATTGATAGGTTCGCCTGTCAACTCAGAAAAGGTTGGTAGCATGTCCCAAAATGCTGAAATATGTTTGCTAACACTACCTGCTTCAATTGTTCCTGGCCAATAGGCAAACATCGGAGAGCGAATTCCACCCTCATACATCATTCTTTTTATACCTCTTAATTTGCCAGAGGGCTTAAAAAATGCTTCTGTTCCAGCCTTTCCATGTGCACCATTGTCGCTGTTAAACATTATTAGGGTATTCTTGTCTAACCCCAAGGATTCCAGTAATTTAGCTATAACCCCAACATCTCTACTCATTCTTGAAATCATTGCTGCTTGAATCTTCATGTTTTCGGGCCATTCTTTGTCTTTGTATTGTGCCAAATCCGGTACCTGTAATTTGAGGTGCGGTATAGTATAGGCTAAGTACAAAAAGAAAGGTTCATTTTTATTTTGTTTGATAAATGAAATGGCTTTTTCTGTAAATAGATCGTGGCTGTAGTCATTTTGTTTGCCATTTCCGTTGTCAAGAAATTGCTTTTTTCCATTTTGCCATAAATACTTTGGGTAATAATTATGAGCTAGCACTTGATCTGTGTACCCATAAAAATAATCAAATCCTTGCTTGTTGGGATTGCCTTTATCATGAAAACCACCCAATCCCCACTTGCCAATGCAAGCTGTTTTGTACCCCGCACGTTGCATAAGTTTACCAAGGGTTTCGGAATCTGCTGGAATTGGTGTTTGCCCATCGGGATAACCTGGACTATTGGACCTGATATAGGCATGGCCTGGGTGTTGCCCCATCAACAAAGAAGCACGGCTTGGCGCACAAACTGCGTTTCCGCAATAGTGATTAGTAAAGCGGATTCCATTGTTAGCAAGTTTATCAAGCTCAGGTGTTTCAATGAGTTCTTGCCCATTATATCCTACATCGCCATAGCCCAAATCATCTGCAAGGATATAAATAACATTTGGTTTTTGCTCTTGTGCACTTACCATTAACGGTAATGAAACTACACAGAAATATATCACAGTAGCGAAAAACTTTTTCATTGCACCAATTAAAAGATCTGCTCTAATTATCTTTCTTATAAATTTCAACATAATCAATCTTAAGGTAATTTGGCCATTGAGTAGTTCGATCAGTTGCATTGGTTTGAACTTCATTATTGAATACAATATACATGTCTTCGTTGGGCCATAAATTTGCTCTATTAGGACTTAAGTTACTTTTGAGCAGCTCTCTTTTTATTTCTCCATCTACAGTCCAAACCGCCTTTTCTTCTGTCCATTCAAATCCATAAACGTGCCATGCTTCACAGTCATATGTAGCGTCAAAATTATAAATATAACCTGTATCCCATTTTTGATTGGGCCATTCATCAACTAATAAATGCATTCCCATCACATCTTCACCTACAGTATTTTTACCAAAATATTCAAACATATCCCACTCGGGTCCCCAAACTAAATCTTCAGCTATCAACCAAAGTGCAGGCCAAACCTTATCTCCTGATGGAAACTGCGCTCGCATTTCAATATATCCTTTATTGAAATATACTTTGTGCATAGACATCGCCCAACCACTAGTGTAACTGTAATTGCCCGCAGGGCTTGTCCCTGTAAAGGACCTTTTTTGATTTCGTAACACTAAAGCACTGTCCTCTAAATAACTATCCTCTATAGTAACATAACCACTGTATTTGGTTTTAAGCAAATGATCCCCATCGGCACCTGGTACAATATCTCCTGTTTCTGGATCTCTTAATGATCCTACCGTCCAATGAGCAGTATTTATTTCTGTGCCATCAAAATGATCTTCCCATGTTTTTGTATAACCATCAGGAACAAAACGCTCCAAAGTGTCATCTGTTATTTCCTCTGGATCATCGCTATTTTTGACTATATCTTCGCCACCACATGAATATAGCGTAAATAATAGGGATATCAGCAGAACTGTCTTCTTATCGCTTATAATTTTCATTATTATTTCACTGAATAAATTGTTGTTGTTGTTTTCCTACCTCGTTGATCTTATACTCCTGTAGCTCTTTTTGTACTTTATGCAACTCATTTTGTAATTTTTCTAAATCTTCGTTTTGGTCATTTAAAAGCGAAGTTTTAGCAGCTGTGTCTTTATTCGGCAATTCGTTGTAAAACAAATTTTGCGATGCCTCAACAGTGCTAAACTCAATTTCAGCAAAATCTGGGATATTAATCCCCTCTTTCAGTATTGCTGCCTTAACTTTAATTTTTCCAGCTGTAGTGCTTGAGCGTATTAGAGCTATTGCTTCTCCCCAAAGCATCTTTTGCGGATTAATTTCATTAGCTTCACTACCAATTAACTCGCCTTCTCCTTCAACTGTGAAACGTACGTATTCGTCACTTAATCGTTTTATCGCTCCACCCGCATCTACTAAATAAGCAACAACCGTAGTAATATCGCTACCATCCGCTATGGGCTGAATATCAGAATCATCTACTTTTATTACAAGCCTTCTCTTTCTTCCTACCGGCCAACGTTTGTGTTCTGTTACTACCGCTCCATTGATAATTCCTTCGGCTTTCATTACCGCACCCTCAACATATTCCTGATTTATTTTTCCGTACCCTTTTTTACTTTTATTTCTAACATCTGTGTATTTAAAAACATCTTTAAAAATAACCGGCACTCTTGGTACTGGGTTAGCAGCATCTGTGGCTTTCTTTACGCCAATTTCTTCTCCGTACATTGTAAGTTTTATTTCTTCGCAGTTGGTAAACACTACAACATCTTCAGCAGAAAAGGGAGTCATCAGATGCGCTAAAAACACAAAAGGCTTTGCATCAACTTGGGGAACTTTTTCAAGACCGCTAGTTGGAAGGAGACTTTTCATTAGATAATATGAGAATTTTGGCTGGCGATAGGCGTCCATGATACCTCCCCAAAAGGGATCGGGATGATATCCCCGCTGATGATCAAATGGATGCCACATAGTTGCACCAACTAATGATTTGCTAGCAGCATAAGACATTGTAAGTGAAGGCCAGGTTTTGAGTTCACCATTTTCTATCCATTCTTCCTTAAAATAATGCAATGCTTGGCGGATTTGAGCTGTCTCACCCCATTGTTTTGCTACCCGGCTCACAGAGTTATGGTCTACCCAATTATCAACAAAATCGCCCCATTCGCGCTTAAATATACTTTTGTTAGGATATTTTGCCACTAGGTCATTGGAATAAAGCATGTCAAAATATTTTTGGTTTTTTCCTCTCATTTCACGCGCATCAGTTACCGTGTATAAGCCTTTAAATGGAAATTCCTCTTTTGCAGCTTTTGTAGCTTCTTGAGCAAATTTCTCAGGAAAATGCGTTTCATTAGGAATAATTTCCCAAATAAATACTGATGGCCTGTTACGTTCCAAACGAATTAATTTTCGCACATCATCCAACATACGTTCCATGAAAATAGGGTCTTTATTCCAGAATTGCCATCCTGGAATCGTCGCAATAAATAATAAGCCTAACTCATCGCAGGCATCCATAAATGCAGGGTCCTGAACAAAATGTGCCGACCGAATGACACGCATTCCAGTTTGACGTAGTTTTAATGCATCGCGATAATGTAAGTTGTTCGGAAGTGCGTGTCCAATATGTGCAAAGTCTTGATGCCTATTAGCTCCTATCAAAAGCTGTGGGTAAGGCTTGCCATTGAGATAAAAACCTTCTTGTCCTCGCATTTCAACAGTTCGAATACCAATCCTTTTTATAAAAGTATCCAACACATCGCCACGTTTATTTTTTAAACTTACACGAAGATCATGTAGTTGTGGGTTGTCAGGGCGCCAAAGCTTGGGATTAAGAACCGTAAATTGCGCATGGGTTTGTACAGCATTGTTTTTTGGAAGTTGGTGTTCTTTAACTGAGGATGCTACTGCTTTCCCATCGCTATCAAGTAGGTCTAGCTGGACAAATACTGTCATCTTTTTTCCTTCATTATTAACATCAACATTAACAAAAACATCAACTGATTTTTCAGAAAGGTTTTCATAGTGAACAAACACACCCCCACCTGCTACTTTTTCCGCTGCAGTAGGATGTGTGACATAAGTATGGTTATGAGTTATCAGCCAAGCGTCTCTGTAAATACCCCCAAAATAAGTGAAATCTAATTGCTCTTGTGATTTCCCTGGTGGACAGGTTTTGTCATTACTATTATCGGCACGAACTGCAACTGTGTTTGGTTTTTTAAAATCGACGTATTCAGTGACATCAATATGTATGGGGTAATAACCACTAAAGTTCTCTTTTATCATAGCACCGTTTACCCATATTTTAGATTTACCCATAATTCCTTCAAAATGAAGTATGATTTTTTTTGAGCGCATGGTTTCATTCAAATTAAATTGTTTTCGATACCATGCTGGTCCTTGGTAATTTACACCACCACTGGCAGCTAAAGGCAAAAGTTCCAAGCCATCAGGGAGGTTTACAACGCTCCATGCGCTGTCATCAAAATCATGTTTTTCCGCACCAGTAACATCTTGCTTTATAAAGCGCCATCCTACATTAAAATTAATAGCTTCACGAACACTCTTGTCTGTTTGGTAAAACCCTGCAGTAGAAAACTGCGGTTGATATTTTTGAGTATATCCAAAACCACTCAGCAGTAAAAAAAACAATAATAGCCTATTCATTGGCATTTAAATTATCAGTTCTAAAAGATGAAACAGGAAGGCCATTCCTTCCAAAAAGCGTTGGTATTACACAGTTTTTAAATCCATAACGCACTGCTTTTGGATGGGGTACTTTTTCAGAAAAAACCCTGACTTTTTGATCTTTATGATAGGGACTCGTCATGACTGCATTTGCTGGATAAAAAATCATATCCGTTCCTGCTATTTCAAAATTTTCTGAGGTATCTACATTCCTGTTTAATTGAATACGGTTCGAAAAAGTTAAAATGATCTCTTGTTTATCAATAAAGTAATTTGTTAATGTGGGTGACTTGAAATCATATCCACTAATGCCATAATCTTTAGCTATTGCAAGATACGACAGACGCTTGCCAACTTCCCTTTTTTTTGATGGATGGATTTGGGTGCAATCGCCAACATCTAACGTAACTACCATCTCTGCATTTTGTAAACTTTGGCTACTCTTGAGTTGTGCTTCTCTTAAAAAAGCAGAATTATTTTTTCCATAATTAAAAGGTGCAATCTGAGCATAATAAAAGGGGAAATCTCCAATATTCCATTGTTCTCGCCATGAAGTAACCATAGTATTGACTATTTTTTCATATTCATTGGCATTACGGCGATTTGCTTCTCCTTGATACCACAAAACTCCTTTAATGCCATAGCCAATAAGTGGATGCATCATAGCATTGTATAAGGCCGTAGGCGTTTTTTGTGGCATCTCAGCAATTTCATTAGGAATTGTTATACCTAAATCATGTAGTGTTTTAACATCAGACCATGCCTCAGCCGTAGAAGAGCCCCAAGCCGTTACTACTATCCCAATTGGTACATCTAGTACCTTTTCAAGTTGTTGGGCAAAGAAGTATCCAACTGCGCTAAAGGACCCAGAAGTTGAGGGTGCTGCTTTTTCCCATATACCTTTTACATTGTCTAGAGGTTTTAAACTTGTATTTTGTTTGACGGTAAAGAAACGGATTCTGTCGTTTTTTGAATTCACAATTGCATCCAACCCACCTTCAATGAAATTACCATCCAACCCACCTCTAAGGGGTATTTGCATATTTGACTGTCCTGAACATACCCATACCTCACCAATCAATACATCATTAATTGTTACTATTGATGACCCCTTAATTGTAATGGCGTGTGGACCACCCGCAGTTGGAGTTGTTAATTGTAGCTTCCATTTACCATTCGTTGATGTGGTTGCCTGGGAGGTTTCTCCCCATGAACTTACGACATGTATTTTTGTTCCTGCCGAATCAATTCCCCAAATATTTATACTTTTTTGTTGTTGTAGTATCATGCCGTCACTAAAGAATGAAGCAACGTGAGTTTGTGCATTGACAATCATATTACTACAAATCATTACAAGAAAAATAAATAGTCTCGGATGCATATTTTTTATATAATTCTGGACGTATAACTTAAACAAAAATAAATCACAAAGCATTATAATTTGTTCTTACTTATTACCAATATGATAATATATATTATCTAAAGTATGCTAATTGCTAATTGCTAATTTAATTTAGGTAATCTATAAAAACCATATTAGCAATCATTTTATACATTTGAATTTCCAATTACACACGAATGAAATCATTTATTGTTGCGTTTACTTTGATAGTAACACTATCACTATCGAGCTGTTCTGAGGGTCACCAAAATCCTAATATCATTATTATATATACTGATGATTTGGGCTATGGAGATGTAAGTGCTTATGGAGCTACAGAAATTAGCACACCTAATATGGATTTTTTAGCAAATAATGGCGTTCAATTTACACAAGGTTATGCCTCATCGGCTACGTGCACACCCAGTAGGTATGCACTTCTAACAGGTACTTATCCTTGGAAAGAAAAACGCGCTCGCATCCTTCCTGGAACAGCACCTTTAATTATTGATACAGCCCAAATAACATTGCCCAAAATGCTTAAAAAACAAGGATATCAAACAGCAGTCATTGGAAAATGGCATCTTGGCCTTGGTACAGGGCAAGTAGATTGGAATACCCATATTAGTCCAGGACCAAATGAGATAGGATTTGATCACGCATACATTATGGCAGCAACACAGGATAGAGTACCAACTGTTTACATTGAGAATGGTTACGTGGATGCTTTAGATCCATCAGACCCCATTGAAATCAGTTATAAGAGGAATTATGAAGGTCAGGCAACAGGAAAAAACAATCCTGAGTTGTTATCAATGATGTGGCACCACGGACATAACGGAACTATTGTAAACGGCGTTCCCAGAATAGGTTTTATGAAAGGTGGGGAATCCGCCAAGTGGAGTGATATAGATATGGCAGATCATTTTTTGAATAAGGTTAAAAATTATATCAAATCAAAAAAAGATAAACCATTCTTTTTGTACTATGGCATGCAACAACCTCACGTACCACGCACGCCCCATCCTCGCTTTGTTGGAGCTACTTCTTTAGGACCAAGGGGAGATGTGATTGCTGAAGCTGATTGGTGTGTTGGTGAACTGATGAAAACGCTACAAGAAGAGGGTCTTATGGAAAATACGCTTATCGTGTTTTCAAGTGATAACGGACCAGTGCTAAATGATGGTTACTATGATGATGCGGTTGAAAAAAACGGAAGTCATACGGCAGCAGGTGTGTTGCGAGGGGGTAAATACAGCCTCTTTGAAGCGGGCACAAGGGTTCCATTCATCACCTATTGGAAAGGAAAGATTCAGCCCAAAAAATCAGATGCCTTGGTGAGCCAATTGGATTTGTTTTCTTCTCTAGCCAAATTGACTGAGAGTGATCTGAGAGCCGATGATAGTGTAGATTTGCTAGATACCTTTATGGGCAATAGTGATATGGGGCGTGAGGAGTTGATTTTGGAGGCAACAACGCGCACTGCTCTCAGAAGCGGTGATTGGGTTATGATTCCCCCTTACAATGGACCTGCTAAGTTAAAAGCTGTTAATATTGAAATTGGTAATAGTAACCAGTACCAACTTTACGATCTTTCGCAAGATATAAGCCAGCAAATTAATTTGGCGGAGTCAAATCCGGAAAAACTCAACGAAATGATTCTTAGATTTAAGGAAATTAGGGGGGAGAGTTATTCAAAAGTTAAAAAAATAGAGCTTAAATAGTGTTCACTTCTTTAATGACACCTGGGACCTGACGCAGTTTGTTTTCGGATTTCATGAGATATTGGTTATGAGTAATTTCATTGCTGCTCAGTTTAGAACATATTCCAACTAAATATGCTTTACCGGAGGTTCTCTAGTGAATCAGAAAAAGCGCAAAAAACCCGGAGGTGCTAAGCGCAACATGATTTCACCAAAGTAGACTACTTTTTTTATCTATTTATTGATTTACGTAATTTATCATATTATTTAAAATAAGTTCAGCAACCGGATCTTTTCCTAGGTTTCCAACAATATCAAAAGTCGATAACAGCATAGTTCCATCTCCAAACGCCGTTTCTAAAAGATTGGCGCCAAACCAAATGTCCCCAGGACCAGGATAATGACGAAGCATCAAATCTAAATTTTGAAAATGGTCATAGCTAACTACCCCTGATATCATTTTACCTTGTTGCATCATCATCGTGGTTTTTGGATGTACATTCTGGTAAACTTCTTGCATAATCACTCCCGTTGGTAGTCCTTGGAACACGGGATGTTCCATGACCATATGAGGTTTTCCAGCCCAAAGTCCTAGAGTGGTACCTTTGTTTAACAAATTTGCAGAAAACGGCAAGCCTTCAACGCTGTTTGATTCAAATTTTCTTCCAAAGTAAGGCGGTGTTTTTCCAGTTACATCTAAAATGATAAGCTTTCCTCCTTTACCAACTTCAGTTTTGGCATTTTTGATCAACTCGTTAAAACCTTTTTTTTCCGTTCGTGGTACCGAACCACTGATAATCAATCCCCCAGCATGTTCATTGGTGTCAAAATCTACAAAAGATATATTTTTTTTGGTTAAAAATATTTTTAGGTCTCCTTGTGGATCTATGACGCGCAGAGGCACATCGCTATCAAAAACTACAGGGTCAAAAATGTCAAAATCAAAACTATTTTTGGCAATAAGATTTCCTTTTTTGTCTTTTAATTTTACACGCGCTTGAAAACTTCCCGTTAAGCCAGACATGTTAATTTCTTCAATCATATAGGATGTTATCCCTTGGGCTAAAGGTTTATGTACTTCTTTTTCGATAAGAAGGTTTTCCGACGCATCAAATACTTGAAAATGAATTTGGGCTTTCATCTCCATATTTTCGTTGACGCCAATCACTTCTACCTTTGGGTTAACACCTGAATAACTGTTTCTAGGCATCACACGTAAGGTAACAATTTGCTCTTGGTTCGCCTCTTTGGTCATTTCATAAACATCTGTTTTTGGATTTCGCCACAAATCAAGCAGACCTGCACCCATTATCCAATCTCCTGCTGTGAGCGCATGAACACAATACCCGATTACATTCGGGTTGGAGCGTGTGGCTTCAAGCAATCTTTTGTTTGCCATTCCATGTGCCGTTTGCTGAGCCAAACAGAACTCTTCAAAATTGTCAAACAAAAGATCAAAACCTGTTTTTTGCATCATTTGCTCAAGTTCTTTCTCTAGTCTTTGGTGATAGCGCATGGTGGGTGTAAGGGGATTTCCTTTTTCTCTAAATTCCTCATTATTTTGAGGGAGGTTAGGCAAACTGCCATAACCCAATTCAGAAACGAATGAGAGTCGCCCAGAAACAACATTTTTCCCTGGTATTTTTAGTCCAGAAAGTCCTTTCTCTTTCAATTCGTCTTTTGAGGCACCAATATTGGCATATCCATCATATATATCTTGTGTAATTTGGGAACCTGAATAATCATGAATATCATTAAACTGATTTCCTGTTTTTTCGTAAGGCAAATACATCCTTGCACCCTTGGCCCATCCGCCTGATTCATCTATAATAAGCCTGGTTGGGTCAAGCTCACGGGCTTTGAGCGACATGGGTTGAAGCATTTGAATCATCACTGGTTGTAAAAGCTCATTAAAAAGTTCCCAAATGACCACACTTGTTCGGTTTCGATCTCTAAGAATACTCTGTGTAAGTTCATTCTCTACCCGCATAGGCAAATAAGCCGATTGGATAGGTCTATTCATACATTCTATTGCCAAGCTACCCACGGTCAACACACCCATTTCGTCACACAGATCAAGCCACATTTTAGGTGGTGGTTTTCTCCATGGACGAATCATGTTGAATCCCGCATCTTTGGCAAGTTGAATTTCTCTAATCGCCATTTCCTTAGAGTCGGGATAAGCAAGCCCTACAGGGTAAAGCCCTTCAAAAAAGGTTGCTTTTAAATACAGCGGTTCGTTGTTTAGATAGAACTGATTGTTTTTGATTGTAAACTTTCGCATGCCAAAACGGTGTGTCCAGTTGTCCGTTCTCTCTTTGCCATTTGTAATTAAGATGTCAATCGAGTAAAGGTGTGGACTTTTAGGTGACCAAAGCTTTTGATTTGGAATATCGACGGATGTTTTTAGGCTATTTTTTCCTGGATCCAATTCCATGTTTTTTTCAAAAACGCCCACCGTGTTGCCGGCTGCGTCATTGACCTCAATTGAAAGTGTTGTTTTTTGTTGTGCAGATTGGTGATTGTACAATTCTAGATCAATACCCGTTTGAGACTTGTCAATATCGGGTTTTAAAAAAACATCATGAATGGTAACATTTCCTCTACGCTGAATCCAAACGTCTTGCCAAATCCCCCCTGTAATCGCACCTCTCCATTGGGGCACTTCCATACGACCCATTTCGTCGATGCGCTGGTCAGTCATTAGTATCGGACCGACAACCCTCATAATAATATGGTTCATCTCGCCGGGTTTCAGAACTTCATCGACTTGAAATGAAAAAGGAGTAAAGCCGCCTTCATGAGTACCAACGGCTTGGTCATTTAACCAAACTTCGGTTTTGTAATTTACAGCTTCAAAATGAAGACTAAAAACTCCCTCATTCCATGATTCGGGTACCCGGAATGATTTCTTGTAAAATACCACGCCTTCATAGTCTTTTTTCATGGTTTCCCAATGACTTGGCACTTGAATATCTGCGACCTCTTTCTGATTTTCGAATAAATGCTTTAAATGCCAATTTTCAACAACTCCCCGATTATCTTGGTCAAAAATAATAGCCCATTTTCCGTTAAGTGAGATATTATCTATAATGTCATCTGCTTGGGCATAAAGTAAGGTTGATTGAATAAAAATAAAACAGTAAGTAATCTTAATAAAACTCTGAACCATGGATGATTAATTTTTATCAAAAAACTAAAAAAAATTTGACTTTAAAATATAAAAAATTACCCTTTAAATGGCACAGATTATCAGGCCTACATTAACAAATTGATAATTTTTGAGTATGTTTTGTTAATAGATTGGGAATATAAATTAACATTTACTGATAGTTTTGAATTTATATTTATTCAACTAAAACTTTGAAAACCAAAAATTATGATGAAACTAATAATTAGCAAATTTTCAATAAAGGCTTTCACAGCTACACTAGCGTTGTTTTTTTCGTTTACATCTGTTTATGGGCAACAGTTGAAAGTAAAAGGAACTGTTACAGGGGACGGTAGTTTACTGCCTGGCGTCAGTGTGGCAGTAAAGGGAGAACCAGTTGGCTCAGTTACTGACTTTGATGGGAATTTCGAAATTTCCGCAAACAAAGATGATGTGCTCATCTTCAGTTATGTTGGCTTTAAAACCTTAGAGGTTGACCTTGAGGGGCGTAACAACCTAGATGTAAACCTTATTGCAGATGTTTCCGAGCTAGAAGAAGTTGTGGTTGTAGGGTATGGTTCTGTCAAACGTAAAGATTTGACTGGAGCTGTATCAACTATTAAGTCAGATGAGATTGAAAAAATTAAAACAACCAGTTTTGAAGGTGCCATAGCTTCAAAAGCTGCTGGTGTGCAAGTGGTACAATCTGAAGGAGGACCTGATGCATCATTCAAAATTAGAATTCGTGGGGGTACTTCAATAAATGCCAGCAATGACCCATTATATGTAATTGATGGTTTTCCAATTACGGGTGCCGGTGTTTCTACTTCAGTTGGCCAAGGAAATAGTTCAACAAGTCCACTTGCGACAATAGATCCTAGTAGTATTGAATCAATTGACATATTAAAAGATGCATCGGCTACTGCCATTTACGGCTCTAGGGGAGCTAACGGAGTAATTTTAATAACAACTAAAAAAGGGTTGCCGGGAAGAAATCAAATAACTTTTCAGTCATTTTATGGGGTTTCAACACTTTCTAGGAAACTTGATATTTTATCGGCACAAGAGTTTATTGATTACCGAAATGATTATCAAACTTGGTTTCCCCAGTTCTCAGAGGTTACAGATGATACAAACCAAAGCAAGTATTTAGCTGAATCTATGAGAGTTGATGATGGTACAGGTACTTACATCCCCATAGATTTAGCAACAATGGAATTTGATCCTCCAATATTAATTGATGATTGGCAAGAAAATATTACTCGTGAAGCGATTACAAAAAACTACAGAATTAACGCGAGTGGTGGTAATAAAAATACGCGCTATAATGCAGCTTTTTCGTATCAAGACCGTGAAGGTATAATTCGAACATCTGGAATTGAAAGGTATACAGGGAATTTCAATATAAGCTCTAAATTAAATGATAGACTAGAGGCAGGATTTAATGGAAATATTGGACATATTTACAGGTCGGGTGTTGTAACTGCTGCTTCGGATAACAGCCAAGGCAGATCGGGGATAGTAACAAGTGCTATTCTTTTTTCTCCTGTTCAATCACCAAGGCAATGGTTTCAAAATGAATATGACCCAGAAACTGGACGGATAATTGCAAATCGAAACGGAGACGTAAGCAACCCCGAATTAATATTATCTGAAAACAATAACTTTGGAAATACACTACAAACAAGCCTAAACGCCTATCTCTCATACGAATTAGCTGAGGGTTTAACTTTTAGATCATCAATTAGAGGATTTTCTATGGCAGTAAAAAACAAGGCTTGGTACACAAACAAATTTGGCTGGTCAAAAGCTGTTGGTGGTAGAGCAATAACGAGATTTTATAATAGTGGGAGTTTAGTTACTGAACAAAATTTAAGCTATTTAAAAGATTTTGGTAACCATCGTATCAATACAACGCTTGTATATGAGAGACAACAAAATACATCAGAAACTTTAAGATCAAATTCAACTGGTTTCGATATCCCGGACTTAAATCTAGATGCACTTCAAGGTGCTCTTAATACAGAACCAACACAGTCCTATGCATTCAATTCATCTGTTGAATCATTTATTGGTCGTATTCAATATGATGGATATAATAAATATTTACTTACAGCTAGTTTACGATATGACGGTTCATCACGTTTTGCTGAGAATAAACGCTGGGATTATTTTCCCTCAATTGGTTTTGCTTGGAGATTATCAAATGAAAAATGGTTCGCTAATCATAATGGTTCATTTTGGAAATACCCCATTGGATCTTTTATACAGGATAATGTTTCAGAAGTTAAGCTGAAGTTCAGTTATGGTCAGTCAGGAAATACTGAGATTCCTGCATACAAATCGATTGCTCAAGCAGGGATCTCTAGTTATGTTTTTGGTGGTAGTTCACTTACAACAGGTTCATCAATTACTCAGTTGGCCAATGAAGAACTTACGTGGGAGACCACTAGTGAAATTGATTATGGTCTAAGCTTAGGGTTGTTCAACAATCGCATCACAATGGAAGCCGATTATTATGATAAAGAAACGTCAAACTTGCTATTGGAAGTTCCACTACCATCAACATCAGGTTACCAGACAGCATTTAAAAACCTAGGTTTGGTTAACAACAAAGGATATGAATTTGCTGTAAACGCAAATATGATTGAGAATCGAGATTTTAATTGGAATATGAATTTCAATATCAGTTTCAATGAAAACAAAGTATTGGACCTAGGAGATGCTGACGAATTTTTTGTGACAGCTATAGGGGATAACCAAACCAATAATGATTACATAGTGAGAGTTGGAGAATCATTAGGTTCAATCTACGGATTGTCCTATGACGGGGTTTACAACTATCAGGATTTTGTCGAATTCGATGGAATGAGTATTGATGAAGCGGCATCTAAATTATATGCAGATGCAGCTGCAGTTGGAGATGATGGCACTGAAATGTGGTGGGGCTTAAACCAGTATACACTTAAGGATGGAGTTCCAGTAAATGCACTTGTTACTAATGGTACCTACCGTCCCGGGATGACTAAATTTAAAGACATCAACGGAGATGGCGTAATTAATGATGATGACAGACATATTATTGGAAATACTTTACCTAAGCACTTTGGAGGTATGACACAAAATTTAAATTTCAAGAATTTTGATTTATCTATTCAAACATCTTGGTCATATGGGAATGATGTCTATAATAAGACTTTGAAAAAGGGGGCGCAAACTGCTGTTCCATGGAGAAACAAGTTTTCTATAGTTGATGACAGATGGTCTCCAACAAACCCTAATGGTACCTTCACCGCATTTAGTGCCGGAAATAGTGGAGACGTAAATTCAGCAGCTTATGACCTGTACCTTGAGGATGGTTCCTATTTTAGAATTAGAAATATTACCTTAGGTTTTACTTTACCTAAGGATTTAATCAGAAAAATAGGGGTTAAAAATCTGCGTATTTATGCATCTTTGGATAATGTACACATTTGGACTAAATACAGTGGATGGGATCCAGATGTAAGTGTTGGAAACAATCAACTAACACCTGGTTTGGATGTTGACTCTTATCCAAGGTCAAGAACATTTAGAACAGGAATTGTAGCACGATTTTAATTTATAAATTTTAATAAAATGAAAAATATTAAAACAGTAAGATATTTTATACTTGGATTGTTGTTTCTTGGGTGTCAAGAAGACTTTCTTGAGGAAAATCCAACAAGCATTATAGATCCTGCTGCCTTACTAACCGATAAGGCAGGTGCTGAGATTTACACTGTCGGGGCTTATGATGCCGCACGATCTGCGCTCAAGTCTGGGAACAATGGTTGGTTAAATTTGTGGGGAGTAATGGCAGTCGACGAAATCGTCTCTCCTGGTTGGAGTAGATTCAAACCTATCTATCTTCACACGCTTTCTCCATCAGATATCATAATACGGGATATTTGGGAGAATATGTATGTCAATCTAAACAAAGTCAACAGCGTCATTGACAGAGTAGGTGCTATGTCTGAAGATCAAATTGATGATGATGATAAAAATAAGCTTGTAGCTCAAGCACGTTTCTTAAGAGCAATTATCAATTTTGCTTTAGTTAGTTCATGGGAGAATATTCCTTTGATAAAAAATGAAACAACCTCTTTAGAAAACCTGGAAGTCCCGCAGTCAACACCTTTAGATGTTTATAAGTTCATAGAAGACGATTTACTTTTCGCTAAAGATAATTTAGATGCAAACCAAGGCGGAGGACGTGTTACAAAGGGAGCAGCACAAGCTGTTCTAGGTCGTGTGTACCTTCAGATGACAGGTCACCCAATAAATGATGAAAGTTATTTTGCAAAAGCAGAAACTGAACTAAAAGGGGTGATTGACAGCGGAATTTATGATTTAGTTGACTATTACCCTAATATTTTCAAAGTCGACTATGAGCAAAATCAAGAAATTATTTTTTCTTTTGGCTTTGATGGTCCTGGAATGGGTCAAGGAAGTGCAGTGGGTACGCTGTATGGCCCGTTGGGATCGGTATCAAATGGTTCAGCTAATGGAAATATGTGGTATGTTAATTGGGAGTTAGCAGGCCCAGCTACTGGACCAGGAAATACTGGCAATTGGACTTCATCTAATGGAAAGGGTGGACTCCCCAGAAACAATCATGCTTTTGCACAACCATATGAAGACCTTGATATTCGCTCAAGAAATAACATTGCAAAAACCAACGTGAATCAATCACAATGGATTAACAATTGGCCAGAGGACGGGATGTTTGGTGATAGAGGTCAAACTACGTACGGTCAAGCAAGGAGATTAGGAAGAGGAGCATGGAAGCCATGGAAATGGCATAATATCCGTCCAAGTGATTGGGGAAGTGATACCCCAGTGGATGAAATATATATTCGTTATGCTGATGTTTTATTGATGTATGCAGAGGCCTTAAATGGTCAAAACAAACTCACACAGGCTGATGCAGATATGACTATTAACTTACTAAGGGCTCGCGCACGTGTATGGCCTAATGAAGTCAAAACTGGAGTAGCAGCAGATTTGGTTGTTGGAACCCAGCAACATAACAAAGATGAAATTTTAAGCGAAAGGAGAAAAGAACTGTGTTTTGAAGGCTGGAGAAGAAATGATCTTATTCGGAATGGGGTTTATTTTGAGGCAATTAACTCATCTCAACCCGTTTGGTCAAACAGTGGTAATCCTCAGCCACAGTATACATCTAATGAGATTAGATGGCCTATACCAACGTCAGAACTACAAATAAACTCTAAATTAGTTCAGAACGAAGGATACAACTAGCATTTAACTATTAAAAATGAGTTTAAATAAATCCTCACAAGTTGTGGGGATTTAAAACAAAGACAAAAACTGCAAAATTTAGTCTTTCCATCCTGAATGGGTTACGACAAGTCAAACGACCGAGTTCGGATCCCAAAAGTGAACGCTATTTTTGGCTCAATTCCGATTTTATTGAAAAAAATCTCAAACATAAAAAAAGGAGGACCAATTCCTGTGAATCAATTCTCCGATTGCGTGACCCAGGGAGGATTCGAACCCCCAACCCTCAGAGCCGAAATCTGATATTCTATCCAGTTGAACTACTGGGCCTTTAAAAATGCGAATGTACTAACTTTCACAACAATAGCCCTACCTACTGTTAACCTAAACGCTTTTTTACAATCTCTGCAATAAGTTTTCCATCTGCTTGACCAGCCAATTGCTTATTCGCAATGCCCATGACTTTACCCATATCTTTCATGTTTGTAGCACCAATTTTCTCAATAACCTTATCAATTATTTTTTCAACCGCCGACGATGACAACTGCTTAGGTAAAAATTGACTAATGACTTCCATTTGAGCTTCTTCAAGCTCTGCCAAATCATCGCGCCCCTGATCCCTAAAAATTGATGCGCTCTCTTTGCGCTGCTTGACCAGTTTCTGCAACAATTTGATGATCTCACTTTCGTCAGGAGTTTCTTTCGCACCTGACTGTGTTTGCAATAACAATATCGCTGATTTGATTGCTCGTAGCGACTCTAAAGCAACAGTGTTTTTTTCACGCATTGCCCCTTTGAGTTTAGTGTTTAATTCGTCTTGAAAGCTCATAATTAATCTACATTATCATGTAAAAAGGAGTTGTTTGTTCGAATTCGTGTTTCATTACTCGAATCGGTTTCAACTGACAATCGAGATAGGCTGTTGTCGTTGTTCATATCGACCTGTGCCCTTTTGTAAGCTGGTTCGTTTTCAAGCTCATCAATTCGATTAGTTGTGAATTTATAATTGAATGATTTTAGTTTTTTTCGCCTTTCCTCTGCACGCTGTGCAAGCCCCTGCGTAATGGTGCTATTCATTGGTGTTAACTCCTCTTCTTTTTCCTCTTCAACCAAAGGTTCTGATGCTACTTCTTTTTTTGTTGTTGGCGTAGGCGTGGCAGCTGCTACATTCTTTTCAGATGCTGGCTCAACATAATCCTCAAGGTTATATTTTTTGACTTTAGATGGTGTGCTTTCCGGATCGTTTTGAACAGTTGTTGAGACTGGCTGGCTTTCCTTTGCAACTTGCTTTTTTGGTTCTTCTTCTAAGTGAAACAATACAGGAACCTCATTTTCTTCTGGCGTGTCTGTTTCGTTTGTCTCCTCAATAGGTCGATTAAGTGGACTAGTCTCTGGCTCAACAACCTCATGGTCTATGACATCCATTTCATTAACTTGACTTGGTAATTCATGAATAATAAACTCTTGTTCCTCTTGAATTGGCTCATGTATCGGCTCTGGAATTTCTTCAAATTGAACCTCTATTGATCGAATAACATCTGTGGTTTTCACAAGCTCGTCATCTTGGGGTTTGTTTTCCTTTGTTTGCCTGATTCCCGAAATCAAATTAGCCTGATCTGTGTCACCCTCAAGCTTGTGCACTACTGTTTGTTCTTCGCTCAGCGTATGAATAATTTTCTTGGGATCAGCATGTATAATCTCGTCCTGCTGTTCGATATCAAACCCTGTTGCAATTACAGTTATCGAAATGTCCTCATCCAATGATGCATCCTCCCCTATTCCCATAATTATGTTTGCACCATGACCAGCCTCACGCTGTATATGTTCGTTTATGATGCCTATTTCATCAATAGTTACTTCATCACGACCAGAAACAACGAGCAGTAGTACATTTTTTGCCCCAATGATTTTATTGTCATTCAGCAGTGGTGAATCGAGGGCCTTTGCTACTGCCTCCTCACCACGGTTAGGTCCTGTTGCAGTTGCAGACCCCATGATTGCTGTTCCACTGTCAGCCAACACCGTTTTGGCATCTCTAAGGTCTATGTTTTGGGTGTAGTGATGGGTAATTACTTCAGCAATTCCTCGCGAGGCATTTGCAAGTACCTCATCTGCTTTTGCGAATCCTTGCTTAAACCCTAAATCGCCATAAACCTCTCGAAGCTTGTTATTGTTGATCACAATAATTGAATCGACAAACTTTCTGAGCTTTTCCAACCCAACCTCTGCTTGATCGTTGCGTGTCTTCCCTTCAAATTGGAAAGGCATAGTAACGATTCCAACCGTCAAGATTCCCATATCACGAGCCATTTTTGCGATGACTGGCGCTGCACCTGTACCAGTTCCGCCCCCCATTCCAGCAGTGATAAAAATCATTTTGGTATTGGTCAAAAGCATCTGCGAAAGCTCATCTACACTTTCAATTGCAGATCGCTCCCCTATCTCTGGATTCGCACCAGCTCCCAATCCCTCTGTGAGTGATACTCCGAGTTGAATTTTGTTGGCTACAGGGCTATTTTGTAAGGCTTGAGCATCTGTGTTACAAGCAACAAAATCGACCCCTTTAATGCCTAAATGATACATGTAATTTACCGCATTGCTACCACCTCCACCAACACCAATGACCTTTATGACATTGCTTTGGTTTTTTGGTAAATCAAAATCTATTTTCTGATAATCTAATTCCATTGGTGCTTATTTATTCTGCGTTGTCTAAAAATTCTCGAATTCCTTCTGTAAAGCGATCAAAAATTGACCTCCTCTTTTTTACTTCATGATATTCTGAAGCATCGCCAGTTGATGAATCTTCAACATCATCTGTTTCATTTTTTATTTCCTCAAATGCACTCATTTGCTCTACTGCCTTCATCACCAGTCCAACAGCTGTTGAAAACATTGGACTAGCAGTGGATTCTGCATGCTCATCCCCTGCTAAATGCTCGTTTGGAAACCCTACCCGAGTATCCATTCCTGTGATATATTCAACAAGTTGTTTGAGGTGCTTGAGCTGACTGCCACCTCCTGTTAAAACAATACCAGCAATAAGTTTTTTCTTTTGCTCCTCATGCCCATAGTTTTTAATTTCTGCATAAACGCTTTCGATAATCTCCGTGACACGAGCATGAATGATTTTGGAAAGATTTTTTAATGTAATTTCTTTTGGATCACGACCACGAAGCCCAGGTATGGCAACAATTTCGTTGTCTTTATTTTCCCCTGGCCATGCAGAACCAAATTTTGTTTTCAAAAGTTCTGCTTGTTTTTCAATAATGGAGCAACCCTCTTTGATATCCTCAGTGATGATGTTTCCACCAAAAGGAATAACAGAGGTATGACGAATAATACCATCCTTAAATATAGCGAGGTCTGTTGTTCCACCTCCAATATCGATAAGTGCAACACCTGCCTCTTTTTCCTCTTTGCTCAACACTGCAGATGATGACGCTAAAGGCTCTAATGTAATCCCACCAAACTCTAAGCCAGCAGATTTTACACACCTAGCAATGTTTCGAATTGATGACATTTGGCCTACAACCACATGGAAATTGGCCTCTAATCGTGCACCATACATCCCAATTGGCTCTTTAATTTCTGATTGCCCGTCGACCTTGAACTCTTGTGGGAGAACATGGATTATTTCTTCCCCAGGAAGCATCACGAGTTTATACACCTGATTGATAAGTTCCTCTAAATCAGATTCTTGAATGACCTCTTCTGGGTTTGGTCTTGTGATATAATCACTGTGCTGAAGGCTTCGTATATGTTGCCCAGCAATGCCGACAACCACCTCGCTGATAGTCTCGCCAGACGCAGTTTCAGCCTCTTGAACAGCAGCCTGAATCGATTGAATCGTTTGGGTAATATTGTTCACAACCCCTCTATGAACACCTAAACTTTCGGATTTACCTGCGCCAATAATTTTGAGCTTTCCATACTCATTTTTACGCCCAAGCATGGCTACAATCTTTGTTGTTCCAATGTCTAGTCCAACACCTTTATTTTCTCGCTTCATAACGTGTTTCTCTTACAAATGATTTGGTCACTATAATCCAAAGCAACTTCGCTGTAATCGTCAATGATCCCTTGATCTATAGCAGCTGCATAAAAAGCTTTATATTTTTTAAATTTTGTTTGCATATTATCTACTGATTTAATCTTCAGTCGATAATCATGGTCGACTATGTTCATATAGACCTGATCTCCAAAATCCTTAATATCAACAATATGCGATGCAAGAAAATTGTCATTTGCAATGGCAATAGATAGGGAAGATAGGGCTTGGTATCGATCGATATTGGGTGTAGTGGTGATGATCGGAACTTCAGCATCATAGGTAGGAGAAAGAGGGATCACACTGCCCTCGAAGTCGAGATAAAACTCTGTTTCCCCTTGTACACGTGCTACAGGAATCCTAGGAAAAACCTTTATATGAAGAGTATCATCCAATGTTAAAAATGCCTCTGTTTTTTTGATTAAATTGTTTTGAGCAAGCCGTAACTCAAGACGCTTTAAATTTATTTCAGATTTTCGTCTACTCATTGAATCTTTAAAAACAAGTGTCAACATTTTATCAACTGAATCTTTTGATATCATCTGTGGGTATTGATAATCCATATGAACAACAAATCCAAGCACTCGTCTTTCCGCATTTCTGTAGGAAGACAGCATAAAAGCTCCAATTGATAGGATGACCCAAAAAGAAAATATCAATCTTCTAACCAACATATAACTTTCGTTTTAGATGTTCCACAATTGGTTGAACCTCGTCTGCAATATCACCTGCTCCCATAAATACAATTACGTCGGCACAAGCATCAACCACTTTTTCGAGCAATTGGTTTTTTGATACAATTTCTGCAGACCCACGCATGCTGTCTTGAATCAATTGGCTTGTAACACCAGAGATTGGCAACTCACGTGCTGGGTAGATATCGAGCAGTAAGGTGTGATCGAACTGCGATAGGCTCTTTGCAAATCCATCACAAAAGTCTCGAGTCCTTGAAAACAAATGAGGCTGAAAAACAGCTATTGTTTTTTCAGATGAAGGATAAAACTCTTGAATCGATTGTGCCATTTGATCGATTTCAGTTGGGTGATGTGCGTAGTCGTCTATCAGTACACATGGTTCCTCCATTCGAATGCTGAATCGTCTGTCAACCCCTTTAAAAGTTTGCAACGCTTTTGCAATTGAGTTCGGATCGCATCCAACAGACAATGCCATTGCTATAGCCACTGTTGCATTCATCAAATTATGCGCACCTGGAAGGCCGAACTGAAGGTTGCGCAACATTTGGTCTGTACTGTGAAAATCAAAAACATAATTACCATTTTCAATTTTGATGTTTTGCACACGAACATCTGCCTTTGAAGCTGTGCCAAAAGACAAACCAGAAACCTCAAGACCATCTTTTATCCAACGATGATGTGGGTTGGAGACCAGTGATGCAAATGCTTTAAAACTTTTTTCTAAATTTTTTTCATTTTGATAAATATCCAAATGGTCTGCATCCATCGAAGTAATGCATAGTAGATCGGGGTGAAGCTCGAGAAAAGAGCGATCAAATTCATCTGCCTCCACCACCATATGCTCTGTGCCATTGCAAATAAAATTCGATCCAAAATTGGATGAAATCCCACCTAAAAAAGCAGTAATCTTTTTTCCACTTTCTCTCAACAAATGTGCTAGAATTGAGGAGGTTGTTGTTTTTCCATGCGTTCCACCAACAGCAAGACAGTGTATTTCTCTGCTCAACTCACCAAGCACTTCAGAACGCTTAAAAATGTTAAAGCCAGTTGATTTGAAAAATCCAAACTGGGGGGAGTCTTCAGGCATTGCAGGGGTATAGACAACAGTTGTTTTGCTTTTGTCGGTACATGCTGCTGGTATGCTCTCAATACTATCTCGGTGATGCACTGTTGCTCCGATTTGACTCAGCTTCTCAGTGATTTCCGATGCGATTCCATCATACCCAAACACGTCGTGACCTTGCTGAACGAAATACTGCGCTAGGGCTGACATTCCAATCCCTCCAATACCCAAGAAATAAACTTGCTGTTTAATCATTGACTAGGGCATTAATTTGTTCGACAATCGATTTGGTCGCATTTGGCTTTGCCAATTTTTTGATGTTTTTACCCAGCTTTGCCCGCCACTCAACATCAGTTAGGAGTGCGCCTATCTCAGATTGAAATCTATTCTCTAGTTCCTTTTCTTCTATCACTACTGCTGCTTCTTCATTAGCAATCGCCATCGCGTTTTTGTACTGGTGATTTTCTGCAACATTGGGTGATGGAATAAACAAAACTGCCTTACCCACTTGACACAGTTCTGAAACTGCAAGAGCTCCCGCTCGAGAAATAATTACATCAGCAGTTGCATAAGCTGTTGTCATATCATCAATAAATGGAGTGACATTAACATTATTTTTTTGCAATGGCAAAAATTCTTTTTTGTAAAGTGACCCACATTGCCATACGATTTGAACGCCCATTTGGGTGATTCTGTCGCAGTGAACAGCCATAAGCTCATTTATTCGTTTTGAACCAAGACTACCTCCAACAACTAGTAAAGTTGTTTTTGATTGTGCAAGCTTCATCCTCTTTCTTGCCTCTTTGGTACTAATGGTGAAGGAAACCAAGTCTGATCGTAAAGGGTTTCCTGTGATACGTGTTTTGTACTTTGGAAAAAACGATGCTGCCTCTTTATGTGCAATGCAAATACGATGTACACGCTTGCCTAGGAATCGGTTAGTGATCCCAGGTAAAGCATTTTGCTCTTGTATTAAAGAAGGGATGTTCATTCTTATTGCCATATACAACAGTGGTCCACTGGCAAATCCACCAGTACCAATCACTATTTGAGGTTTGAATTTCTTTAGAATAAAATACGAATGACATAAACTCACAATGAGCTTTAGAGGAAACATCAAATTTCGAATCGACAGTTTACGATGAAGTCCTGAAATCCAAAGCCCTTGAATCGGATACCCTGCTCTGGGAACTTGTTTCATTTCCATCCGTCGATTGGCCCCAACAAACAATATATCAGCATGTGCCTTTTCGGTTTTTATAGCATTGGCCAGGGCTAGGGCTGGGAAGATATGACCCCCTGTTCCTCCACCAGACAATATGGTTTTAAACTGCTTCACTTAATATTGCTAAAGGGTTTTTTTCGTCGTTCTCAGCCAAGCGGCCTGCACTTACACTTTGAACAATGCCAAGTGCAAGAAATGTCATCCATATAGAAGTTCCACCACTACTGATCAGTGGCAGGGGCTGTCCTGTAACGGGTAAAACCGAAACAGCAACGCCCATGTTCACCAAGGATTGTATAATGATCGGAAGACCTACGCCAATGATAAGCAGTTGCCCAAAGAAATCGTATGCTTTATACACACAGATAAATATTCGGAACAAAAGCAAGAGGTATAAAAACAATAAACTCAAACCCCCAGCAATGCCATATTCCTCAGTGATGATAGCATAGATAAAATCTGAGGTGCTTTGGGGCAATAAATTTTTCATTACACTTTTACCAGCACCTTTGCCAACCACCCCACCTGTTGCGATTGCAATTTTTGCTCGTTCAACCTGATAATTGGTATTTGCATCTCCCTTTCCTGTAAAGCTATCGATGCGACTGATCCAAGTATCAACACGATTTGGAAAAGTATCTGGATAGGCCTTAGCTGTCAGTATAAACAAGCTGAGAAAAAGCACTGCTGTCCCCAACATCAACAGTAAATATTTTTTAGGATAACCACCAATAAATGCCAAAACAAATACTAAAATACCTATCAATGCTGCTGTTGATAAATTTGCTGGCAAAATCGTGCCGATAATCAACATGACTGGTAACCACAGTACAACTAAACTTCGCCAAAAATTGATATTTATTTCTTTGTTAACAGACAAGTATCTAGCCACATAAACCATCAACACAACCGACGCAAGAGTTGACGTTTGAAAAGATAAGCCAAGAATGGGAATTTTAATCCAGCGACTTGCGTTTGCTCCCTCGATCAGGTTTTCTTGTAAAGCAGTATAAATCAATAATAACCAAACAATAGGTAGCGTGATGACAGACAAACCACTAAAATATTTGAATGGGATACGATGTACAGCATACATGATACTTATCCCAATCAAAACAATGGCAACGTGTTTTATCAAATGACCAGTAACTGATCCAATCCCTAAAACATATACCAGATTGGAGCTTGCACTATACACTGGGAGAAACGAAAACACCGACAATAGAGCTACAATAGCCCAAATTGCTCGATCTCCGTGAATATGTTTTGAAATGAATCGCATAAATTAAAGTTTACGAACAAGTTGTTTAAATTGATTTCCGCGATCTTCATAGTTCTCAAAAAGGTCAAAGCTTGCACAAGCAGGCGACAATAACACTGTATCTCCTTTTTTTGCCAAATCATATGACGCCTGAACAGCCTCAAACATCGACCCAGCCTCAATCAAAAGGTTTACCACAGGTGAGAAGCAATCGATTATTGTTTCGTTGTTGAGCCCCAAGCATATAATCGCTTTTACATTTTTGCGAACCAAAGGCAGCAACTTTGTATAGTCATTTCCTTTGTCAACACCTCCAACAATCCAAATCGTTGGACGCGTCATGCTTTCTAGAGCATAATATGTTGCGTTCACATTTGTTGCTTTTGAGTCATTTATATAATCTACTTTCAAGATGCTCAACACCTTTTCCAGTCGGTGAGGAGCCCCTTTAAAAGTTTGCAAACTATCCCTAATTGTTTGTTTGCGAATATTGACCAATTGTGCAATGGTCGCCGCCGCCATTGCATTTTTGGAATTGTGAATCCCCTCCAATGAGGGGTTGTCAATTCGTATCATATCAATTGAATTAAATCGTTTATCTTTAATTTTTTTATCTGTATAGGGTATGCGTTGCGATTTGGGCTTATGTCGTTCAAGAGCCAACTTGATTTCATAATCTGTGTCATCATATATGAAATAGTCTTCCTCTTTTTGGTTTTTTAGCATGCAAAACTTCGCATCTACATAGCGATCAAAACTGTTGTTGTATCTATCCAAATGGTCTGGCGTAAGACTTGTCATCACAGCATAACGTGGATGAAAGGATATGATATCCTCCAGTTGAAAACTACTAAGTTCAAGTACCCAATAATCTGGAGAATATATCGTGATGGCTTTGGCAAAGCTCTCACCTATGTTTCCAGCCATTGCTACAGATTTCCCTGCTGACGCCAACAAGTGATGGGTGAGCATTGCAGTTGTTGTCTTTCCATTGGTACCAGTGATGCCAATCAACACAGCATCGGTATGAAGTGAGGCAAATTCAATTTCAGAAAGCAGTGGAATTTCAACAGATCTCAACGCTTCAACAATTGGTGTGTCTGAGGAAATCCCTGGACTTTTGATAACCAAATCGGCTTTTAGGATTTGTGCTGCTGTGTGTTGGCCCTGTTCCCACTCAATCTGATGATCATCCAATTCTTTTTGGAATGAACTTCCTATTGACCCTTTGTCACTCACAAAAACTTTATAGCCGAGTTGATTCCCAAGCAAAGCTGCGCCAACCCCACTTTCACCCCCACCCAATACGATCATATGCTTTGACATTGGCTATCTGATTTTTAAGGTTACAAGTGAAATGATTGCAAGTGCAATCGTGATGATCCAAAAACGAGTCACAATTTTGCTTTCGTGGTGCCCTTGTTTTTGGAAGTGGTGATGGACAGGTGCCATTAAGAAAATTCGCTTTCCAACTCCTGTTTTCTTTTTGGTGTATTTGAAGTATCCAACTTGTAATATGACTGACAAGCTTTCGATTAAGAACACACCACACAACACTGGGATAAGTAATTCTTTGCGAACCGAAAGGGCAACAACAGCAATAATTCCTCCAATGGTTAAGCTCCCAGTATCGCCCATGAATACCTGGGCTGGATAGGTGTTGTACCACAAAAATCCAACAAGACCCCCAGCAAATGCAGCGATAAAAATCACAAGTTCACTAACGTCTGGTATATACATCACATTGAGGTAATCTGAAAAAATAATATTCCCTGAAACCCATGCAAATGCACCTAAAACTAACACGATTAGGGTTGCAGTTCCTGCTGCCAAACCATCGATGCCATCTGTTAGGTTTGCACCATTTGAAACTGCTGTCACGATGAAAATCACAAAGGGAATAAATACCAACCAAGCATACACAGACCAAGATTCATCAATCCATGTAATCACATCAGCATAATTAAATTCATTGTTTTTCAGCAGTGGGATTGTTGTTTTTGTCGATTTCTCATTGATCACCACTCCTTGTCCGATCGTTGCGTTTTCTCGTATCGTGACATCAGGATGGAAATAAAGTATAATCCCTACAATAAGGCCCAATCCAATCTGACCAATGATTTTAAACCTGCCTTTAAGTCCTTCTTTATTCTTACGCTTTATTTTGATATAATCATCAATAAAACCAATCGAGCCCATCCACAGGGTTGTGATGATCAAAAGAAGGATATAGATGTTGTCGAGTTTTGCAAATAACAACACAGGTGTAAGCGTTGCAAGAATGATTATGAGACCACCCATAGTTGGCGTTCCTGCTTTTTCTTTCTGACCGGCCAATCCGAGATCTCGAATGCTTTCACCCATCTGAAATCGATTCAATAGCTCAATTATTCGCTTACCAAAAATCAATGAGACCAATAGAGAAAAAATGATTGCAATAGAAGCGCGAAAACTAATGAACTGAAAGAGCCCTGCACCTGGCAGCTGAAATTCTATCTCTAAATATTCAAACAAATAGTATAACATTAGCCCTTGTTTTGTAAATGGCTTTTTAACTCCTTTGTATCGTCAAACACCAATCGTTCGCCCTTGACATCTTGATAGGTTTCATGCCCCTTACCTGCCAGCAAGATGATATCCCCTTTATGTGCAAGTTGACAGGCGGTTTTGATCGCTTGTGATCGGCTTGAAATGCTGATATATTTTTTAAAATGCTCTGCCGGAACACCAGCTTCGATTTGCTTTATAATCTTTTCTGGATCTTCATTACGAGGGTTGTCGGATGTGAATATCACTTTATCACTCAAAGTAGAGGCAATCTTTCCCATCATTGGGCGCTTTGCCTCATCGCGACCCCCACCACAACCAAAAACAGTAATCAAAATCTCATTCCCAGTCCTGATTTTATTAATGGTTTCTAGCACATGCTGCAAAGCGTCGGGCGTGTGGGCATAATCGACAATCGCTCGAGTTGGATGACCTCCACTAACGACGTTAAATCTTCCTAAGACTGGCTCAACAGCACTCAATGCACTTAAACTCTGATCAATATTCTCACCCAGTATTTGTGTACATGCATACACTGCCAGCACATTGGAGGCATTGAAGTCTCCAACCAATCCAACCCATGTTTCTATGCTATCGATTCGCAATTGCATTCCAGAAAAATCATGTTCAATGATTTTTGCTTTAAACTCAGCAGTATTTTTTAAGGCAAATGAGTGTTTCTTGGCAGCACAATTTTGGAGCATGTATGCTCCATTTTTATCATCACTATTTGTGAGTGCAAAAGCAGTTTCTGGAAGAAGATCAAAAAACTTCTTTTTGGTATCCCTATAACTTTCAAATGTTTTGTGATAATCGAGGTGATCATGGGTGAGATTTGTAAACACCCCTCCTCTAAACTGTAGCCCTCCAATTCGATGCTGATCGATTCCATGAGATGAAACCTCCATAAAGCAATGCGTTACTCCCGCTACAACCATTTTTGCCAAAAAAGAATTAATCTCCATTGGGTCAGGGGTTGTGTGTGTTGCTGGATAGATGTGCTCGTTAATCGCATTTTCGATTGTGGACAACTTTCCGACAGAGAACCCAAGGTGCTGAAAGACATCAAACAACAGTTGAACAATCGATGTTTTTCCATTGGTGCCAGTGACACCTATAAGATTAAGTTTGGAAGAAGGGTTGTTTTGATAATTAGATGCGACAACAGCATAAGCGCTTCGGGATTGGGGCGCCTGGACATAGGTAACACCATCTTTTTGTTTTCTGGGTAGCTCTTCACAAAGAACAGCAACTGCACCCTTTCTAACAGCATCGCTGATGTGGTCGTGCCCATCATTATGTTCGCCACTAATGGCTACAAATAGTGAATTTGATCCTAGCACACGAGAGTCAGATGTAACACTATCAATCGATACTGATGTCGACCCTAACACAGCGTCGATGGATACACCAAATAGTAATTCTTTGAGTTGCATCAGGATTTATTTTGTGTATTTGTTATATCTACTTTTGCGTCAATAATGCCTTTGCTTGTCTCAATTTTAGGCTGGATGATTTCCAAATAGCGTTCGCGACTAAGCCTAGTTTCTACTGGAATTGAACTGTATAATTTGTGAGCGATTTTTTGGAACACAGGTGCAGCCACTGTGCTTCCGAAGTACCCCTTTTCTTTATTTGGTCGATGAACCAAAACAATGCATGAGTACTTTGGTCGGTTTGAAGGAAAATACCCCACAAAGCTCGCTACGTATTGTATCTCCTCAGTGTCATAATCCAACTGACATGTGCCTGTTTTCCCAGCGATAGCAAAGTTTGGATCGTAAATATTATGTGCTGTACCCCATGGCTTTTCAACCACCCCTTTCAATAAACTTTTTGCTTTTCCTATTGTCTCTTTTGAACAAACAGATGCAGAGATAATTTCCACTTCAGAATTTCTTTTCATTTTACTCCAAGCATCTTGCGTGCGCTCAATAAATCTGGGTTTGACCATCACCCCATCATTTGCAATGGCGTTATAAAACGTAAGAATCTGCATTGGAGTGAGTAAAACCCCATATCCATATGCCATCCATGGAAGAGAGATCCCACTCCAACCATTTTTGTCAGGATGCGGGATCAATGGCTTACCTTCTCCTACAATTGGCAATCCTAGGGGCTCGCTTAAACCCATGTTCATAAGGCGATTTACAAATTGTTCAGGCTTTTTCTTGTACTGGTCATAAATTGCCTGAACCATTCCAGTGTTTGATGAACGCTCAAAAATTTCGGTAATGGGAATTTTACCATACCCTCCTTTTCGAGAGTCGCGCACTTTATATTTTGAGTAAAATGTCAACTCTCCGTTCTGGGTGTCAAAAACCGAAGTGGTGTCAACCACCTGATCTTCAAAAGCAGCAACAAGGGCCATCAGTTTAAAAGTAGAGCCCGGTTCGTGGGACTCTCCAATTGCATAATTGAGTTTTTCATAATACTTCCCCTCCTCTGTTCTTCCAAGGTTCGCCACTGCACGAATAGCTCCTGTTTCAGTTTCCATGACCACAGCAGTTCCATGATCGGCTTCAAAGTTTTCGAGTGCCTCGAGCAAAGCATGATGAGTAATGTCTTGGATGTTTACATCTAGTGTGGTTTGCACATCATATCCGTCTTGTGGCTCTTGCAAATAAGAATCACTTAATGGTTTCCACTGGCCGTTTGCTATTCTTTGACGCAATTGTAAACCTGGGATACCTCGCAACTGATCTCCAAAAGCACCTTCAAGTCCTACACGAACGTAACTTCCATTTGGCTGTTCTTGTTCATACCCAATGGTTCGCTCAGCTATTTTCCCAAGTGGTTTTTCACGCACTGGTTTTCGCTCGACTACCAAACCACCTCGCACACCACCTAGCCTAAAAAGAGGAAAAGTTCGCAAGCGAGTCATCTGACCATAAGTCAAGTCTTTTGCTATGCGTCGATAACGATGCTGCTTTTTGTGCGCATCAACAAGTATGTTGTAATAGTAATTTGCGCTTTTGCCCAACAGCAGTGAGAGCGAATCTGAAAGTTGATCAACATGATTTTCAAAGCGGCTTGTACTGACAGTCGCTGCGTCGAAATGTATGGTATATCTCGGTACCGTGGTGGCAAGTAAACTCCCATCTTGCGCATAAATATTTCCGCGTATGGGCTGTATTTCAAAATTTTGTATTGTTGTTTTTTCAGCTAGAAGCTTAAAGGAGTCGCCTTCAATAAATTGGATATGTATGATTTTGTATCCAATCACAAAACCAAGCAGAAATAACCCAACTACCACTGATGAAAATCTCGAGATCAGTCTTTTCTGCTTCTCCATTTTATTCAATTACGATTTTAGTGGGAGGAGTGACTGAGGACACAAACCCACGCTCAGACAGTTTGGTTTTTACCTCAGTCTCAAGACGCATATACATTGCCTTGGTTCTTGTTTCAGCAAATTGACTTTTTAACTCTTGGATTTCAGTGTTAAGAGCAGAAATCTCCATCACCTTTTGGTCGATGTTATGAGAAGACGCAATCATAATCCCCGCCAGAAAAAAGAAGAAAATAATGAGCCGCCAATTCCTCGAGGCACCTTGTTGTACCAAGAAAGAACCTCGAAGAATTTCCAACAGACTTTGTCTCATATTTTCTCTGCTATTCTCAACTTTGCACTGCGTGCACGTTTATTTTTTCTAATTTCTGTTTCACTGGGTAAAGCCAGCTGCCCCACCTTTTTGAAAGGTTTATGTGAGTGTCCAAACCCATCTTTTACAGGTTCGCTATCAAAGCATCCATGCTGTATAAATCGCTTCACCAAACGATCTTCCAATGAGTGATAGCTTATAACGCAAAGTCTTCCATTCCTTTTGATAACCTCTCCACTTTGCTCGAGTAGTGACTTCAATGCTTCCAACTCTTGGTTCACTTCAATGCGAAGGGCTTGGAAAATTTGAGCCATCACTTTGTGCTTGATTTTTATAGGTATAAGAGGACTGAGAATCTCTTTAAGCTCAAGGGTTGTTTCAATAGGCTTTTGACTTCGTTGATCCACAATTCGTAATGCAATCTTTCGAGCGTTGGTCAACTCCCCGTATTGATAAAAAATATCACTAAGTTGTTCTTTTGTGTAGGTATTCACTACACCTTTTGCCGACACCCCTCCCGATGAATTCATCCTCATGTCAAGGGGACCATCGAAGCGTGTAGAAAATCCTCTCTCTGGAGTATCGATTTGGTGTGATGAAACGCCTAGGTCTGCTAAAATTCCATCGACTTTATCGATTTTGTGAAATCGTAGAAAGCGTTGTAGAAAAGAAAAATTTTGATGAACAAAAATCAGACGATCATCATCCAATGAGTTTTCAATGACATCTTCATCTTGGTCAAAAGCAATGACCTTTCCACCACTACCAATTGAATCCAAAATTGCTTTGGTATGTCCTCCACCGCCAAAAGTCACATCGACATAAGTGCCCGACTTTTTGAGAGCCAATCCTTCTAGACAAGCATTCAGTAAAACGGGTTTATGATACATCCTCATCATGATTTCCCATTACCTCTTCTGCCAATTCTGCAAAGTCAAGGGCAGCATCATCAATGGCTTTTTCATAAAGCTCCTTGTCCCAAATTTCAATCATGTTGATTGCTGATGATAAAACCAAAGACTTATTCAAAGAAGCGATTGAAAGCAAATCTTTTGGGATCAAAATTCTGGTTGCTGCATCGAGGTCAATCATCTTAACCCCAGCAGTAAATCGGCGAATGAAGTCGTTGTTCTTTTTTCTGAAACGATTCAGCTTGTTCACCTTTTCCATCATTGTTGACCACTCCTCCAAAGTGTAAAGCTCCAAGCACTTTTGAAATACCGAACGTTTGAGAACAAACGTTTCAACTCCCTTAAGCTGCTTGGTTATGGACACAGGAAGCTTTACCCTTCCCTTAGGATCCAACTTACATTCATACGTGCCAACAACGTGCATTTTTTCAACTCTAACTGAGTCAAATATATCAATTAATTACCACTTTTTACCACTTTTTACCACTTTGTTAACAATTTTATACATTTTTGCCACATCAAACTCTTAAATTGCTTAAAATGAGTTAATTACATTTATATTATAAAAAACTTATTTAGTGTCATATTTTAAAATATTGTAACCCACACTTTGTTTGGTATGAATGAAGTAACTGACTTGAAATGGTTATATTTGCTGACTATTTGTGAATCAATTGATGAAAGAAACAATCAAAAAATCAGGCAAATACCAATTTCTGGAGGTTGGAGAAGGAAAGTCAATTGTTATTCTTCATGGTCTTATGGGAGGGTTGAGTAACTTTCAAGGAGTGACAGATTACTTCCCCAGCAAAGGATATAAAGTAATCATTCCTATGCTGCCCATCTACGACTTGCCGCTACTCAAAACAAATGTGAAAGAGTTTGCTAAATATGTGCATCAATTTATTTTACACCTTGGTTTAACTGATGTTACCTTGCTTGGCAACTCATTGGGCGGTCATATTGGTTTACTTGTTTCTTTGTTGTATCCAAAAAATATTAGGGGTCTTATCATCACAGGAAGTTCTGGACTGTACGAAAACTCTATGGGGGAAAGCTATCCCAAAAGAGAAGACAAGGAATACATGAGAAAAAAATGTGAAGAAGTTTTTTATGATCCTAAAGTGGCAACTGACGATGTGGTTGATGAGGTTTTTGAGACTGTCAACGATCGAAAAAAACTGGTTAAAATCCTTACGATTGCCAAAAGTGCAATTCGCCATAATATGTCCAAAGATTTACCTAAAATCAAAATCCCAACTGCTATCATTTGGGGTAAAAATGACATTGTAACACCCCCTGAAGTTGGGCACGATTTTAATCGTCTTCTACCTAATTCTAGTATATTTTGGATTGAAGAATGTGGTCATGCACCAATGATGGAACATCCCAATCTGTTCAATGTACACATGGAAAAATGGTTGAGCAGAAACTCAAATTGAGTTGTCATGATTCATTCTGCTCGTTTTTTGGTCAGCAGCTCGGATGTAGATCAATGTCCAAAGTACTCCTTTGCTGAATATGCTTTTATTGGTCGCTCAAATGTTGGTAAGTCATCCCTCATCAACGCATTGACAAACAATAAAAAACTTGCCAAAACATCGGGCACTCCAGGGAAAACAAAATTGATTAATCACTTTGTCATCAATGAAAGTTGGTTTTTGGTCGATTTGCCTGGTTATGGTTACGCCAAATTACCTAAACAAGGAAGAAACGAGATCAAAAAACTCATACATGGATATTTTGAAAAGAGAAAACAATTGATCAACACCTTTGTTCTAATTGACAGTCGCCATAAACCACAAAAAATTGATATAAATTTTATCAATATGCTTGGAGTAAATCAACACGCATTCTCTATCGTTTTTACCAAAATTGATAAGCTATCTGAAAAGCAACGAAGAGACAATCTATCGCATTATCAATCGCATCTTTTAGAGCAGGGATGGGAAAGCATTCCCCCGATGTTTGAATCATCTGCAAAAACAGGTGAAGGTAAGGAGGAAATAATCAACTACATAGCATCAATCAATTCGAATCTTTAGTTTTTTGGGCTTTTCCCAAATTGTGCTCATCTGAAAAATAATCACAAAACTGTTGGAAGGCCTCACCCATTTCAACATCCTGTGTAGCATTCATGTACGAGTTGCGAATCCCCACAAGCGTTTGATGAACAAATACACGCATTTGGTCAACAGGCATTTCTTTTGACCATAAATCAATTCGTGCGGTTTCCTGCATTTCCTTATTCCAAGTGCTCAAAAAAACAGCGTGGGTTTCTTGATTGCTAATACCTCCATCAGGTGCAGACCAATGCAACTTGTATGGCACATGGTTTTCGTCCAGCGTAACATCTATCGTAATACTTGTTTCTTTCATTTTCGTCGTGGTTTATATTTTGAGTTTTCAAACAACACTCTAGTTGGTGTTTTTATCAGTTCGTCGATGGGTTTACGCTCGTTTCTTTGATAAGCATTGACAATTTGCAAGCCCAACCACTGCCCTATTTTCCCGGGTGAATCAACATCTATATTTAAATAAAATTTTGAAAATGGAGCTGGAAAAATAAAACGACTGATGAGGTCTTGGTCAGTACTAAAAAGCAACTCTTTGGATACAAAAAAATTCCAGATCTCTTTTTCATTTGTTCTTGCCCACTCAAGTTGTTCTGGGGTATATCCCATTATGCGATCTTCAGAAAAATCTGGTATGATCATTTGCTTGATATACTGTATTTTTCCATAGTGAATTAACTGCGACAAAAAACTTCGATCATTCGGAGTTGGGATAATACGCTCTGCAAACGACTCGGCGAGTTGCACTGAAAGGTCACGCAAATTCATCTCTTGTCGTAAATACATGGCAATTCCCTGGTACATAAAATGATCAACTCCCAAGAAATTATCAATGGAAACCAAAGCCATGGTGTCGTTCAGAATGACTTTATTGTTATAGTCGACATCAGAAGTTATGGTGATTACTTTTTTGGGGGGGGTCACATTTTTAAACACACGAGTAAGACCTTTAATAAAAGGATCTATTTGATCTTTAATATCGTCGCTTGATAACATTTTTGTTTCCTTATAAAGTGCCATTTGCAAGCTGTCTGCGCGTCGATTGACCCACACAGAAAAAGGATAATTTTTTGGGAAAAAATAAGGAAATTGTTTTTCGACTGCTGCTAAGGAATCAGGGTGTGATTCAAAAAAAATTTGTTCAAAACGAATCAACTCATATGAGTAGGTGTTTGTTGAAGAGTTTTGATTTGAACAACTCCATAATAAAACCAAAAAAAATACCAAGGCCAAAAATGATCGAAACAACTTTTTGAATAAGCGCATATGTACTAACTTTGAGCCTAGAATTAGAGTTTACTAATCTACTGTTTTTTTAAATGATAATTGATTTGTGCTATGAAAACTAAAGATGTTGCTAAATATATTATTGATTGGTTAACTTCCTACATAGAAGACGCCAAACTAGATGGGTTTGTCATTGGTGTTTCTGGTGGTATAGATTCTGCACTAACATCCACATTGTGCGCAATGTCTGGCAAGCCTACTCTTTGCCTTGTAATGCCAATCCACCAAGAAAAAAATCAAGTTCACAGAGCCAAGGTTCACACTGCCTGGCTTTCAAAAAAATACAATAACGTTAGTGTAAAAGTTGTGCAATTAACTGACTTATATGAAACCTTTTGTCAATTGGACGCTACACCAAATCAATTTGAAGGCACTGGAATTTCTTTAGCAAATACACGCTCTCGACTGCGCATGACAACACTCTACTACTTCGCATCAAAACAACGCCTGCTCGTAGCAGGAACAGGAAATAAAGTTGAAGATTTTGGTGTAGGATTTTACACCAAATATGGTGACGGAGGTGTTGATGTGTCCCCAATAGCAGATTTGATGAAAAGTCAAGTGAAAAAACTTGCATCACATTTGGGCGTCGATCGTGCTATTGTAGATGCAGCACCAACTGATGGGTTGTGGGACGATAATCGAACCGATGAGGAACAACTTGGTGCTTCTTATGACGAACTTGAATGGGCGATGGAACAGCACGAAAACGGCAAAACACCTACTGATTTTAAAGGGCGCGAGAAAGATGTGTTCACAATTTATATGAAACATCATAAAATGAACAAACATAAAATGCTACCTATTCCAATTTGTGTGATACCACAGCATCTAATGTAATTTTTTTGTTAAATTTGTTCAGAATTTACTTACAGGCTTTGTAGTTTGTTTCATTTGTTGTTTATTTAGAAACTTTTTCTAAATTATTATTTTAAGTTAGTGATTAAAGTTGTACTTGCTGATTCACATCCAATAGTCCACAAAGGAGTCAAAGCTGTTTTTAAAAATTCCACAGAAATTTCAATTGTTGGAAAAGCACTTAAAGCAGACGACCTTTTTAAAATCATCGAAAAAAAGATAATTGATATTATTGTTTTGGAGTTAGACCTGTATGAATCTGAAGGACTAACAGTTTTACGACGAATTAAGGAAGAATACCCCGGTACTCGTGTACTCGTCTACTCAAATCAGCCTGAAGAAGTATATGCAATTTCATCTTTAAAAGCGGGTGCCTCTGGTTACCTTAACAAAAAATCAAATCCAGGCTCTCTTCGCCATGCTATATTGAAAATTGCTTCGGGTGGAGTTTTTATCACCAATGAGCTAGCACAAACGATTGCCTTTGATGAATCAACAGGTCGGCCAAGAAGAATGTTCAAAAAACTTTCGACACGTGAAGTCGAAGTACTCAAAATGCTCAGTGACGGCAAAAGAAATAAAGAGATTGCTGCTGAGTTAAAACTAAATGAAAAAACCGTGAGTACATATCGAAGTCGGATTATGAAAAAATTGAGAGTTAGAAACCTAGTTGAACTGATCAGAAAGGCACAATCGATTCATATCGACTCGTTTTAGAAAATGACGCGATCTAAGCGTTGGCTCAAATTCTTTTTAAGCCCTACATAATCATTTACCTCCTCGAGAATTTCTTTATGCGTTTCCACATGACTTTCGACTGTCTTATTCTTTAATTCTCCTATTTTTTCTTGTATTAACAAACAGCGAAGATTCAAAATGGTTTGCTGCAGCCATCGCCCAATTTCAGACTTTTTGTCCTTAATAATGATATTTTTTCTCTCCCAATCGTGAAGCACATTGTTTTCCTCATTCATGATAATACTGCTCACCAATGTCGACTGCTCTGCAGAAAGTTCTTGCAGAAAAGTTTCCATGACAAGGGGTTTTTGCTCGCTGTAAATGGACAGCAAAGAATGGTAAAGTTCGCGAAAGCTTTTGGTCGACAATTCTACTTCATCTTGCTGGAGATCTAGGTAAATTTTTTCATACACCTTCGCGCTAATTTCTGTGGGTGTGAGCTCGATTTTGCCTTCATCATCAGACTGTAAAACGACATCTTCAAACGACACTTCTTCGTTGCCGTAAAGCAAAAGCAATGAAATAATATTTCGCTCAAGCACAAATCGTTGATCAACTTTTTGCTTGGGTGTACTTACCACTTGCATCATTTCTAATGCTTTGGTTTGTGGTGCTTGTTTGGCCATTTTTTGAAGCATCTGAGCAAGGGTCGAAAACAAAACATCCTCACTAATATTCATAGTAGAGGCACAGTCTTGGATATAAATTTCTCGACGTATGGCATCGGGTATCAAAGCGATGGTACTCACAATTTCACCTATGGTTTCTGCTTTACGAATGGGTTCATTGTCGCCCTCCTCTGCAAGTAATTTTGCCTTAAATTGAACAAAATCAACTGTACTTTTTTCTAAAAACTCCTTGACCTCTGTGGGTTGATTCCTTCTCACAAAACTGTCTGGATCTTCTCCCGCTGGAAATGTGCATATAGAAACATGCATTCCAGCCTCCAAAATAACATCAACTCCTCTAATTGCAGCACGAATTCCTGCAGCATCTCCATCAAACAACAATGTGATTGTATTTGTCAGCCGACGAATCAAACGAACTTGGTCAGGCGTCAGCGCAGTACCAGATGAGGACACAACATTTTGAATCCCAGCCTGATGCATCTGAATCACATCAGTATAGCCCTCAACTAAATAACAATTACTTTCCTTTGCAATGTGTTGTTTTGCTTGATAGAGCCCATACAGCATTTTACTTTTTTGATACACCTCACTCTCGGGTGAGTTCATGTATTTGGCAGCTTGCTTATCTTGTTTTAAAATACGTCCACCAAATCCTGTCACTCTACCAGACATGCTGTGGATTGGGAACATTACTCGCCCTTTAAAACGATCAAAAATTTTACCTCCTTTTTCTATCGTTAAACCAGTGGATACCAAAAATTCCTTTTGAAATCCGGCGTCAGTTGCTGCATTGGTCAGTGCAGTCCATTCGTCTGGTGAGTATCCCAAATTGAAACGATCGATCGATTCGTCAGTAAATCCCCTTTCTTTAAAATAACTCAATCCAATGTTTTTTCCTTCTTCTGATTCAGTCAGCATTTTTGAGAAATAGGATTGGGCAAACGCTGTTACAGCATACATGCTTTCGCGCAATGAAGCTGCCTCTTTCTGCTCATTGGTCTGCTGGGTTTCTTCAACCTCAATGTTGTATTTTTTGGCAAGAAATTTAATCGCTTCAGGAAATGTATAGTGCTCATGCTCCATGAGAAAAGAAACAACATTACCCCCCTTTCCACTACTAAAATCTTTCCAAATCTGCTTGGCAGGAGAAACCATAAAACTTGGAGTTTTTTCGTTTGAAAAAGGACTGAGACCTTTGAAATTTGAGCCCGACTTTTTGAGCTGTACAAAGTCTCCGATCACCTCTTCAAGACGAGCCGTTTCAAATACGATATCTACTGTTGACTTGCTGATCAAAATCAAACGATTAGAAGTTTTAAAAATAAAAAAAGGAATTAAAATTCTCTATCAATGACATAAGAAACTAATTTTTTCAAGCTATCCTTTGATTCGGAAGCTGGGAATGAATCCAAAATCGATATTGCTTCCTCTTGTAATTCATGCATTTTGCTGATTGAGTACTCCAGACCACCCTTTGATTTGACAAAAGCAATCACTTCTTTGATTGTCTTTTTGTTCTTGTTGTTTTTTTTGAAATTGCGTTTCAGCCACCTTCGCTCTAAGGGGCTGGCCTGCTTCATCGCATAAATCAAAGGCAATGTCATTTTTCGTTCACGAATATCTATTCCTGTTGGTTTTCCAATACGCTGCTGTCCGTAATCAAACAAGTCATCTTTAATCTGAAAAACCATCCCAATTTTTTCTCCAAAATATGTCATTTTTATTATATCATTTTGAGAAGCATCTACAGAACATGCCCCCAAAGCACAGCAGGATGCAATCAGAGTGGCAGTTTTTTTTCTAATCACCTCGTAATAAATCTCTTCGTTAATATCAAGATTTCTTGCTTTTTCTATTTGCAATAACTCTCCCTCACTCATTTCACGTACTGCAATTGAAATAATCTCCAGTAAATCAAAATCTTTATTGTCGATGCAAAGCAACAACCCCTTTGACAACAAATAGTCCCCAACCAATACTGCAATTTTATTTTTCCAAAGGGCATTGATTGAGAAAAAGCCACGTCGTTTGTCACTGCCGTCGACAACATCATCGTGAACCAAGGTCGCAGTGTGAATCAATTCGATTACTGAGGCTGCTCGGAAGGTACGTTCGTTGGTTTTTCCTAAGAGTTTGGCTGTGAGAAAAACAAACATAGGACGCATTTGTTTTCCTTTACGATTGACAATATAATGCGTGATTCGATTCAACAAAGCAACCTTGGAGGACATTGCTTTGGAAAACCTTCCTTCGAAGAGTTCCATTTCCTCACCTATGGGGCGTTTGAGTTGATCAATGATTTTCATTTGTTCCTAAATATACAATTTCGCTTGAATCTGTTAAACACCAATTTCGTAAGCAAATTAGTGTTGTTTGTTTGCCAATTGACCACATGCAGCATCGATGTCATTCCCTCGAGATTGGCGTACAGTAACCGATATATTTTGGCCCTCCAATGCAGAGATGTATTCTGAAATTGATGCTTGTTTTGCTTGTAAAAATTGATTGTCTCCAATAGCATTGTATTCAATCAAGTTTACTTTTGATGGCACCTGTTTGCAATAAGCAACAAGAGCGTCAATATCTTCTTGTTTGTCATTAATCCCTTGCCAAACAACCACTTCAAAAGTGATTTTACTTTTTGTTTGATCATACCAATACTTGAGTGCTTCCAATAGTTCGGGTAAAGGGAATTTTTTTGTAAATGGCATCAAACGATTTCGTGTTTCTTCGATTGCTGAGTGTAGTGAAACAGCCAATTTGAACTTTGGGTTCTGACTTGCCATTTCACGAATAATTTTAGTGATCCCAGAAGTTGAAACTGTGATACGTTTGGGTGACATTCCCAGACCATCGGATGAAGTTATTTTCTGAATTGCAAGTAAGGTGTTTTTATAATTCATTAGTGGTTCTCCCATTCCCATGAACACAATGTTGGTTAGCCCACGATTATAATTCAATCGACTTTGTCGATCAATAACAACAACCTGATCATAAATCTCATCAGGATTGAGATTTCGCATTCTTTTCAGTTTGGATGTTGCGCAAAAATGGCAGTCCAAGCTACACCCAACCTGACTCGATACACATGCTGTTGCACGTGAATCTGTAGGAATTAAGACAGATTCGACCAAAAACCCATCATGCAATCGAATGGCATTTTTAATAGTGCCATCAGCACTTATTTGGAGGTGATCGACATCAATATGATTGATAACAAAATGATCTTCTAAAAGCGAACGATGTGATTTTGACAAGTTGGTCATCCCCTCAAAATCATGAGAACCTTTGCTCCAAAGCCATTCATAAACCTGATTGCCTTTGAAGGCTGGTGCCGCATTTGAGGTAAAAAAAAGACGTAGCTCTTCCAAGGTTAATGCACGAATGTCACGACGTGCTTTATCCATAATTATAAAATAAGCATCGCATCTCCATACGAATAGAAGCGATATTTTTTCTTCACAGCTTCTTGATAAGCCTTTTTGATAAACTCATGACCTGCAAAAGCAGACACCATCATCAAAAGAGTAGATTTTGGTAAATGTAAATTGGTAATCAAACTATCAGCAATACTAAACTCGTGTGGTGGGAAAATAAACTTATGCGTCCAACCACGGTAAGTGTTGAGTGTTTTACTAGAAGACACTGCACTTTCGAGCGCACGCATAGATGTGGTACCGATTGAACACACTCGCTTTTTGTTAGCTTTTGCATTGTTGACCATATCAGCAGCTTGCTGGTCGATGATGAGTTCCTCTGAATCCATTTTATGCTTAGACAAATCTTCAACTTCCACTGGATTGAATGTGCCCAGCCCTACATGAAGGGTGATATCAGCCATGTCCACTCCCTTAATTTCAAGTCTTTTGAGTACGTGTTTTGAGAAATGAAGCCCAGCAGTTGGTGCTGCAACAGCACCTTCATGCTTTGCATAAATCGTTTGGTATCGTTCCCGATCAAAATCCTCTTCTTCTCTTTTGATATATTTTGGAAGTGGAGTTTGACCCATTTCATGAAGTTTTTCGCGAAAAGCATCGTAAGGACCATCATATAAAAATCGTAGTGTACGACCACGAGAAGTGGTATTGTCAATCACTTCAGCAACCAAATCCTCACTATCTCCAAAATAAAGCTTATTTCCAATTCTTATTTTTCGAGCAGGGTCAACAAGAACATCCCAAAGTCGTTGAGATTGATTCAATTCACGAAGCAAAAAAACTTCTATTTTGGCACCTGTTTTTTCCTTGTTACCGATCAAACGAGCAGGAAAAACCTTTGTGTTGTTGCGAACCATAATATCTCCTTCGTCAAAAAAATCAACGATATCTTTGAAATACTTGTGTTCAATGGTTTCTGTTTCTCGATGTAAAACCATGAGTTTTGACTCATCGCGATGATCAGTTGGATATTCTGCCAGCAGTTTTTCTGGCAAATCAAAATTAAAGTGTGAAAGTTTCATTGTGTGTGTTAAGGCAGCAAATATACATTCTCATCAAGGGGGTTGTCAAGTTATTGGGCATGTTTTTGCTCAATCACCCTAACAAAAACCCATTCATCTCTAAATCTTTCCAAAATTCTGGATACGATTTTGTTACCACATCAGCGTCTTGAATCCGAATGGGCACCAACAATGCCAGTGGTGCAAAAGCCATCGCCATGCGATGATCATGATAGGTTTCGATCAAAACATTTGGCCGAATTGGATTGTTGCGCCTTTGAAGTTGTAAACTATGGTCTGTGATCTTGATTTTTGCTCCCAATTTTGTCAATTCGTTTTGCAAGGCAACCAAGCGATCCGTTTCTTTAATTTTCAAGGTATGTAAGCCCGTGATATCACAAGCTATGCCTAGCCCATAACAACTCACGACTATCGTTTGAGCGATATCTGGGGCGTTGGAAAGGTCCAATTGTATGAAAGTGGATTGCAGGGCCTGCTTTTGCAAATGAAGTGTATTGTTTTCAATCGAAGATTGTACCCCCAACTGCTCGTATATATTCATTAACACGCGATCCCCTTGCAAACTGTTTTTTTTGTAGGTCGACAAACGAATATCTGCCTCTTTTGCGAGAGCTGCGATACCAAAATAATAGGACGCAGAACTCCAGTCTGACTCAACAGCATGGGTCGCAGCAGCAATGTCTATTTTTGGAGAAACCTCTATGGTCTGGCCAGAAAAGCTAGCTTCAATACCTATGTCATGCAATAAAGACTGGGTCATTTTTATGTAGGGAACTGAGGTTATCTTTCCTTGTAAATGAAGGCGCAATCCACCTGCCAAGCGTGGTGCAATGAGCATCAATGCTGTTATGTATTGACTACTGATATCTGCTGAAAGACGAATCTCATCGGCATAAAGTTTTTTCCCTCTGATCAATAAAGGTGGGTATCCCTCATTTTTGAGGTAGGTGATATCGGCTCCGAGCTGTCGTAGCGCATCGACTAATATCCCTAATGGACGTTCTTGCATACGCTGGGAGCCTGTTAAGGTTTTTTCTTGGTTTTCTATTGAAGAAAAATAAGCTGTCAAAAAACGCATCGTGCTGCCAGCATGACCAATATCCACCAAAGTATCATCAGTTTCAAGGCCATACTTCATCGCAACTGTATCGTCAGAATTGGACAGGTTTATAAGTTCAATTTGAGGAAAAAATGCTTGCAAAAGCAACATCCGATTCGATTCACTTTTTGAACCTGTAACTTGAATTTTTCCTACAACAGAGCCAGATATATGACTTAGTCTGATCTCTTTCATTTATTGATTTTAGGGTTGTTGTGGTGTCGATCGTGATCACGTTTGGTCTTTAATTCTAATTTTTTGGTAAAAGCCTCGGATAAATCAACGCCTGTTTGATTGGCCAGACATATTACCACAAAAAGTACATCAGCTAATTCCTCACCTAAATCCTTTTGCTTGTCGCTTTCTTTTTCGGACTGCTCACCATAACGGCGGGAAATGATTCGGGCTACCTCTCCAACTTCTTCAGTAAGTTGCGCCATATTGGTTAATTCATCGAAATAACGAACTCCATGGCTTTTAATCCATTCATCAACTTCAGTTTGTACTTTTTTAATATCCATTGGATTTTAATTCATTGATTTTGAAATATATAGAACACTTATAAAATAAGTGATTCATTAATTTAAATTCTAATACTTGTATGAACGCCAAATATTAGTTCTATCCACAATAGAATCATTTTGAGCATTAAATTTCCATACAACATCTTTATTTTTATTTACTTCCCATAGACCAAAATCAGCTTCTGTAATTAGAGTATTCCCATTTTTTAGCCTAATTGCACCACACAAAATTTTTGAAAAAATCGAATCATTTTTGTATTCCCAAACAATTTTGGGTTCCATAAAATTATTTGAATTTATTCCAAATGTAGAAGGAAGTTCAATTTCATAAACAGATGAAATTTCTTCGTTGATTCCATTGTTAAATATCAACATGTTACCCTTTCCCCTAACATTGTCCTCAATCAAATTAGGAAAATGATTTCTGTGAAACAATTGGCGGCCTGAGCCACCATAAGCGGAAGGGTTTCCAAATCTGTATATTAAGTCTCCCCCCATACCATAGTTCCCCCCAAAAGAATCTTTTGATTCTTGAATATTAGTGCTGTGATCTATCACCCAAACTTCGTTATAAAAATTTACACTCAAAAAAATAATATTTCTATTCTCATCATAATCTAATCCATTAGCATGCATAATATCCCCAGCCACTGAGTTTGCATCAACATAATTAATATCGATTTTACTTGGGTTGTTTATTGGTAGACCAAAATTTGGTTTTGAGGAATCATAATTTTGAATAATATGTTGTATACTTTTCCATTCCCATACTATTTGATTATTTGAAGGGTTAATTTCTATAATTTTTTCAAAAAAAATATCAACATCTGTATCAACACCTAAATTTTTAGCATTTTCTGATGATATTTTTTCCCATACAAGAGCTAAAACATTTCCATTGGATAACTGTTCAACATCGTGATGTAAAATTTCATTTTCGTTGAACAAACTATATTCCCATAAAAGATCACCTTCAGCACTCAACTTCTGAATTATACCTCCATAACCCCCAAAGCTAATTTCTGGGACTTCATCTGGTTTAAAAATCCCAATTAATGTACCATCATTGTTTATTTGAACATCATTTCCAGTCTTGTATTCAAATTTCCAATGTTTTAAGTTGATCCCTTCTTTAGACAAAACATAAGATGAATCTGAACTGCCTTCAACAATAAATATTGGTTGAAGATCAATCTCATTTACATTAAATACTTGGATTCTTTTAGGGTCCAAATTAAAATAATTATAAGAATCTTCCTTACAACTTATTATAAATTGAGAAAAGAAAATTAAGGGAACTAATAAATAAATTGACTTCAAATAAATTTTAAAAACGGCATCATATTTCATTTTTAGCAAATACTATAATTTGTTTTTATAAATTAAATAAAAATTTAGATTCATTACTAAAAAAGTTATATGATTCGAATTACTTTGTAAAAAAAAATTAACTTTATGGACAATAAAACTAATAAATTATGGTAAGATTTTTACAATTCACGATTGTCATGCTTATGACAATTACTTTAAATGCTCAAACTCTTTTATCTGAAGATTTTGAGTCAAGTACTGAAATACCTGCAACTTGGACAACTGTAAATGAGGTTACAACAGGTGACCCCGCAGATGTATTTGCGATTGAGTCCAGCGGATATGCTTACTACTTTGGTGTTGGCAATACACTTTTTTATACAGCAGCTGGCATGAGTGGAAACTATGCAATTGCTAATAGTGACGCAGCTGGCGCCGGAGATGCTACATTCTCTTTAATTTCGCCTCCTTTTGATGCTTCAGCATTAACAGGTGAAACAATTCTATTGACTGTAAATCACTTCTTTGCCTGGGGGTATGGTGGAGCAGCATCTATTTCAGTCTCAAGCGACGGAGGAACAAACTGGACATCTGTTCAAGATTATAGTGCATCAAATTCTGTAGGCGCAAAAGTTTTTGATATTACTACTGCTGTTAACAACTCAGCGACAGCCCATGTAAAATTTACATACAGTGCTAATTATGCCTATTTCTATGCTGTTGATAATATAGTTGTGCAAGTTCAGCCAGATGCACCCGGTGCTGTTATTAACCCAGTACCTGCTGATGGTGCTACAGATGTTCAAATTGAATTAACTGACGCTGGATCTAAGAAAATTGATTTTACATTTGATCCTGCAACAACTGGGGGGCCAGCAACAAGTTATAATTGGAAAGCAGGACTTTACGCAGCTGTAGATAGTCTCTCACTCTCTGTAACTGGGTTTAATCCCCAAAGTCCTGGTATTACCTACGGAAATACATATGAAGGTGGATGGCAAGAGAACACAACTTATTATTGGATTGTTGAAGCAGTCGGCCTAGGCGGAACAACAACAAGTCCAATTTTTAGTTTTACAACAGGTGGTGATCCTTTATCAAGTGATGAATTATTACCATTTGCTAAAATTAAGCTCTACCCCAATCCTGCTTCTGAATATGTCAATGTTGAATTACCATTTAAAGTTGATAGGATTTTAGTTCTTGATATAAATGGAAAACAGGTGAAAGAAATATCAAACCCATCTGTCGGAGTTAATTTAATTCAAATTGAAGAACTGAGTTCTGGTAATTATTTTGTGAAACTTGAGTCTGGTAACAAAACTAGAATCCTTCGATTTGTAAAATAATTAACATAATTTTTATTAATAAAAGCGATTGGTAACCCCAATCGCTTTTTTATTTACACTTGGAATCCATTAAAATCGTAACTGGGCCATCATTGCTGAGCTGCACATCCATCATCGCTCCAAAAAGACCTGTACTGACTGGTCGTCCGAGCGCTTTTTCGCACTGCTCCACAAAACTTTTGTACAATGGCAAGGCTGTTTCTGGCTTAGCAGCATCGATATAGGAGGGTCGGTTCCCTTTTTTGGTCAATGCGTGGAGCGTGAACTGACTGACCACCAACAACTCACCCTCTATATCTATTAGCGACAAATTCATCACATCGTTTGTATCGTTAAAAATACGAAGTCCGACCGTTTTTTTTACCAACCATGAAACATCTTCCATATCATCACCGTGTGTTATACCCAAAAAAACCAAAAGCCCTTTGGAAATCGATCCTACGATCTCTCCATCGACTCGAACACTTGCTTTGTTAACACGTTGAATAACGACCCTCATAAATTCTAAAAATCAGTTCTATACTGTTGGTCCTCACCAGCAAGAATTTGGGTATAACTTTTATAACGTGAGGCAGCAATATCTCCTGATGCTACTGCTAATTTCACTGCACATTTTGGCTCGTCTATGTGCAAGCAGTCTTTGAATTTGCATTGGCTTTTTCGTTCAAAAAACTCAACAAAATAATCCCCCAATTCTTGTGGGGAAAATGCAATCATACCAAATCCTCTAATCCCTGGCGTGTCAATGATTTTTGCGCCAAAATCTAGCTCATGTAATTCAGCATGTGTTGTTGTGTGCTGCCCTTGCTGATGCTGTTCCGAAATCACTTTGGTTTTGATATTCAACACCGGAGCAAGTGTGTTGACAAGGGTTGATTTCCCCACGCCACTATGACCAGAGAGCATACATACTTTAGATGCCATTAGTGTTTTAACTTGATCGACATTGGTTCCTTTCAATGCCGAAATTTCTTCACAATGATAGCCAATGTCATCATACACAGCTTTGAGCTGGCGGAGTTCTGTCAACTCTTTGCTTGTGTAGGAGTCTTCTTTGTTGAACAACAATACAACTTCAATTCCAAATGCCTTGGCGGTTGCCAAAAACCGATCGATAAAGGCAGGATAAGTCACAGGATTATTTAATGTAATCAATAAAAATGCAATATCAATATTGGCAGCTAGAATATGTATTTGCTTGGATAAGTTAACCGATTTTCGAACAATATAGTTTTTCCGATCATGGATGTGATGAATCACTCCTTCTTCGGGGTTTTCGTCGATAGAAATGGTCACTCGATCGCCTACTGCAACAGGGTTGGTGCTTGAGATTTGATCTGTGCGAAATTTACCTTTTATGCGACAAGAAATCATTGTACCTCTATCTGTTTTTACAGAGTACCAACTTCCTGTCGATTTATAAACCGTTCCTTCCACAGCTTACAAGGTAAGACTTTTCAATCTTAGGTATTGATCACCTTTTCTTGATGGTTAATCGATTCCTGGTGAATTGCTTTGAACATACGCAATACAAATTCTTCACTCAATCCATGACCTTCGCCTTCCAAAATCATCTTTCCTAGGATTTCATTCCAACGCTTGGATTGCAAAACAGCAACATTATGCTCTTTTTTTAGCGTACCAATATCAACAGAGATATTCATTCGTTTCCCTAGTGTTTCAAGGATCGAGTGGTCGATGATGTCGATTTGTGCGCGAAGTGTGTCGAGCCTGTTCACATAACTCTCAGCTTCAGCTGTTGTTTTACGAATCCGAAGATCTTTCATCATTAGAACAAGAGTGTCAGGCGTGATTTGCTGTGCAGCATCACTCCAGGCATTATCAGGGTCTCGATGGGTTTCGATCATCAAACCATCAAAGTTCAAGTCTAAGGCTGTTTGTGATACGTCTTGTAAAATATCACGACGCCCACAAATGTGAGAAGGATCACAAATCAATGGAAGATCGGGAAATCGATTTTGCAGTTCAATTGCCAATTGCCATTCTGGATTGTTGCGATATTTTGTTTTAGCATAGCTTGAAAATCCACGGTGAATCACACCTAATCTTTTGATGTCAGCTGTGTATAAACGCTCTATCCCCCCAAGCCAAAGAGACAAATCAGGATTGACTGGATTTTTTACAAGAACAATTTTATCTGTGCCTTGAAGGGCATCGGCAATCTCCTGAACAATGAAGGGGCTAACAGTAGAACGAGCACCAATCCAAAGCACATCAATGTCTGCTTCTAGTGCCAACTTTACATGATCTTTATTTGCCACTTCTGTGGCGGTCATCATACCCGTTTCTTCTTTGACGCGCTGCAGCCACTTTAATCCAATGGCGCCAACACCCTCAAAGTTTCCAGGGCGTGTTCTTGGTTTCCAAATTCCTGCACGATAAATTGTAGCATCTGTATCTTTCAGTTGATGTGCGATATCCATCACTTGTTCTTCAGTTTCTGCGCTGCAAGGACCAGCAATGACTAGGGGGTGAGGGAGGTCAAAGGCATGCAGCCATTCTCCCATGGCTTTATTATTTTCCATTTGTTTTATTTTCAGGTTTTAATATGTGTCTAATCTTATTTATATTCTTCATTTCTTCAACTAATGTCGTGTAATCATCATTTACCAATAGAGATTTAAAATTCTCCATATTGGAGATGTATTCATCTAAGGTTTCAATTACGTTGTGTTTGTTATGTCGAAAGATTGGCATCCACATTTCGGGTGAACTCTTTGCCAAACGAACAGTTGAGGAGAAACCACTACCAGCCATGTCGAATATGCTTTGCTCATCAGCTTCCTTTTCCATAACAGTTTTTCCGAGCATAAATGAGGTGATATGCGATAGGTGTGATACGTAAGCAATATTTCTATCATGCTCGCTGGGATCAATCTCACGTATATGCATTCCCAAATTGGTGAAGATAGCATGTGCACGCTTCAACAAATCTGGTCTTGTTTTTTGTGTTTCACAAAGCATATTTACCTTGCCTTGGTATAAATTGTGAATGGCAGCTTCTGGTCCTGAAAATTCAGTTCCTGCAATTGGATGGCAAGCCAAAAACTGTTCGCGCTTTGGATGCTTAGATACCGATTCGCATATAGCTGTTTTGGTCGAACCCATATCAATGACCAATGTGTTTGAGCCTACTGAATCGAGAAGACTGGGTAAAATATCGACAGTGGCTGTCACTGGTATAGCAATTGAAACAAAGTCCATGTCTCTCATGTCATTGATTGTCACCTGGTAATCAATCAAACCCAATTGCTTTGCATTTACCAATGTTGATACTCTTCGACTTACGCCATAGATCGCAACACTAGGATGTGCGCTTTTTAAATCCAATGCCAAAGATCCATTCATCAAACCAACACCAATTAATCCTACTTTCATTTGTCCAATCGATTTAAAGCTACTGTTATCTGACTTTTCTCAACACACAACGAGAAACGTATATATCCTTGACCAGCACTTCCGAAAATAGTTCCTGGTGCTAAGAAAATATGTTTCTCATGTAGAAGTTGGTCAATGAAATCCTCGCTATTTGTGTTTCCTTCTGGCAGTTTTGCCCAAACGAACATTCCACTGTTATTCTTGCTAAAAGTACAGCCCATGGCTTCTGCCAGTTTCCACATTTGTTCTCTTCGTTCTTGGTATACAGCATTGATATGATCATACCACGCTTGTGGCTGTTGCAAGGCAGCAATAGCACCTTGCTGAATCCCATAAAACATACCCGAATCCATATTGCTTTTGACCTTTAGCACATGATTGATATTTTCTTTCGATCCACTCAACATTCCTATTCGCCAACCTGCCATGTTAAATGATTTACTCAGTGAATTGAGCTCCATGATGTTTGATTTATCCTTTTGGTTTTGAAATATACTTTTTGGGTGATCTGTGAGCACAAAACTATAGGGGTTGTCATTAACCAATAAAATTTCATTTTGGGCAGCCCATGTAATGAGGTCACGCAACAGTTGAGAATCAATCGTTGTTCCAGTGGGCATGTGTGGACTATTGATCCACATCAAACGAATCTTGGTACAGTCAAGGCTTTTTAGCTGGTCTAGTTTTGGATGCCAATGATTTTTTTCATCAAGATTATAAAATACAGGCTCGGCTTCCACCAAGCGAGTGACAGAAGTATAGGTTGGATATCCTGGGTTAGGCACAAGTACTTGATCTCCAGGGTTGAGAAAAGCCATTGAAATATGCATAACTCCTTCTTTAGAGCCAAGCAAAGGCAATATTTCATTTGTTGGATTCAGAGTTACACCATATTTGTTATGATAAAAATCTGCAATCGCTTTGCGCAATGCCGGAATGCCCTGATAGCTTTGGTATTTGTGTGCAGTGGGGTGCAACATGCTGTTGTGCAATGCATCGACTACCTCCTGAGGTGGTGGTAAATCGGGACTTCCAATACCCATATTAATCACCGGCTTTCCCTCTTCAATCATTGCACGTACCTCTCGTAATTTTTTAGAGAAATAATACTCATGAACACGATCTAATCTTCTTGCTGTAGTCATGATTTTGATTGGTATTCACCTAGGATTTTGAATGAGGTTGCCATAATTTCCAAAAGGGACTTAGCTTTGCGATAGTCATCAGGGTTATTAAAGGTCACATCGACAAAAAAGGCATACTTCCCAGGAGTCTTAATAACTGGTAGAGATTGAATTTTAGTGAGGTTCAATTTGCAATCACTCATAACGTTGAGGGCTGTTGCCAGGCTTCCACGCTTGTGATTTAAAACAAATTTCCAAGACGCTTTTGAAATATTTGAGATCGTTTGGTCTGCCGATTTTTGAACAATCACAAAACGAGTAACATTGTTTTTAATAGTTTGAATAGACTCGCTTAAGACCTGAAGACCATATAAGTCTGCTGCCAGCTGGCTGGCAATAGCCCCTTTTCCAATTTGATTGTTATCGCTGATTTCTTTCGCAACAGCTGCAGTGTCTGAACTTTCAACAAGTTTGATATCAGGGTATGCATGAAAAAATTGCTTACACTGCAGAAGTGCCATCGGATGGGAGTGTACTTCTTGAATATCTGAAATGCTTTGACCAGGCATGGCCATCAGATTGTGACTGATGCTCAGCAAATGTTCCCCAACGATAGATAATCCGTATTGATCGAGCAAGCCATAATTGGGTAAAATCGAACCAGCAATGGAGTTTTCGATCGCCATGACGGCTTGTCTGCAATTGTCATACACAATCGACTGTACAAGTTGGTCGAAAGAATCACATGCCAATATCTCTACTTGATTTCCAAAATATAGTTGTGCCACTTCATCGTGAAATGACCCTTTAATTCCTTGTATTGCAACTCTCGTCTTCATATCAAAAAAAAAGCCCTGATGTTGTTATCAGGACTTTTTTGTATTTGTTTCATCGTATATTATTACAAACCGTCCTGCTCCATTTGAGAAGTATAAAAAGCGCTGTAATAGTTTACCGTATTATTCATAATGAATGCAAATGTAAGTGCATCTCCCGAAAAAAAAAATGTTTAAATGATTTTTTTTGTAGGTTTAGTTCAAAGTTTACCAATTCACATGATGTTATATCGTAAAGAATTTACTGGTTTGTCAAATTTGTTGGTTGTGGTTTTTTGGATGTGCCTGTTGTTTGGCTGCCAAAATGATGAACACGATCAAGGAAAGACTTCTGAAGATCAAATCACAAAGAACATCCAAAACAAAATCATGCCCCTTGGTGCATCTCGTGTACAAGGGTTTTATCCTTGGTTTGAAAGTTATCGATATTATTTATGGAAAGACCTGATTGATGGGGGCTGGGACTTTGACTACATCGGTACAGAAATGGAAACGGGTTTTTACCCAAATTATAAAGGCCTTTCATTTGATACTGATCATCAGGGGAAAATGAGCTGGACATCTAAACAAATATTTAAAGAATTAGAAAGTATACTTCGTGAAACCGGATATCCTGACATTGTTCTATTTAGCTCACCAGGTGGAAATGATATTTTGGATGGCCTTCCTTACGAAAATGTAATTGAGAATATTAATGGTATTATTGATATCTTCCAAAATCACAACCCTGACATCGTCATTCTCATTGAACAGCTTGCCCCAGGAAAAAGGAGTTTTATGACTCAGGAGTTAACAGCGATTTTTGAACAAGCTGTTTTGGATGTTGATAAGATTGCTCAAGAACAAACCAAAGAAAGCTCACAAGTTATAGCAGTAAATATGTTTGATGGCTTTTCCGATGACTATCTCTACGATAATATTCATTATAATGAACAAGGAGCAGAATTTATCGCCCAACGATATTACGAAGTATTAGAAACCGTTCTTGAATAGCTCAAATTGAATCCTAGATAGCTTCAATTTGAATCAAAATACATTTTTGGGTAATGGCATCGGTATTATCCAGTATTTTAATCTTGTATTAGTTGAGAAGCGGCAATATCAATTAAATCAGTTCTCTACTGTAGCTTATTATGCAGAGTGTCATTTACTGTGACAGAAAAAGTTATAGCGGCTGTATGCTCTAATGTTTTTGATACTGAGCAATACTTTTCAAATGACAATTGGGCTGCGCGAAACAAACGATCCGCAGGCACATCTCCTGTGACGATAACTTTAGCGTGTATTGCTGTAAACAAAGAGGGAACTTGACCTTCCAAACGATCGCCTTCCACTTGTATTTGAAGGCTGTCAGGTTTAATTTTTTGCTTGTTTAATATAGAAATAATATCAATACTGCTACATCCTGCTACACCCATTAGCAAGAGTTCCATTGGGCTGGGCCCTTGAGGGTTTTCACTAGAGGTGTTGTCAATAGAGATGTTGTGTCCTCTGTCATTGCTGATGAATGAATGAAATCCGTTTTGATGCTTGAGTTCTACTTTCATGAATGTGCATATATATTGGTAAATAAGGGGGATAACATGCTATTGAGTTGGTCATATTCAATCAAAAAGGCATCATGCCCATGAACAGATGATATGGTGTGATAATGAAGGTTGACTTTTCTCTCAATCAATCTCGAGTAGGTTTCTCGATTTTCAGCATCAGTAAAAAACAAGTCGGTATCAATTGAAATCAAATGAATCGTTCCTTTAATTTGTGAAGCAACCTCCTCAAACGATCCTCGTTCCTCAGTGATATCAATTGTTCGTAAGAGGTGGTTCATGAGTTTATAAGATTGTAACTGAAATCGATTGTTGAGCTTTTCACCATGATGTAACAGCCAACTATCGATGTTAAATATTTCTTTTTCTTCATGAATCGATCTTCCAAATCTCTCTTTAAAAGACTCGGGTGTTCGATAACACATCATCGCATGGATTCGTGCATCTTGTAAAGGGTTTTTTGAGCTGTGCAATATTCGATCTTGCAACAAAGTATTGGCCAAGACCCAACTAGAGGTTTTCCAATCGCAAGCAACTGGGATTAGGTTTTCGATAAGCTCTGGAAAACTCGCTCCCATTTCCCAAACCAAAGCACCACCAATTGAGCCACCAATAGCTGCATAAAGCTTATCAATTCCCAGTTCGTCTAGTGCTGCTTTAAAAAGGTATGCTATATCACGAAGCACGAGATGCTCATAGTTATCAATCAGGTTGTTGTCAACGCCATTCCCAGGGAAATTGAACGCCAAAATGGTATATTGATGGGTGTCAATGACTTTACCATCTCCAATGAGTTCAGACCACCAGCCATTTTCACCAGCCACATCTGCATCCCCAGTCAGAGAATGGTTGACCAACACAACAGGAGCACTCCCCAAAGGAAGACCAAATAGCTTGTAGGATAACTGCAAGTCCATTTGCTCTCCCGATAGAGTCGTGTACTGTTCAAACGCAATGTTGGCGAGTTGAGACATATTATTGAACCTTATCAAACGCTTGTTGGAGGTCTGATTTTAAGTCATCAACGTTTTCCAAACCAACTGAAAGGCGAATTAAATCAGGGGTCACACCAGTAGATTCTTGCTCCTCTGGCGTCAACTGTTGGTGGGTTGTACTGGCTGGGTGGATGACCAATGACTTGGAGTCTCCAAAATTGGCAACCAATGCAAACAGTTTGGTTTCATCAGCAACAGTTTTACCTGCATCAAATCCTCCTTTTAAACCAAAAGCCAATAGTCCACTTTGGCCCTCTGGGAGATATTTTTTGGCAAGTGCATTGTACTTACTCGACTTAAGTCCTGGGTAGTTTACCCAAGCAACATCTTCGTGAGCCTCTAACCATTCTGCCAAAGCAAGTGCGTTTTCACTGTGCTTTTTCATACGAATTTCCAGTGTCTCAAGTCCTTGTATGATTTGAAAAGCATTGAATGGACTAATAGCAGCACCAAGATCTCTCAGCCCTTCAATTCGAACCTTTGCGATATATGCAGCTGGGCCCAAAACATCGTGTAGCACCAACCCATGATACCCTTCAGAAGGTGTGGTAAATTCTGGAAACTTTCCACTCGACCAATCAAAATTACCTGCATCTACGATTACACCTCCCATTGTTGAGCCATTGCCATTGGCGTATTTTGTAAGTGAGTGAATCACGATATTCACACCATATGCAATTGGGTTTTGAAGCGCAGGTGTCGCCAAGGTACTGTCAACCATAAATGGCACTTTTACTGTTTTAGCTTCTCTAGAAATACCCTTGAGGTCCAAAACATCTAGTTTTGGATTTCCAAGCGATTCAGCGAAAAAGAGACGTGTATTTTCTTGAACAGCATCTGTAAAATTCTTCGGATTGTCAGGGTCCACAAATGTCGTGGTGATGCCAAGTCTAGGCAGCAACACTTTTAACATATTATATGACCCTCCATACAAACTGTTTGACGCAACGATATGGTCACCAGCTTTGAGTAAAACCAAAATGGCAGTACTCAGCGCAGATGTTCCAGATGCAGTTGCCACTGCAGCAAGTCCGCCCTCCATGGCAGCAATTCGCTGCTCCAATACATCAATCGTGGGGTTGTTCAGACGGGTGTAGATGAAGCCTGGCTCGGCCAGAGAAAACAGTTTGGCTGCGTGGTCGCTGTCGTTAAATACGTATGCAGTAGATTGAAAAATAGGGACTGATCTTGTTCCTTGTGTAGCAGTTACATCATGTCCTTGATGCAGTGCGTTTGTTGAGAGTTGTTGTGCGCTCATTTTTTAAGATTTAATTTTAAATGATGAATGTAATAAAGAAACGGCATCGAGCTTTTCCCAGGGGAACAACTCAACTTCGTGTACGATTTTTCCATTGTAAGGAGATTCAAAAACTTTTTTAACCTTTTTTGGTATGCGTCCCATATGACCATAGGATGCAGTCTCAGCATAAATCGGTGTTCTTAGTTTGAGACGTTGTTCGATACCATAGGGTGTCAAGTCAAAAAGCGTTTCTAATTTTTTTGCGATTTCGCTGTCAGTCAAGTCAACGTTTGATGTGCCATAGGTGTCTACAAAAATCGAAGTGGGTGCAGCAACGCCTATCGCGTAGCTCAACTGAATAAGGATTTCATCTGCAATGCCAGCAGCCACTACATTTTTGGCAATGTGCCGAGCAGCATAAGCAGCACTTCTATCGACTTTACTTGGGTCTTTCCCACTGAATGCACCCCCACCATGGGCGCCTTTACCTCCATAAGTATCGACTATGATTTTTCTTCCTGTAAGTCCAGTATCGCCATGTGGTCCTCCGATAACAAATTTTCCTGTTGGATTGATATGGTAAGTCAAGTCGCTAGAAAACAAAGACTGAATCTCAGGTGAGAAAGAGGCAATAACTTTAGGCATTACCTTTTCAATAATATCCTTTCGAATCTGGCTTGCCATGTTTTCGTCTGAGTCAAAGTCATCATGCTGAGTGGAGACAACCACAGTTTCAATTCGTATGGGCTTATGATCCTCACTGTACTCGACTGTGACTTGAGACTTGGCATCAGGGCGTAGATAAGTGATATCTGATTTGGTACGACGGAAATCGGCAAGTACCTCTAAAATTTTGTGTGAAACAGCTAGTGCCAAAGGCATATAATTCTCTGTTTCATTGTTTGCGTAACCAAACATAATTCCTTGGTCACCAGCACCTTGATCTTCCTTTTTTTCGCGATCAACCCCTCGGTTGATATCTGACGACTGTTCGTGTATTAGTGAAATTACCCCACAAGAGTTCCCTGAAAATTGATAGGCATCGTCTGTGTAGCCTATATTATTAATTGTTTGTCGTGCAATGTGTTGCACATCCAGATAGGTTTTACTTTTCACCTCACCAGAAAGAATCACTTGACCAGTGGTCAAGAGTGTTTCACAAGCAACTTTACTTTGAGAGTCAAAGGCAATGAAATGATCGAGTAAAGCATCACTGATTTGATCAGCAACTTTGTCGGGATGTCCCTCACTTACAGACTCGGATGTAAAAAAATATGGCATTAATTTTACTTTTTAGCGAAGAAGAAGTGCGATAAGTCTCTAAAAAGTAAAGCTGTTTTAGCACTTTTTTTGAGAGGTTGCAATCAGTCAAATCCTTCCTCTTTTGCATGGCAAATATACAACGCAATTACAAATTCCAAAATATTTTTTTAACGATTATCGAAAATTAAATGAAATTCCTAAGTTTAAAGTGTTGTATTCTTGAATAGTATAGTTGGCATAAATCTTCATAATCAAAAGATTGAGTCGAGCACCAATGAGGCCCATCACACCAGTCGCGTCTGATTCTATACTTATTGGATCATTAAGTACTCTTGAAATCGTAGGCAAACCTTGTAGTTCGTAATCAATACTATAGTCACCACTGACATCAAACTGTGAGTTGCCGCTATTATAACCTAAAGCGCCAAATACACTCAACACAGGTAAATCGATAGAGGCCAGTGCTTGAATAGTAAAGGTATCTGCTTCGAATGTAATATTGCGGTTGTCACTATTCCCTCCAAAAGTAGAGTCTGATAAGTCGTACTCCAAGCTTGCTTTGGACATAGCAGCCAAAACTGATATGTTGAGAGGCAGCTTATCAAGTGGCCCAAAATACTGCATGATATTGTGCTTTAATCCATAGCCAAACAGTTTGAAACTACTACCTTCAATATCTATTGTAGGCACAAAACGAACCAATACATCTGTGTCAAAAACAGCACCTACGCTTGCTTGAATAATCGGGGCAGGAAGTGTTCCGAAGGGTAATTCATCTTTTAAGCCACCAGGAAAAGAAAGCTTACCAGCATAATCGATTTGATTGCCTAAAACACTTTCACTAAATGCAAAATTTAACTCTTGATCACCACCCTCACCAAATACAGTTGGCAATGATCCAGATGGTACATTCAAAGAAGTGAGTCCTGTTGGGGTAAACACTAAATCTGCATCTGGCACATAAGGAATGGCTGCTCCTATGGTAAGGCCAAAACCTAGTTTTTTATGTGTTTTTGCACTCGTTGCCCAACCTGAATTTAAGGCATAGGTGAGGGTTTTACCGATGGGGGCAGTATAGCCCTCTGCCAAAATACGAGCATCCTCGGTTGAGGTTAATAATATGTTTTCAATACCACCCAATAGTTGGGCAGAAGCTGTCGTTAGGGTAAGTGTGAACGTTACAACTGATAGAATTAAATTTTTCATGATATATTCCTGGTTTAGTAATTTGAGCTAAAGTACAAAAACCTTGAACAGAATTGCACTTTTAGATGAATGAATAAAATGACCTTTGCATCTGAGATTGTAAAACAATATTTGATTTAGTGTTTACAATTGACTTTATTTTTTATTTTTATGCGACTTAAAATTGAAGATATGCACATTGCAATTGCAGGAAATATTGGAGCAGGAAAGACTACATTAACAGAGTTATTGGCAAAGCATTATAAATGGAAGCCACAGTACGAAGACGTTGTGCAAAACCCATATCTCGATGATTTTTATGCCGAAATGGAACGTTGGTCTTTTAATCTCCAGGTTTATTTTTTAAACAGTCGTTTTCGTCAAACTTTAGACATTCACAACAGCAAAAATACAGTGATACAAGATCGTACGATTTACGAGGACGCTCATATTTTTGCACCCAACCTTCATGCAATGGGACTGATGACCCATCGTGATTTTGAAAACTACAGTTCTTTATTTCAGCTCATGGAGTCTTTGGTCAAAGGTCCCGATTTACTCATTTATCTTCGAAGCTCTATCCCAAACCTCGTTAACCAGATTCACAAACGTGGACGTGTTTATGAAAACTCAATCAGCATCGAGTATCTCAGTCGATTAAACGAGCGTTATGAAGCATGGATTCATGATTATAACAAAGACAACCTTATCATTTTAGAGGTTGATGATCTCAATTTTGTTGATTGTTCTGAGGATCTACAACAAGTGATTCAAACGATTGACAGCAAACTTGAGAATATGAAAATGGACGCCAAATAGGCGCCCATTCTAGTACATTTTGCAAATATCTCTTACTTGTTTTTTTCTAAGCCTTTGATTTCATTAAGTGTAGAGTCAATTATTTCTTGACTTCCAACAATCTCTTGAATTGTTTCTGAGGTTTCGCCGTTTTTGGTTGTGATTGTTGTGATTGTAGCAATCGTTTCACCCTCAGTGGTGCTAGATACTTCGACACTAACTTCTTTTTGTTCTTCTTTCATTTGATGAGCTTGGGCACTGTGTCCATCTCCAAGGATAGGGGCAATGACCAGACCAACCAAACAGGTTAATTTGATAAGAATATTCATTGATGGACCTGAGGTGTCTTTAAAAGGGTCCCCAACTGTGTCGCCAGTGACTGCAGCTTTGTGCGCTTCAGATCCTTTTTTTTCCACTTTCCCATTGATTTCAACACCTGCTTCAAATGATTTTTTGGCGTTATCCCAAGCACCCCCTGCGTTGTTTTGGAAGATCGCCCATAGTACGCCTGAAACAGCCACACCTGCCATATAACTACCCAGTGCTTCGGGTCCCATAAATAAGCCAATTACAACTGGAGTGGCAATAGTAATCAAACCAGGAAGTAACATTTCTTTGAGAGCGGCTTTCGTTGAAATTTCAACACATTTTGCATAATCAGGTGTTCCTTTTCCTTCAAGGATTCCTGGAATTTCTTTAAACTGACGACGAACCTCCTGCACCATTTCCATGGCAGCTTTTCCAACCGATTGCATGGCAAGAGCAGAGAAAACAACTGGAATCATTCCCCCAATAAACAAGGCTGCCAACACATCTGCCTTAAAGATATTAATCCCATCGATACCTGTGAAAGTTACGTAAGCTGCAAATAGGGCAAGTGCTGTGAGTGCAGCAGATGCAATCGCAAATCCTTTACCGATCGCAGCAGTTGTGTTTCCGACTGAATCGAGAATATCAGTACGCTCACGAACCTCGCTTGGCAATTCACTCATTTCAGCTACACCACCTGCATTATCAGCGATGGGACCAAACGCGTCAATGGCCAGCTGCATGGCTGTCGTTGCCATCATTGCAGACGCAGCTATCGCAACTCCATAAAACCCTGCTAAGGCATAAGAACCCCAAATCGCAACTGCAAATAGAAGGACTGATGAAGCCGTCGAGATCATCCCAACAGAAAGACCGGCGATGATGTTTGTCGCTGCCCCTGTAGATGAGTTTTTTACAATGCTCATCACTGGCTGTTTGCCAATGGCAGTATAATACTCTGTAAAGAGGGAAATTAAGTACCCAACACCCAATCCAACGATGGTTGCAAAAAATACGTTGGTTGAAGACACATCACGTGCTGCTTCGCCAAAAAACTTCATGCCACTAATCGTCTCGGGCAATAGGTAATCAATCAAAAACCAAGATGCACATAGGGTCAGTAAAATAGAAAAGATATTCCCCGTGTTCAGGGCGCGCTGCACCTCAGCTTCTTTGGCTGAATTGTCTTTGATTCGAATAAAAAGTGTTCCTGCAATTGATGCTATAATACCAACGCCTGCCAACACCAATGGTAACAAAATTGGACCCATCCCTTGAAATATATCAAGCGTTTGTCCAGCTTCCGACATGTCTTTAATAATGTAGTTTCCAAGAACCATGGATGCAAGAACAGTTGCGACATAACTCCCAAACAAATCGGCACCCATACCAGCTACATCTCCTACATTATCACCTACGTTATCTGCTATGGTTGCAGGATTTCGAGGGTCATCTTCAGGAATACCTGCTTCGACTTTTCCAACAAGGTCTGCTCCAACATCAGCTGCTTTTGTGTAGATTCCACCACCAACTCTTGCAAAAAGAGCAATGGACTCGGCACCAAGCGAAAACCCAGCCAATGATTCTAAAACAATGGTCATATTTGTATAAAAATCAGACCCATCAATAAATTGTCCGACTAAAAACAAAAACCATAACGCTAATCCAAACACAGCAAGTCCAGCGACGCCAAGACCCATGACAGTACCACCCCCAAAGGACACCTTGAGTGCTTTTGGTAAACTGGTTTTTGCTGCTTCTGCAGTTCGTGCATTGGCTTCTGTTGCGATTCGCATCCCAATATTCCCAGCCAAAGCTGAAAAAATGGCACCAACAACAAAAGCTGGAACTATCAACCAACTTGTGGTTTCTACCATGGTTGATATCCCATAGAGAGCGCCTGATGCTATGACTACAAAAACCAACAACAAACGATATTCTGCATTTAAAAATGCCAGAGCACCTTCTTTGATACTCTTAGATATCGACTGCATTTTCTCGGTACCTGCTGATTGTTTTCTTACCCAAACAGATTGTATGTACATGACGATTAGACCTGTAATTGCGAGTAAAATGGGTGTATATTGAATTAAGTTTTCCATGTGGATTATAATTGGAATGAATTATAGCATAACCTTTTTAACTGCGCGAACAACGTCCTTACGATTGGGAAGCCACTCGGCTAACAAAACGGGTGAATATGGTGCAGGAGTGTCTGCTGTATTGATTTTAATGATTGGTGAGTCTAAGTAATCAAAGGCTTGGTTTTGAATTTGATAAGTGATTTCAGTAGAAATATTACCAAATGGCCAAGATTCCTCTAAGATTACAAGACGATTTGTTTTCTTAACAGACTCTAGGATTGTGTTGATGTCAAGCGGACGGATTGTGCGTAGGTCGATGAGCTCAACAGAAATGTTTTCTTTTTCAAGAAGTTCGGCGGCAGCGTTAGCCTCCTTAAAAATCTTACCAAAGGAAACAAGGGTAACATCTGTACCTGAACGTGTGGTATTGGCAACCCCAATCGGGAGTACATATTCCCCATCTGGCACTTCGCCTTTGTCACCATACATTTGTTCAGACTCCATAAATATGACAGGATCGTCATCTCGAATGGCAGCCTTCAACAGACCTTTGGCATCATATGCATTGGATGGAACAATAACCTTAAGTCCAGGACAATTAGCATACCAGCTTTCAAACGCTTGGGAGTGCGTGGCAGCGAGCTGCCCTGCTGAAGCAGTTGGCCCTCGAAAAACAATCGGGCAAGGAAACTGTCCACCAGACATCTGACGTATTTTTGCAGCATTATTGATGATTTGATCAATCCCAACAAGTGCAAAATTGAAAGTCATAAATTCAATGATCGGACGATTTCCTGTCATTGTTGACCCAACACCAATACCAGCAAAACCTAGCTCAGAAATCGGTGTATCAATTACACGTTTTTCACCAAACTCATCTAACATTCCTTTCGAGGCTTTGTAGGCACCATTGTATTCAGCTACTTCCTCACCCATAAGGTAAATACTGTCATCACGACGCATTTCCTCAGACATGGCTTCACAAATGGCTTCTCTGAACTGGATTGTTCTCATGCTTTTTTTGACTGCGCAAAAATAGCAATATTTACAAGAATCAACTAACTTATTATAAATTGTATAAATTATTATGCGTGCATAATAATTTGAAGATTTTTTTTATCTTTGTATTTCATATATTTCTCATGAAAATCTTAGTCTGTATAAGTTGTGTGCCAGACACAACTTCAAAAATAAATTTTAAGGAAAATGACACTGTCTTTGATGACCAAGGTGTTCAATTTGTCATCAACCCCAATGATGAGTTTGGGTTGACACGTGCCATCTGGTTTAAAGAAAAGGTAGGTGCTTCTGTAGACGTGCTACACGTTGGGCAAGCGAGTGCAGAACCAACACTAAGAAAAGCACTTGCCATTGGTGCCGATAAAGCAATTCGAATTGATACTCATGCAGTTGATGCTTTTGTTGTGGCAGACCAAATTTCAAACTACCTGCAAGCCAATCCCTACGATTTGATTATCGCTGGTCGTGAGTCAATCGATTATAATGGCTCTATGGTTCCTGGTTTGGTAGCTGCTAATAGTGATATAGCTTTTGTCAACACTTGTGTTCAGCTAGAAATCAATGGGTCAATTGCCACAGCAACAAGAGAGATGGATGGTGGTATGGAAATACTAAACGTCGATCTACCCCTAATAATCGGCAGTCAAAAAGGACTAGTAGAAGAAACCGATCTTCGCATACCTAATATGAGAGGAATTATGCAAGCAAGACAAAAGCCACTTGAGGTTGTTCCAGCTGTAGAATCACATGCCAAATCAGCAATTCAAAATTTTGAAAAGCCTACACCCAAGGCAGCTGTCAAACTAATTTCTGCCGACGACATCGACCAACTTATCGATCTTTTACAAAACGAAGCTAAAGTATTATAACCTATGTCAATTCTACTATTTGTCGAATCACAAGAAAGGAAACTCAAAAAAGGGTCAACTGAACTTTCATCCTATGGCTTTGCCCTTGCCAAACAACAAAATACCACATTCAAAATTGTTACTGTTAACTGTGAAGATGCTGAACAACTTGCCAATTATGGTGCGTCAAAACTGATCAATCTGAAGCTGTCAACTAAGCATTTTGAGGCGCATGCATATGCAACTGCGTTGGCTGAAATTGCCACAAAAGAAGATGCAAAAATCATATTAATTAGCAGTAGTGCTGATGCCAAATACATGGGCGGCATCCTAGCAGGTAAGCTACAAGCTGGCTATGTAACCAACATTGTAGGACTTCCTGTTTCCAACGATCCCCTGACAGTAAAGCGTTCGGTTTTTAGCAACAAGGCATTTGCCAACACAATACTATCTAGCGCAATCAATATTATCGGTTTGTCAAACAATGTGCATGAGGAGATATCGCAAAACTCGTCAACTGCAGTTGAACATCAGGATGTACAAACAACAGCTAAATGCACCCAGGCAAGTCTAGAACAAAGCGAAGGAAAAGCAACCATTGCTGATGCTGATGTTGTTGTTTCTGGAGGGCGAGGGCTTAAAGGCCCTGAAAACTGGGGACTCATTGAGGATCTTGCCGATGTATTGGGAGCTGCTACGGCTTGCTCAAAACCTGTATCGGATATGGGTTGGCGACCCCATAGCGAACACGTGGGGCAAACGGGAAAACCTGTCGCAACAAATCTCTACATTGCTGTAGGTATTTCAGGTGCAATTCAACATATAGCTGGTGTCAACGCATCAAAAATAAAAGTCGTTATTAACATAGACCCAGAGGCTCCTTTCTTTAAGGCAGCAGACTATGGAATTGTTGGCGATGCTTTTGAAGTCTTGCCAAAATTGACCGAAAAATTAAAAGCACGAGCATAAGCAAGGTTTAATCGCCTTTTTTACATAAATTCGTTGTAATTGTTTACAAATGAGTTTAGTCAAACTTCAGGTCAATCGGATTTCATATAGCCAAAATCAAAGTGGTGCATACGCACTCATCCTTGATGAAGTTGAAGGTCCTCGTAAACTTCCTGTCATTATTGGTGAGTTTGAGGCACAATCTATTGCTGTGGCACTAGACGATGATATCCAACTCCAAAGACCTTTTACCCATGACTTGTTTCGTAATTTTTCCGAAAGATTTGAAATTCATGTCAAAAGAGTGATTATACAAAAACTAGTTGATGGGGTTTTTTATTCTAGTTTAATTTGTGAACGCGATCAAATTGAAGAAATTATCGACTCTCGTACTTCTGATGCGATCTCTTTAGCCTTGCGCTTCAATGCGCCTATTTTTGCACACGAAAGTGTTCTTGAAAAAGCAGCTGTCATGATCGATGATAAGGATTTAGATAAAGACTCAGAAGACAACTCCAAAAACACAGATGATCTTCAACAACTCAGTGTAGATGAGTTGGAAAAACTCATCCAAAAAGCACTAAAAAAGGAAGAATATGAGCTCGCTGTCAAAATACGTGATGAGATTGCAAAACGAGAGTCCAAAACCTAATACAAACACTTGATAGAAACAATAACTCAAACAGAAGTCATTCCCAGTGCTGGGTTGGAAATACAAGGCATCATGCGTGGACTTCTAGGTATTGTTGTGCTTTTGACAATTGCTTTTGCCTGTAGTTCGGACCGAAAAAAAATTCCCTGGAAAACAGTCGGCATCGGACTGTTGATTCAATTGACCCTAGCGATAGGGATTTTGCGTGTTGGATGGGTACAACAAATTTTTGAAGGCATAGGAAAACTCTTTGTCAGTATCCTTGACTTTACCAATGCAGGTAGTATTTTTCTTTTTGGCGATCTGATGAATGCGGACTCTTATGGCTTTATTTTTGTTTTTCAAATTCTGCCAACCATTGTCTTTTTTGCTTCACTCACATCACTTCTCTTTTATTTAGGTATTATACAAGTTGTTGTTAAGTTCCTCGCTTTGGCCTTGACTAAAGTACTCAAGATTTCTGGGGCTGAAAGTTTGTCTGTAATAGGTAACATATTCCTAGGTCAAACCGAAGCACCACTCATGATTAAGGCATATTTGGAACGAATGACAAAGTCTGAAATCCTATTGGTCATGATTGGAGGTATGGCAACTGTAGCAGGTGGGGTCCTTGCAGCATACATCGGCTTTTTGGGTGGAGATGACCCTATGATGCGATTGGAATTTGCTAAACACTTATTGGCTGCCTCTGTCATGGCAGCACCTGGTGCAATTGTGATTGCGAAAATCCTCTATCCACAAACCGAAAAGATCAAAAATGAAGTCAGTGTTTCTATACAAAACATAGGCTCCAACGCTCTGGATGCAATTTCAAATGGAACTGTTGAAGGCATCAAACTTGCCACCACTATTGGTGGTATGCTACTTGTTTTTGTTGCTTTTATTGCTATGTTTAATGGCGTTTTGGGTTGGATTGGTGATTGGACAACCCTTAATGATTGGTTTGCAGCAAACACAATCTATGACAGTTTTTCTCTGGAATCCATTCTCGGTATTATTTTCGCCCCACTGATGTGGATTATGGGTGTGCCAACACCCGACATTATGCCAATGGGACAGTTGCTTGGTTTGAAGCTAGCTGCCAGTGAATTTGTTGGATACATCCAATTAGCTGAACTCAAAGACCCGATAAATATCGTGCATCTACAATACCAGAAATCCATCATCATGGCAACCTATATGCTATGTGGTTTTGCCAACTTTGCTTCTATCGGAATTCAAATTGGTGGTATTGGATCTCTTGCGCCAAGCCAACGAAAAGTACTTTCCCAATTTGGCATTCGTGCGCTCGTCGGTGGAACATTAGCCTCCCTGATTTCTGCAGTCATTGCAGGAGCAATCATTGGCTAGGATGGTGGATAACGATGTGAAAAAAAGTAGATTTCAAATGAAAATCTATGGTCGAATCACACTATTTTTATCAAAATATTTAGGATGAAACAATACCTTGATTTGGTTCGCCATGTGCTTGACAATGGAGTAGAAAAATCGGATCGTACTGGCACAGGTACAAAAAGTGTTTTTGGGTATCAAATGCGATTTGACCTCAGCAAAGGTTTTCCTATGGTCACTACTAAAAAACTGCACCTAAAATCAATCATTTATGAGCTTCTTTGGTTTTTAAATGGAGATACAAATATTGAGTACCTCAAGGAAAATGGAGTCAGAATCTGGAATGAATGGGCAGACGAAAATGGTGATTTAGGTCCTGTATATGGACATCAATGGCGCAACTGGAACAGTGAAAACATTGACCAAATCAAAGAGATTATTCACACACTCAAGCATAATCCAGATAGTCGAAGGATGCTTGTTTCGGCATGGAACCCAAGTGTAATGCCTGACACCTCCAAAACTTTTGCAGAGAATGTGGCAAATGGAAAAGCTGCCTTACCTCCATGCCATGCTTTTTTTCAATTTTATGTGGCTGATGGCAAGCTTTCATGTCAGCTCTACCAACGCAGTGCAGATATCTTTTTAGGAGTTCCGTTCAACATAGCATCTTATGCCCTTTTTACGCACATAATGGCACAAGCTTGTGGATATAAACCAGGAGATTTTATTCATACTTTTGGTGATGCACATATCTACTCCAATCATGTAGGACAACTCGAATTGCAGCTCAGTCGAAAGCCGAGAACACTCCCAAAACTTACGATCAACCCTAACAAAACCAATATTTTTGGGTTTGAATTTTCTGATTTTACCATTGAAAATTATAACCCACATCCGCATATTAAAGGAGCTGTAGCTGTTTAATATTAGGATCTAAAGCTCTATGTTTGCACCTAATGTAGCAATATGATTTTTCGACGTAAAAACAAGACCACCATAGATGATCGCCAAATTGATTTGGTGGACTATGCTCGTGCTCGCATTCGTCAAAAAAAGCGTTTGTACTTTCACTTAGTCAGCTTTTTGTTTGTGTCACTTGTACTGACAATTCTCAACATTGGTTTAGGTTATGGGGTTGACATCAAACCTTTTGGCTACCCTTGGGTATTGAGTGCTGCCTTGCTGTGGGTTGTTTTTTTGCTATTGCATTTTTTTCAAGTTTATGTGACCAAGCGATTTATGAATCCTGCTTGGGAAAAACAACAAATCAAAAATCTAGTCGGATTGCAAGAAGCACGTATCGAAAAAATAAAACGTAAGCTCGACAAAGAAGCGAGTTTGATCGCCAATGCAGAGTGGCATAAAGAAAAGACGAATCAAAGCATTCAACGCATTACCATCATCGCAGCAGCATCGACCAATCACGCACTGGGAAAAGACAACAAATTGATCTGGCATCTGTCCAAAGACCTGCAACACTTTAAAAAATTGACAAGTGGCCATGCTGTCATTATGGGTAGAAAAACTTTTGAATCAATGCCACGTTCATTACCCAATCGAACCAATATTGTGATTACAAGACAATCTGACTACAAGGCCGAAAACATCAAAGTAGCTTCGTCGATTTCTAATGCGCTGAGTATCGCCAAAGATGACCCTCGACCCTTTATTATTGGCGGTGGTGAGATATATAAAGAGTCGATGAAAATTGCTGATGAAATTGAACTTACTCGTGTGCATGCTACTTTTGAAGCAGATACCTATTTCCCCGAAATCAATCCACATCAATGGGAGGAAGTTTGGCGAGAGGAACACCCAGCTGATGAAACGCACGCACACGCTTTTACCTTTTTACGTTATCAAAAAAAATAATATGAATGCATTTATTTTTCCTGGACAAGGATCTCAATTTCAAGGAATGGGCAAAGCTCTCGCTGAGCAGCACGAAAAAGCTGCCGCATTGTTTGTCCAAGCCAATGAGATTTTAGGTTTTTCACTTACCGAAATCATGTTTGAAGGTAGCGCTGAAGACTTGCGCGAAACACGAGTCACCCAGCCAGCTATTTTTGTTCACTCCATGGCAGTTCGGATGTCATTGGGCAATGGGTTTACCCCACAAATGGTTGCTGGGCATTCGCTTGGAGAATTTACAGCTTTGACTGCTACTGGTGCTTTATCGTTTGCCGATGGTCTACAACTTGTTGCACAGCGCGCTCAGGCGATGCAAGATGCTTGCAACCAAAGCAAAGGTACCATGGCGGCAGTGCTTGCCCTCGACGATAGTGTTGTCGAAGAGGTCTGTGAACATACAAAAGGTGTCATTGTAGCGGCCAACTACAATTGCCCTGGGCAATTGGTTATTTCCGGTGAAGTTGAAGCTGTTGAAGCTGCTTGTGAAACACTCAAAGAAATAGGGGCAAAACGTGTTTTACTTCTCCCTGTGGGAGGTGCATTTCACTCCCCCCTGATGGAACCAGCGCGCGAAACATTGGCAGGTACCATACGCCAAACGACACTGAACGAACCTAGCTGTCCGATTTATCAAAACGTAACTGCACAAGCAACCCAAAATACTGAAGTCATTAAAAACAACCTGATTGCTCAACTGACTGGGCCTGTGAGGTGGACCCAAAGCATTCAAGCCATGCGTAGTGATGGAGCAACGCAGTTTATCGAATGTGGTCCAGGCAAAGTTTTACAGGGTTTGGTGAAAAAAATTGATCGTGAAGCCAATGTTCAGTCGGCTCTTGACTGAGGAGTTGACTTAGCCAAACCATTGTACTTTTTTGCGCCAATCACCAGGTTCTCTATTGGGCATAGGACCTTCAAATCCACCCAAATAAAATAGCCCTAAGCATTTTTCGTTTTCTTCCAAAGGAATAAATTGATGAATTTGATCGATGTAAGCAGGTGTGCTCCAATATCCTCCCAGTCCCAATTCTGTCGTTTTTAACCAAAGGTTTTGTACCGCCATTGCTGTAGCTGAGATTTCTTCCCACTCAGGGACACTCTCTTTTTCATCTCGTTTCATACAGATCAAAACAACTACTGATGACAAGTTGATTTTCTCAACAATTGATTTGCTTTTACGTATGGAAAACTTCGGTGTCGTATTGGTGTATGCATCAACTAAAAAGTGTGACAGTTCTGTTTTTTTATCCCCTCTAAATACTTTAAATCGCCAAGGCTCAGTTCGCCGATGAGTGGGCGCCCAATTGGCTGCTTCAAACAGTTCGTTGAGTTGGGTATATGTGATCTCTTTATCAGAAAATTGAATCGGAAATATGGAGCGTCTGCTCGAGAAGATTGATTTCATATTGCAAAGTACAAAACCCTAGGCACACTCGAAACTCGTGTGATAGAAATACTTAATGATGGCTGAGATTATTGGTTTAAAAATGCAAGGACTGCTTGTCCAATCGATTTTATTTGTTCATCTTCAAGCTCTGAGTGCATCGGTAATGAAATCACTTCTTTCACCAATTGATTGGTGACTATAAAATCATCCTCCTTATATCGATCACTTCGATACGCTTTTTGCGCATGAAGAGGAATCGGATAATATACACCACATGGAATACCTTTCTGTTGAAGATGCTTGACGAGTTCATCACGATTTACACCAATCAAACGCAAGGTATATTGATGAAACACATGCGATTGACAATCACGAACAACCTTTGGGGTAATGATGTTGTCATGCCCATCAAACAATTGTGTGTAGCGAATGGCTGCCCATTTCCTTCTTTCATTGTAATAATCGAGCAATTTGAGTTTTTCATCCAATACAACAGCTTGTAAGCTGTCCAAACGAGAATTGACACCAACTACATCATGATGATAGCGCTCATACATACCATGATTGACAATGCCTCTGAGGCTGTGTGAAAGCTTATCATCATTCGTAAAAATTGCACCACCATCACCATAGCAGCCAAGGTTTTTCGAGGGGAAAAAGGAAGTCGAACCCACGTGGCCAATTCCTCCTGTTTTAATTTTATTTCCCTCTGTATCAGTATGGGTTGCTCCTATGCCTTGCGCATTGTCTTCAATGACATACAAGTTGTGCTTTTTGGCAATTGCCATGATGGCATCCATGTCTGCTACCTGACCAAAAAGATGAACAGGTACAATTGCTTTGGTTTTGAGAGTGATTGCTTTTTCTATCGCTTGGGGAGAAATGTTAAAAGAAACTGGATCAACATCAACAAGAACAGGCGTAAGCCCCAACAAGGCGATCACCTCTACTGTCGCAGCAAAGGTAAAATCTGCTGTAATGACTTCGTCTCCTGGCTGCAACCCAAGACTCATCATTGCCACCTGTAAAGCGTCTGTTCCATTGGCACAAGGAATCACATGCTTGACGCCTAGGTATGCCTCCAAATTGGATTGGAATGACTTGACAGCAGGTCCATTGATAAACTGTGCGTTCGAGAGCACTTCTTGCATTCCTGCTTCTACTTTCTTGCGAATAAAAGCATATTGCGATTGCAAGTCAACCATTTGTATTTTACGCATAGCCATTTTTTGATGATGCAAATTTACAAAAACAATCGCCTCTTGGGAAAGCATTATCTTTGTGTATGCAACTGTTGTATTCTTTTGTGGTTCGGTTGGTTCGTGGGCTATTAACTTTTATCCCTCTTTCGGGTAAAAAAAAACAGTTTGTTGAGGGGAGAAAACACATTTGGAATGACATTAAAAAAATTCCAAACTACAAATCAGTTATCTGGATGCACTGCGCATCGCTTGGGGAGTATGAACAAGGGCTACCCGTTCTAAAATCCCTACAGTCAGAAGACCCTGACAGCTTTTATCTCGTCACATTTTTTTCTCCTTCTGGTTATCACGTTAAAAAATCACATCAAGTTGCCGATCTAACGACATATTTGCCTTGGGATAATCGTTCGGACATAAGGCGATTTATAAATCACTTACAGCCAGCGAAAGTTCTTTTTATAAAATATGAGTTTTGGCCAAATTTGCTCAGAGAACTTCACAAACAACAAGTGCCAACTTACCTGATTGTTGGGCTTTTTCAATCTCATCAAGTATTTTTTAAACCCTGGGGTGGATGGTTTCGTAAAATCTTGAGAGGATTTACTCATATTTTTGTGCAAGATGTAAAATCTCAACAACTCCTACACAAGATTGGCATTACCCAAACCACTGTTTCTGGGGATACTCGTTTTGATCGTGTGCAGCAGCAAAAACAAGACCTCTCCTTTATGAAAACATTTGTGGGGGATCGAAAATGTATCGTCGCTGGGAGTACTTGGTCGCAAGACATCGATGTATTGAAAGAGGCGATTGATCATACACCCAAAGGATGGTGCTGGCTTATTGCACCTCACGAAATAAACAAACAACAGCTTTTGAAGTTGATGGAACAACTCCCCTCCACTGCTCAGCTATACACAACACGTGAGAAACACAATCTATCACAAATACCTGTTCTTGTCCTCGATACCATTGGTTTACTATCGTCATGCTATCAGTATGGTCACATCGCTTATGTGGGTGGTGCAATGGGTGGTTCTGGGTTGCACAACATACTCGAGCCCGCAGCCAGTGGGCTTCCGATTGTGATTGGAAAAAACTATCATCAATTTCCTGAAGCAGTTGATCTTATCAAAAAAGGTGGAGTGATTTCAATCTCTACAAAAACAGATGCTGCAAAACATCTAAATAACCTCATGCAAAACCCATCCGAAAGAGGTGAAAAAGGGACTGTGAATCTCAGCTACATCAGATCAAAAGCAGGAGCAACAGAAAGGATAATAAAGTTACTCTCAATAAACGCATAAGGCATCAAATTTTTTTGAGTTCCTTTCTTTTTACCATAAATAATTATATAAAATGAACATATTTATTATAAAATATTTGCGTTTCGGGCTCTTACAGTTGAAAATTTGTATATTTAATTAACCTCAAATTTTAGTTATGAAGATAATCAATCATGATTTATTGCTGGATGCTATCGACACAAATTTTAGACCATCTCGCTGAAAATGCACGTAAACCCATTTTAGAAATCGCAAGAAACATTGTCGCCTCTAGCGCATATGTACACCAGCCAGTACGCAAAATGGAAGAAGTAGGAATCATTTCTGGAAGCTATATCAAAACAATCAAGAGAAGTTAGGTTATAAAACCCAAGCTTTTGTTGGGATTTTTCTCGACAAAGCCACCCATCATCCCGGTGCTGTAGCGATGTTGGAAGAAATACCAGAAGTCACCTCATGTTACTATACAACTGGAGATTGGAGTTTGTTGATTCAGCTGAACTGCAAAGACAATAATCATTTGTCGAGTCTGTTGAGTGGCAAAATTCAAAATTTAACAGGGGTTTTACGAACAGAAACCTACATCTGTCTCAAACAACTAATAAACCGGCAAATTCCAACTGATTAAGTCTAACTAACGACGCTGATTGACACGCAATGCTAAATAAATGAGTGTTGCCAATGAGCCAATCGCTGCAACAACATAGGTTCGGGCTGCCCACTTGAGTGCGTCTTTGGAGGCAACAAGCTCTTGTTGACTAACCATGTTTTTTCGTCTGAGCCAAGCCAAAGCGCGATTACTGGCATCATATTCTACAGGAAGTGTGATAAAGCTAAATAATGTTCCCAAAGCAAACATGGCAACACCTATGCTGGCAATCGTGTAATTTTGAGTGCCCCCAAACATACCTAGACCAATAATGATGACCCACATGGATAGGTTGGAGGAAATACTCACCACTGGTACCAATAGCGATCGCATTTTGAGCCATTCATAACCTTGGGCATGTTGCACAGCATGACCACATTCGTGTGCTGCGACTGCAGCGGCAGCAGCATTGCGCTCATTGTAAACACTCTCACTGAGGTTGACTGTTTTTTTCATGGGGTTGTAGTGGTCGGTCAAACTTCCTTTAACAGACACCACTTTCACATCCCTGATGCCATGATCGGAAAGCATTTTTTCTGCTATCTCTGCACCAGACATGCCATTGCGCAATTGCAGTTTTGAATAGGTTTTAAATTTTGATTTTAGTCGGCTGCTCACAAACATGCTCAGACCAGCAAAAATGAAGAGAAGTAAGTAATATTCTCCTCCAATACCATAATAATAGCCCATAATTTTTTTTAAATATACTACAAAAATGCTGCCAAATAAAGTCAGGCTGTCAGAACGACATTAGGTATTTTAATTGTCAGCAATACTTATTCTTTGTTCTTAAAAATATATACCAAAATTGTAAAAACTAAAAAACCTGTAACGATGTTGGCAAGAATAATCGACAAACTGTTGATTCTCAACCCATAAACAAACCAAAGGCATATGCCAATAAACATGACAGTATACATTCGCAATGACAAATCCTTAGTCTGTTTGGTCTTCCAAACCTTAATGACTTGGGGTAAAAATGCAAAGGTTGTACAAACAGCTGCAATAAATCCTATAAGTTCGTTTTGATCGATCATCTAATAACAATATTCACGATTTTCTTTGGTACAACAATCACTTTTTTGATGGCTTTCCCATCAATGTATTGCGCTGTACGCTCGTCGGCAAGTGCAGCTTTTTCAATGTCCACCTTTGATGCCTCTGCATCGAGGGCAATTGTAAAGCGCATTTTGCCATTAAAGCTAATCGGGTAGGTAATTTGTGTCTCTTTCAAATGTGAAGCATCGGCAAGGGGGTATGGCTGGTCGAACAATGATTGTGTGTGACCTAGTTTTTCCCATAATTCTTCACAAATATGTGGTGCAAATGGAGCGAGTAATAGAGTCAGTGGCTGCAAGATGCCCCTGTGGTTGCACTTGGCAGAAGTGAGTTCATTTACACATATCATAAAGGCACTCACTGCTGTATTGAGTGAAAACTGTTCGATATCGTTCGTTACTTTTTCGATTGTTGCATGAAGTGATTTCAACATGGCAGGTGATGGCTGCTCATCAGAAACGACAAACTGCTGATCGTTATGAAACAGTCTCCAAAATTTGTTCAAAAACCCCGATACTCCAGAAATACCAGCTGTGTTCCAAGGTTTGGCTTGTTCGATTGGACCTAGAAAGAGTTCATACATCCTAAGGGTATCTGCACCATACTGTTCACAGATATCATCTGGGTTGACAACATTGTACTTGGATTTTGACATTTTTTCGATTTCTCTTTTGGCAATCAATTGCCCTTCTTCCAATTCAAATGTTGCTTGAGCAAACTCAGGACGCCATTCATGGAGTCGATCGTGTGCAACCACATTACTGGTATCAACGTAGGTTACATCAACGTGAATGGGCTCTACAGTCTGTCCTTCAATCAATCCAGCAGACAGGTAAGTTTGCGCCCCCGTTTTTCGGTAGATAAAAGCACTCTCTCCCAAAATCATCCCTTGATTGATCAGTTTTTGAGCGTATTCATCCATTGGTACATAACCCAAATCAAAAAGAACTTTTTGCCAAAAGCGTGAATACAGTAAATGTCCCGTTGCATGTTCACTTCCACCCACATACAAATCAACCTTACCCCAATAATCGAGTTTGTCTCTATCGGCAAAAGCATTTTGATTGTTTGCATCTGTGTAGCGATTGAAATACCACGAGCTCCCCGCCCATCCAGGCATGGTATTGAGCTCTAAAGGGAAGACATTTTTTTCATCGATCAAACAAACAGGAACAACTTTCTCTTTGGTTTCACTCCAAGCCCAATCAACTGCATTCCCAAGTGGGGGTGCACCCGTTGGTGTGGGTAGATATTTTTCAACCTCTGGGAGGGCAAGCGGCAAACAATGTTCTGGAAGTAAATGTGGAATCCCATTTTTGAAATAAATTGGTATTGGTTCACCCCAATAACGCTGACGACTAAAAACAGCATCCCTCAAACGGTATTGGATTTTGGCAGTGCCAGAGCCTATCTTCTCAAGGTGTTTGACTGCTGCTTGGGTAGCCTGTGAAACATTGAGTCCATTTAGAAAATCAGAGTTTGTAATGCGCGTTTCACCTTTTTCAGTATGCGCAGCATCAGTGATTTCTACCCCCTCGAATATATTTGTGATGGGAATGTCGAAATGCTTGGCAAATTCAAAGTCTCGCTGATCTCCACATGGCACTGACATGACAGCACCAGTACCATAGCCAGCAAGAACATAGTCTCCAATCCAAATGGGTACTTTTTTTCCACTCAGGGGATGAATAGCATAGCTCCCTGTAAAAACACCTGTGATGTTCTTGACATCCGACATTCGATCTCTTTCCGATCGATTAGCGCTTTGTTTGACATAGCGATCGACTTCAGCTTTGTGATCAGAAGTGGTGATGCGATTTACCAAATCGTGTTCGGGTGCTAAAGTCATAAAGGTTACCCCATATAAGGTGTCAGGACGTGTGGTAAAGACTTCAATTTCCGCATCGTGATTGTCGACTGTAAAACGAACCGTTGCGCCAACAGAACGACCGATCCAGTTGCGTTGCATTTCCTTAAGTGGCTCGGGCCAGTCAATGGTGTATAAGCCATTGAGTAAACGTTCGGCGTAAGATGATATTCTCATCATCCATTGCTTCATTTTTTTTTGTTCGACAGGATAGCCTCCTCGTTCAGAAACACCATTGACAACCTCATCATTGGCAAGTACTGTCCCCAGCTGTGGACACCAATTGACTTCAGATTCTGCCAAATAGGTCATGCGATAATGCAGTAGATAGGCTTGTTGTTCTTCTTCTGACATGGGTGACCATTGATCAGCAGTGAGTGAATTGGTGTTTTCGTCGCAATGCGCTGAAAGGTTTTCGGTACCATGCGCAGCGAGGTGATTGATGAGCTCATCAATTGGTCTGGCTTGATCTTTTTTGGTATCATACCAAGCATTAAAAAGCTGCATAAAAATCCACTGTGTCCAGCGATAATAGGAAGGGTCTGAGGTGCGAAACTCCCGACCCCAGTCAAAAGAAAACCCCAATCGATCGAGCTGTTCTCTATAGCGATTGATGTTTGTTTCGGTCGTCTTTGCAGGGTGCTGTCCAGTTTGGATCGCATACTGTTCGGCTGGTAGCCCAAAAGAATCATAACCCTGAGGGTGTAAGACATTATAACCCTTATGCCTTTTGTACCGAGCAACAACATCACTGACAATATAGCCCAAAGGGTGACCCACGTGCAGCCCTGCACCTGAGGGGTAAGGAAACATATCCATCACATAATACTTTGGTTTATCGGATGGAAACTTTGCGGAAAAGGTGTGGTTGGATGCCCAATAGGATTGCCACTTTTTTTCAATCGATTTAAATGGATATGCCATTGTCTGGATTTGTTAGGCAAAAATACCAAAATTATAAGACGAAAACGCACAAACGATCATTCGACTATCCATACGTTTTTGTAATTTTAAGCCCTAATGTCAAAACAACCACATCAATATCAAAAAAGACGTGCCGTTCGTTCCTATTTTGGCATTGTATTTAGCGTGAGTTTGATTTTGTTTGTCGTTGGCGTTTTGAGCCTACTTTTACTCAATGCTCGACAGGTGTCTCAACATGTAAAAGAACAAATTGTACTAACGATATTTATCGATGATAATGCTAAAAAAGTAGAAGTAAACCAGTTGGAAACAATGCTCACGCTTGCTCCATTTAGCAGGTCGGTTGTATATATTTCAAAGGAACAAGCAGCCACAGAACACAGCGCAGATATTGGTGAAGATTTTATGGATTTTTTAGGATACAACCCTCTTAAAGATGCCATCGACCTGCGACTCAAGGGTGACTATGTTACCACCCACAGAGTAGATAGCATCAGTGCTTTTTTAGCTGAAAAAACATTTGTGAGTGATATTGTTTACGATCGACCACTTGTCAACTTACTCAACGAAAACATAGAAAAAGCACGTTTACTTCTTTTGGGGTGTTGTTTGTTTTTTTTGGTACTCTCTATTATTCTCATTCACAACTCCATTCGCTTATCGATTTATGCCAAACGAATGATTATTAAAACCATGCAACTAGTTGGTGCTCGGAAACGTTTTATAAGGGGGCCTTTTATTCGAACCTATTTGGTGTTGGGGATCATCAGCGCCTTCATTTCTTGTGTGGGCGTTTGGGCATTGGTACTCAACTTGCAAACCTACCTTCCTGGTATCGATATGTTGATGGATCAACAAACATTACTGATGAGTTTTTCGGGTGTATTTTTATTGTCCATGTTCATCAGTTCGATTAGTGCTCGTTTGGCAACACAACGTTATTTAAATCTAAAAACCCAATCTTTGTATTGATGAAAAACAAAAAAGAATTTATTTTTTCGAAAAAAAACTATAGGCTCATGATCATTGGCTTGGGGGTCATTGTTTTAGGATTTATTCTCATGATTGGAGGTGGTAGCAAAGACCCTGATGTGTTCAATCCTGACATCTTTAATTTTAGGCGTATTCGACTTGCTCCTGCCCTTGTCCTCATTGGTTTTGGCATCGAAATCTTTGCGATTTTACGTTCTTTTAAAAACACAAAAAAGCCCTCTTAATTATGTCTGTAATCGAAGCCATAATTTTAGGTATTATTCAAGGGCTTACCGAATTTTTACCTGTCTCGTCAAGTGGTCATTTAGAGCTAGCACAAGCCCTGTTTGGAAATCAAAACAAGACAGACAAAAATTTGATTTTCACTATTGTTGTCCATGGCGCAACAGCGCTTGCAACACTAGTTGTTTTTCGTGAAGACGTTTGGGAAATCATTCGTGATTTGTTTCGATTTTCCAATAACAAATCAACTCAATTCAGTCTTCAAATCATTCTATCAATGATCCCAGCTGCCTTGGTTGGTTTTTTTTTTGAAGAGGCAATTGGAAGCTATTTTTTTGGAAATATTCTCCTTGTGGGACTGATGCTATGGGTGACTGCAGCACTTCTTTATATCGTAGATAAACCATCAGAAAATCTGAAAAAAATATCCCTTTCCAAAGCTTGGTGGATTGGCGTTGCACAGGCCTTTGCAATTCTTCCTGGTGTTTCGAGAAGTGGTGCGACCATTGCCACGAGCTTGCTCTTGGGTGTTGCTAGAGACAAAGCTGCTCGGTTTTCATTCCTGATGGTTGTTCCGCTTATTTTAGGGAGTATGGTGAAAAAGGTTTTGGATGGTGGACTTGCGCAAGAAAGCCTCTCTCTAGGACCAGTGATCGCTGGATTTATTGCTGCCTTTGTCAGTGGGTATCTTGCTTGTCAGTGGATGGTTTCGCTAGTCAAGCGATCTAAGTTGCGCTATTTTGCCTACTACTGCGCAGCTGTTGGAAGCATTGCAATTGTGACTTCTCAACTGTGATGTATCGACTAAATGATTTTCAAAATGGACAAGTCCTACTTGTCAACAAACCCTTGGAATGGACATCCTTTCAGGTGGTCAATAAAATCCATTGGCTTCTGCGAAAACGATTTAATATTAAAAAAATAAAGGTGGGTCATGCAGGCACTTTAGATCCTTTGGCGACTGGGCTATTGCTTATTTGTACAGGAAAACAAACCAAGCAAATTCAAGATCTAATAGCGACTGATAAGACCTATACTGGCACGATTTGTCTTGGTGCAACTACTCCTTCCTATGATCTCGAGACAGAAGTCGTTCCTCAGTCTGACCCCACAAAGTTGACTGAAGAGGATATAAAGCATGCCACAAGACGATTTATTGGAAACATCCAACAAAAACCACCCCTATTTTCTGCGATCAAGCGCAAGGGTAAACGACTCTACGAACACGCAAGAACTGGTGAACAAGTTGAAATTAAAAGCCGAGAGGTGATTGTTTATGACTTTGAAATCACCAACATTAATCTTCCTAATGTAGCCTTTCAAATTCATTGTGGCAAAGGCACATATATTCGATCAATCGCTCATGACTTTGGGCGAGCTCTTGGAGTTGGTGGCTATCTCAAAAGCCTTTGCCGTACAGCCATAGGCAACCATAATCTTTCCGATTCAATTACGATAGAAACATTTGAAAAAAACCTCTATGCCTCATCATGAAAAAAATCGTTGCCCTTGGTGTGACGGCCAGCCTGATTATAAAATCTATCACGATACCGAATGGGGAGTGCCCATTTATGGCGATGACAAGCTTTTTGAAACTCTCCTTCTTGAGACTTTTCAAGCAGGCCTCAACTGGTTTACAGTACTTCGTAAAAGGGAGAATTTTCGCAAGGCTTTCGACAACTTTGATGCGCAAAAGATCGCACGCTATGACGAGAAGAGAATAAAAACATTGTGTAGCGATCGTGGAATTATTCGCAATCGACTTAAAATCAAAGCTGCAATCAATAATGCACAAATATTTTTAAACATCCAGCAGTCAAAGCTTTCTTTTGGTAAATTTTTATGGTCGTTTGTAGATCATCAACCCATTCAAAACACATACCAGTCAATCGATCAGCTACCCACAACAACAGCATTGTCCGATCAGATTAGTTTATCTCTCAAAAAACATGGATTTAAGTTTGTCGGAAGTACGATTGTCTATGCACATATGCAGGCAACAGGAATGGTAAACGATCACTTGGTCAGCTGTTTTCGGTATAAAGAGGTAAAGAAGTTAGGACAAATAAGTCAAGAATTCCGCCCTTGGAATTGATTCTGCACCCATGCTGACAAGGTGTTGTGTCGGCACTTGACAATCAATTAGTTTGTACTTGTTTTTTTTGAGCTCTTTGGCAAGTGAAATCAGGGCAACCTTACTGGCATTATTGGCCTTTGAAAACATACTCTCACCACAGAACACAGTGCCCAAGTCAATACCATACAGACCCCCCACAAGAACACCTTCCTCCCATACCTCAACAGAGTGGGCATGACCTTGGGTGTGAAGTGTTGAGTATACTTCCATAAGTCCAGGGGTGATCCAAGTTCCATTTTGTCCAAACCGTTTGACTTTTGCACAGGCTTCTACAACAACGTCGAAAGCCTTATTGAAGGTCACTTCAAACTGTTTTTTTCGCAAGACTGCGCGCATGCTTTTCGAGATTTTGACTTGATCCGGAAACAAGACCATCCGAGGGTCTGGGCTCCACCAGAGTAGAAAGTCATCAGATTCAAACCAGGGAAAAATCCCTTTGCGATAGGCAAGCATAACTCGCTCGGGTTTCAAGTCTCCCCCAACAGCAACAATCCCTTCATCAGAGGCTTGTTCTGGCGAAGGAAACAATAAAGCATCGGTCAAGCGATACATAATTAAGCCTGTTTAAAAAGGCAAGTCATCTAGTGCCTCTGTATTGGAGTTTTCATCAGGGTCGAATGGTGGTGGTGGGGGTTCTGGTGTTCCCGACTGCTCTAAAGATTCGATTCGCCAGCCTTGAATAGAATTGAAGAACTTTGTCTCTCCTTGTGGACTTTGCCACTCTCGGCCACGCAAATTAATGCCAACCTTCACTCGATCATTTTCAGAAAATGAATTGAGTAAGTCACACTTGTCTTGCACAAACTCCAGTAACAAGTGTTGTGGATATTGCTCTTCAGTAGTTACAACAAGCTCACGCTTTCGAAAGCCATTGCTTCCATACTCTTTGATTTCGTATATGTGTTTGATACGTCCTAAAACTTCCATAAAGATTTGTTTCGATACAAACAAAACTACATATTTTGTGTTTGAAAACATTATTTAAAATCAATTATCTTAGTTGGCAAATGAAAACTCCTGCTTTCTATTTGAAATCACAGTCCCGCCTGGTCATTCTTATCTTACTGTCTGCCATAGTTGCTCTGATTCTTTGGAGCCTTTTTCGACTGGTGAAACAAACCGAAATTGATGAACGTCAAAGAATGGAAGTTTGGGCGCTTGCCCAAAAGCAGTTTGTAAAAGAAATTGACCTAAGCGACGACGTGGATCCTTTGATTTTTGAAGTACTCACAAGTGAAAATAGTATCCCCATGATTGTCGTTGATGAAAATGATAAGATCATTTCATTTAATAACATCAACCCTCAACGTGCGCTTCTCAACGACTCTTTGTTTCTCAAAAACACTTTAGAAAATTTAAAAAAACAAAATGACCCTATCGAAATTGTTTTTGAAAATGCTGTGAATCAACGTATGTACTATGGACAATCGGCTACTCTCGAAAAACTAAAATTGTACCCAAGTGCTTTGCTGCTGCTTTTATTAACCATTGGTATTTTGGTGTATTTTTATTTACGTACGTCTCAAATTGCTGTTCAAAATAAACTTTGGACAGGCATGGCCAAGGAAACTGCACATCAATTGGGAACACCCTTATCATCACTCATGGGATGGGTTTCGATTTTGAAATCTAAAGGAATCGAAGAAAAAATCACGACGCCCATGCAGGCGGACCTGAAGCGTTTGGAAACCATCACCAATCGATTTTCTAAAATTGGTTCTCTTCCTGTCAAAACAGATGCCGATATTGTCAGTAGCTCTCGCGAAGTGTTTGATTATCTTTCAGGAAAAGCCAGTCAAGGAATCGAATTTAAATTTAATGCCAGTACCACAAAAATCAATCTGACTTTTAACAAGGAACTCTATTGCTGGGTTGTTGAAAACCTCCTCAATAATGCCATTGATGCTGTTGTGGGAAAAGGAACCATTGAACTCTCAATCGTCGATGAAAAAGATAAAGTACTCATCCACGTAATTGACAATGGGAAGGGAATTCCAAAGCATTTGGTCAATCGTATCTTCCAGCCTGGCGTGACAACAAAAAAGAGAGGCTGGGGGTTGGGGTTATCATTATGTCGAAGAATTATTGAAGACTATCACAGGGGTAGTATTCAAGTACGCTCAACAGCAGAAAATAAAGGGACACATTTTGAAATCGCTCTAAAGAGGTAAGCTAAATTTTCGATCTTATTTTGTTCACAAGTGAAATAAAATCATCTTCCTGCATCTTTACTTTGGTTTGAAAACTCATATCAGTCATCTGATGAATGGGAATCAGATGAACATGAGCGTGTGGTACTTCCAGTCCGACTACAGCCATGCCTACTCTTTTGCAGGGTACTGCTTGCTCAAGCGCAACTGCAATTCGTTTTGAAAACTGCATCAGGTGCATATAGATTTCTTGATCTAAGTCAAAAAGCTTGTCAACTTCTTGCTTTGGAACACATAATGTATGACCTACAGCATTGGGGTTAATATCCAAAAAGGCATAACAATGCTCATCCTCATCAATTTTATATGAAGGAATTTCACCATTGATAATTCTAGTAAAAATAGAAGGCATTTTTATCTGTTGATTGATAGAATTTTGAACTTCAACACCCCATTTGGCACAATGACTTCAGCAATATCACCAACACTGGTACCTAATAGACCCTTCCCAATGGGAGAGCTAACTGAAATTTTCCCAGTCTTAATATCTGCTTCACTCTCAGCAACCAAAGTATAGGTCATTTCCATATTGTTGGCTACATTCCGGATGTTTACAGTTGAGAGGACATGAACCTTGGAGTCATCGAGTTGAGATTCGTCAATCACTCTTGCGTTGGCTAGTGTTGCTTCTAGCTTTGAAATTTTTAATTCAAGAAGACCCTGCGCTTCTTTGGCTGCATCATACTCAGCATTCTCGCTCAAGTCGCCCTTGTCACGAGCCTCTGCAATTGCCTGTGATGCTTTTGGTCGTTCAACATCTCTCAAATGGTTGAGTTCATCACGAAGTTTTTTTAGCCCCTCAGGCGTATAGTAAGAAACCGCACTCATAATTTTGATTTTAGAATGAAAAAATCCCAGAGGCTGGGATATTAGGCAAATATACAAAAATCTATTTTTTTGGCGTAATTTGTAGCGAAAATGAAGTGGTTAACATCTGTTGTTTTATTGTGTGTATTGGGTTGTAAAAGTGATCCGATACAGCAAAACCCCTACCTCAATAATTTACCACCTTTTGAATTTGAGCTCAGTCTCGATTTACCACTCTATGACGGTCTTCGATTTGCTGGTGGATCTATCACTATAGAACAGTTGGGAGTGAAAGGAGTGCACCTCTACAACCTCGATGGTTCTCAAATCTTGGCTTGGGAAGCAAGTTGTCCCAACCAAAGACCAAGCGATTGTTCGAAAACCACGATCAACGATATCATTGTTGAATGCAGTTGCGACGATTCAACCTACAGCCTTGTCACAGGCCAACCACTAACTGATGGCGTAGAATATGGTTTGTTCAACTATGGCATTCGTCGTTCTGGCAACCTTGTGCTTATCTATAATTAAAAGCTTATTGTCATTCCAGTCAAAAAATGAAATCCTGCCTGAGGATAATACCCTACCCCCTCTATGGTCGTAATCGAACCAGGGTTGCTCCAATCATCATCATAGGTATAGAAATAACCATTGGATACATATTTTTTATCCAAAATATTATTAAGCAACAGTTGTAACTGCAAAGTCTCACACCAATTGGGAGTCATCTTGTATTGAATATTGATGTCTTGTCTAATGTATGCCTCTAGCTTCGATAATGGAGAGTCGATGTTGCCAAGAAACTGCTCCCCAACATATTTACTGAATAAGCCCATAGATAGCCTCTCTGTTAGTTTGTAGTGCAACTGACTGGCACCAACCACATTTGGCGAAAAAGAGAGGTTGGTATTTCCTAGAGGCTGCAACTTTGCATCGCGCTCAAAAAAGAAATCACGATTCTTATTTTCACTCAGTGATAAATTGGATTGCCACTGCAATTGGTCAGAGATTACCCAATTGATATCCAACTCTACTCCCAGGCGATAACTGCTTCCACTGTTGGTTCGGATTGGTGCGCCCACCTCGTCGATTGCCCCTGTCAGAACAAGCTGATTTGTGTAGTCCATAAAGTAGGCATTGGCAACAAACTGTATCGATGACTGGTTATAACGCCATCCCAATTCAAAATCTGTTAACTCCTCTGGCAAAGGGTTTCCATTTTCGAAATCTGTTCGATTGGGTTCTTTATGTGCACGAGCCACAGAAAAGTAGAGCTGTTGGTTGGGATTCATTCGATAAGTAACCCCTGCTTTTGGATTAAAAAAGCCATAGTTTCGATCCACATCAATCGGTACCTGACCTGCTTGAATACCTTTGGCAACATAACCAACCCAGCGATATTGCAAATCAGTATAAACTGTCCATTGATTACCAATGGCATGTGTGAGTTTGGCAAACATATTTGTATCCTTTTTTTCTCCTTTATTTTCATAAAACCGATGGTTTGGTGATGCCCCACCAGCGTTTTGCGCCCAAATCAAAGTACCAAAGTGATCGCCAATATAATTACTGTATGAAAATCCGAGGTTGAGCTTCTGCTTGCCCTTTTCAAATGCTGCCATCAAATTGGCAACATAAAAATCATTGTCTAACCATTTTTGGGTGATGTTTTCTGTATCCACTGCATCACTGTTGGGCAATTGCAAATAAGCACTCGAACTATTGCCAGAAAAACTGATATTTTGATCGTACCAAAGATCATTGAGTTCTTGATAATACCCTCTTCCGTAGGTGTAGTTTAGACCTAGCGCAAAAGACCAATAGGCATTGACCCCCTGCTCCCAATGTAGCTGATAATGATCTTGATTATAATTATCGACTTGATCATCATAAAACCCAATCAGCTTTCCATCGCTGTTATAGTTTTCTCCAGCGGGGTTATAGGTTCGATCGGTTTGCAAAGTCTCTCCATCAATACCAAACCAAGATTGATAGGTGCGCTCAAACCCTCCAAAAGCAAGTGCTTTGATTTGGGTGTTTTGATGCCTAAAAATCCCTTGTAAAAAATAAGATTTTAAGTCTGCGCTTGCACGGTCAATATAACCATCGGAATCAATTTTGGATAAACGCCCTGACAATTCAAACTGGTTTGATATAAGACCAGTGGAAAACATGACAGAATGCTTACGTGTATTAAAACTCCCAAAACCATTGGCCAACTGCACATAAGACGAGTCTGATATACGATCTGTTGTCAAGTTGATACTAGCACCAAAAGCCCCTGCCCCATTCATCGAAGTTCCAACACCTCTTTGCAACTGAAGAGACCCAACCGACGAACCAAAATCAGGTAGATTTACCCAAAATGTGCCTTGCGATTCGGCGTCATTATATGGGATTCCATTAATGCTGACATTGATGCGAGTGGCATCGCTACCACGTACCCGAATACCTGTGTAGCCAATGCCTGCACCAGCATCACTGGTGGAGACTGTGCCAGGTAGGAATTGAAGAAGAATTGGCATATCAACACCTAAATTTCGCTCACTCAATTCTTCTTTAGTAAGATTACTAAAAGCCATAGGCGTTTCACTGGTCGCTTGCAAAGAAGAGACTGTGACTTCTTTTAAATCAATTGTTGATTGTAAACTATCTCGTAGTTGTTGGGCATGTCCAAAAAACATACAAGAGAATAGTATCAATAGTGCATATTTCATTCGTAATGGTTTTATACGAACAAAAGGGGTAATTATTCTGATGGTTAAAAATTTCCCTTGGCAGCATTACCTGCCCAGGTTCTATGGGTGTAATCTCAGCCCTTGTGGGCACCCCTTTGAGATAGTACAAAGATAATAGAATTAATTTTGATGCGTACTGCGCAACAAATCAATGACTTCTTTCACAGGAGTAAACATGCTTGATGGTATCAGAACAAATAAGGTGTTCCAAAAAGCCATAGACCCGTTCCACAGTCCGGGGTGTTCCATTGATTTTATCGGTTTTCCATTTAGGGTCTTCTCAACAATAAAATAGGTAGATGGATCGACAAACGCGCTTAAGTCAAATGGATTCCCTTCAAAATCGACCAAGCTACAGACCAACTCGACAGGGTTGAAGTGTGTTCCTTTTTGAAAATGTACAGCTTGTGAAGGTTGACTAAAGTCCACTTGTGCTCGCTCAACGATCTGTAGGTGTACACCCATTTCATCTTCCACCCAAAAAGGACCTCCTCCAGGATCACCACTATTTGGCACCATTCCACAAACACGAAGGGGACGATTGAGTCGCTCAATAACTTTTTGCCTTCTCAGTGCTATGTCATCTTCTTGTATATGCACATGAAACTGTTGGTCCAAAAAATGGATCGTCTCATCCAAAACACCTTCTTCATCAATCGTTCGAAGCAATCGAAAAACCTCTTGTTGTATGTGCAATAGATAACCTCCCAAAACACGCTTATACATACCAGAATCCTTATGTTGTGCTTGTGGAGCTACATTGTCAATGTTGTTTATAAACACAAGATCTGCATCCATGTTGTTGAGGTTTTGAAGCAAAGCACCATGCCCTGCAGCACGAAAAACCAATTGTCCTAGGTCGTCTGTAACCAATTGTCCATCAGCACTAACAACAAGGGAATCTGTGGAAGCCTCTTGCACCGAATAGTCAATATCGATCGTACAAGCATGGGTACGTTCGATCGCTAAACAAGCTTCTTTGACATGCTGGTCAAAAGCTTCCTCCAAACCAGGAGAGATCGTAAAATGATGAGTAATACGGTTATTGACAAGGGCAAATTGAACAGCATACATCAACTGCTCTTCTATGGCAGTTCTCTGTTGTTCTCCATACTTATGGAAAGGCACAAATGCCTTCGGCTGATTGGCATATTGTTTGAAAACAGTTTGTATAAATGCTTGTAAAAAATCGATGTTGTCGCTGGTGGTTTTGTACTCTCCCTCCATTTGCTCTATCATCGTTTTATAAAAAGGAAAATAACGATAACCTTCCAAAAATTGTTTGACTTTAGGGTTGTCTTGATGAGTTTCAAGGGCTTTGGCAAATGCTTGTCTGTCCTCCAAAAAAAGTGGTGATAAAAAACTAAACATTCGAGTGGCCATTCCTGAGGCTGGGATAAATCGGGCGACTTGAAAATTTTTTACGGTATCGCTAAAGAGTTTTACATAGCGTTGTAAATCGGTTGTGCTAAACTCGATAATTCCATCACCCAATGTTGCTGGTCGATAAATGTTGCAGTAAGTGTTTTGCTGATTGATATTCGCAATCATTGCCTTAGCATTGGCAACAGAAATTCCACGCTTTTCAAGTTGGTTGATTTGACTTTTTGAAAACTTAAACATAGGCAAAGTGTGATTGGATGGCTTGTATGGCAGCTCGCAAACGATGTTCTTCCTTCCCTTGAATCAGTTCAAATGTTCGCTTGAAGGAATGAAGTGCTTTTTTAAATGCTGCTAACATCATGTCTCTTTCATTTTGTTTATCGCGCAAGTCATCGGCAACCCAGGGCGTGTCAATATTCATCAAAAGATACAAATCGTAAGTGTTATTGACTGCAAAATGATGCAAGTCAGGGTCGCAATAACCATCGAAGTAAACTTCAGAATATATTTTGGTGACCAGCAAATCGGTGTCACAAAATAAAATTGTATCTGTTGTACTGGCTTTTTGATTTTCAAGTGCCATTTGTCCAGCAGCAATGACCGGTAAGTCTTCTTTGGTGCAAATTTCTTTCGTCTCATCCCACTTTTGTTGAAGGTATTCGCGTGCATATTCAGGAACCCAATCAGATTTGAAATGCGCCGCCAACTGTTTAGCTAGTGTTGTCTTTCCAGTCGATTCTGGACCAAACAAAACTACCTTTTTACAGTTGCTGGGTATTTGTCTAAAATTTTTTTCCATTCCAAATAGCCATAGATGGCAATAAAAGTGAAAATCAGGTATTGTATACTTGTTAAACTAAAGCCTTTGTTCAGATACAAAGGTATAGAAATGATATCGCCAACAATCCAAAAAATCCAATTTTCTATTTTACGTCGGGCCATCAACCACATCCCTGAAAAAAAGATAGCAGTTGTAACTGTATCTATCACTGCAGTGTATGAATTCCAAAGTCCAAACCATTGATAAACGCCATATACAAAGATTAAGCTTCCCAAGAAAAGTAAAACGAGGTAGTTTCTTTCACTACGAAAAATCCTTGCAACAGGGGTCACCTCTTTTTGGTCATTAACTCTTGTCCAAATAAACCAACCATAGACCGACATGATAAAATAGTAGGTGTTGATGAGCATGTCTCCAACCAAACCCCATTTGAGTAATAGATAAACATAGATTGAGGTCGAAATCATCCCAGTCGGAAATACACCAATATGATTTTTTTTGGCAAGCCAAACACTGAGCAAGCCAAACACAACAGCTGTTGCTTCTAAAACAATATCTAAGGTTTCATAAGAGGCGTATTGCGCAAAAAGAAATTCAAAAATCTGAGACATAATCACTGCGATCTGAATTGAATACTTTTAGGTGCATGATTCCCTTTTCTTCTTCCTCAAGGGCAGTTTTTATTGTTTGAATCAAAAATGGCATTAGGGCATCATATGAACCATACAATTGGGTGCTCAGAGGAGTTTCTGAGATCGTAAACCCACCAGTTCGCAAGTCAATAATAAAATTTTTGATGCGCTCACGATATTGATTATGAAGGGGTGTAAATGTGATTTCGACAGAGATATTCATACTTGATTTTTTACAGTTACTGCACAACTATGGTCATTCCAAACGTAATGAAAAATGTCGTAGGTATCATTTTTATATTTCGCAACACCTTGATCTGGTATTCTCAAATCGACAGATATATCCTTACTCATCCGAATGCCAGGAATTGAAATGGCTTTGTACATCGACTCTTTGACACACCACAGATCTGTTAATGAAGCAATGTTGTCTAGTGGTGCTTGGTCCTCGGGGTTAACAAATTTTAGTGCTACACGCTTCACTTTCGTTCTATGACGCTCTACATCCACTCCTATTGGCGATTTGCTAACAGCAATAGCAGCAAAATCATTTGTATGGCTAAAAGATATATGGGGTCCGTTTAATAGATATGGCTTGCCATTGTCAGTGTAGTGGAGATTGTCGGGTGAAATGTTTGCAAAGTTGAGTAAAGATCGAACTGCCAAAAACCCCTTGCGATGATTTGTATGTGTTATCGCTTCAAGGCGATTGGTACAATTTAAACCAAGTGATAAATATTTGATTAACTCCTCCTCACACTCTGTAATATGCCACACAAATAATTTTGAAAAAGAATTTAGTTGACACTGTTTGTATATGGGCATTGGTATTTGTAATTTTGGCAAAAATTGTAGAAAGCAAATATACAACTATGGCAACAAAGACACTACCGTTTAAAGTCAAAGACATCACCCTTACAGACTGGGGGCGTAAAGAAATTCAACTTGCAGAAGCAGAGATGCCAGGACTGATGGCGCTGCGCGAGCAATACAAAGAAGAAAAACCCTTGAAAGGTGCCCGAATTGCTGGTTGCCTTCACATGACCATTCAAACAGCTGTACTTATCGAAACTCTCGTGGACTTGGGAGCAGACGTGACATGGAGTTCATGTAACATTTTCTCCACTCAAGATCATGCCGCTGCTGCCATTGCAGCTGCTGGCATCCCTGTTTATGCGTGGAAAGGGATGAATGAAGAAGAGTTTGATTGGTGTATTGAGCAAACCCTATTTTTTGGGGAAGATCAAAAACCATTAAATATGATTCTCGATGATGGTGGTGATTTAACCAATATGGTCTTGGACAGATATCCTGAGCTCGTTTCAGGTATCAAAGGGCTTTCGGAAGAAACAACAACAGGGGTTCATCGCTTGTATGAGCGCATGAAAGACGGAACGCTAACGCTTCCAGCAATCAATGTTAATGACTCTGTTACCAAGTCTAAATTTGACAACAAATATGGCTGTAAAGAGAGTGCTGTTGATGCTGTACGTCGTTCAACTGACATTATGCTTGCAGGAAAGCGTGTTGTTGTCGCTGGCTATGGTGATGTAGGAAAAGGAACTGTTGCCTCTTTTCAAGGTGCAGGTGCCATTGTAACTGTTACTGAAATTGACCCAATTTGTGCACTTCAGGCTTCCATGGATGGATATGAAGTGAAAAAACTTGAAACAATAATCGCAAATGCAGACATCATTGTAACTGCTACTGGAAACAAAAACATTGTGACTGAGCGCCACTTCCGTGCCATGAAAGACAAAGCAATTGTTTGTAACATTGGGCACTTTGACAACGAAATCGACATGGCTTGGTTAAATGATAATTATGGTCATACCAAAGACGAAATCAAACCACAAGTTGATTTGTACAATGTTGATGGAAATGATATTATTGTCTTGGCTGAAGGTCGCCTTGTCAACTTGGGCTGTGCTACTGGTCACCCAAGTTTTGTGATGAGTAATTCATTCACCAACCAAGTATTAGCGCAGATTGAGTTGTGGAAACACAGCGATCGCTACGAAAACAAAGTCTACATGTTACCCAAGCACTTAGATGAGCAAGTCGCTCGTTTGCACCTAGAAAAATTGGGTGTAGAACTTGAAGAACTTGAAAAAGAACAAGCCAGGTATATTGGCGTTAAAGTTGAAGGACCATACAAGCCAGAGTATTATCGATACTAATCAGCTTTTATGATTGGAAAACACAAAACCGAGGACTTGTCTCGGTTTTTTTATTATCAATACTTTAAACAAAAACCCTTTTCAAAGGAGTTTTAAAATAAGTTATAATTTAGGTCTTAAGCATTAGGTTCAACAGATACATAAGATCGATTATCTTTCTTTTTGGTAAACTTCACTATTCCATCCACTTTGGCATGCAGCGTATGGTCTTTACCTAAGTATACGTTTTCGCCAGGATGGTGTTTTGTACCACGTTGACGTACAATAATGTTACCTGCGATGGCGGGCTGACCACCAAAAATCTTTACGCCCAAGCGTTTCGATTCTGATTCTCTTCCGTTTTTCGAGCTACCGACTCCTTTTTTGTGTGCCATGGTATATTTTATTTAGCGGATAATGCCGCAATTAGTTCTGCTTTTTTCAAACTCGTATATCCAGAAATCCCAGCTTCTTTTGCCATTGCTTTGAGCTCAGCAACTGTCTTAGTACTCAAGTCAGCTTTTGGTTTTGCAGCCGCTTTTTTAGAAACTGCTTTAGCAGTTTCTTTTTTTGCTGCAGGCTTGGCCTTTACAGCTTCTTTTTCAGCTTTGGCAGCAGGTGCTGCTTTTTTCTTGACAGAAGTAACAATGGATTCGATAACGATTTCGGTAAGTGACTGTCGATGTCCATTTTTGACACGATATCCCTTACGCCGCTTTTTCTTAAACACGATGACCTTGTCATCTTTTAGGTGTTTGACCACTTTTGCCTCTACAGAAGCATTGGCGATAGCAGGGGCGCCTACAGTAACTTTTCCGCCGTCGTACAACAACAAAACTTGATCAAAAGAAACTTTTGTACCAGTTTTAGCGTCTAAACGATGTACGTATACTTTTTGGTCTTTTACAACTTTAAATTGCTGCCCAGCTATATCTACGATTGCGTACATTTCTATTTTATTTTTGCTTTTTAGCGGTTGCAAATATAGTTTTTTATCTATATCTTCTCAAAATATATGTTATTATGATTTGTTTTGTTAAATTGCCATAAAAAATAAAGCGATGAACAAAAACACATTTTTATCTCTGATTGTTTCACTCTTTTGGGTAGTGATTCAAGCACAAAATCTCAATCAATCAATTCCTGTATCTTCTGAGGTTGAAATTGGTCAGTTAGAAAATGGACTAACGTACTATCTCCAAAACAATCAAAAACCAGATGATATTGTAGAGCTTAGAATGGTCGTAAACACAGGCTCGGTTATGGAAGATGATGATCAACTTGGGCTGGCGCATTTTCTAGAACATATGGCATTCAATGGCACCAAAAGTTTTGAAAAAAATGATATTATTTCTTACCTACAGTCTATCGGAGTTGAGTTCGGAGCTGACTTGAATGCTTACACTAGCTTTGACGAAACAGTCTATATTTTACCCATTCCATCCGAAAATTTTGAGGACATAGATAAAGGATTCCAAATCCTTAAAGAAATGATTTTCGATATGACACTATATCCAGAAGATATTGACGCTGAACGAGGCGTAGTCGCTGAAGAGTATCGAACTACTTTGGGAGCACAATGGAGAATGATTAAAAAATATCTCCCAGAGATGATGTATGGATCTAAGTATGCTGAAAGACTACCCATTGGTACAAAAGAGAGTATTGAAACATTTTCATATGAAAGCCTTCGACGTTTTTACAAAGATTGGTATCGACCAGATTTAATGGCGCTAATTGTTGTTGGTGATATAGAGGTAGGTAAAATGAAAGATTTGGTTACCAAATATTTTGAGGATGTGCCTAAGCCTTCGAATCCAAGAGAACGAGTGGTTTATTCACTACCCAACCATTCCGATACAAAAATATCATCTGTAAGTGACGAAGAAGCTTTTGTGAATACTGTTCAAATCATGTACAAGGACTTGGAAGATACCACTCCAATGACAACTGTTGGGGATTATAAATCCTATTTGATTGATCGCTTGTTTTCCAGTATGATCAATGCTCGACTCGACGAGCTTGCTACGAGCAGCAAGCCTCCTTTTTTGAATGCTTATTCTTCTTATGGAGATGGATTTGCAAGAACAAAAAAGATGTATAGCTCCAACGCCACCTCAACAAATAAAGAAAGCCTTCCGACCACTATCAAAGCGATTTTAACTGAGAATAAACGAGTATCGGAGCATGGTTTTTTGCAGTCTGAACTCGATAGGGCAAAGCAAAATATTTTGACTTCTTTAGAAAATCAAGTGAAGGAAAAAGGAAAGCAAAATAGTGGTCGATTGGTCAGTCAATACATCCGTCATTTTCTCCAAAGCGAACCCATTCCCGGAATTGAATGGGAATATCAAACTGCCAAGAATCTTTTAGATGAAATCAAATTAGAAGAAGTGAGCTCTAGAATTAATGATTACGTACATCCAGAAAATATGGTGGTGGTTGTTCAGCAAAAAGAAGAAGAAGGGGAAGATATCTTCGATGATGAATCTGTTTTAGAAATCATGAAAGAGGTTGAAAATGCCCAAGTTACTGCCTACCAAGAAAGTGAACTTCGAAATGATCTTATTGAAGTTATCCCTGAAGCTGGGTCAATTGTTTCAAAAGACTATGACGAAAAACTTGATGTCACTAGATTAGTATTGAATAATGGTGTAAAAGTGACCTACAAACAAACCGATTTTAAAAATGATCAAATATTGTTTAGTGCCTACAGCAAAGGTGGATCAAGCCTATTAAGTAATGAAGATCTCAAGCCTATAGAGATTGCTTTACAACTCAACGCCAATGCGCAAGCGGGTTTTGGCGGTCTTTCGGTATCAGACCTTGAAAAGTTAATGAGTGGAAATACAGCATCAGTTAGCTCATCAGTGGGTCAGTATTCAGAAACTTTGAGTGGAAACAGTACGCCAAAAGACATCGGCTCACTTTTACAAATGATTTACCTTCATCACACTGCTTTGAACAAAAATGCCGATTTCTTCAATGCATTTATAAACAATGTTAAAGGTTTTTATAAAGGAATACTCTCCAATCCTGAATATTATTTTCAGATTGCTGTTGATGAAGAAAAAAATATTGAGAATGATCGCTATTTAGGTTTCCCCGGAGATGAAGATTTTGACGCAATCAATTATGACAAAACCTATGATTTTCATGTCGATCGCTTTGCCGATGCCAACGATTTTTTATATTATTTTGTGGGTAATTTTGATACTGATATTCTTGAAAAATTAGTTGAAACCTATCTTGGGTCGCTCCCTGCAACTGATGATGAAGATGAAATTGTCGTGCCTGAATTTAGGCAGAAAGATGTTTTCAATGAATTTATAGTTGAAAAAGGAACAGATCCAAAAAGTTTTGTCAATATCGATTGGATTGAAGAAGTCGCTTATGACAGGGAAATAAGCTTAGCGTCAAGTGCATTATCTGATGTTGTTACGAACAAGTTGATAGAAAAACTTAGAGAAGACGAGGGCGGTGTTTATGGCGTTGGTGCGAGATCAAGCTTTAGTGAAATCCCCTACCCTCAGCTTTCGTTTTCCATTGTATTTCCATGTGGTCCTGAAAAAGCAAAAGATTTGATCAACTTTTCACTTGAACTCATTGAGGATATCAAAAAGAATGGTATTTCTGATGATGATTTGGAAAAAGTCAAAGAATCTAGAAGGGTAGATTATAAAGAAAATATTGAAGAAAACAGCTACTGGCTAAGTTATTTAAGCAATACAGATCGATACAATAGAGATCCTTATCGTCTGTATAACTATCTTGATGTTGTAGATGCCTTAACAACCGAGGATCTACAAAACGTTGCACTACAATACCTTGACGAAAACTATTTTCTTGCTATTTTATATCCAGAAGAAGTTGAGGAAAAAGTAGTTGAAAAAGTCGAAAATGATATTACCGCAACTGGAGTCATTACCAATTATATCAATGCAATAGGTGGATTTGACACAATCAATTCCATCAACTCACTAGAGCTAAGTTACAGTGCAAACTTTATGGGCAATGCCCTAGAAGCCATCTCAACAAATTCTGCTGATGAGCAAAAGCAAATCATCAAAATGGGTGGAAATGTATTAGCAACTGTAACTGTAAACGCTGGCGGAGCAAAAGTTGAACAAATGGGAAATAGCATGGATCTTCCTCCAGAAATGGCAGCAGATATGCAAGCTGTTATTGGAATTATTCCTGAACTCAAGATGATGGAAAATGAGAATGTGACTCTAACAGGAATTGAAGAAGTTGATGGTCAGAAAGCTTATGCAGTCGAATTGAAAGGACAAAGCACGAAGACAACAACCTACTATGCAGTTGAATCAGCCCTGAAACTCAAACAAACAACTGTTACTGAAATGATGGGTCAAACCCAAACACAAGATACAACCTATGGGAATTACAAGAGTTTTGGAAGCTTGCTGATTCCTACGACTACAACAGTTCCTCTAGGTCCACAGGCAGTCGATGCCACTCTCACAAATGTTAAGGTCAATGGAGAAACAGTTAGTGCTGAATAAAATTATATCCCAAAAAAGATAAGCGGCTTAGGCCGCTTTTTTTTTGTGAGATAAATAAACCCCTACAAGAATTACAGCAGCTGACATCAATTGAAATTGTGTGATAACCTCACCATCATAAACCCCCCAAAATAAGGCAACAATTGGCAGGGTATAGGTGACTGAAGATGCAAACACTGCTGATGCGATTTTTACAAATTTATTAAATAGGTATTTGGCAAAGGCACTGCCCACCAATGCGAGGATTGTAATGTAGCCAATGGCAGGATAAACCTCAGGATGCGAAAAGGTTTGTGCAGTAAAAAAGTTAGAAAGTATTAGTACAACCAATGCCGCAGGTGCCATAAATACAAAGTTTCCCAATGTGATTGCCATAACTCCAACTTGAGCCAAGTGAGTTTTGATAAAATGAATATTGATTGCATAACAGCATGAGGCAGCAAAAATCAAAATGGTATGCAATGGATTGATATTTGAAGCCGTATGAATCCCTCCCCAAACGAGACCAACGGAACCTAAAAGTCCAATCCAAACGCCAAAAAATTGGTTTCTTTGGATTTTAACTTGAAAAAACAACAACCCAAAAAGAAGCGTAAGTAATGGGGTTAAGGAATTTAGAATCGCAGCAATGGCGGAATCGACATATTGTTGAGCAAAGGCAAATAGAAAGGCTGGAAAAAAAGTGCCTACATAGCCAGTTATGGCAAGCCATTTCCAATGATATTTCGAAAGTGATTGCAACGACGAATAACCTACTAAAAGTAAAGCAACTGTGGTAATCAATAGGCGAAGGCTTCCTAATTGAAGTGGACTTAGTGCAACCAACCCCCACTTGATGAGAATATACGAGCTGCCCCAAACCAACGAAAGGGTGGCGAGGTACATCCATTTTAGAGACTGAATCTTCATAGCTTCACTGAGCAAAGGTGGGAAATGTTTTAAGATTTATTAGTACATTTATCCAATAAATCATTAGCATGAAATCATTACTATTCTTTCTGATTAGTTTTCTTTTTATTATTGGGTGTAACCAACAACCAAAACCACAAGTCAAAGTTGTAGCTGCATCGACTAACATTGCAGAGAATGTAATAAATAATAATTTATTTGAGGCCTCATTTTCAATTTCTGGAATGATGTGTAAAATGGGTTGTGCCAAAGCAATTGAAAACAATTTGAGCAAGATGGAAGGAGTACAAAAGGCATCTGTTGATTTCGAAACCTCAATTGCTACTGTGCTCTATAATTCCTCCCTTTTGAAAACCGAAGACTTGGCACTTACAGTGCTCAATACTGGCGATGCATACACAGTATCAAACATGTCATCTGCATCTAATAAAAAATCAGGCTGCTGCGCTAAGGGAACCTGCAAAAAAGAAACTTGCGCAAAAAATAAGACTTAGCGCCAAGTCAAGCTCTCTGTCAAATGTCGCAAATCATTTTTGATATACTGTACTGCAGGATATAAGGAGTCATAATTGGGGGGTGCAGAAAAAAACAATAAGCCAGAAATAAAATGATTTTTTTGATCAGTCACCATATAATGTAGGTTAGATGGTGCATTTGCAGTGATTTGAAAAAATCGCCCATATTTCTGCTGATCTATACTTTGATAGCTGCTTTCTTGAATCCGTGCTTGCTGTCTCGTATGATCGATTAGGCGATTATTAAAATCACTATTCAAGTCATCAATGTTGTGCTGATGAAGGTCAAAATAGCTCATATAAACTTTTGCTTTCATTAATGGATAAGACAAGGAAAAAAAGCAATTGGACTTCAGGTCAATTGATGATAAAGAGTTGATATCAAAATCAAATGGGCAATCTGTAACAATGGCTTGGTAGTTTGGTTTGGGATAATTCAATGCTAACATCCCACTTGGTTTGGGCATAGGCGTATTACAAGCAACAATAAAAAGTAAAACAATGAGTTTTTTCACAGAAATGCTCTTAATTATGGTTTATAACCTTGAGTTGTTTGATTCGTTTTCGATCAGTTGCTTCGACTACAAAAGTACAATTAGCAAAAGAAAAAGAAGTTTTTGCTTTTGGGAAATACCCAAGATATTCAAGAACAAATCCGGCTAAGGTTTCAGACTCCCCTTTCATGTCTTCGAAAGGCTTTAAATCTTTTATGGAAAGTATTCTGTAAAAATCCTTCAGGTAAGTTTTACCCTCCAAGACAAAAGTATTCTCATCTATCTTTGAAAACATAAGGTCATCATCGTCAAACTCATCGCTGATCTCGCCAACAATTTCTTCAATAACGTCCTCAAGAGAAACAACTCCTGAAGTTCCGCCATATTCATCGACAACCACCGCCAAATGAATTCGTTTTGATTGAAACTCTACAAGCAAATCATCTAGTTTTTTATTTTCAGGGACAAAATACGGCTCTCGAAGAAGTGATACCCAATCAAAATTTTCTAGGTGAATATGAGGCAGTAAGTCTTTGATATACAATACCCCAGAAATCATATCGATCTGTTCATTGTATACAGGGACTCTTGAATACCCTTTATCAACAACTTTCTCCAAAACATCTTTAAAAGATTCCTCTTGATTGAGTGCAAATACATCAATTCGGGGTCTCATAACTTGTTTGACTTCAAAATTTCCAAAGTTGACGATTCCTTCCAAAAGTTTTTGTTCTTCATTCGAAGTGGCAGAATCTTCTGTCATTTCAAGTGCTTTTGACAGCTGATCTACAGAGAAATCTGAAGTACGTTTCTGCAATCTTTTTTGAAAAAAATATGTGAATTTACTCAGGGGAACAGCGAGAAAAAACAACAAATATCTATCGATGACAAACAAAGGAAGTGCCATCAATAGCGCAAAGGATTCGGCATTTCGATTGGCATATACCTTGGGTATAATGTCACCAAAAATCAAGATAAATGCAGCGACAAAACCAACCTCAACAAGCAAGGTGAGCCATGGGTATGGAATCCCCATAAATAGTGCATGGTTCATGCTAGCAAAAAGCATGACGATAGAGATGTTTATGAGATTATTAAGAATCAAAATAGTTGCCAGTAATCGCTGCGGATTCTTGCGAAGTTTAGCCATTAATCTATTTGTCCTTTGTGAGTGATTAACGGCAGCTTTGAGTGTGGCTGGTGAAAGTGCAAAAAAAGCAACTTCTGATCCCGAAGTTAATCCAGAGCTGATTAGAAGAAGGAAAAGAAGTGTGAATCGAAGCAATAAATCTATGTCGATTCCATCAGCAATAAAGACAAGTGTTGTCAACAAGTCGGGTTCAGATTAGAATGGGAGATTGTCGTCGCCTTCTACAGCAGGATTTTGTTCTTGTGGGATTGAGTCTTTCGGGCGGTTGCCTAAAAACGTAAATTCATCTACATGTATTTCGGTACTGTATCGTGGGTTGCCGTCATCTCCTTGCCACTTACGTGTTTTTATACGTCCTTCAACAAAAAGCTTGTCCCCTTTATTGAGATACTTTTCGCAGGTTTCAGCTGCTTTATTTCTCAAAACAATGTTGTGCCACTCGGTATTGGTCACTTGCTCTCCTGTTTGCTTATTTATATAACTTTCATTTGTCGCCAATGGAAAACGACCAATACAACCCCCATTGTCAAAGTATCGCAATTTGACTTCATCACCTAGATGACCAATTAGCATTACCTTATTTAAAGTACCGCTCATAACTATGTTTCTATCAAAAATAAGCTAAACGAAAAACTTGTGCAAGAATCGTTCAATCAGTCTCGAAACTGGATAATCGGTCAGCTTTGCTATTGAGATGCTTTTATGCGGAACTGCATTTGTTGGTGCAATCCAAAAACTGGCATAAATATATTGATGTGTTAATTGATGAACCCAAGGTTTGGGGTTGAAAAGATAGAGTTCGTCAGACAAAGCCCATGCTGGCAATTGTTGCTGTAGACTCATGTTTTTTGTAGTTAATGGGCTCTTGGATTCTATCAAAGGAAATTGGTAAAGATGTTGCCAAATATCTTTTTCTTTTCTTTGAATGATTGCTGTTTTGTTGTTGGGAAGCAAAGGAACTATATAATTGAAATATCGCTTTTTAATCTTTATATTTTTTTCCTTGTAAGGGTATTCACTCACCTTGTCTGTTTGTCGTGCAACACAAGATTGATTCAACATACATTGATGACAATTTGGGGATTTGGGTTTACACTGTATTGCCCCAAATTCCATAATTGCCTGATTGTAGTTACCAGGTTGATTAGGGTCGAGCAAGTCGTTGGCAAGGGTTTCAAACTGTTTTTTTGATTGATGTTGATCAATAGGGGTTTTTATTCCAAAAAAACGAGACAACACTCGAAATACATTACCGTCAACAACAGCATGTGGTTCATGATAACAAATTGACGAAATTGCAGCAGCAGTGTAGGGTCCAACACCAGGCAGAGCGAGCAAGTCCTTATAAGTTGTTGGAAAAATTCCGCCCATGTTATTGGCAACTAAAATAGCAGTCTTATGAAGGTTACGAGCCCTGTTGTAATACCCCAATCCTTGCCAGAGTTTTAATACTTTATCTTCGCTAGCGGCAGCCAATTGATGAACGTTGGGAAAGTTTGTGGTGAATAAATTATAATATGACTCGCCATAGGCAACACGTGTTTGTTGAAGGATAATTTCGGAAAGCCAAACTCTGTAAGGGTCATTGTCATGTCTCCAAGGCAAATCCCTTTTATTTTCAGAATACCATTGCTGAATTTTGATAGAAAAATGATCATTTGCTGACATTGTACGCAAGATATTTAATTTTTAACCTGATAAGCAAGAGATTTACTTAATTATAATTTATATATTTGCTCACCAAAAACTTATAGTAAAACAAAACAAAAAAATATGACAAAAGCAGATATTGTCACCAAAATTTCGGATCGTCTTGGCGTCGAAAAAATTGAAACGCAGGCAATTATAGAGCAATTTATGAAAGAAGTTAAAAATTCTCTAGAAACAGGAGAAAATGTTTATCTGCGAGGTTTTGGGAGTTTTATAATAAAGACACGTGCTGAAAAAAAAGGTAGAAATATATCAAAAAATGTTACCATTTCGATCCCAGCACAAAATATCCCAGCTTTTAAGCCTGCCAAAATTTTTGTTGATCGAATTAAGGAAAAGGTAGAAGTACCATAGTTAATTAATTTTTAAACACACACTATGCCAAGTGGTAAAAAAAGAAAAAGGCACAAGGTAGCCACGCACAAGCGCAAAAAAAGAAGTCGCGCAAACAGACATAAAAAGAAAGCGTAAGTTACAGTGCCGCATTGCCCAACACGATCTTTGACATGAGATGATTTTTTGCCTTTGACTGCCAAAAATCATTTCCCCGACGCACACAAATCCTGTGCAAAACTTTGTTTAATCCCTCCCTCGGATTTTATAATTCGAAGGAACTAAATCATCATTATGAGTAAAGAACTAATCATTCGTTCAAAATCCTCATCTGTAGATTTTGCCTTGCTTAAGGACGGGAAATTGATCGAATATCAAAAGGAAGTTGGTACGAATAAATTTCACGTTGGTGATGTTTTTCTTGCTAAGATTAAAAAAATACTTCCAGGATTGAATGCTGCATTTGTCAATGTAGGTTATGAAAAAGATGCGTTTTTGCATTATCATGATCTAGGACCCAGAGTGCGCAGTTTTCTTAAATTCATCAAAGGTGTAAGCACAGGTAAAGTGAAAGATTTTTCTCTAAAAAAGTTTGCTTTAGAACCCGAAATTCACAAAGACGGGGCAATTGCAGACGCTATTCAATCTAACCAATCTGTGTTGGTTCAAATCATCAAAGAACCTATTTCAACCAAAGGGCCAAGAATTAGTTCTGAGTTGTCCTTGGCTGGTCGATATTTGGTGTTGATTCCATTTTCAGATCGTGTTTCTATCTCTCAAAAAATACCAACAAGAGATGAAAAAACACGCCTAAAAAAATTGGTGCTCAGTATCAAACCTAAAGGGTTTGGTGTGATCGTTCGTACAGTCGCTCAAGAAAAAAAAGTGGCAGAACTCGATCGAGATATGCAACAACTTCACAAACGTTGGCTAGACCTTTGCAAATCAATAAGAAAGGTTGACTACCCTTCAAGAGTGTTGAGTGAACTCAATCGTGCTTCGAGCATATTGCGAGATATTTTTGATGACAGCTTCACAGGAATCCAAGTCGATGACAAAAAGATGGTTGGAGAAGTGAAAGATTATTTGGATCAAATCGCTCCTGAAAAAAAGTCAATTGTAAAGCTATTCAAATCCGAAACTCCCATTTTTGAGCGTTTTGGAGTTGAGCGACAAATCAAATCTTCATTTGGTCGCACAGTTTCAATGAGTCGTGGTGCTTATCTAATTATCGAGCATACTGAAGCACTCCACGTCATTGATGTCAATAGCGGGAATCGCTCAAATAAGGCTAAAAATCAAGAAGATACTGCACTCGAAGTGAACCTAATTGCCGCAACCGAAATTGCAAGGCAATTACGTTTACGCGATATGGGTGGTATTATTGTTATTGATTTTATCGATATGATTCGTTCTGAAAATCGGAGAAAACTCTTTGATCACTTCCGAGAGGAAATGAACTCTGACAGAGCTAAACACAAAATTCTTCCACCGAGTAAAATTGGTCTTATTCAAATGACTCGTCAGCGTGTGAGACCAGAAATGGAGATCAAAACCATGGAACCCAACCCTAATAAGGATGGTGAAGTGGAAGCTCCTATTGTTCTGCTCGATCGAATTGAGGCAGACTTGGAGAAAATTGTAAATCATCCAAAGCACAGTAGCAAGAAAATACGCTTACACGCGCATCCTTTTGTTGCTGCTTATTTGATGCATGGAGTGAAATCTGTTCGTTTTCATTGGTATCTCAAGTATAAAAAGTGGATAAAAGTAATCCCACGCGATGCTTACACCTATCTACACTACCGTTTTTTTGATAATAATGGTAAAGTAATTCATATTTAATTAAAAGCGACTCAATGTTTTGGGTCGCTTTTTTTATTTTAGGCCATGCGAAAGAATTATTCCATAGAGGAGCTAAAAACTCGACTAAAAAGATATTGTGCCTACCAAGAAAGATGTCATAAGGAAGTCAAAAATAAGTTACAACAACTCGGTGCTTATGGAGACACCTCAGATGCTGTGATCTCTCACTTGATTCAACACGATTATCTCAACGAAACGCGTTTTGCTGTGCTTTATGTGCGAGGCAAATTTTCAATCAAAAAATGGGGGAAAAAAAGAATTGTAAACGAACTAAAACTCCGAAAGATTACAAATTATAATATTGATAAGGGACTCAAGCAAATTTCTGAAAAGGACTATCAACATACCTTTGATATGCTCGCCCAAAAACGCTGGGAGGAACTTAAAAAAAAGAAAGAATCAACTGAAAAAAGAAAAAAGAAATGGGTTCAGTATCTTCAATATCGTGGTTGGGAAAATGATTTGATTTTTGGTGCTTTACGAAAACTTACGTCCAACTAATACAGCTGATAATGTAGTGAAAGTAAAATATGTCCTTTGGGCATGGGTACATTGTTTTGCTCTGTATAAGCAGTGTTCAAGATGTTATTTGCCTGCAAAGAAAACATCATTCGATTCTTTTTATAGCAAATATGAGCATCCACAACATCATAGTTATACCCTGAAGCTTGCTCGGCATAACCATAGGAAACAGATGTGTTGATTGATTGACTCCATTGCACACCCCAACGAGAAGAAATATGGTGTTTTCTTGAATTGATGGTGTAACGAGAAAGGATCGCACTCACCCTATTCACATCATCATCCAAAAAGGCATAACCGAATGACAGCTTGTGGCTGCCAATCATTGTCATAAAGTCAAACTCCCCACCTTTTGTCTTTATCGCATCGATATTAGTTGCCTTCCATTTCTCATTCTCTTGCTGTACAACATAATCGATATAGTTCTTCGCATCCCGTTGAAAAATAGACAAGGACAATTTCCAATTGTTTTTTCGCAAGCGATAACCGAGCTCTGTCGAAAGTGATTTTTCAGGGAGTAATGATTCGTTACCCTCTGTGCTTGGGTCGTTGTAATACAAATCGGTATATGTTGGAATGCGATAGGTGTATCCAGAATTGAAATACAATCTTGCATGATCTGCGATTTGATAGCCAATATCGATTCCAGGATAGTAGAATGTGTCCTGATCTGTGTAGTGGCTTACAGAAAGTCCTGGGGTAATATCCCAACTTTTCTTTGCATACCGATGTTCTAGATACCCATGAATAAGCGTACGAAAGTGATTGCCTAGGTTATTGCTTTGTATACTGACCCTTGCAAGCTCAAAGCCAACTCCAGTGGTGCCTGCTTTGTGCGTCCAAGTCGTGTTTACTTCACCTCCTACCTTATTGGTGATGTGTAGGTTTCTATAAATGCTGGGGTTATTTCTTATGAATATATATTCGTCTTGCCCACGTTTCCAATATAATTTCGGCTGAACCCTCAACTTATCATTGGGCTGAAATGAAGTTGAAACCCCCAACAAGCTGCTTTGTGTCGCTTCATATTGGTCTGTATTTTCAGGACTTGCATAAAACCCATTTGCTCCAAAATGTCGATTATTAAAGCTAGCAATAAGGTCTAATGTTTGTTGACTAGTCTCCCAGCTCGATTTCCAAAAAAAGTTTTGATTGTTATAATCGGTGTTGTAGCGATAGCCATCCGATGATATTGATTCGATCAATAGACTGTGACTTGAAAACTCACGTTGGTTTGCTGCAAATACAGCTGCCTTTTGATAGTCAAAAGAGCCACCCCCAAGCATGACTTTTAGGCCTTCGGCTAGCGATTTTTTTGTCACGATATTTATGGCGCCTGAGAAAGCATTTTGACCATATATACGACCTGCTGCTCCTTTTAGAATTTCGATTCGTTCGATGATTTCAATTGGGACAATCGAATTGAGTGTGTGATGTCCTGTTTGTGGGTTATCTACCTTTATTCCATCGATCAACAGAAGAACCTGATCAAATCCACCTCCACGAATATAAATGTCCGATTGCACATCTTGCGCTCCTCGACTTCGAAGCTCGACCCCAGGAATATTGTTTAATACATCGATCAAAGTTGTTGCTCCACTCTCAGCGATCTCTTCGGCAGTGATGGTTACGACCGACCGGGATTGTTGATTTAATGAGAGTTCAATTCGAGGCGATGAGACAATAACTTCATCAAGAACTGTCTCTTGTGCAGTCAGATGGGATTGTAATACCAAAAAAAGGAAAAAAACATAAACCAAGATATGAATATGAATTTGCCGTATGCAATGAATGTTAACCTCTTTCATGTCATTTAATTTCATCTTTAAAAGATAGGGTCCGATTATGAAGAAAAGGGACTAATCTGCCAATAGCACAATTTTGTTTTGTTGCATTTCGACAGTTCCGCCGTTTGGTAACTCCAAAAATGTTTCCTCGCCTTGCTGTTTGAAATTGTGGGCTGTCTCTTCTGGAAGAGAAATTTTACCTCCTATTTTTACAGTTCCTGGGTTTAGAATTGAAACAATCGGTGCATGATTATCAAGGACTTGAAACACACCATTTGCGCCAGGAACAGCAACAGAGTTTACTTCTCCGCTGAACAGTGTAGCCTCAGGACTAACAACTTCTAAAATCATAATGATTAAGATTCTTTGGCTTCTGCGAGCATTTTCTCACCAGCTTCAATGGCTTCTTCAATGGTACCTTTGAGGTTAAAGGCAGCCTCTGGCAGTTGATCGAGCTCACCATCCATAATCATATTAAATCCTTTGATGGTGTCTTTGATATCGACCAATACTCCAGGAATACCAGTAAATTGTTCTGCAACATGGAACGGCTGTGAAAGGAATCGCTGCACTCGACGTGCTCTTGCAACCGCAAGTTTGTCGTCCTCCGATAGTTCTTCCATCCCTAGAATTGCAATGATGTCTTGCAACTCTTTGTATCGCTGAAGCAGTTCTTTTACTCTCTGTGCACAATTGTAATGCTCATCCCCAAGTATTTCAGGCGTTAAGATTCTCGAGGTTGAATCTAGTGGATCAACTGCTGGGTAAATCCCAAGCTCTGCAATTTTACGAGATAATACAGTCGTGGCATCCAAGTGAGCAAAGGTTGTTGCTGGTGCAGGGTCTGTCAAGTCATCGGCAGGTACATATACTGCTTGCACTGACGTGATCGAGCCTTTTTTGGTTGAGGTAATTCGTTCTTGCATCGCACCCATTTCAGTTGCTAGGGTTGGTTGATATCCTACTGCAGATGGCATACGACCTAGAAGTGCAGACACCTCAGAACCTGCTTGGGTAAATCGGAAGATGTTGTCAACGAAGAAAAGAACGTCTTTTCCCTGACCATCACCTGCGCCATCACGGAAATATTCCGCAACAGTAAGTCCCGAAAGAGCCACACGAGCACGTGCTCCTGGGGGTTCATTCATTTGACCAAAGACAAATGTTGCTTTTGATTCTTTGAGTGCTTCTTGATCGATTTTACTCAAGTCCCATCCACCTTTTTTCATGGATTCCATAAACTCATCTCCATATTTGATGATACCAGATTCGAGCATTTCACGAAGAAGGTCATTTCCTTCGCGCGTACGTTCTCCAACACCAGCAAATACAGACAATCCTCCGTGTCCTTTGGCGATGTTGTTGATAAGCTCTTGAATCAATACTGTTTTTCCAACTCCTGCACCACCAAATAATCCAATTTTTCCACCTTTGGCATAGGGCTCAATTAAGTCAATGACTTTAATCCCTGTAAAAAGAACTTCTGTTGAAGTAGATAATTGATCAAAATCGGGTGCATTTCGGTGAATTGGCAATCCATCTTTTTTTGCTTTAGGAAGGTTTCCAATGCCATCAATTGCATCGCCAATGACGTTGAACAGTCTTCCGTTAACTGCCTCACCAATTGGCATTTGGATTGGGTTTCCTGTCGCAACAACATCTGCACCACGCTGCAACCCATCTGTTGAGTCCATGGAAATGGTACGGACTTGGTCTTCACCAATGTGCGACTGCACTTCCAACACGAGCTGGCTACCATCATTTTTACTAATTTCGAGTGAATCATAAATGTTGGGAAGTGGAGCTACCGAGGTATCAAATGATACATCAACAACAGGACCAATGATTTGGGCGACTTTACCTTTTACTTGAGCCATAGAATATTGAAATATGTTCCCTAAAACTTGTTTTGTTGGCTGCAAATATAAGGCAAAAACTGTGATTTTATTTATTGACTTATAAACAAAAAAAGCACCCTAATGGGTGCTTTTTTTAACATTTATTTGCTCTATTAAA